>NZ_JBDGHY010000009.1:0-113211 GCF_039615155.1 Sphingomonas epibiotica | reverse complement strand
CTCAGGAATGGGATGCTGTCGCCCGTCGCGTTCGAACGGCAGCACGTTTTGAAGGCGGAAGGCGTCTAGAAATCTAGGGGCTACTCAATCCTTGTTCGAGCGCATACGTTTCGAACGTGGCCAATAGGGCTACAGAAGGCCGTTGCGCCGCTCCAACTGGTTTCCCTATGGCGCGACTAACTTCATTCTGTTCGGGGCCGTATGAAGCCAGTGAGGGCGATTGCCCCTCATTCATAGCTGCATCGAACGCCTGAACGAGCGCAGGCAGTAATCTCTTAGCTTCTACCCGGTCCTTCGTGCGCAAAGACGCGATCCATTCCCTGCGACCGCCGAAGCGATCGCGGAAATTCGTCGGGATGGCCCGGCGAAAATAATAGGTTCCGCCTTGGCAACGATACAGATGAGTCGACACGCTACTGCCTCACTACGTTTGTAGCAGCCAATCGCGCTAAGCCTGAACTTTCGTAAAATCCCTAAGCAATTTAGTGGCTTGAGGGAAGTGGTGCCGCTTACAGGACTCGAACCTGTGACCCCCGCATTACGAATGCGATGCTCTACCAACTGAGCTAAAGCGGCCCGGGACGGTTTGCCGTCTGGACGCGGGCGATTAGCAGCGGGGGGCGGGGGTGGCAAGTGGATTTACACCGGAAAGGGTAGCCACGCGCTTTACCCGACGTTTACCACGCGTGGTACACAAGGCGAGCAATCGGGCAGAAGGCCCATGGGGATCTGAATATGGATATCGTGGGTGGGCCTTCGGAGCGGGGGGATGGGGACCGGGAGGGCGTTGGTAGCGAAGTGGTCTCCGTCGGGACCGACGAGCGGCGGATGCATGTCCGGGCGTACAACTACTGGGTGTCGCTGCTGAACGGCCGGCCGTGCCCGTTGATCGAGTCGCTCGACCCCGCAGGCATCGCCGATTTCGGCCCGAACAGCGTACTGCTCGATTTCACCGGCGGGCAGGACGATGCGGAGATCCGCTTCCTCGGCCACGCCCTGCGCGAGGAAAGCGGCACCGATTCGTCGATCGTCCGCCTGTCGCAGGTGCCGTCGCGATCGCTGCTGTCGCGGCTGACCGACCATTATCTGCAGATCATCGCCAACCGCGCGCCGATCGGGTTCGAGGCCGAATTCGTCGGCCATCGCGGCTTTCCGATGCTGTATCGCGGCATTCTGATGCCGTTTTCGTCGGACGGCGAGGCGATCGATTACCTGTATGGCGTCATCAACTGGAAGGAAGTGGTCGACGCCAGCGTGCAGTCGCAGCTCGCCGCCGAGCTGACCGAGGCGCGCCGCACCAGCGCCCCACGCCGCACCCCCGTGCTCGCCACCGCCACCGCATGGGCCGACGGCCCGAGCGCACCGATCGCCCCCAGCACCCCCACGACCCCGGCCGTGAAGCCTGCCCCGACGCTGGCCGAACAACTGGTCGCGACGCGCCGGACGATCGAGACGGCACCGGCATCACCCGAGGCGCTGGCCACAGCCTATGACTTTCTGATCGCGAGCGACCGCGACGCGGCGGGCTATGCGGCGATGCTGGCGGGTGCCGGACTGACCGTCGATCCGCGCGCACCGGTGGAAACGCTGGTCCGCCTGCTGTTCGGCACGCCGCACGAAGGCCATGCCCGCCTGCTCGCCCGCGCCAATCGCGCCGGGGTGGGCGAAGGCGAGTTCGCCGAATGGATCGAGCGCACCGGCGCCCGCCCCGCCGCGACGCCGAACGTGGTCGTGCCCGTCGCGCCGGGCGACGAACCCTATGTCGTGCTGCTGGCGCGTGCGGTCGATGCCGGATCGGTCGAGATCATCGGCCGGGTGCAGGCGGATGCGGCGTTCGTCGAGACCGCGCTGCGCGATCTGGGATATTGAGCCAAGGGCGGGCGGCGAGCGCCGTTCCGTCCCGACGGCCAATCGGTCCGGTGCGCCATCGAAACATCCGCGCGGATGCCGCAGCGGAACGCCTGGTCAGCCGCGCACTGGACCGGCGCGATGCGCCACCGCCCATGCCGCGGCGGCGTCAAGTACGGGATCGCGTCCCGTCGCGATCGCTTCGACTGTCACCGGAACGACGACGTCCGGTTCAATCCCGGCATCGGGCTGCGGCGTCGTCGGAAAATAGCCGATTAGCGGCAGGTCGAACTCGATGCCGCTGCCCGGCAGCTTCGTAAAGAAGAAGCCGCCGCCATTGATTCCGCGCCGGTTGCCGCCGGTCGGTTCACCGAACATCCTGACGCGGCCGCTGCGCCGTGCCGCATAGATGAAACCAAAGGTCGCCGAACTGTTCGCAGGGCCGATCAGCGCCGCGACCGGCACGTCGAGACGTTTCGCATCCGGCCGGATCGGCACCGGCCTTGCGCGGTCGGGCAGGCCGTACCAGCCGCCGCCCAGATCGGCGCCGCGCACCCCGATGCGCCGGAAACCGTCATCCCACGTGGAAACGTGCGGCGCGAGCGTCGCCGGCACCTCGCGAAACCGCACCTTCGGTTCGAAGGTCCAGCCGATCAGATCGCGTTGGATCAATCGCGCCAGAATCGGGTCACCGCAATCGTCGCCACCCTCGTTCCGACGAAGGTCGACCACCAGGCCATGGGTGGTCGCCGCCTCGTCGAGGCGATCCGAAAGCCAGCTTTTCCAGTCCCATTTCGAGTTCCACATCGCCCAACCGGGCATGTCCAGCACGGCGACCCCGTCCGGCCGGACATGATAGGTCCAGCGCGGGGCGTCGCTGTCCTCGCGCACGCGAGTCATCGTCGCCTGTCGGGCGGCCAGTCCAATCGCCGGCACTTCGACCCGGGTTGCCCGACCGTCGGGCTGCACCAAGGCCAGGCGATGCACGCCCCCGATCGGTGGCAGCAGCAGTCCGTGGAAGACGTCGAAATATTCGATATCCTCTGCCCCGCGCACCCCCAGCAGCGACCGGCGCTTGCCGTCATTATGCCCGTCGCCGCGCGTATAGGGCATCAGCGTATCGAGAATGTCGCCGACGTCGCGTCCGTCGACCGCGGTGATGCGGGCCCCGCGTGGCAGTGCGTTCGTACCGCTGTGATCGGCGGTGACGATCATCGACCGACCAATCCATTCGAAATCGAACGGCAATCGGGTGGGCCGGTCGAACAGGGCCTTCACCGCCGGATCGGTCTGGTTGAAAAAATTGGGATAGCTGTGTCCGCAGCGGATGGTGGTCAGGAAGCGGGACAAAGCGAGGTAGCATCGATCGTACGATGCCGCGCGTACGCCGGCGGCATAGTCCGATTCGAATGCCGCGAGATGACGGGCCAATTCCCCCGGCGACAGATAACGATGTGCCCCGGGATGGATTGCCATCGCCGCGCGCAAAACCGCGAAATCCTCGTCGATGCCGGAAGCGTCCGGCGCGGCAACGGCGCGGCCGGAAGAGATCAGCGGAAGCGCGACGAAAGCACGGAGGAGATCGCGTCGGTCCATGCGCCGTATAGTAAACGCAAAGTATCGCACGGTCGCACTATTTTCTGCGTAACGACGTGATTTAAGCCGATACAAATACGGGCGACGTTTAACTACCCCGGATCGAGCCGAGATTTTTACGAACGTCGCTCGCGTTTGATTCACCTACATAGAAACGTCACCCCAGCGAAGGCTGGGGTCGCAGGCGGCTCCTGCTGCTCGCTATCGTCGGGAGAACCAGCCTGCGCCGGGATGGCGTCCGGTTCGATGCGGGTGGATCGGACCCTATAGCGTGATGACAAGAGGTAGAAGCGTTCGTGCTAAGCAGGGGCTGAGCTAGTCGAAGACCCGTATCGAAGCACCAGCCCCAAGCAGTCCTTCGATACGCCATTTCGACAAGCTCAATGGCTACTCAGGACGAACGGGGCATGTCACCCGACTCTAGCTTGGTTGAGACTCCGCCGTGCCGCCGCGTAGGTGGTGGCCGCAGCCAAGCAAGACAGCGTTACCGTCATGGCGCTGGACCATTTGGCTGGGAAGTCGTCCGGAGCCTGCCCCGGCGAAGGCCGGGGCCCGTATCGGCGACCATGCCCGCATCGCCTTCAGCCAGATGATGCTCGATGAAAAAAGGGTATCGAGAGACCGCGCTACGGTTGCGCTCGCGGACCGACTGCGTTTCGATGCTGGACCGCGGCGCTGGTCCTCCCGGGACAGTGCAGGGCTAGGCAGGTCGGCCCGCGCGTAGATAGTCGCACAAAAAACGCCCCGGCTTTCACCGGGGCGTTTTCGAACCATCGAACCCGCGGGATGCCCGCGGGACCACGATCAATACATATGCTGGCCGCCGTTGATGCTCAGCGTCGAGCCGGTCACGAACCCGCCTTCTTCCGAACACAGGAACGCGACGCCGCGCGCGATTTCGCTGGCCTGGCCCAGACGACCGACCGGGATCTTCGCCACGATCTTTTCGAGGACATCGGCCGGAACCGCAGCGACCATGTCGGTGTCGATATAGCCCGGCGCGATCGCGTTGACGGTCACGCCGAACCGCGCACCTTCCTGTGCCAGCGCCTTGGTAAAGCCATGGATGCCCGACTTGGCGGCGGCATAGTTAACCTGACCATATTGGCCCGCCTGCCCGTTGATCGAGCCGATATTGACGATACGGCCCCATTTACGGTCGCGCATGCCGGGGAAGGTCGCCTTGGCGAGGTTGAAGCAGCCGCCGAGATTGGTGCGGATCACGTCTTCCCACATCTCGTACGTCATCTTCAGCAGCGTGCCGTCGCGGGTGATGCCGGCATTGTTGACGACGATATCGACCGGGCCGATCGCTTCCTCGACCTGCTTGACGCCGGCTTGGGTCGCTTCGAAATCGCCCACGTCCCATTTGAACGCGGCGATGCCGGTGCGTTCGGTGAATGCCTTCGCCTTTTCGTCATTGCCGGCATAGTTGGCGGCGACGGTCACGCCCATATCCTTCAGCGCGAGGCTGATCGCCTCGCCGATACCGCGCGTGCCGCCGGTGACGATCGCTACCCGTGCCATGCATTCTCTCCTGATCAATTTCCGTTACTGCTAGGCGGGGTCGATCCAGCCCGCAAGTTCGCGCGCGATAATGTTGCGCAACATTTTATTGCCTGTCGGCTCGGCGTTCAGGCAAGGAAGATAGGCGAAATCGGTACCGCCCGCTTCTTCGAAGCTTTCCTTGCCGCGGATAGCCAGTTCCTCCAGCGTCTCCAGACAGTCCGCCGAGAACCCGGGTGCGAAGATCGCGACGCGGCGCTTGCCGGCCTTTGCCAGTTCGACCAGCGTTTCGTCGGTGGCGGGGCCGAGCCATTTCGCGGGGCCGAAGCGCGACTGGAACGCGACGGTCAGCGGATGGCCAAGCGCCTCTTGCACGAGCCGTGCGGTCTTCTGGCAATGGCAGTGATAGGGGTCGCCCAGTTCCAGTGTCCGTTTGGGCATGCCGTGGAAGCTGGCGACGATCGCGTCGGGTTCGAACGACAGCTTCGCCAAATCCTCGCGCAGTGTCGTCACCAGGGCGTCGATATAGAGCGGGTCGTCATAATAGGGTGGCAGGGTGCGGATCGCCGGCTGCCAGCGCAGCTTGGCGAGATGCGCGAATGCCTTGTCATTGGCGGTTGCGGTCGTTGCTGCGCAATATTGCGGGTAGAGCGGGGCGAGCAGAATGCGATCGCAGCCCTGCTGGCGGAGCGTTTCGATCCGGCTGGCGATCGAGGGATTGCCGTAACGCATCGCCCAGTCGATCACGACCCCGTCCCCAAACTGACCCTGCATCGCCTCCGACTGCGCGCGGGTGATCGCGGCGAGCGGGGAGCCTTGGTCGCTCCATACCTGCTGATAGGCATGGGCCGATTTCTTCGGTCGGGTGTTGAGGATGATGCCGCGCAGGATCGGCTGCCACGCGATCGGCGGGATTTCGACCACGCGGCGGTCGGACAGAAATTCGGCGAGATAACGCTTCACCGATCGCGGCGAGGGATCGTCGGGCGTGCCGAGGTTCATCAGCAACACGCCGACGCGGCGCTTCGGGATGGCGGGGTGATTCGGCGGCAGGTCCATGGCGCCGTGTAACGCGCGAGCTTCGGCTTTGGTGCAAGGGGATTCAGTCCATGCGAAGGTGCCGAGAAGAAGAAGATCTGTAATCGCGCAGAGGCGCAAAGGGCGCAGAGGGGTTGCGTTATTGGCCGGCGTTTCGCGACCGGGAGACCGCTTGGGCCGCTGCAACCGAATACAGAAGGCGCTTAAGCGCGAAGCATTTCCAAGCGCACCTCATTCTCTGCGTCCTTTGCGCCTCTGCGCGAAAACACTCTTCTTCCTTCACCCGAGCAGCGGCAGCGTGCGATAGCGCCGTCCGGTCGCGGCGTGCAGCGCGTTGGCGATGGCGGGGGCGACGACCGGCACCGCCAATTCGCTGACCCCGCCCGGATCGGCATCCGATTCGATCAGTTCGATCATGATCTCGGGACTATCGGCCAGCCGTGGCAGGTTCAGCCCCCCGAACCCCCGCACGGCGGGCAGGTTCGCGTCGAACCCGGTCGCCGCGCCGACCGCCTGCGCCATGCCGAAGAGCAGCCCGCCCTCGACCTGTTGCCGCACCAGATCGGGGTTGATGACCCGCCCGCAATCGACCGCGACGACCAGCCGGTCGACCTTGACCCGCCCCCCGTCGAGATGCGCCTCCGCCATGCAGGCGATCGCCGATCCGCGCATCCGGTGACAGGCGATGCCCTGCGCGCTGCCGGGCACCCCGCCCTGCCACCCGCCCATCGTCGCGACCGTCGACAGGCAGCGGGCGAGCGCGACGTCACCGCCCAGCATCGCGATGCGGAACGAATGCGCCTCCATTCCCGCAAAGCCGGCCAGTTCGTCGAGGAAACATTCGGTGAAGAAGGCGGTGTAGCTATGCGCCCCCGACCGCCACCAGCCGGCGGGCAGGCCCAGGTCGACGGGATGGTGATCGACCGCGACGTTCGGCACGCCATAGGCCGGCACCGCGCCCTCGGTCGCCAGCGCATCGCCGCGGTCGCCGGGCAGTGCCATGCCGAGCGACGCCGCCACGTCGCCGCCCAGCAGCAGCCGGGTCAGATCGCGCCCGGTGCGCGGCGCTGCGATCTGCGCCCGCCAGCCCAGGATGCTGCCGCCCCGCCCCAGCCGCGCCGTCATCCGCGCGGCGGCAGGGGTGCGGTAGCGATCGGCAAGGCAGTCCTCGCCGCGCGACCAGGTCAGCTGCACCGGCCGCTCCAGCCGTCGTGCCAGCACCGCGACCTGTTCGGCGACGCGGTGGTCGAGATTGGCGCCGAACGACCCGCCCGCAATCGTCGGATGCAGGATCACCCGGTCCTCGCCGATACCGATCGCGCGGGCGGCGGCGGCGCGGGCCAGCGTCGGCGCCTGCGTCGGCATCCATAACGTCAGCGTGCCGTCATTCCATTCGGCGGTGGCGCTGGTCGGCTCGATCGCGGCATGGAGCGCGGCGCGGACACGATAGGTCGCGGTCTGGGTCCGCCCGCCCGCGAACGCGGCGTCGACATCGCCCACGTCATGGACCCTCGCCCCCTCCCCCGCCAGCGCGGAATCGAGCGCGGAGGCGATCGAACGGTCGTCGACCAGCCCGTGCGTTTCGAAACGCGGCGCCATTGCATCGACCGCGCGATTGGCCGCCCACCACGTCGCCGCCGCCGCCGCGACCCAGCGATCGGTCTCGATCACGCTGACCACGCCCGGCACCGCTTCGGCCGCCGCCTTGTCGACGCTCAGCAGCTTCGCATCGCCGATCGGCCCCTGTCGGATCGAGGCGAAGACCATGCCGGGCTTGCGGACGTCGCCGGCGAAGGTCGCGCTGCCATCGACCTTGGCGGGCGCGTCGAGCCGGGGGGCGGGCGTGCCGATCAACCGCTTGTCGTCGCCGGTACGCAAGGGAAGCTCGCCGCCGGGCAGGTTCTCGCGTACGGCGCGTTCGGCCAGCACGCCGAAGCGTTCGCGCCGCTCCCCCATCACCACGAACCCGTCGGCAGTGCCGCAACTGCGCCAGTCGCCGCCCCAGCCCCGCGCCGCCGCCTTGCACAGCAACACCCGTGCCGCAGCACCCGCCGCGCGCAACGGTGCCTCGAACCGGCGGACCGAGGTCGATCCTGCGGTCAGCATCAGCGCGCTACGCTCGGCATGGGTGGCGCGCGTCGCTTGCGGGAGCAGCGCCAGCGCGTCGCCGAACAGGATGCCGGCGGCCAGCGGATTGGCATAGAGCGGGTTGATCGGCGCCGCCTCCACCGCGACCGTCCGCCAGTCGGCGCCCAGTTCGTCGGCGACGATCTGCGGCAGGGCGGTATAGACGCCCTGACCATGTTCGGTCTGCGGCACGGCGACGGTCACCTGTCCGTCGCTGCCGATCTTCAGATAGGCGCCGAACACGCTCTCGCCCTCGGCCGCGGCGAGATTGACGCCGTAGCGGCGCGGCCACAGGCCCCATGCGACGATCAACCCGACCCCCGCCCCGCCGCCGATCAGCAGGTTGCGGCGGGTGATGCGGGGCGTGGAAGGTCCGGCCATTACCGTGCCCTAGCAAATCCTCCCCGGCACGGGGAGGGGGACCGTCCGCGCAGCGGATGGTGGAGGGGGTTGGCCCCAAACGCTTACGTCTCGTTTGCCGACGCCCCCTCCACCATGCTGCGCATGGTCCCCCTCCCCGTGCCGGGGAGGAGTTTCTGTTTCCCTATGCCGCCAAGCCCGATATTACCCGCCGCCACACAGCCGGAGCGTTCCTCTTGATCCTTTCCACCCTCGCCGCCGCCACCGGCGAACTCGGCATGGCCGCGGGCCATATCCGCTACAGCGACCTCGGGCTGGACCCGGTCGCGCTGAACCTCGGCTTCTTCCAGCTCAAATGGTACTCGCTGGCCTATATCGCCGGCATCCTGATCGGCTGGTGGTATCTGCTCAAGCTGCTCGACCAGCCGGGCGCACCGATGGCGCGGCGTCATGCCGACGACTTCGTCTTCTACGCGACGCTCGGCATCATCCTGGGCGGGCGGATCGGCTATGTGCTGTTCTACGCACCCGAAATGATCCTCGACCCGATCAAGATCCTGCGGCTGTGGGACGGCGGCATGTCGTTCCATGGCGGCGCCATCGGCACCATGGTCGGCATCATCCTGCTGTCGCGCAAGCACGGCCTGAACTGGCTGCGCGTCCATGACTATGTCGCGTGCTGCGCCCCGTTCGGGCTATTCTTCGGGCGGCTGGCCAATTTCGTGAATGGCGAGCTGTGGGGCCGGCCGAGCGACGTGCCATGGGCGATCGTGTTCCCCCGCACCGTTCCCGGCGGGCTCGACCCGGCGCGCCATCCCAGCCAACTGTACGAAGCGGGCCTCGAAGGGCTGCTGCTCGGCCTCGTCCTGTGGTTCCTGTTCTGGAAGACCGATGCCCGCTACCAGCCGGGCAAGCTGGTCGGCGCGTTCCTGCTCGGCTACGGCCTGTCGCGCTTCTTCGTCGAATTCTGGCGCGAACCCGATGCACAGCTGGTCGAATTCGCGCAGGCGACCGGGCTTCACATGGGCCAATGGCTGACGCTGCCGATGATCGCGGGCGGCATCTACCTGATCGCGACCGCGAGGAAGCGCCGCGTGCGAGTGGAACCGATCGCCGGCACGGAGAGCGTGGCGTGAAGCTCCTGAAATTCCTTCCCACCCTGTGGGGAGGGGGGCCAGCCGCAGGCTGGTGGAGGGGGGGTGCCTCCGCCACAACCGTAGCGTCTGCCGCCACCCCCCTCCACCACCGCTTCGCGGCGGTCCCCCTCCCCGTGCCGGGGAGGATCGATGGATAGCGCCCTCCCCGAACGGCTCGCCCGCGCGATCACCCTTGCCGGGCCGATCAGCCTCGCCCAGTTCATGGGCGCGGCCAATGCGCATTATTATGCAACGCGCGATCCGCTGGGCGCGAACGGCGACTTCACCACCGCGCCCGAAATCAGCCAGATGTTCGGCGAACTGATCGGCCTGTCGCTGGCCGACCAATGGGATCGCGCGGGCCGTCCGGCAGCGCGCTATGTCGAGTTCGGCCCCGGCCGCGGGACGCTCGCCGCCGATGCGCTGCGCGCGATGGCCTCGGCCGGCTGCACGCCCGCCGTCCATTTCGTCGAAACCAGCCCCACGCTGCGTGCCGAACAGGCGAAGCGCGTGCCGCAGGCCGAATGGGCGATGGACAGTGTCGGCCTGCCCGAGGATGGCCCGCTGCTGGTCGTCGCCAACGAATTCTTCGATGCGCTGCCGATCCGGCAACTGGTCAAGACGGCGGAGGGCTGGCGCGAACGGCTGGTCGCGTGTCAGGACACGCTGTTCCTGCCGATCGTGGGACAGCGCGGCTTCGACCCGATCATTCCGCCACACCTGCGCGACGCGCCGGTCGGATCGGTCCTTGAAACCGCGCCCGCATCGGTCGCCATCCTGCGCCAGCTTGCCAAGCGGCTCGTCGCGCAGGGCGGCTGCGCGATCATCATCGACTATGGCTATAGCGGCCCGGCGATCGGCGACACGTTGCAGGCGGTGCGTGGTCATGGCTTTGTCAACCCGTACGACCAGCCGGGCGAACAGGATCTGACCGCGCATGTCGATTTCGCGACGCTCGCCGAGGCTGCACGAGCGGAGGATGCTGTGGCCTACGGCCCGGTCGAACAGGGCGCGCTGCTGAAGGCGCTCGGCATCGACGCGCGGGTGCAGGCGCTGTCGTCCAAGTCGCCGGACCGGGCGGAGGGACTGCGCGCCGATCGCGACCGGTTGGTGGAGGACGAACAGATGGGCAGCCTGTTCAAGGCGATCGCGATCACCAGCCCCGGCTGGCCGGTCCCGGCGGGGTTCGCATGACCCCGGTGCTGCGCCGCGCGACGATCGCCGATGCCGCGCTGCTGGCGAAGATCGGGGCGGAGACCTTTACCGAGACGTTCGGCCATCTCTACGACCCCGCCGATCTTGCCGCGTTCCTGACCAATCACACGCCCGACAAATGGAACGCCGAACTGGCCGACCCGCGCTATCATGTCGTGTTGGCGATGGCGGGCGATGACGCCGCCGGCTACGCCAAGCTCGGCCCGCCCTCGCTGCCGTTCACGCCACAGGGCAAGCCGATCGAACTGCGCCAATTCTATGTTTGCGGGCCATGGCAGGGCAGCGGCCTTGCCGCGCGGATGATGGAGCATATGCTCGAACAGGCGCGCGCGACCGGCGCGGACGAATGCTATCTGTCGGTGTTCGTCGACAATCATCGCGCCCGGCGCTTCTATCAACGCTATGGCTTCGAACGGGTCGGTACGTACGACTTCATGGTCGGCAATCATCGGGATGTGGATGACGTGATGCGGGTGGCGCTGTGAGCGAGGTCGAGGTGATCCGCGCCGCTGCGCTGGACGGCGCGGCGCACGGCTTTCTCGGGCGGCGGGGCGGTGTGTCGCACGGGGTCGTCGCCGGGCTGAACGTCGGGCTCGGCTCGGCCGACGATCCGGCGGCGGTGGCGGAGAACCGCGCGCGTGCCGTGGCGGCGGTGCTGCCGGGCGCGGCGCTGTGCGGGCTGTACCAGACGCATTCGGCATCGGTCGTCCGCGTGCTGACCGCCTTTCCGGACGCCGACCGGCCGCAGGGCGATGCGATGGTCACCGAACGGCCCGACATATTGCTCGGCATCGTCACCGCCGATTGCGCACCGGTGCTGCTCGCCGACATGCAGGCCGGGGTGGTCGGTGCCGCCCATGCCGGGTGGAAGGGGGCGCTCGCCGGGATCACCGACGCGACCATCGCGCAGATGGAAAAGCTGGGCGCCCGCGCCGACCGCATTGCCGCCGCGATCGGCCCGTGTATCGCGCGGGCGAGCTATGAGGTCGATATGGGCTTCGTCGAACGCTTCTGTGCGACCGATCCGGCCAATGAACGCTTCTTTGCCGAAAACCGTCCCGGCCATGCCCGGTTCGACCTCGAAGCCTATGTCGTCCACCGGCTGGCGACGGCGGGCGTGCGGCGGATCGAGGCGTTGGGTCAGGACACCTATGCGCAGGCGGATCGCTTCTACAGCTTCCGCCGCGCGACCCATCGCGGCGAGCCGGATTATGGACGGCAATTGTCGGTGATCGGGATCACTTCATAATTCTCCTCATCCCGGCGGAGGCCGGGACGACGGACGGGTGCGACCGCCGCATTTGGTTTCTACCGTAACTATCGTTACCCTGCCGCCGCAAAGCAGGAGAGACTCGCAATGTCCGACGAAACCGAAGCCGATCTGACCGGCGTCCCGCCACGTCGCCGTCCAAAACCCTCGGTCGACACGGTCGGCGGGCGGCGGCTGAAGCCGGCGACGCTGATGATGGGGCATGGCTATGACCCGGTGTTGTCCGAAGGATCGCTGAAACCGCCGATCTTCGCTACCTCGACCTATGTCTTTCCCAACGCCGCGGCGGGCAAGCGCCATTTCGAGGGCGTGACCGGCAAGCGTCCCGGCGGGGCCGAAGGGCTGGTCTATTCGCGCTTCAACGGTCCGAACCAGGAAATCCTCGAGGATCGGCTGGGCGTGTGGGAAGCGGCGGAGGACGCGCTGGTCTTTTCCAGCGGCATGTCCGCGATCGCGACGCTCTTCCTGTCGATGGTCCAGCCGGGCGACACCATCATCCATTCGGGGCCGCTTTATGCCGCGACCGAGACGCTGATCGGCCGCGTGCTTGGGCGCTTTGGGGTGAACTATCTCGACTTTCCGGCAGGTGCCACGCAGGATGAGATCGAGGCGGTGCTGCGCAAGGCCGAAGGCCGCGTGCCGCTGATCTACCTCGAAAGCCCGGCCAACCCGACGAACGCGCTGGTCGATATCGAAGCGGTCGCGGCCGCCCGCGACGCCGTGTTCGGCGATAACGCCGAAAAACCGCCGATCGCGATCGATAACACGTTTCTGGGACCACTTTGGCAGCAACCACTGCAGCACGGCGCCGACCTCGTCGTTTACTCGCTCACCAAATATGCGGGCGGCCACAGTGACCTGGTGGCGGGCGGTGTCCTGGGATCAAAGGCGCACATCAACACCATCCGCTCGATGCGCAACACCATCGGCACGATCTGCGACCCGAACACGGCGTGGATGCTGTTGCGGTCGCTCGAGACGCTCGAACTGCGGATGAGCCGGGCGGGCGAGAATGCGGAAAAGGTATGCGCGTTCCTGCGCGACCATCCCAAGGTCGAGCGGGTCGGCTATCTCGGCTTCCTCAAGGACGACCGCCAGGCCGATATCTATCGCCGCCACTGCACCGGCGGTGGTTCGACCTTCTCGCTGTACCTGAAGGGCGGCGAGCGCGAGGCGTTCGCGTTCCTAGACGCGCTGACCATCGCCAAGCTCGCGGTCAGCCTCGGCGGGACCGAGACGCTGGCGAGCCATCCGGCCGGGATGACGCATCTGTCGGTGCCCGATGCGCGCAAGGCGGCGCTGGGGATTACCGACAATCTGGTCCGCATCTCGATCGGGGTCGAGGATGCCGACGACCTGATTGCCGATTTCGAGCAGGCGCTGGCGGCGATCTAAAATTCCTCCCCGGCACGGGGAGGATTTAGGCGCCACCGATGCCTTCGATCACCTTGCCCGTCCCGCCGCAATTCTGGCATTCGCCGCCTTCGATCGTGCCCTTGCCGCCGCAGCGCGGGCAGATGTCCTCGCCGGTGCCGGGCGTACCGGGGGCGGCGTCGTCGCCGGGGTTGAGCGGTTCGGCCATCATGTCTCTCCTTTGCGAAGCCGCGACAACGGTCGACAGCGCGGGTAAGGTCCGGCATGACGCGACCCCTTATGCCGCCCCGTTTCGCCTTTACCGTCACCGCCACCTCCGGCCGCGCCCGCACCGGGACCATCGCCATGCAGCGTGGCGAGATCCGTACCCCCGCCTTCATGCCGGTCGGCACCGCCGCCACGGTCAAGGCGGTCAAGCCGCAGGACGTGCGCGCCGCCGGTGCCGATATCCTGCTCGGCAATACCTATCACCTGATGCTGCGCCCCACTGCCGAACGCGTCGCGCGGCTGGGCGGCTTGCACGCCTTCATGGGCTGGGACCGGCCGATCCTGACCGACAGCGGTGGCTATCAGGTGATGAGCCTGTCCGAGCTGACCAAGCGGTCGGAGGACGGCGTCGAGTTCAAGAGCCATCTCGACGGTACCCGCCATCTGATGAGCCCCGAACGGTCGATGGAAATCCAGCGGCTGCTGGGCAGCGACATCGTCATGGCGTTCGACGAACTGGTGCCGACGACCTCGACCCGCGACGTACAGGCGCGCGCGATGGAGCGGTCGATGCGCTGGGCGCGCCGCAGCCGGGCGGGTTTCGATTCGGGCGAGGACCATGCGTCACGCGCCGCCTTGTTCGGCATCCAGCAGGGTGCGCTCGACGAAAAGCTGCGGAAAGCTTCCGCCGACGCGCTGATCGATATCGGCTTTGACGGCTATGCGGTCGGTGGCCTTGCCGTGGGTGAGGGGCAGGAGGCGATGTTCGGCGTGCTCGATTATGCGCCGCAGCAGTTGCCGGTCGACAAACCCCGCTATCTGATGGGTGTCGGCAAGCCCGACGATATCGTCGGTGCGGTCGAACGCGGCATCGACATGTTCGATTGTGTGCTGCCGACCCGGTCGGGGCGCACCGGACAGGCGTTCACGCGATCCGGCCCGATCAACATCCGCAACGCCAAGTTCGCCGAGGATACGGGACCGCTCGATCCGGAATGCGCCTGCCCGACGTGCGGCAATTTCAGCCGCGCCTATCTCCACCATCTGGTCCGCGCGGGCGAAATCCTCGGTGCGATGCTGATGACCGAGCATAATCTCTATTTCTACCAGGCGCTGATGGCCGATCTGCGCGCCGCGATCGCCAGCGACACGCTGACCGTTTTCGCCGACGATTTCCGGGCACGCTACGGCGCCGAGAAACGTTAGAGCCATAAGAGGGAGAGGAACATGACTGAGAAGACTGAACTGAACGAGGTCGCCGCGGCCGCCAAGGAAGCCAAGCGTCTGGCCGACGCGGCTGCCGACACGAAACAGCCTTCGAAGGGACAGCCATGGCCACTGGTGCCGATCGGCGTGGGCATCGGCATCGGATCGGCCGCGCTGGCCGCCGCGCTGCTCTATGCCAATGCAGGGCGCAAGAAGGGCTGAACCGGCGGTCGCAGCGTTACGCCGGCTAGTCCGGTGTGACGCTGGTAACCGATGATACGTTGACACCTGCCGTTCGGGCGGCCCACACCTCCGGCCTTATCCTTGCCGGAGTTTCACGATGCGTCTCGGCCTTGCGCTGCTGCTTTCGACCGCCCTGTTCGCCCCTGCCCATGCGCAACAACGTCCATTAGCGACTGCCGAAGCGACGGTCCCGCCGATCGCCTATACCGAACGCACCCTGCCCAACGGCCTGCGCGTCTATGCCATTCGCGACACGTCGAGCGCGAACGTGTCGGTGCAGGTCTGGTACGATGTCGGGTCGAAGGACGATCCCGCCGGACGGTCGGGGTTCGCGCACATGTTCGAACATCTGATGTTCAAGGCGACGCGCAACCTGGTCCCCGAACAGCTCGACCGGCTGACCGAGGATGTCGGCGGATACAACAACGCGTCCACCGCCGACGATTACACCAATTATTACGAGGTGGTGCCGGCCAACCATCTGCAACGGCTGTTGTTCGCCGAGGCGGACCGGATGGCGACCTTGGTCGTCGATCCCAAGACCTTCGCGTCGGAACGCGAGGTGGTGAAGGAGGAATTGCGCAGTCGCATCCTTGCCCAGCCCTATGGCAAGCTGTTCGGCCTGTACGCGCCGATGGTGTCCTATAGCCGCCATCCCTATGCCCGGCCGGGTATCGGGTCGATCGCCGACCTGGATGCGGCGACGATCGACGATATCCGCGCCTTCCACGCCACCTATTACCGGCCCGACAATGCGGTGCTGGTGGTCGCGGGCAATTTCGATCCGGCGCAGCTCAACCGCTGGGTCGACGAATATTTCGCGCCGATCGCGAAGCCAAACCGCCCGATCCCGCGCGTGACCACCGACGAACCGGTCCGCGAGCAGCCGGTGACCAAGACGGTGTACGAGGCGAACACGCCATTGCCCGCAATCCTCATCAGCTATCCGCTGCCGCCCGCCAATCATCCCGATCAGGCAGCGCTCGAGGTACTCGACGCGATCCTGTCGAGCGGCGACAATTCGCGCCTGCACCAGTCGCTGGTCTATCGCGACCAGATCGCGCAGGACGTCGGCGTGCAGCTCGACGCCAAGCAGGGGCCGGGCACCTTGTCGCTCTACGCCATCCTTGCCAGCGGCAAGTCGGTCGCCGAAGGCGAGGCGGCGCTGAAGCGTGAGGTCGCCAGCCTGATTGCGACCCCGCCCACGCCCGCCGAACTGGCCGAGGCCAAGAACGAGATCACGACCGCCGAACTGCTGTCGCGCGAAACGGCGGAGGGGAAAGCGTCGGCGCTGGCGCAGGGCGTGATCGTCGAGCGCGACCCGCAGGCCGCCGACAAGGGCCTTGCCGCGATCGGCCGGGTCACCGCCGCCGATGTCCAGCGCGTCGCCCGCATCTGGCTGGCGGCCAACCGCGCCGCGACGATCCGCTATCTGCCTGACAGCGCCAAGCCAGCCAATGCAGCGAGCGACACGATCGCCATCGCCGACAGCGTCGTCACCGCGCCGCTGGCGGTGCCGCCGGGCATCGCCATCCACACGCCCGCGCCCGAGGGTCAGCGCATCCTGCCCCCCGCCCCCGCCGCGCCGGTGCAGGTCGCGATTCCCGTGCCGGTCGAACGCCGCCTGCCCAACGGCATGCGCGTCGTCGTGGTCGAGAAGCGCGGGCTTCCGGTCGTAACCGCCGCGCTGGTCGGCGGCGGCGGTGCGGTCGCCGACCCGCAAGGAGGCGCGGGCGTCGGTGAACTGACTGCCGGATTGTTGACGCAGGGGACGAAGACCCGGTCGGCGACCGAGATCGCGCGCGCCATCGAATCGCTTGGCGGCAGCATCGGCAGCGGTGCCGGCTGGGATTCGCAGAGCGTGACGCTGACCGTCGGGTCGGCACAGGCCGCACCCGCGCTCGCCATCCTTGCCGATGTCGCGCGCAACCCCGCCTTTGCACAGGAAGAGATCGACCGGCTGCGCACCCGGACCATCGACGGCGTGTCGGTGGCGCTGACCGACCCGGGGCAGTTGGCGAGCCTGGTCGCCGATCGCGCGGTGTTCGGCGCGGCACCCTATGGCCATCCAGCCAGCGGCACGCCGGCGACGCTGAAGGCGATCACCCGCGACGATATCGTCGGTGCCTATGCCCGCGCGTGGCAGCCGGGTGAGACCACGCTGATCCTGGTCGGCGATCTGACCGCCGATAGCGGCATGGCACTGGCGACGAAGCTGTTCGGCGACTGGCGGGCAGCGGCGGGGACGACGCCCGCTGCGGTCGCAGCAGTCGCACCACCCGCCCCGCGCGTTATCGTCGTCGACATGCCCGGCGCCGGACAGGCCGGCGTGGTCGTTGCGCGTCCCGGCATCGCCCGCGACGACAAGGATTATTTCCCCGCCGCCGTCGCAAACGCGACACTGGGCGTCGGCTTCTCCTCGCGGCTCAACCAGGAAATACGGATCAAGCGCGGGCTGGCCTATGGCGCACGTTCCGAGCTCGATGCGCGCCGCGCAGGCGGTGCGATTGGTGCGGCGACCCAGACCAAGAACCCGTCGGCACCCGAGGTCGTCAAGATCATCACCGACGAGTTCCGCCGACTGGGCACCGAACCCGCGCCGGAAGCCGAACTGGCGACGCGCAAGGCGGTGCTGACCGGCAATTTCGGGCGGACGATCGAACGCACCAGCGGCATTGCCGGCACCATCGCCACCTATGTCGCCGATGGCGTGCCGCTCGCCCGGATCGCGACCTTCCTCCCCTCGGTCGAGGCGGTCGGGCCGGCAGCGGTCCAGTCGGTTGCGGCGCGGGTGATGGACCCGAAGGCGGCGAGCATCGTCGTGGTCGGCGACGCCAAGCAGTTCCTCGAACCGCTGCGCGCAGCGTATCCGGGGCTGGTGGTGATCCCGGCGGCGTCGGTCGATCTGGGGAGCGCGGATCTGCGGTAACCAGATCCTCCCCGCTCCGCGGGGAGGGGGACCGCCGCGTAGCGGTGGTGGAGGGGGGTGTCCGCAGGCGGTACGTTCGTGGAAATCCCCCTCCACCAGCCTGCGGCTGGTCCCCCTCCCCGTCCCGGGGAGGATCTGGTTCACTATGTGGCTACATATTTCGGTTACAGACCAACACGATGGCGGCGTTTGCGACCCTTGACCGGAACCGGTGGATAGCGACCGCTATCGCCCTGTTCTTCGCAGGAATCGCACTCGCCCGGTTCCAACCGCGCGAACCGCAACCGGCACCCCCGCCCGCCCGCTTCGGCTATGAAGCCGACGACCATTTCCCCGGCGCGGCGTTGCTGTTGCTCGACGCCCCCGTCCGCCGGGGCGAGACCGGCACGACCGCCCTGCCCCAGCCGCCCGTCCCGAACGACAGCCCCGACATCTCAGTCCACGCCGCCCAACCCTTCGTCCTGCGCGGCACCCAGCTCGATCGCGCCCGTGCGCTGCAATGCCTGACCAGCGCGGTCTATTACGAAGCCGGCAACGAACCCGATGCCGGGCAGCGCGCCGTGGCGCAGGTCGTGCTAAACCGCGTGCGGCATCCCGCCTTTCCGGCGACGGTGTGCGGCGTTGTGTTTCAAGGATCGGACCATCCGCGCTGCCAGTTCAGCTTTGCCTGCGACGGAGCGATGGCACGGACGCCGGCATCTGCGGTCTGGCTGCGCGCCCGGCGGGTCGCGGCGCGCGCCTTGACCGGCGAAGTGTTCGCACCGGTCGGGTTGGCGACGCATTACCATACCTATGCCGTCACGCCGTCGTGGAACCGGGGGCTGGTGATGACCGGAGTGTTCGGCGCGCATTTCTTCCACCGGTGGAAGGGGTGGTGGGGCACCCCCGCCGCGTTTCGCGACCGCCATATGGGTGGCGAGCCGCTGCCCGGACCGTTGCAGCCCCCGCCGCTACCCGCCACCGCCATGCCGAGCGTGACGATACCGATCGCAGCGCCACCCCCGCCCGCGCCCGCCGCCACGGCGGCGCCCGCGGCACCTGCGGCACCTGCGCTGCCGGCCGATTCGCAGATCCTCGATCGCTGGAAGGATTCGGGGCAACCGCTGCGCTGACGTGACATTCGCGGCACCCGCGCCTACCTGAACCGCGAACCACCGGAGATACCCTATGTCGCTGACCGTCGCCGTCCAGATGGACCCCATATCGGGCATCAACATCGCGGGCGATTCGACCTTTGCGCTGATGCTGTCGGCGCAGGCGCGCGGGCACCGGCTGTTCCATTACGCGCCCGAGGACCTGAACCAGTCGGGCGACCGGGTGTGGACGCGGGCCTTTCCGGTGACGGTGCAGCGGGTGGTCGGCGATCACTTCACGCTCGGCGATCCGGTCTCGCTCGATCTCGGCGAGCAGGCCGACGTCGTCCTGATGCGGCAGGACCCGCCCTTCGACCTCGGCTATATCACCGCGACGCATCTGCTCGAGCGGATCAGCGACCGGACACTGGTGGTCAACGATCCGGCATCGGTGCGCAACGCGCCCGAAAAGCTGTTCGTGCTCGATTATCAGCGCTTCATGCCGCCGACGCTCATCACCCGATCGGTCGACGAGGCGCGTGCGTTCCTCGCCGAGCACGGTTCGATCGTGGTCAAGCCGCTGCACGGCAATGGCGGCAAGGCGATCTTCAAGATCGACAGCGATGCGCAGAACCTGTCGTCGCTGATCGAGGTGTTCAACACCGCCTTTCGCGAACCGCATATGGTCCAGGCGTTCCTGCCGGCGGTGGCGCAGGGCGACAAGCGGATCGTGCTGGTCGATGGTGAGGTCGCGGGCGCGGTCAACCGCCTGCCAGGTGCCGGGGAAATCCGGTCGAACCTCGCGGTCGGCGGCACTGCGGCCAAGACCGAGTTGACCGAGCGCGAGCGCGAAATCTGCGCGGCGTTGGGGCCGGAATTGAAGCGGCGCGGGCTGATCTTCGTCGGCATCGACGTGATCGGCGGCGAATGGCTGACCGAGATCAACGTCACCTCCCCGACCGGCATCGTCGCGATCGAAAAGTTCGACGGCACCGACATCGCGGGCATGATCTGGGACGCGATCGAGGCTCGCGTTGCGGCGCGGTAACGGCACGAAACCCTTGCCTGCACGTTCCGAACTCTCATGACGACCTTCATCCTCGATGCCATCGCGCGCGGCGGCTATATCGGCATCTTCCTGTTGATGGCGCTGGAGAATGTCGTTCCGCCGATCCCGTCGGAGGTCATCATGGGCGTGGGCGGGATGGCGGTGGCGCGCGGCGACATGGGGATGGTGCCGCTACTGCTCTGGGGTACGGCGGGCACCACCGCCGGCAATTATTTCTGGTACGCGATCGGGCGGCGCTTCGGCTATCACGGGCTGAAGCCGTTCGTCGACCGCTGGGGCCGGTGGCTGACGGTCGAGTGGGAGGATGTCGAGAAGCTGCACCGCTTCTTCCGGAAACATGGCGGCAAGACGGTGTTCGTGTTCCGCTTCATGCCGACCTTTCGCACGATGATCTCGCTGCCCGCCGGCATGGCGTGCATGCCGCGCTGGCGCTTCTTCCTCGCGACCTTCACCGGCAGCATCGTGTGGAACGCGGTGCTGGCCTATGCCGGACTGTGGCTGGGATCGAATTTCGAACAGCTCGACCATTATGTCGGCCCGGTCGCGATCGGCATGTCGGTCGCGATCGTGCTGTTCTACCTCTACCGCGTCATCACCTGGAAACCGCGCGCGCAGCGTTGAGCCCGGCATGAAAAACGCCCCGGTTTGACCCGGGGCGTTTTCGTTTTCAGCCGTCGCGCATCCGATCAGGCGGCCGGCGGTACGGCTTCTTCCTCGGTACGGACGCGGCGACGGCGACGCGGACGTTCGGCGGTATCGTCACCGGCCGACAGCGCCGGCGGCAGGCGATCCGCCTCGATCGACGGCGCCGATTCTTCGACCGCCGCGGGTGCCGCTTCGACGCGGGCACGCGTAGTACGGCGACGGACCGGCTTGGCCTCGGCCGCTTCGGCAGCGACCGGTGCTGGAGCGGGCGCAGGCGCCGCTACCGGAGCCGCTTCGACCTGCTGGGTGCCGACTTCGCCTTCGACGCCGCGCTGTTCGCCAAGATCGGCGGCAGGCTGCTGCAGCCGGCCGCCGTCGCGACGCAGCCGCTCGCGCGGCTGACGCTCCTCGCGTGGCTGACGCTCCTCGCGTGGCTGACGCTCCTCGCGCGGCGCGCGGTCTTCGCGGGGCTGGCGGTCGTCGCGGGCATAGCGATCCTCGCGCTGGGCGCGTGGTTGGCGGTCCTCGCGTTGGCGATCGTCGCGATTGCCACGATCTTCGCGATTGCCGCGGTCTTCACGCTGGTTGCCGCGATCGTTGCCGGTCTCGTTCTCGTCGAGATCGAAATCCTCGTCCTCCGCGCCGTCAAACTCGTCGCGGGCGCGGCGCTGTTCCTCGACGCGCGAGCGGCCGGCTTCGAGCACCCGGAAATAATGGTCGGCGAACTGGAGATAATATTCGGTGTTCACCCGATCGCCGGCGCGTTGGGCGTCGGCGGCGAGGTTCTTATACTTCTCCAGCAACTGCGCGGCGTTGCCGCGGGCGCGATTGTCGATGCGATTGCCGTTGTCGCGCGGGTTGCCGCCGCCGCTTCCCGGCTGACGCTGGCCACCGCGACCGCGACGGCGGCCGGCCTGACGATTGTTCATCAAGGGTTGGTTGTCCTGTCCTTACCTGTCCGTCGATCTACCGATCCCGGATGCGAGCAAATCCGCAAGGCGATGCATGGGCACCGTCCGCCTGCCATGACCACCGGACGACAGTGGTGCACATGACGATGGAAGGAGCCACGCCCCGCAATCAACGACCTGGTCGATGGTGCCTGCCCCGAGCCGGTCTTAGCGGCTGCGCACGGCTTATCCAAG
Organism: Sphingomonas epibiotica; assembly: GCF_039615155.1. Classification (NCBI taxonomy): domain Bacteria; kingdom Pseudomonadati; phylum Pseudomonadota; class Alphaproteobacteria; order Sphingomonadales; family Sphingomonadaceae; genus Sphingomonas; species Sphingomonas epibiotica. The sequence continues at coordinate 91,224 of NZ_JBDGHY010000009.1, read as the reverse complement.
GGGAAATATGGGTCCGATCCGGTGCATTTCAACCGGCGATCACACAACGCGGTCGGCCGCCCAGATCGCGCACCAGCCGAGCGGGCAAACCGGCCGAGCAGACCAGCGCCATGACCGCATCATCCTGTTCATGCCCGATCTCGATCGCCGCGATCCCGCCGGGGGCGAGCAGGCGCGGCAGGTCGGGAACGATCCGGCGATAATCGTCGAGCCCGTCCGTGCCCGCGAACAGCGCCGCCGCCGGTTCATGGCCGGCCACCTCGTGCGGCAATATCTCCGTCGTCCCGATATAAGGCGGGTTGGCGAGGATCAGGTCGAAGCGTTCGTCGATGCCGACGGTCCAGTCGCCGGTGCGCAGGACGGCGCGATCCGACAGCCCAAGGGCGGCCACGTTGCGGCGGGCATAATCGAGCGCCGTTTCCGACGCATCGATGCCCAGCCCGCTCGCCCCCGGCCATTCGGCGAGCGCCGCCAGCAACAACGTGCCGGGCCCGGTGCCGAGGTCGAGAATCCGCACGGGCGCGCTACCGCCGAAATGCGCGACCGCCGCCTCGATCAGCGTCTCGCTGTCGGCGCGCGGCACCAGCACGCCGGGGCCGACCGCCAGTTCGATCGTCCAGAAGGCGCGCGTGCCGGTGATATAGGCGACCGGTTCATGGGTCAGGCGGCGTTCGACCAGCACGTCGAACGCCGCCGGGACCGGATCGTCGAGCCGGGCGAGCAGCATCGCCTCGCGGGAGCAGCCAAGGGCATGGGCGGCGAGCAGTTCTGCGTCGAGGCGGGGGGAGGGCGAGACGTTGGCGATGCGGGCCGCTGCCTCGGTCAGCGCTTGGCGAAGCGTGGTCATGGGTTCACGCGAAGGCGCGAGGGCGCGAAGAAAAAGGCTAGATTTCGCGCAGAGACGCAGAGGCGCAGAGGGGTTGTGTTCCGGGGGACGTTCCGCGCCGTCAGGCGCTTTCCAGCTTCCCTCTGCGCCTCTGCGCGAAAACTCTTTTCTTCGCTTCGCGTCTTCGCGCCTTCGCGTGAATCAAGCATCCAGCGTCGCCAGCCGCTCCGCTTCGTCCTGCGCGATCAGCGCGCCGATCAGTTCTTCCATTTCGCCTTCGAGAATTTCGGGCAGGCGATGCAGCGTCAGGTTGATGCGGTGGTCGGTCACCCGCCCCTGCGGGAAATTGTAGGTACGGATGCGTTCGGAGCGGTCACCCGATCCAACCATCGAACGACGGGTGCCGGCACGTTCGTCGGCCAGCCGCTGGCGCTCCGCCTCGTATAGGCGGGTACGCAGGACCTTGAGCGCCTTGGCCTTGTTCTTGTGCTGCGACTTTTCGTCCTGCTGGATCACGACCAGCCCGGTCGGCAAGTGGGTGATGCGCACCGCCGAATCGGTGGTGTTGACCGACTGGCCACCCGGCCCCGACGAACGATAGACGTCGATGCGAAGATCCTTGTCGTCGATCTGCACGTCGACGTCCTCCGCTTCGGGCAGGACGGCAACGGTCGCGGCGCTGGTGTGGATGCGCCCGCCGCTCTCGGTCGCCGGTACGCGCTGCACGCGGTGGACGCCGCTTTCGAACTTCAGCCGCGCGAACACGCCCGCGCCGGTGACGCTGGCGACGACTTCCTTGTATCCGCCGGCATCCGACACCGATGCCGAGATCAGCTCGACCCGCCAGCCGCGATTGTCGGCATAGCGCTGATACATGCGGAACAGGTCGCCCGCGAACAGCGCCGCTTCGTCGCCGCCGGTGCCGGCGCGGATTTCGAGCATCGCCGCGCGTTCGTCGGCCGCGTCGCGCGGCAGCAGCGCGAGCGCCAGCGCGCGTTCGGCAGCGTCGAGCTGCTGGCGGTTGGCGTGGAGTTCCTCGACCGCCATCGCGCGCAGATCGTCATCGGCGTCCTGCGTCATATAGGCGAGGCTTTCGCTCTCGGCGCGCAGCCGCCGCACCTCGCCCGCCGCCTGTGCGACGGGTTCGAGTTCGGCATATTCCTTCGACACCGCGACGAACCGGTCGCCGGGCAGGTCGCCCGTCGCCATCTGCGCCGCCAGTTCGTCGCGCCGCGCCTCGATCTGGGCGATGCGTTCGGGAGCGATGGTCATTCGCTATCCGATACCTGCCAGAGCCCTTCGCGCCATTCGCCGATCATTTCGTCCAACACCGATTCGCCATCGACTTCCCCATCGGTCAGTCCCGATGAATAAAGCGTGGCGGCATGCAGGAAGGCGTCACGATCCTCGGCGGACAGATCGATCTGACGACCGGTGGCGAGCAACTTGACCGTCACCGCCCCGTCGGCCCCGACCAGCGCAACCATCGACGCGCCCTGCGTATCGGCCTTGGCCATGCGGCGCTTCAGGTTGCCGCGATAGGCCATGTCGGCGACCGCCCCCGCGCCGCGCAGTTCCTGCAGCAACGCCATGGCCGGCGTGTCCGCCCCGCCCTCGCGCGGGATGACACAGACCGCGGCGCGCGGCGCTTCCGGCTCGTCCAGCAACATCGCCAGTCGCTCGATCCCGGCCGCCCAGCCGACGCCCGGCGTCGCGGGGCCACCAAGGCTTTCGATCAACCCGTCATAGCGCCCGCCGGCGAGCACCGTGCCCTGCGCCCCCAGCCGGTCGGTGACGAATTCGAACGCGGTGTGGCGGTAATAGTCGAGGCCGCGCACCAGTCGGTCGTTGCGGGTCCACTTGACCCCCGCCGCGTCGAGACCACCGGTCACCGCCGCGAAGAAGTCCGCCGCCTCCGCCGTCAGAAACGCGTCGATTCCCGGTGCCGCATCGGCGATCGGGCGGTCGTGCGGATCCTTCGAATCGAGGATACGCATCGGGTTCTTGTCGAGCCGCTTGAGGCTGTCTTCGGACAGGTCGCCGCGATGCGCCTCGAAATGCTCGACCAGCGCGGTGCGCCATGCATCACGCGTGGCGGCATCGCCCAGCGTGTTGAGCTGCAACGTCACGCCATCGGCGATGCCCAGTTCGTGGAGCAGTTGATCGGCCATCGCCAGCAATTCGACATCGGCCATCGGTTCGGCCGCGCCGATGACTTCGGCGTCGATCTGGTGAAACTGGCGATAGCGGCCCTTTTGCGGGCGTTCGTAGCGGAAGACCGGGCCGTGGGTCGCGAGCTTCAAAGGTGCATATTGCTGCCACCCTTCGGTCAGGTACGCGCGGGCGATGCCGGCGGTGAATTCGGGGCGCAGCGTCAGCGAATCGCCGCCGCGATCCTCGAACGAATACATTTCCTTCGACACGACGTCGGTCGTTTCGCCCAGCGAGCGTGCGAACACCGCGGTCGATTCGAAGACCGGCACCTCGACCCGCGAAAAACAGTAAAGGCGGCGGACGCGTTCGAACGTTTCGGCGACATGGGTGAAGCGCCGCTCGAAATCGCCGAATATGTCCTGCGTGCCCCGGACCGGGCGTGGTGTCGTGATCTTGGCCATTGGGCGGCGGTATTTATGGCGTCCGCCGTCCGAACGCCAGCGATTAGCGCCGGGGGTACGGCGTTCGATCCTGTCCGGTCCGGTGCAGATGCCGCGAACGCGCACCATTGACCATGTCCGCCCGACTGTGGCAGGGGCAATGCCTCCACGCCGCAGCGTGCGGGCGGGTATAGCACAATGGTAGTGCAGCAGCCTTCCAAGCTGAATACACGGGTTCGATTCCCGTTACCCGCTCCAATCCCCTATCGCGGGCCGAACAGGATCACGGCGCAGCCGCCGACGCATAGTGCCGCGCCGGCAAGGTCGAACCGGTCGGGCACCAGCCCTTCGACCGCCCAGCCCCACAGCACCGCGCTCAGCACATAGATGCCGCCATAGGCCGCATAGGCGCGCCCCGCCCCGGCGGCGTCGCTCTGTGCGAGTATCCATGCGAAGGCCGCCAATGCGGCGAGGCCAGGCAGCAGCCACCATGGCGACCGGTCGAGCCGCCACCATGCCCAGAAGGCGAAACAGCCGGCAATTTCGAGCAGCGCGGCGATGGCGAAGAGGATGGGGGTCGGGATCGTCTTGCTTCCCGCGAAACACCGCCGCGCCAAAGCGCGGGCGGTGGTGGACAGGGCTGGATTCGAACCAGCGTACGGGAAACCCGGGCAGATTTACAGTCTGCTGCCTTTAACCACTCGGCCACCTGTCCAGCCGCCGCTTGGACGGGCTGGCCGTCCGAGCGAGCGCGCCCATTGCCGTCCCCGGGCGGCGCTGTCAACGCCTTGCGCCACTTTGTCGGGCAACTTAGCGTCGTCGGCACATATTTTTCGACGCGAGGACCCCGAATTGCGCGCAATCCTGCTGGCAACCACCCTGATCGCCGCACCGCTGGCGGCGCAAAGCGTCGATCGCGACGCCGTGAACCGCATCATCGACGAAGGCACCAGCCATACGCAGGTGATGCCGATCGCCCAGCACCTGACCGACGTGATCGGTCCGCGCCTGCCCAATTCGCCGGCGATGCGCGACGCCGAGCGCTGGACCGAGGCCAAGTTCCGCGAATGGGGATTGAGCGTCAGCAAGGAAGGATTCGAGTTCGGTCGCGGCTGGACGATCGAGCGCTCCAGCGTCCGCATGGTCACGCCCCGGCCGATCCAGCTGACCGCGATCCCGATCGCGTGGACGCCGGGCACCAATGGCCGCATCACCGCGCCGGTGATCGTCGCGCCGATCGCCGAGGAGGCCGACTTCACCGACTGGCGCGGCAAGCTGTCGGGCAAGGTGGTGATGGTATCGCGGCCGGGCGAGGGATCGGAACCGGGCGAGGCACCGTTCCGCCGCCTGACCGGCGAGGATCTGGCCAAGGCCGATAGCTGGAAGGAGCCGGTGTATGATCCGGCCGACACCGACCGCCGGGCGAAGCGGCTCGACTTCGCGCGCAAGCTCGATGCGTTTCTGAAGGCTGAGGGTGCGGTGGCGATGGCGACGATGTCGTCGCGCGACGGCAAGCTGCTGCACGGATCGGGCTATCTGTTCACGCGCGCGGTCGCGCCCGCCGTGCCGGGGATCGAGATCGCGGCGGAGGATTATCGCCGCCTCGCCCGGCTGTCGGTCAGCGGGGCGGCGCCGACGCTCGAGATCGATACGCAGGTTCGCTTCGATGATAGCGACGCGACGGCGTATAACATCATCGCCGACCTGCCCGGCACCGATCCCAAGGCCGGCTATGTCATGGCCGGCGCGCACTTCGACAGCTGGGTCGCGGGCGACGGCGCCGCCGACAATGCCGCGGGCACCGCGGTGGTGATGGAGGCGGCGCGCATCCTGTCGGCGCTGAAGGTCAAACCGAAGCGGACGATCCGCTTTGCACTGTGGAATGCCGAGGAACAGGGGCTGCTCGGCAGCCTCGCCTATGTCGAGCGGCATATCGCGGCGCGGCCCGAACCGGCGGGCGGCAAGGATGGTGGCCTCGCCTGCTTCTATGGCTGGACCAACCGCTTCCCGATCACGAAGAAGCCCGGCTATGACGCGATGACCGCGTATTTCAACATCGACAACGGGTCGGGCAAGATTCGCGGGATCAATGCCGAGAACAACGTTGCCGCCGTACCGAGCTTACGCGAATGGCTCAGCCCCTTCGCATCGATGGGCGCGACCACCGTCGCCAACCGGCGGACCGGATCGACCGATCACTATTTCTTCCAGTCGGTCGGCCTGCAGGGATATCAGTTCATTCAGGACCCGCTCGACTATGGCAGCCGGTTGCACCATAGCAGCATCGATACCTACGATCACCTGAAAGGCCCCGACATGCGGCAGAACGCGATCATTCTCGCGTCGCTGCTGCTGAGCGCGGCCAATGCCGAACGGCCGCTGCCGCGTCCGCCCCTGCCCACCCAGCCGGTCGCCACCGACCCCTACGCAATCCCTGAGAAAGACTGACATGGCCCGCAAAGGACACCGCCCCAGCAAGGCTTCGCCGCAGCGTCCGCGCTTCTGGGGCCGGCATGCCGCCTTCGCCGCGCTCGACAATCCCGAGCGGGTGATCCGCAAGATCTGGTGCACGCGCGAAATGGGGTCGCAGCTGGTCCTGCCCGAAGGCGTGCCGGTGGTGTTCGCCGAGGCCGCCGACCTCGCCCGCTTCGTGCCGCCCGATGCGCCGCACCAGGGGATCGTGGTCGAGGCCGATCCGCTGGAGGATATCTGGCTGGCGGACCTGATCGAACAGGGGCGCGACGACGACCGGCCGATCCTGCTGCTCGATCAGGTAACCGACCCGCATAATGTCGGCGCGATCCTGCGATCGGCGGCGGCGTTCGATGCGCTGGGCATCGTGACGCAGGACCGCCATGCTCCGCCCGAATCGGGGGTGGTGGCGCGCTCGGCGTCGGGTGCGCTGGAGAGCGTGCCGTGGGTGCGCGTCGTAAACCTGTCGCGGGCGCTGGTCGAACTGGGCGAGGCGGGATATTGGCGCGTCGGGCTGACCGGGCATACCGACACGACGCTGGCGCAGGCGCTGGGCCCGAAGCGCGTTGCGTTGGTGCTGGGCGCCGAGGGTGAAGGCATGCGGCAGAATACCGAGGCGCATTGCGACATCCTCGCCAAGCTGCCGATTTCGGACCGGGTGGAGAGCCTGAACGTGTCGAATGCGGCGGCGATCGCCTTGTATGCGGTGGCGACGGCGGGCTGACGAATTAGCGGCGCTAATTCGCACCCCGTCTAGCCCGGCCGGCGGGGCAGCGCCCCGTCCGACGACATGGGCTTTGCCCATGGCGGGCTTGTGGGGGCAACCGGGTTCTCGACGGACGCTTCTCGACAAGCTCGAAGCTGCTCGAACTGAACGGATTTGGGGTAATGGCGTGCCCCTAACCCCCCCACCCCGTTCGGTTCGAGTAGGGATCGAGCGTAGTCGAGAGCCCGTATCAAGAACGGGGTTCCCCATAAACAGGCCGTCATGGGCAAAGCCCATGACGTCGGACGGGCCGATGGCCCGCCGGCCGGGCGGGGCATGTCCCGCCAGCGGCTTGTTCACGCTGCGGCTTCAGTCTTCGTCCGCTATGGTCACGGTGAGCCCATCCAGCCCCGCCTCAAACGGAAGCTGACATGACAGCCGCGACGTCGCTCGCCGATCATCGACCGCATCGAGCAGATCGTCCTCGTCCTCGCTCATCGGCGGCAGGCGGTCGAGGAACGCCGGGTCGACATAGACATGGCAGGTCGCGCACGAACAGCAGCCGCCGCACAGCGCGAGCAGTTCGTCGAAGCCGTTGACCTTCAGCACTTCCATGACCGAGAGCCCGGCCTCGCCGTCCACGGTTCGTTCTTCCCCGGCGCGGGTGACGACGGTAAGCTTGGGCATCGTGCATTCTCCTGTCGCCGCCCCATGCCGGGACGGCCGAAGCTTTTCAAGGACCGGTCATGGGGCTTTCCGCCGAACAATTACGCAGCTCGCTCGACGCGCTGGCGCGGATCGAGCCGGCGTTCGGGGCGGCGCTGGCCTATGCCGGCTATCCCGAGCCGCGCATCCGCGAGCGAGGCTATGCGACGCTGCTCAGGACCATCGTCGGGCAGCAGGTAAGCTACAAGGCGGCTGATGCGGTGTGGAAGAAGCTGGAGGCGACGCTGGGCGATGCCACCGACCCGACGCGGATCGCGGCGACCAGCGACGAGGAGCTGCGCGCCGCCGGCCTGTCGCGGCAGAAGACCGGCTATGCCCGCAGCCTTGCCGACGAAGTGCTGAGCGGGCGGCTCGACCTCGCCAACCTGCCCGCCGACGACGAGGAAGCGATCGCGCAGCTGGTGCGGATCAAGGGGATCGGACGGTGGTCGGCCGAAATCTACCTGTTGTTCGCCGAGGGGCGGACCGATGTCTGGCCGGCGGGCGACCTGGCGGTGCAGGTCGAGATCGGACGGATATTGGGCCTGCCCGAACGGCCGAGCGAAAAGGCGATTCGCGAACTCGCCGAGAAATGGCGCCCGCATCGCAGCGCCGCGACGGTGTTTGCGTGGCACCATTACATGTTCGACCCGGCGACGCAGGCGGCCAAGAATAGTGCGATCTAGGCGCGGCGCCTGAGGTCCAGCAAGACTGCACCGAGGCTTCAAGCCGCACCCGGTCGGCGGTGCGACCAACCCCGATTTCGCCCGCGGCGGACCACTGAAAACAAAGCGAAAATCCGCATAAGTTCACAAAGTTCACGCTCGCCACGTCGTGCGCGCTTCACGTGACGTTACCGCGTTCGAGTAGCAAATGCGGTTATCAAGGAGTGGCGGCACATATGACAGGGTGGGCGGCTGTAGGACAGCGGTTCCGGTCTGGCGTCGAACGTGGCGATCTCCGGTCGCCCTCACCCTTCGGCGGCTGCGCCGCTCCCTCCCCCTCTCGCGCCCGGAGAGGGAAAAGACGCCGGTGGTGGGGCATGGGCAAGACCGGGTTTCAGGGTTAGTCTGCCGCCGACTTTCGGGGGAACTGCCATGCATGGGATGTTGTTGCTCGCCATCGTCTGTGCCGCGCCGCTTACCGCTGCCGAGCCGGCCAACCCGCTGGGCGGGCGCTGGGTCGTCGATCTGTCGACCGATCCGGCCAAGCCGTATCGCAAGACCATGGAATTGCAGCTGGCACCCGATGGATCGGTCGCCGGGAGCTTTTACGACAGTGTGATCGAAAGCGGGCGGTGGAAGACCGATCGGGGACGGACCTGCGTCAGTTTCCGGACAAGCGATGGCGTCGGGCCGTATCACAGCAGCGCTTGCCTGCGCGGCGCGGTGGTCGAGGGGCAGACCTGGGCCGAGCATCGCAAGTTTCTTTTCAATTGGAATGCGACCCGGGAGTAGGTCGGGAAACGCTACGTGACTTTTGGCGGCCTGATGCAGCGTGCTGGTTAAAGCGTAATGACAGAGGCTAATCCGTTCGTCCTGAGTAGCCATTGAGCTTGTCGAAATGGCGTATCGAAGGACTTGTGCCACAGATGCTTCGATACGGGTCTTCGACAAGCTCAGCCCCTACTCAGCACGAACGGGCCTAGCTGTTGTCGACACGATTAGGCTGACCCTTCGTGCCGAGCAGGGCCGAGCTACTCGGAACGACCGGAGGGGGTAGCCCACCAGCCGGCATAGGGCGTGTTCCCGACCTTGCGCCGGTTATAGTCGGGTGCGCCGTCGTTCCACCAGACCGGCCCCCGTTCACCCAAAGCCACCTTGGCTGCATCGACCGCCTTGCGCGCCGCTGCCACCGCCGCATCGTCGCCCGCGCGCTTCCCCGCACCCACCGCCCGACGGGCGTCCATCAGGTCGTGGACCAGCCGTTCGCGCTCCGCATCGGACAGGTCCGGCCGCGTCGCGCGCCATAGCACGCCGTCGACCACGATATAGCGGCCGTCGGGCGTGCGCGGCGGGTCGGTCATGCCGGTTCGATCAGCCGCCGGGCCTGGGCGCGGGCCTCGTCGGTGATCTCGGCGCCCGAGAGCATCCGCGCGATTTCCTCGCGGCGTTCGTCGCTCGACAGGGGTCGCACGCCGGTGCGAGTGACGGTGCCGTCATGCGCTTTGGCGATCAGCAGGTGGCGGTCGCCCCGCGCCGCGACCTGCGGGCTGTGGGTGACGACCAGCAGCTGCGTCGCGCGCGACAGGCGTGCGAGGCGATCGCCGATCGCCGAGGCGACCGCGCCGCCGACGCCGCGATCGATCTCGTCGAAGATCATCGTCGCCGCCCCGCCCTCTTCGGCCAGTGCGACCTTCAGCGCGAGGATGAAGCGCGACAATTCGCCGCCGCTCGCGATCTTGGCGAGCGGAGCGAAGGGGGCGCCGGGGTTGGTCGAGATTTCGAATTCCACCCGGTCGCGGCCCGAGGCCGACCATTGCCCTTCATCGAGATCGGCAACGACGGTGCGGAAGCGCGCGGCGTCGAGTTTCAGCGGCGCGAGTTCGCCCGCGACGGCGGCGTCGAGGCGGGTCGCCGCTTCGGTGCGCGCGGTGTGGACTCGATCGGCTTCCTTCACGAAGGCGGCACGGGTGGTCGCGACCGTCGCCTCCAGCTTGCCGATGCCGGCCTCGCCCGATTCGAGCAGTGCCAGCCGGGCGGCGAGGTCGCCGGTAAGCGTGGCGAGGTCGTCGGGCTGGACCCGGTGCTTGCGCGCCATCGCCCGCAGCGCGAACAGCCGCGCCTCGTCCTCCTCCAGCGCGCCCGCATCGAAGGCGAGCGCATCGGCGGCATCGCGTAGCGCGATTTCGGCGGCCTCAGCCTCGACCAGCGCGCGGTCGACGGCGGCGAGCGATTCGGTGAGCGCGGGATGCGCTTCGGCAATGCGTTCGAGCGCGCGCGCCGCCTGTCGCAGCGCCGACAGCGCGCCATTGGGACCGTCGAGTCGTTCCTCGACCTGGGTGAGGTCGCCGGCGACCTTTTCGGCGCGTTGCATCGAACGGCGGCGTTCGGCGAGCGCCTCCTCCTCGCCCGCTTCGGGGGCGAGCGCGGTCAACTCGCCGACGGCATGTTCGAGCCAGTCGCGGTCGCGCTGCGCCACCTCGATCTCGGCCAGCGCCACGCCCAGCGCCGCTTCGGCGTCGCGCCAGTCGCGATAGGTGCGGGTCAGTGGCGCGGTGTCGATCCGGCCGAAGCCGTCGAGCAGCGCCCGGTGGCCGCGCGGGTTGAGCAGGCCGCGATCGTCATGTTGGCCGTGAATCTCGACCAGATAGGGGGCAAGGTCGCGCAGCAATCCTGCGGACGCCGGCTGGTCGTTGACGAAGCCGCGGCTGCCGCCATCGGCCTTGACGATGCGGCGGATGATGAGCGGCTCGCCGGGTTCGAGGTCGAGACCGTTATCGTCGAACAGCCGCGCGACCGGGCCGTCGGGTGCGGGCGCGGTGAAGATCGCGGTCACCGCCGCCTGTTTGGCACCATGGCGGACCAAGGCGGTATCGCCGCGCGCGCCGAGTGCGAGGCCCAGCGCGTCGAGCAGGATCGATTTGCCCGCGCCGGTCTCCCCGGTCAGCACGCCGAGACCGGCGGCGAAATCGAGGTCGAGCGCCTCGATCAGCACCACGTCACGAATGGAAAGCGCCGTCAGCATCGCGCTCTCCTTACCCGCGGAACAGCCGGAGAACAAACCCCTTCGTGTGGCGCGGCGCGGGTTTTGGAGGGTGGAGGCCGTTCCGATCTGCCGGGGGACGAGCGCGATCCCGCCGCAATCAAACAGGATGTTCGACGAGAACTCCCGTTCCCGCGGCAACCAATCCTTTGCCGACGCCGGCTGCGCTTCCTACCGTACCCCGGCGAAGGCCGGGGCCCAGTTGGGGGAGGTCGGCAACTTACCGAAAGGCCTTCCCGACTGGACCCCGGCCTTCGCCGGGGTACCAACCGGCTGTTTTCGGAACGATACGTCCCTCGCCCGATGCCGGCCGAATACTAGCAGGACGCAGCGAAACGTCGCCTCAGTTGCCCGGATTGCCGACCGATCCGCCCGAACCGCCGGTGGTGGTGCCGTCGGTCGGGCCGGTCGGCGATCCGGTGACCGGGGGCGGCGTGGTGGCGGGCGGGGTCGGCGCGCCGGCGGGGTTGAGCGTCGCTTCGGGCGTGTCCTCGGCCGGTTCGACCGTCACCGTGCCGACCGGCGGCGGGGCGGGCTTGGCATAGGTGACCGGGATCGGCTTGGGCGGCGGCGGACTCTTGTCCTTGATGAGGTCATAGGCGCGCTGATACCAGTCGGTGCCCGGATAGTTGGCGCCGAGCACTGCCGCCGACTTCTTCGCCTCTTCGGGCACGCCCAGCGCCAGATAGGTTTCGGTCAGGCGCATCAGCGCCTCCGGCGCGTGGGTCGTCGTCTGATACTGGTCGATGACCGCGCGGAAGCGCATCGCCGCGCCCAGCCACTGGCCGCGCTGCTGATAGAAGCGGCCGATCTCCATCTCCTTGCCAGCGAGGTGATCGCGCACGAGGTCGAGCTTCAGCCGGGCATCGGCGGCATAGGCGGTGTTGGGATAGCGGCGCGAGAGTTCGCCCAGCGCGTCCATCGCCTGCATCGTGATCTTCTGGTCGCGGGTCACGTCGCTGATCTGCTCGTAATAGGAGAGCGCGATCAGATAATAGGCATAGGGCGCGTCGCGGTTGCCCGGATGGACCGACAGGAAGCGCTGCGCCCCGGCGATCGCCTTGGTATAGTCGCCGTCGAGATAATAGCTGAACGCGCCCATCAGCTGTGCACGGCGCGCCCAGATCGAATAGGGGTGCTGGCGCTCCACCTCGTCGAACAGGGCGGCGGCGACCTTGTACTGCTGGCGGTCGAGCCTGCTCTTGGCGGCGGTGTAGAGCGTGCCCACGTCGCGGGCGACATAGGGCAGGTCGCGGCCGGCCCCCGCGCCGCCACGGGCACAGGCGGAAAGGCCGACGCCGGCGAGAGCAACGAGGATGAGCGCGGATGCGCGGGTCGATACGGTACGCATGGGCGACGCTTCTACTGTGCAAGGGGTATCGCGAACAGTCCCTTTCGCGCGAGGGTAAGGGGTAGCGCTAACCATGGGTTTCGCGCATGGGAGCCGCGACCTGTTCAACGCCCAATCGGAGTGCGTTCATGCCCGTCACCAAGCTCGAAATGCACCGCGTCGAAAAACCATGGGGCCGCCACAGCCTCGGCTTCGGTTTCGAAGACCAGCCGGCGGACCGCGATCCGGTCGGCGAAATCTGGTACAAGACGCCGGGTGACGACACTCCCGACCTGCTGGTCAAGTACCTGTTCACGTCGGAAAAACTGTCGGTGCAGGTCCATCCCGACGATCGTCAGGCGCAGGCGCGCGGGCTGCCGCGCGGCAAGGACGAATGCTGGACGCTGCTGGCCGCCGAACCCGATTCGACGATCGCGCTGGGTACGCTCGAACCGATGACCGCCGAACAGCTGCGCGACGCGGCGCTCGACGGGTCGATCGAGGAAAAGCTCGACTGGAAGCCGGTCAAGCCGGGTGATTTCTTCTATGCCAAGTCGGGCACGGTCCATGCGATCGGGGCCGGCATCACGCTGATCGAGATTCAGCAGAATTCGGAAACGACGTACCGGCTGTACGATTATGGCCGTCCGCGCGAACTGCATCTGGAGGACGGCGTCGCGGTGTCGGACGCGCGACCGTTCGTGGCACCCGAAGCACCGGGCAAGATCGCCGAGGATCGCAGCATCCTGGTCGACGGGCCGAAATTCGTGCTGGAACGCTGGACCGGCGGCGAGCGCACGGTGACGGTGCCCGCAGGCGTCAAGGGCTGGTTCGTGCCGGTTACCGGATCGGGCAGCGCCGACGGCGTCGCTTGGGCGGCGGGCGATTGCCTGACCTTCGAAGGGCAAGTTACCGTTCGGTCGGGAGAAGATGCCGACCTGTTGTTCGCCTATCCGGGCGAGAAATATAGCTGACCCAAAAGTGAACGGAACGTAGTTTTCCGTTCACGCAACTTGGACCGGGGCACGCCGTTCTACTTGCCATCCTCACGGAGTGGAGAAGTAAGATGCGTACCCCGATCCTTGCCACGCTGGTCGCGGCGATTGCTCTGCCGACCATCGCCGCCGCACCGGCGATGGCGCAGACCCCCCGCCAGGAATATCGCGAAGACCTGCGCGATGCGCGCCGCGATTACCGCCGCGACGTCCGCCGGGCCGACGACCGCCGCGACCTGCGCCGCGCCGAGAACGAATATCGCCGCGACGTGCGCGACGCGCGCCGCGACTTGCGCCAGAACCAGCGCGATTGGCGCGGCTATCGCAACTATGACTACAATCGGTTCGAACCGGGCCGGAACCGCTATTATGCCGACCGCTATTATCGCGACGGCCAATATTACCGGACCCGCGCGCTGACCCGCAACGACCGCATCTATCGCGGGCAGGACAGCCGCTATTATTGCCGGCGCAGTGACGGCACGACCGGCCTCATCATCGGCGGCCTCGGCGGCGGTGTGCTCGGTAATGTGATTGCGGGCGGTGATTCGCGGCTGCTCGGCACGCTGATCGGTGGCGGTGCGGGTGCGCTGCTCGGCCGGTCGGTCGATCGCGGACAGGTGGTCTGCCGCTGATCCGTTAGCGGGTGGCCGGGGCGGTGGAGCGCCGCCCCGGCCGACGCCCGCCGATGATATAGACGGCGAGGCCGGCCCAGATCAGGCCGAAACAGGCCAGCCGGGTCGGCGTCAGCGTCTCGCCGAACACCGCGATCGCCAGCAGGAATTGCAGCGACGGGGCGATGAATTGCAACATGCCCATCGTCGCGAGGCGAAGGCGGCGCGCGGCAGCGGAAAACAGCAGTAGCGGCGCGGTGGTCACCGCACCGGCCAGCACCAGTAGGCCCGCCATGCCCGGCCCCTGTTCGAACGCCATTGGCTGTTTGCTGCCCAGCCATAGCAGATAGCCGAGCGCGACGGGGGCGAGCAGCGTGGTTTCGACCATCAACCCTTCGAGCGCACCGACCGACACCGTCTTGCGGATCAGGCCGTAGAGCGCGAAGCTGATCGCGAGGCTGAGGCTGATACCGAGCGCGATCCATGACGATCCGAAGGCGAACAGCGCCACGCCCGCCCCGGCCAGCGCCACCGCAAGTCCCTGCGTCCGGTTCATGCGCTCGCCGAGCAGGACGACGCCGAGCAGAACGTTGAGCAGCGGGTTGAGGAAATAGGCGAGGCTGGCGGCCAGCACCTGCCCGTGCAGCACCGCCCAGACATAGACCAGCCAGTTGATCGCGATGAAGCCGGCGCTGGCGACCAGATTGGCCAGCGCCTTCGGGTCAGTGAACGCCGCGCGCAGCAGCGCGCCGCGCCGGGCCGCGATGACGATGCCCGCGACCAGCAGCGCCGACCACAGCACGCGCTGCGCGACGATCTCGCCCGCGTCGATCGGCCCCAACAGCCGGAAATACAGGGGCAGCAAGCCCCACAGGACATAGGCGCCGACGCCGAACGCCAGCCCCTGCCGGTCCACCCCCTCGCTCATGTCGTCAGATCAGGCCGCCGGTCAGGAAGAGGCGCAGGCCGCTGACGATCAGGATGATGAGGTTCAGGTTGCGGCCCGACGTCTTCGACGACAACAGCCCGACGACGAAGCCGACCAGCGCGATCGGGAACACGATCCAGTTCATCAGCGAGATGAACGGGATCAATGCCGGGATGGCCAGCACCAGTGCGACAAGGCCGATCAGGATCGAGAATATGTTCAGCATGGGACAGGACATGGCCCCCCGTCCGCCGTCGAGCAATGGCAGCAATGGTTTTTTACGGTACGATGGAATCTTAAGGCGCGCGCCCTAACGGTTGCCGCCGACCGACCACCGGAGCCGCAAGTCGATGATTCGTGCCCTGCCCCTCGCGATCCTGTTGCTGTTGGGCGGATGCGGCGGCGCGACTGCGCCCGACAACGGCCTCGACACACTCGACGCACAACTTGCCCAGGCGAATGCGACCGATCCAGCGGTGACCGCGGCGTTGCAGGACCAGATCATGGTCGATCCGACGCTGACGTCACAGGCCAATGGCGACGCGGTCCGCCCGCCCGACCGTCCGTACAGCGCCGCCGCCCCCGCCCCGACCGTCGCGGCGGGCAGCGCGGCGACGGAGGAAACGCTGCAATCGGCCCCCGCGCCGGGCGCCTGTCCGTCGTGCAAGGGCGGACGCGAGGCGCTGACGCTGGGCGAACTGGCCAGCGTGCAGCGCAGCGGCAACCGGCAATGCGCGAGCAAGGTCGGCTATTCGGCGGGCTGGGCCAACCGGTTGCCCGCCGCCTTCGCGCTGCATCCCGATGCGCGGGTGACCGAAGCGGCGTGGACCGATGCCGATGGTTGCCGGTTGCGGGTGGTCAGCTTCGTGATCGCGCAGCCGGTCAGGCGCATGGTCGACTGGTATTATACCCGCGCGACCAAGGGCGGCTATTCAACCGAGCATCAGGCCGATGGCGACCAGCATGTGCTGGGCGGGACGCGCGGCAATGCGGCCTACGCGGTGTTCCTGTCGCCTGAGGGACAGGGCACATCGGTCGATCTGATCGTCGACGGCGGCTGATCTTTACACGCGTCGGCCGGCTTCCCATGTCGTTACGGAGGGGGAATATATGCTGATCGTCGGTGCCGTTCTGATTGCCTGTATCGCCATCTTGCGGTGGTGGCCGGAGCTACCCCTGGCGCGCGCGTTGGCGGCGGTGCTGGTCGTGCCGGCGGCGCGAAAGCTCGCCGCGCTGACGCCGGGGCATTGGCTGTTGTTTCTGATCGTGTCAGCGGCGACCGGCACGGTGCTGTGGATGGGTGGCGACATGCTTGTCGTGTCGGCATTGGGTGCGCCCGAGTTGGCCGGCGTTTTGGCGGTGATCGATGTCGCGGCGTATCTCGATGCGATGCTGGCGGCCTTCGCGGTGGCGGGCGCGGTGCGCGGGACGGCGGTGCGGCTGTGGGTCGCGCGGTGGCTGCCGAGAGGGCGTAGCCGGCGGACGCGGCGGGTGCGCGCGGCGCGGAAGGCGGCGAACGATGATGGGCCGGCGGGGGTCTGGCTGGCGGCGTGATGGCCGCACGCATTCCCACTCGTCATTTGAACAGGCGGGAGGCTCGCAACGGTCCCAAGCATCCCGTAGTCCTACCGTACCCCGGCGGAGGCCGGGGTCCAGTTGGGCAGGCTTTCCCGCATGCCATCGGCGTCCCCCAACTGGGCCCCGGCCTTCGCCGGGGTACGTCGACGGTATATCGGTTCAGGGAACGGGCGTACCCACCGGCACCGGCACCGGCCCGTCCGGTCCCGCCTCCAGCAGCGAGTCGCCGCCCAGCGTCCGGTACAAAGTCACCCGGTTCGTCGCCGCTACCAGCTGCGTCGCGACCAGCCGGCGTTGCGCGGTGTAATAGGAACGCTGCGCATCGAGGCTGGACAGGAAGGTGTCGATGCCGCCGCGATAGCGCGCCTCGGTCAAGCGGAACGTGTCCTGTGCCGCATCGAGGTTGGCGCGGTCGGCGCGGGTCTGTTCGGTGATCGTCCCCTGCCGGGCGAGCGCGTCCGACACTTCGCGGAACGCCGACTGGATGGTGCGTTCATAGGTCGCGAGCAGTGCGTCGCGCTGTGCCTGGCTGAATTCCACCCCGGCCCGGCCCGCCCCGGCGCGGAAGATCGGGTAGCTGAGCGAGGGGGCGACCGAATAGTTGAACGCACCGCCGGTGAAGAGCGTACGCAGCGCATCGCTGGCGAAGCCGACCAGCCCGGTCAGCGACAGGCGCGGGAACAGCGCCGCGCGCGCCGCACCGATATCGGCATTGGCGGCGAGCAGTTCATATTCGGCCTGCACCACATCGGGCCGCCGCAGCAAGATGCTCGAATCGACACCCGCCGGCAGGTTGGCGATGGTCGGCAGCACGCGGTCGATCGATGCGGGCAGCAACGCCGGATCGATCGGCGCTCCGACCAGCAATTGCAGCGCGTTGATATCCTGTGCCAATTGCGTGCGCTGTTCGGCGAGGTCGCTTTCGGCGGTCGCGAGGATCTGTTCGGCCTGACGCAGATCGGTGCGCGGGGCGACGCCGCCCTGTAGCCGCGCGCGGGTCAGGGTGACGCTGCGCCGGGCGCTCGCCGCCGTCGCTTCGGATATCGCCATCAGGCTGCGGTCGGCGCCGTACGCCGCCCATGCCTCGGCAATGTCGCCGACCAGCGTCAGGCGGGTCGCGCGCGCGCCGGCTTCGGTCGCGAAATAGCGATTCTGTTCGGCCTCGGTCAGCGAGCGGATGCGGCCGAACAGGTCGATTTCGAACGCGGTCGCGCCGAGATCGAGCGAGAAGCTGCTCGGCGACCGGCTGCTGGTGACGATCGTCCCGCCGGTGCCGGTGCCGGTGCCGCCATTGCCGGTCCCCGTTCCGGTGCCGCCGGTTCCCGTTCCGGTGCCGGGAATGGTCGTCGTGGTCGCGCCGTTGCCGGTGCCGCGATAGCTGTAACGGCCCGATGCATCGACCTGCGGCAAAAGGTCGGCACGCTGGATGCGATATTGTGCGCGCGCCGCGCGGATATTGGCGGCGGCGATGCGCAGGTCACGGTTATTGACCAGCGCCTGCCCGACCAGCGTGCGCAGCCGCGGATCGGTGAACACCTGTTCGAAGGTCAGCGCGGGCAGCGTCGCCTCGCTCTGCCGCAGATAGGCGTCGCCGACCGGCCAGGACAGCGGCACCACCGCCTGCGGCCGTTCATAGGCCGGGGTCATCGAACAGCCGGCCAGCAGCAGCGCCGGCAGCGCGAGGGTCAACCGCTTCATGCCGACGCCTCCGCCTGCTTGTCCGTCGCCTTACGGCCGCGCAGCTTGGCAAGGCCGTCGCGCACGCCGCGCCGGACCAGCACGAAGAATAGCGGGATGTAGAAGATCGCCAGCACCGTCGCGGTGAACATGCCGCCGATCACCGCCGTGCCGATGGCGATGCGGCTGTTGGCACCCGCCCCGGTCGAGATGGCGAGCGGCAACACGCCGAAGATGAAGGCAAGCGACGTCATCAGAATCGGGCGCAGCCGGATGCGCGCCGCCTCCAGCGCGGCATCGATGACGCGCGCGCCCTTCTTCTCGGCCTGTTCGGCGAATTCGATCATCAGGATCGCGTTCTTGGCGGCCAGGCCCATCGTCGTCAGCAACCCGATCTGGAGATAGACGTCATTTTCCAGGCCACGCAGCGTGACGAATGCGATCGCGCCGATCAGGCCGAGCGGAATGACCAGCAGCACCGCGATCGGGATCGACCAGCTTTCATAGAGCGCGGCAAGGCAGAGGAACACGACGAGGATCGACAGGCCGTAGAGCAAGGGCGCCTGTCCCGACGACAGCCGTTCCTGAAACGACAGCCCGGCCCATGCGACGCTGGTGCCCGGAATCTGTCCGGCGAGTTCGGCGATGCGGTCCATCGCCTCGCCCGAGCTGACGCCGCGCGCCGCCTGTCCCTGAAATTCGAACGAGGGCAGGCCCTGGAACCGCGACAGGGTGGTCGGCGCGACGGTCCAGCCGGTGCGCGAGAAGGAGGAGAAGGGCACCATCTGTCCGTTCGACCCGCGCACGAACCATTGCGACAGGTCGCCGGGTTCGCTGCGATAGGGCGCGTCGCCCTGTACGAACACGCGCTTCACCCGACCGCGATCGATGAAGTCGTTGACATAGCGCCCGCCCCATGCGGTCGACAGCGTGTTGTTGACGTCGCCCTGGCTCAGTCCCAGCGTCGACAGACGTTGTTGGTCGATATCGACGTTCAGCGTCGCGATGTCGGGCAGTTCGGACAGGCGCACGCCGGTCAGCATCGGATCGGCGTTGGCGGCGGCGAGCAGCTTGTCGCGCGCCTCGGCGAACTGCGCCGCGCTCATACCGCTGGCATTCTGCAACTCCATGGTGAAACCGTTCGACTGCCCCAGCCCGCGGATGGCGGCGGGCAGCAGCGCGAAGACCTGTGCATCGCGGAAGTTGCGGAAGGCGGACGAGGCACGGTCGACGATCGCGTCGGCGCCATTTTCCTTGCCCTTGCGATCGGCCCAGTCGGTGAAGTTGATGAAGCCTTGCCCGGTATTCTGACCCGAGGTGCCACCGCCCCCGCCGGCGACGGTCAGGATCGTGCGGATATTGTTCTTCTCATGAGTCAGCAGATATTGTTCGACCGAGCGCTGCACCTCCTCGGTACGGCCGCGCGTCGAGCCGGCGGGCAACTGGAAGCGGATCTGCGCCGCGCCCTGATCCTCGGTCGGCAGGAAGCTGGTCGGCAGGCGGACGAACAGCAGCACGAGGATCGCGAGCACCGCCGCATAGAGCAGCAGGTACAGCCATTTGCGGTCGATGACATGGACGACGCCGCGTTCGTACTTCTCGACCCCGCGATCGAACCGGGTGTTGAAGCCGTTGCGCAGCCGTTCGCCGACATGGGCGACGCGCGGGAATTTGCGCTCCAGCCAGCCGCCCTCCAGACTGCCGTCCTCGCCGCGCTTCTTCTGCTTGAGCAGCGTCGCGGTGAGCGCGGGCGACAGGATCAGCGCGACCAGCACCGACAGGATCATCGCCGCGACGATCGTCACCGAAAACTGGCGGTAGATGACGCCGGTCGACCCGCCAAAAAACGCCATGGGCAGGAACACCGCCGACAGGACGATACCGATCGCGATCAGCGCGACCTGGATCTCCTCCATCGACTGGATGGTGGCTTCGCGCGGGGTGAGGTCGGGATTCTCCTCCATCAACCGCTCGACATTCTCGACGACGACGATCGCGTCGTCGACCAGCAGGCCGATGGCGAGGACGAGGCCGAACAGGGTCAGCGTGTTGATCGAGAAGCCGGCGAGATAGAAGACGCCGAAGGTCCCAAGCAGCACGACCGGCACCGCGATCGTCGGGATCAGCGTCGCGCGCCAGCTTTGCAGGAACACGAACATGACGATGACGACGAGGATGACCGCCTCGACCAGCGTCTTGACCACTTCCTCGATCGACAGCTCGATGAAGGCGGTGGTGTCGTTGGCATAGGCATAGGTCAGGCCGGCAGGAAAGTTGGCCGATTGCCGCTCGACCTCGGCCTTGACCAGCTCGGCGGTTTCCAACGCGTCGGCACCCGGGGCGAGGCTGATTGCGAGGCCGGCGCCGGGATGGGCGTTGACCCGGCTCAGCGCCGCATAGTTTTCCTGGCCCAGTTCGATCCGCCCGACGTCGGACAGGCGGACGGTCGATCCGTCGGGCAGCGTCTTCAGGATGATCGCGCGGAACTGCGCCGGGGTCTGCAGCCGCGACTGGGCGGTGACGGTCGCGTTCAATTGCTGTTCGGGGCCGGAGGGCTGGCCGCCGAGTTCGCCCGCGGCGACTTCGGTATTCTGGTTCTGGATCGCGGTGATGACGTCGCCGGGCATCAGCGAGAAGGACGCGAGCTTCGCCGGATCGAGCCAGATGCGCATCGCATATTGCGACCCGAACACGTTGGTTTCGCCGACGCCGTTGATCCGCGCCAGCGGCTCGACGAGGTTCGCCTCCATATAGTCCGACACGTCGCCATTGGTGCGCTGGTCGGTTTCGTCATAGATGCCGACGATCATCAGGAAGTCGGGGTTCGACTTGGTGACGCGAATGCCCTGTTGCTGGACCTGTTGCGGCAAGCGCGACAGGGCTTGCTGCACCTGATTCTGAACCTGCACCTGCGCGATGTCGGGGTCGACGCCCTTGTCGAACGTCGCGCTGATCGTCACCTGTCCGCGCGACGAACTTTGCGAGCTGAAATAGAGCAGGCCGTCGATGCCGGTCAGCTGCTGTTCGATGATCTGCGTCACCGAATTCTGGATCGTCTCGGCATTGGCGCCCGGATAGGTCGCGCGAATATTGACCTGTGGCGGGGCGACGTCGGGATATTGCGCGATCGGCAGCGACAGGATCGCGCCCAGCCCGGCCAGCATGGTGATGATCGCGATCACCCATGCGAAGATCGGGCGGTCGATGAAGATGCGGGACATGGCTTATCCGCCCTTGGCAGGCGCGGACGCGGTGTCGCCGGCGGGTTTGGGGGCGATCCGTTGTGGCACGTTCGCCGGCACCGGCTTGATCTTCGCGTTCGGGCGCAGGTTCGCGGTCCCCTGCGTAATAACCTTGTCGCCGGGGTTGAGGCCGCCGGTCACGACCCAGAACTGGCCCTGCGTCCGGTCGGCCTGCACCGTCTTCTGCACGGCGGTATCGTTCGGGCCGACGACGAAGACGGTCGCTTGGCCCCTAGGATCGCGCTTCACCGCCTGTTGCGGCACGAGGATCGCGCGCTGGTCGATCGCCTGCGCGAACTTGGCGCGGACGAACATGCCGGGCAGCAATATTCCCTGCGGATTGGGGAAGCGCGCGCGCAGCGTCACCGTGCCGGTCTGGGCATTGACCATCACCTCGGCGAACTGGACGGTGCCGGTCTGGCCGAAATCGCTGCCGTCCTCGAGGGTCAGGCGCACCGCCGCCGATGCGGGCACCGCCCCGCCGCTTGCCAGCTGCCGACGCAGCGCCAGCAGGTCGGCGGCCGATTGCTGGATATCGACGAAGATCGGGTCGAGCCGCTGGATCACCGCCAGCGGATCGGTCTGGTTGGTGGTGACCAGCGCGCCTTCGGTGAAATAGCTGCGCCCGATCCGCCCGGTGATCGGCGCGGGAACGTTGGTGAAGGACAGGTTGACGCGGGCGGTTTCGAGCTGGGCGCGGCTCTGTTCGACGGCGGCCGCGGCCTGACGCGCCTGTGCGGCGGCGTCGGTATAGTCCTGGCGGCTCACCGCCTCGATCTCGGCCAGCGGGCGGAAGCGTTCCGCGCGCACCCGCGTCGCCTCGGCATTGGCCTGTGCGCTGTTCAGGTTCGCGACCGCTTCGTTGGCCTGTGCGCGATAAAGGCGCGGGTCGATCTGGTAGAGGGTTTGTCCGGCACGGACCAACGCCCCTTCGGTAAAGAAGCGGCGGCGGATGATACCGGCGACTTGCGGGCGGACTTCGGATTGCTGGAAGGCGACGACCCGCGCGGCAAGGTCGGCGGTCTGGGCGACGCTGGTCGGCTGGACCACGACGAAGCCGACCTGGGCCGGGCCCTGATTGCCCTTGCCGTTCTTACCCTTCTCCTCCGCCGCACCGCCCCCGCAACTCGACAGGAGCAGGGCGGAGGACAGTAGCAACAGGCACGGGCGAGCACGCGACGACGCGGATCGGATCAAGGCGGCAACCTTTACGACGGGATACGGCGCGGATGCGCCGGCCGCATAACCGGCCGGACACCCGAAAGTTTCGTGAACCGTTTTCATACGCCCGACGTCAAGCGACGCAATGCGCGAGTTGTCGCAATTTGTCGCGGGGCGTGCCTCCGCTCTTTCGTCGGGCAGGGGTGCTCAGGCAGGATACCACCGATGCGCATCCATCGACGCGCGCTTCATCTCGATCGAATAGCCCGGCCGGGTCGGCGCGCGATACGCGCCCTTCTCGACGATGCACGGGTCGACGAAATGTTCGTGCAGATGGTCGACGAACTCGGCGGCGCGGTCGTGCTTCACGCCCGAAAAGCACAGATAGTCGATCATCGACAGATGCTGGACATATTCGCACAGCCCCACGCCCCCGGCATGCGGCCACACGGCAAGGTTGAAGCGGGCGGCCATCAGCAGCACCGCCAGCACTTCGTTCACCCCGCCCAGCCGGCACGCGTCGATCTGCACCACGTCGAGTGCGTGGCGCATGATGAACTGTTTGAAGACGATGCGGTTCTGGCACATCTCGCCGGTCGCGACCTGCACCGGCCGCACCCCTTCGCGGATCGCGCGATGTCCCTCGACATCGTCGGGCGAGGTAGGCTCCTCGATGAAGCGGGGCTTGGCGAAGGCGAGCGCGTTGACGCGGGCGATGGCGTCGGACACTTCCCACACCTGATTGGCGTCGATCATCAGGTCGATGTCCGGCCCGATCGTCTCGCGCGCCAATGCCACGCGGCGCCGGTCGTTCTCGGGATCGCCGCCGACCTTCAGCTTGATGTGGGTGAAGCCGTCGGCCACCGCCTCGCGGCACAGGCGAACCAGCTTCTCATCCGAATAGCCGAGCCAGCCCGGCGACGTCGTATAGGCCGGATAGCCCTCCGCCAGCAGCGTGGCGCGCCGCTCCGCCTTGCCGATCGCACGTTCCTCGAGCAGCGCGACCGCCTCTTCCGGGGTGATGCAGTCGGTCATGTAGCGGAAGTCGATCAGCCCGACGATCTCGCTGGCCGACATCGATCCGATATAGTCCCATAGCGGCAGGCCCGCCGCCTTGGCGAGCAGATCCCATACCGCGTTGACGACCGCGCCGGTGGCAAGGTGGATGATCCCCTTTTCCGGGCCGACCCATCGCAATTGGCTGTCACCGGTCATCCGCCGCCAGAAGCCCGCGCCGTCGCTGCGGATCGCGTCGAGCGACAGTCCCTCGACCAGCGGCGCCAGCGTCGCGATCGCCGCGCAGCACAGGTCGTTGCCGCGCCCGATAGTGAAGGTCAGGCCGTGCCCCTCCAGCCCCGGCGTATCGGTTTCGAGGATGCAATAGGCCGCCGAATAGTCCGGCTCCGGGTTCATCGCGTCCGACCCGTCGAGGAAGGTCGAGGTCGGAAACCGGATGTCGTGGACCGATAGCCGGGTGATGATCGTCATGCGCAGCCCCCATGGGGCATCGGTGGTGATGATCGATCCGCCCCGTCCCGGTCACCTCCTATCGGGTGCCGATGATGTTTTCATATGTGAACAGATTTTCGCTTGCAACCGGAAAGCGGGTGTTCGCAGCGGACCGAACGCAACACCGGCGCCATCCCCCCGACGAAGGGGATGTGGATTGACGATGGTTG
The DNA here is from genome assembly GCF_039615155.1 of Sphingomonas epibiotica. Classification (NCBI taxonomy): domain Bacteria; kingdom Pseudomonadati; phylum Pseudomonadota; class Alphaproteobacteria; order Sphingomonadales; family Sphingomonadaceae; genus Sphingomonas; species Sphingomonas epibiotica. The sequence continues at coordinate 67,012 of NZ_JBDGHY010000009.1, read as the reverse complement.
CCGAATGTCGATCGACCCTAGCGCCCTCAGGGATGGTGGTCGTCGTCCACCAGTTGCGCCGAGATCCGCGCCGCCGCCGCCTGCACCGCCATGGCCGCCGCATCGATCGCATCAGGTTCGCCGAGCTTGGCCAGATAGGGCATGGTCAATGCCGCCGCCGCCGCGCCACCGCGCAGGATCGGTGCCGACAGGTCGGTCACGCCGCTGACGAAGCGGCTGGGGGTGCGTTCGACCGCGCGCTGGCGAACGTCGTCGGCATGGGCGCGAAAGGCGGCCAGCGTGTCGGCATCGGGCTGCGGGTCGAGCAGCTTTTCCCAGCGAGCGCGGACGTCGTCGGGCTGAAAGGCGTAGAGCACCGCGCCCGACGCCACCTGCAACAGTGGCCGCCGATAGCCGACCCGCACCGAGAAGCCGAGTTGCTCGGCCGATTCCATCCGCGCGACGACCGCCATATCGCCCATGGTATGCACCGCGACGTGACACGACTGCCCGGTCTCTTGCGCCAGCCGCCGCATTTCGGGCAGCGCGACCTCGATCAGATAGCGGGTGCGCGGCTGGTTCATGCCGAGCGAGAACAGCCGATCGCTCAGGCTATAGCCTTCGCCCCCCGCTTCGGTGGTCAGGTAGCCGCGATATTCGAGCACCTGCACCATCCGGAACAATTCGCCATGCGACCGCCCCAGCCGCTGCACGATCTGCGTCAACGTCAGCGGCGTCGCGCAGCCCGCGAGCAGTTCGAGGATATCCAGCCCCTTTTCGAGCGCAGGCGCGCGATAGCGGCGATCGTCGTCGGTATCGGCGGCGGGGTCGGCGGGGTCGGTGGTCATGGCGACGACCTTCGTCGCAAATGCGATGCCGTGCAAGCCGATGCCGGGGCGGCGTCCGGTCAGATGCGGTAGCGGGCCATCGCGATCCGCGGATAGAATTTCTGAAAGGCGCGAATGGCAAGCCGGCGCCCCCGCGACGGAGCGATAGCCCGGTCAAGCGCTTCCAGACCATCGGCCCGACGTTGCGACCGACCGTTGCCCGATGTCGCGATCGCGCCGACGCACAGGCTCCAATGCCCCTTGGGATGGGGATACAGGTCAATCTCGCAACGAACGACATCATAGCCGGCGGCTTGCAACAGATTGTGCAAGCTGGCGGGGGTGAAGAAATTCACATGGGTCACCGGTTCGGACCTTGCCGGCAATTGCCGGTACATTTCATAAGGAACCTCGACATACAGGACGCCGTCGGCCGCGAGCGAGCGTCGAAGCTCCTGCAGCGTTTCCAACGGGTCGGGCAGATGCTCGACGACGTGGCTGCACAGGATCGCGTCGTAGCGATCCTGGCGGGGGATGCCGCGTTCGGTATCGGCGATCTTGCGCACCCCCGGAACAGGACGATCCGCATAGTCGACGAGGGCGCAATCGAACCCCCGATCCACGAATTTCTGCAGCAGGCGCCCGTCCCCGCCGCCGAAATCAAGCGCCGTCCGCGCCCCGTGCGAAAGGTGGCGCGACATCAGGCCAAATACCCGCCGGGCGCGCAGGGCCGTTCGTTCGGGGCGTTCCGACTTGCTGGGCGTCGCGTCACCCAAACCACCAACATAGCTATATTTGTCCGCAATATCCTGCGTGGTCGGCCTGGGTTCGTAGATCATCAGGCCACAATTGCTGCACGCGAGGAATTCGAACTGCGCCTCCGCTACGTCGGGAATCCACCGTTCGAACAATATCCGCAAAGCGTTCTTCGTCCAGCCGTGCGACCGTTCGATAGCATCACGACCGTAACGGCGTTGTCCATAGGAACGAAAATCACGGACCTTACAAGTAGGACATATCACAGGACTTTGCATCGAACCGCCTTGAAACGTTTCGGCAAGTAGAAAGGCGGGTTCGACAGAGTCCATACACAATAAGGTGTAGCAAATCCTGCTTCGGAACGGCGCAATGCGGGTGCCGGCGACCTGCACGCCGGTCCGCCGCCCCCAAGCTGCAAAAACGCTGCATCGCACAAAGCACTTGATACGTTGTATCATATTACGGTAGCGGCACGGATCACTGTACATCGGAGTCGTAGCAAATGGTCCGTGCCGCCCTGTGGTTGTCGAGCGCCGCCCTGATCCTTCCCGCCGCCGCTTTTGCCCAGAGTGCGCCCGTGCCGGCGACCGGCGACGACTATCATCGCGATGCCCCGCCCGAGATCATCATCACCGCCCCCTATGCCCGCAACCAGGCCGATATCCTGTCGGGCACCAGCGTGCTGAGCGGCGAGGAACTGACCCGCGAACTGCGCCCGACCATCGGCGAGACGCTGGCGCGCCAGCCGGGCGTATCGGCGACCAGTTTCGGCCCCAACGCGTCACGCCCGGTGTTGCGCGGCCTGCAGGGCGAACGGGTGCGCGTGCTGACCGACGGCATCGGCAGCTTCGACGTATCGAACACCTCGGTCGACCATGCCGTCGCGATCAACCCGCTGACCGCCGACCGGATCGAGGTGCTGCGCGGGCCGTCGGCGCTGCTGTTCGGGTCGTCGGCGATCGGCGGCGTGGTGAACGTCATCGACAGCCGCATCCCGCGCCGGGTGCCGACCGAACCGATCCATGTCGATGCGATCGGTACCTATGGCACTGCCGCCAACGAGCGGAGCGGCGCGGCGGCGGTCGATGTGCCGGTGACCGACAAGGTCGTGTTCCACCTTGATGGCACCTTCGGTCAGACCGACGATCTGCGGACCGGCGGCTATCTGCTGTCGCGGCCGTTGCGCGAACAGGCGGCGGCGAGCGACGAGGCGGAGGTGCGCGAACTCGCCGACCTGCGCGGGCGGCTGCCCAATTCGCAGTCACGGATGTGGGAAGTGGCCGGCGGTGCCGCGATCGTGACCGACACCGGCAATCTCGGCTTTTCGGTCAGCCATCTCGACAATCGCTATGGCGTGCCCGAACGGTTCGACGTCGCCGACCACGACCATGAAGGCGAAGCGGAGGGCGAGGAAGAGGGCCACGGCCACGAACAGGTGACGCTGCACGTCCGCCAAACGCGCGCCGACATGCGTGCCGAGGTGAATACCGGCGACGGCTTCGTCGAAAAGCTGCGCGTGCGCGGCGGCATCGCCAATTATCGTCATGACGAGATCGAGGACACCGGCGAGATCGGCACCAGCTTCTACAATCGCGGGCTGGAAGCGCGCGTCGAGGCGGTGCAGGCGGCACAGGGCGCATGGCGCGGTGCGTTCGGCGGGCAGATGTATATCCGCGACCTGAACATCGTCGGCGAAGAGAAATTCATTCCCAAGAGCGAGACGCAGCAATTCGGCCTGTTCACGCTCCAGTCGTTCGATCTGGGCGCGTTCCGGGCCGAGGCGGGCGGCCGCTACGAATATTCCACCGCCCGTGCCGCGGCCGATATCGATCTGGGCAACGACAATATCCGCCGTCGCTTCGACAGCTTCTCCGGCTCGCTCGGCGCCAGTGTCGGGCTGGCCGACAATGTCCGCTTCGGGCTGAACGCCAGCCATACCGAACGCGCGCCTTCGGCCGAGGAACTGTTCGCCAACGGCCCGCACGCCGGCACCCAGGCGTTCGAGATCGGCAATCCGGGCTTTGCCAAGGAAATCAGCGACGGTCTCGAAGCGACGCTGAAGGGGTCGGGCGACGGCTACAGCTTCGGCCTGTCGGCCTATCACAACTGGTTCCGCAACTTCATCTACGAGAATCCGACCGGTGCCGAGCAGGACGAACTGCCGGTGTTCCAGTATCAACAGGCCGATGCGCGGCTATGGGGCTTCGAGGCGGAGGCGTCGGCGCGGCTGGCGAAGATCGGCGAGACCGCGATCAACCTCGACGGCCTTGCCGACTATACCCGCGCGACGATCGTCGATCGCGGCCCCGCCCCGCGCATCCCGCCGCTACGCGTGCTGGGCGGCGTCGAAGCGCAGGGCCGGCTGGTGCAGCTGCGCGGCGAGGTCGAACATGTGACCGCACAGGACCGCGTCGCCGATCTGGAGACGACGACGCCGGCCTATACGATGGTCAACGCCTCGGTCTCATTGCGGCCGTTCGGTCGTGACAGCAAAACGACGCTGATGGTGTCGGCGAACAACCTCTTCGACGTCGAGGCGCGCCGCCATGCGAGCTTCCTGAAGGACTATGCGCCGCTCGCCGGGCGCGACATCCGGGTGACCGCGCGGCTGGCTCTGTAACCGCCTCCCCGCTTGCGGGCGGGGCGTGATGGATTTCCATCCGCCCCCGCCCACCCTATCTAGCGCGCCATGTCCCGCGCCCGCGTTCTCCTGCTCAATGCCGCGCTCGGGCCGCTCGACTACCGCGTGCCGCACGGCATGGCCGTCGAGCCCGGCTCGATCGTCACCGCCCCGTTGGGGCCGCGCCAATTGCTGGGGGTGGTTTGGGACGCCGAGCGGCTGGCGACCGAAGAGGTCGGCGACAATCGCCTGCGCCCGTTGCTGGGCGTCGCCGACGTGCCGCCGATCGCCGCGCCCTTGCGCCGGCTGGTCGAATGGACGGCGGGCTATTATCTGGCCGCCCCGGCATCGGTGCTGCGCATGTGCCTCGCGTCGAACTCCGCGCTGGAGGGGGCGAAGCTCGCCATCGAATACCGCGCGACCGGCGAGGTGCCCGACCGCATGACCCCGCAGCGGCAACAGGCGCTGGAGCGGATCGGCGAGCGGCGCGGGCTGGTCCGCGAACTGGCCGCCATCGCCGACGTGTCCGACGCGGTGATCCGCGGGCTGGTGAAACTGGGCGCGATTGAGGCGGTGTCGGTCGACATCGACCAGCCCTATGCCATCCCCGATCCCGACCATCACCGCCCCGAACTGTCCGCCGACCAGCGCGCGGCGGCGGACATGCTGACGGAGGCGGTCGAGGCCGACGCCTTCCACCCCTTCCTGCTCGACGGCGTCACCGGATCGGGCAAGACCGAGGTCTATTTCGAAGCGGTGGCGGCAGCAATCCGCCAAAACCGGCAGGTGCTGGTGCTGCTGCCCGAAATCGCGCTGACCGAACCGTTCCTGAAACGCTTCACCGCGCGCTTCGGCTGCGAGCCGGTGCCATGGCACAGCGACCTGCGATCGACGCAGCGCCGCCGGGCATGGCGCGCGATCGCCAGCGGACAGGCGAAGGTCGTGGTCGGGGCGCGCTCGGCGCTGTTCCTGCCCTATGCCGATCTCGGGCTGATCGTCGTCGACGAAGCGCACGAAACCAGCTTCAAGCAGGAAGAGGGCGTGCATTATCACGCCCGCGACGTGGCGGTGATGCGCGGACTGTTCGAGAAATGCCCGGTAATCCTCGCCAGCGCCACACCCGCGATCGAAACCCGGCAACAGGTGGCGCAGGGCCGCTATACCGAGGTCAAGCTGCCCGGCCGCTATGGCAAGGCGCAGCTGCCGACGATCGAGGCGATCGACCTGATCGAACAACCGCCCGAGCGCGGGCGCTGGATCGCGGCGCCTTTGGTCAAGGCGATCGACGAGACGCTCGCGCGCCGCGAACAGGCTTTGCTGTTCCTCAACCGACGCGGCTATGCCCCGCTGACCTTGTGCCGGTCATGCGGGCATCGCTTCCAATGCCCCAATTGCACCGCGTGGATGGTCGAGCACCGGCTGATCCACCGGCTGTCCTGCCATCATTGCGGCCATGTCATCCCCACCCCGCGCGCCTGCCCCGAATGCCAGGCGGAGGACGCGCTGGTCGCCTGCGGTCCCGGTGTTGAGCGCATCGCCGACGAAGCCGCCGCTTTGTGGCCGACCGCGAAGATCGCCATCGTCACTTCCGACACGATCTGGTCCCCGGCCAAGGCGGCCGAGTTCGTCGGCCGCATGGAGGCGGGCGACATCGACATCGTCGTCGGCACGCAACTGGTGACCAAGGGCTATCATTTTCCCAACCTGACCTGTGTCGGGGTGATCGATGCCGATCTCGGGTTGCAGGGCGGTGACCTGCGCGCGTCCGAACGCACCTTTCAACAGATCGCGCAGGTCGCGGGGCGGGCCGGACGCGGGACCAAGCCCGGCCATGTCTATATCCAGACGACCCAGCCCAATGCTTCGGTGATGCAGGCGCTGATCTCGGGCGATGCCGACAGCTTCTATGCCGCCGAGACCGAAGCGCGGCGCGAGGCCGAGGTGCCGCCCTTCGGCCGCTATGCCGCGATCATCGTGTCGTCGGAGGACAAGGGTGCGGCGGAGGCGACCGCCCGCGCGATCGGCCGCGCCGCGCCGCAGGTCGATGGTTGCCATGTCTATGGTCCCGCCCCCGCCCCGCTGGCGATGTTGCGCGGCCGGCATCGTTTCCGCCTGCTGGTCCACGCCACCCGCGCGCTCGACGTGCAGGACGTGCTGCGCGACTGGCTGGACGGCGTCGAATGGGGACCGAAGGTCCGCGTCGCGGTCGACGTCGATCCGTACAGTTTCGTTTAGAGCGGTTTCCGATCAGGTTGGATCACCGGCACGGAGGTGATTTTGGTTCGGGGCGAGGCGCAAGGAGGGAGCGATGCCGAAGCATCGTGACCGACGAAGCAACGCTGCCCCGTGCCGAAATCACCCCGCCGCGTCAGCGGTCGCCCGTAGGGCGATGACGGTGGTTCAAGCTGGTCGGAAACCGCTCTAGGACACCGAGCCGCGGCCATTCCGTACCCCCGCGCAGGCGGGGGTCCAGAGCCAAGCAGAACAACGGTCTGCGTATGTGGTTCTGGATCCCCGCCTGCGCGGGGATACGGCCTGTGAAGTCGACGCGCCGCACCCCCTTGCCCCCGGCACCGGTTTCGCCGAAACGGCGGCGGTCATGGTTACCAACGCGAACCCGTTCCCGCGATTGCTGACGCTCTGGCTAGCGGCGCTTGCCGCTTTGCTGGTCCTGTCCGCCCCCGCCCGCGCCGACGACGTATCGGCGGCGGCGCGCGGGGTCGTGCGCGTTGTCGTCATCGCCACGGTCGATGGCGAAATGGTCGATGTCGAACACGGCACCGGCTTTGCGGTCGCGCCCAATCGCGTCGTCACCAACGCGCACGTCGTCGAACTGATGGAACGCTATCCCGGCGATACCGTCGTCGGCGTCGTCCCGTCCGAAGGCGACCGTTCGTTCGAAGGGCGCGTGGTGCGCATCGACAAGTCGCGCGACCTGGCGCTGATCGAGGTGAGCGGCGTCCGCCTGCCGCCGCTCACCCTCTATACCGGCGGTGTCGGCGAAGGCGACTCGGCGATCGCGCTCGGCTATCCCGGCAATGTCGACCTGGCCACCGCGCGGTCGGTCGACGATTTCGTCACGCCGACCGCACCGGTCCGGTCGCAGGGCGTGCTGTCGGGCAATCGTCGGCTGGAGGGGACAGCGGTGCTGGTTCACACCGCCAACATCGCGCGCGGCAATTCGGGCGGGCCGCTGCTCGACGCCTGCGGCCGGGTGCTCGGCGTCAATTCGGCGCTGACCCGTGGCGAAGAAGGCGATGCCAGCTTCGCCTTCGCCATTTCGGACGGCGAACTGATCACGTTTTTGCGCGAGGCGGAGCAGCAGGTTGCGACCATCGCCACCCCGTGCCTGACGCTGGCCGACGCCGACGCCCGCGACCGCGCCGACGCCGAACGCCAGAGCGTCGAGGACCGCGAACGCACCCGCGCCGCCGCCGAACGCGCGCGCGAGGAACGCGCGACCGCGCTCGAACAGGCGCGCGCCGACAATACCGAGACGCGCGAGAACATGATCGCCGCCGCCGCATTGCTGCTGGCGTTGTCGGTGCTGGCGACGGGCGGGGCCGGGCTGTTGCTGACGCGCGGGCAGAAACGCGAGGCGAAGTTCGCCGCGATCGGTGGCGCCGTGCTGTTTGTCGGTGCGATCGCGACCTTCCTGCTCCGGCCCGATTTCGATCCGGCCTCGATCGCGTCCGCCGACGAATCGGGCAATACCGCTGCGACCCGCGTCACGCCGCTGTCGGGGCCGCTCGAATGCACGCTGGTGCCCGAACGTAGCCGGATCATCCTGTCGCCGGTCGAAACCGTCCGCTTCGACTGGCGTGCCGATGGCTGCATGAACGGCCGCACCCAATATGCCGAGGCGCCGGGCGGCGGCTGGGAACGCATCCTCGTCCCCAGCGAGGACGCGACCGTGTCGGTGCTGCGCTTCGATCCGGTCAGCGGCAGCTACACCAACAGCCGCTATCTCCTGTCCGCCGAATCGATGGACCGCGCCCGCACGCTGCGCGGACAGGTGCAGCAAAAGGCATGCGCCGCCGACACCGGCGCACGCGCCGCGCTGGCGACGCAGCAATCGGCGATTCGCACTTCGCTGCCGCAGCAGGTGAATGAACGGCTGGTCTATCGCTGCACGGCGGCGAAGTAGTTTAAGACATTTTCACGCGAAGGCGCGGAGACGCGGAGGGTTGCGCTCATCGCGCCGTCGCATGCGATCGGGAGAACCGGCCCTCGGTTGCAGCGGGCAGTAGAGCCTGATGATAATAAGTAGAAGCGTTCATGCTGAGTAGGGGCTGAGCGAAGTCGAAGACCCGTATCGAAGCACCTTCCCCAGAAGGTCCTTCGATACGCCATTTCGACAGGCTCAATGGCTACTCAGGACGAACGGATTGGCCTCATGTCATCATGCTCTAGGCCGCTGGCGCGGGGGACATTGCAACGAACGTGCCCCCTCCGCGGCCCCGCGCCTTCGCGCCTTCGCGCGAACCGGATCTGCTTCCTGCTTCGTCTGCATCACCCCCCGTTCAGCTTCGGCACGAATCGCATTGCGCCGCATCCTCGCCGCAAAGCTTGCGAAATCGTGACACCGATGCTAGCGGCCCCACGACCCATCGGGGGCGCATGGGCCGGTCAGCGGCGCGACACTTGTTCGCGACGGCGGTTGGGAATGCGGCCCCCTTTCATGCATGGGACGATGAATTGACCCCTGACAAGGACGCGCGCGTGGAGACATCCAGCGGAACTACTGGCGGTGGCATGATCCAGGCGAGCCTGGGTGGCCGCTATGCGACCGCGCTGTTTGACCTCGCCCAGCAACAGGGCCAGCTTACCGCGGTCGAATCGAGCCTGAAGACGCTGTCGCAGGGCATTGCCGAATCGCCCGATCTGGCGGCACTGGTGAAAAGCCCGCTGATCGGTCGCGCCGATGCCGCGCGCACCATCGTCGCGCTGGTGCCGGTGCTGGGCCTCGACCCGCTCACCGCCAATTTCCTCGGCGTGCTGGCGCAGAATCGTCGTCTGGGCGATCTGCCTGCGATCATCCGCGCCTTTCGCGAACTGGCGGCGCGCAGCCGTGGTGAGACCAATGCAGAAGTGGTCTCGGCGCATCCGCTCGACGATTCGCAGGTCGACGCGCTGCGCCAGCAGCTGCGCCACCGGGTCGGCCGCGACGTCGCGATCGACCTGAAGGTCGACCCCACTCTCCTTGGCGGACTGGTCGTGAAGATCGGCAGCCAGATGATCGATAGCTCGATCAAGACCCGACTGAACACGCTCGCGCACGCGATGAAAGGCTGAACATGGATATCCGCGCCGCAGAAATCTCGAAGGTCATCCGCGACCAGATCGCCAATTTCGGCACCGAAGCGCAGGTTTCGGAAGTCGGACAGGTCCTGTCGGTCGGTGACGGCATCGCCCGCATCCACGGGCTCGACAACGTCCAGGCGGGCGAAATGGTTGAGTTCGGTGGCGGCATCCAGGGCATGGCGCTGAACCTCGAAGCCGACAATGTCGGCGTCGTGATCTTCGGCTCGGACTCGTCGATCCGCGAAGGCGACACCGTCAAGCGCACCGGCACCATCGTCGACGTTCCCGTCGGCAAGGGCCTGCTGGGTCGCGTCGTCGACGGTCTCGGCAACCCGATCGACGGCAAGGGTCCGATCGTGTCCGAACAGCGCGCTCGCGTCGACGTGAAGGCGCCGGGCATCATCCCGCGTCAGTCGGTTTCGGAGCCGATGCAGTCGGGTCTGAAGGCGATCGACGCCCTCGTGCCGGTCGGCCGTGGCCAGCGCGAACTGATCATCGGCGATCGTCAGACCGGCAAGTCGGCGGTGGCGATCGACACCTTCATCAACCAGAAGACGGCGAACGCCGGCTCGGATGAATCGAAGAAGCTGTACTGCGTCTATGTCGCGGTCGGTCAGAAGCGTTCGACCGTCGCGCAGCTGGTGCGCACGCTCGAAGAAAACGGCGCGATGGAATATTCGATCGTCGTCGCCGCGACCGCGTCGGACCCCGCGCCGCTCCAGTATCTCGCGCCGTACACCGGCACCGCGATGGGCGAATATTTCCGCGACAACGGCATGCACGGCCTGATCGTGTTCGACGATCTGTCGAAGCAGGCCGTCGCCTATCGCCAGATGTCGCTGCTGCTGCGCCGTCCGCCGGGCCGCGAAGCCTATCCGGGCGACGTGTTCTATCTGCACAGCCGCCTGCTTGAGCGCGCCGCCAAGATGTCGGACGCCAATGGCGGCGGCTCGTTGACCGCGCTGCCGATCATCGAAACCCAGGCGGGCGACGTGTCGGCCTATATCCCGACCAACGTGATCTCGATCACCGATGGCCAGATCTTCCTCGAAACCGACCTGTTCTTCGCCGGCATCCGCCCCGCGATCAACGTCGGCCTCTCGGTCAGCCGCGTCGGTTCCGCCGCGCAGACCAAGGCGATGAAGAAGGTCGCAGGGTCGATCAAGCTCGAGCTGGCCCAGTATCGCGAAATGGCCGCATTCGCCCAATTCGGGTCGGACCTCGACGCGTCGACGCAGAAGCTGCTGAACCGCGGCGCGCGCCTGACCGAGCTGCTCAAGCAGGCGCAGTTCTCGCCGATGCCGTTCGAGGAACAGGTCGCGTCGATCTTCGCCGGCACCCAGGGCTATCTCGATCAGGTCGCAGTGAACGACGTGACCCGCTACGAGCAGGCGATGCTCGCCGACCTGAAGGCGAACCACCCGCAGGTGCTCGCCAAGATCCGCGATACCAAGGATCTGGGCGACGAGGCGAAGTCGGGCCTGAAGGCCGCGCTCGACCAGTTCGCAAAGAACTTCGCATAAATCAAAGCCCTCTCCCCTTCAGGGGAGAGGGTTGGGAGAGGGGAAGCGCGGGACGGCCGAAGTTGCCACTCCCGCTCTTCCCCGCCCTCTCCGTGCAAGCCGGGAGGGAGTAGGGAAGACAAATGGCTAGTCTCAAGGCCCTGAAACTGCGCATCGGCTCGGTGAAGTCGACGCAGAAGATCACCAAGGCGATGAAGATGGTCGCCGCCGCCAAGCTGCGCCGTGCGCAGGAGGCGGCCGAGGCCGGTCGTCCCTATGCGAGCCGCGTCGAACAGGTCGTCGCCAGCCTCGCCAGCAAGGTGCAGGTCACCGAAGGTAGCTCGCCGCTGCTGGCCGGCACCGGCAGCGATCAAGTCCATCTGTTCGTCGTCGCGACCTCGGACAAGGGGCTGGCCGGCGCGTTCAATTCGAACATCGCCCGTCTGGCCCGCCGCCGTGCGCTGGAGCTTCAGGAGCAGGGCAAGACCGTCAAGTTCCTGACGATCGGTCGCAAGGGCCGCGCGGTGCTGGCGCGTCAGTTCCGCGACGGCTTCGTCCATGCGGTCGAACCGGGCGATCTCGGCAAGCTGACCTTCGCCGATGCGAAGGGTTATGCCGACGACCTGATCCGTCGCTTCGAAGCGGGCGAATTCGACGTCGCGCACCTGTTCTATGCAACCTTCAAGACGGTGCTGACGCAGGAACCCACGGAACAGCAACTGATTCCGGTCAAGATTCCGACCCCGTCCGTGGCAACTTCGCAACCTTCCGCCGACGCGGTCGTCGAATATGAGCCCAGTGAGGAAGCGATCCTCGACAGCCTGTTGCCGACCAATATCGCGGTGCAGATCTACCGCGCGATCCGCGAGAATGCGGCGTCGGAACAGGGTTCGAAGATGACGGCGATGGACAACGCCACGCGCAACGCGGGCGACCTCATCAACCGTCTGACGATCGAATATAACCGCACCCGTCAGGCCGCGATCACGACCGAGCTGGTCGAAATCATCTCGGGCGCCGAGGCGCTGTGATCCGCGGAGCCGTCCTGCTGGCGCTTGTCGCCATGCTGGCCGGCTGTGGTCAGCCCGCTGCCGACAAGGCGGCGGAGCGTCCGCGCGCGACGCCGACGCCGTTCGTCACCGGTGGCTGGGCAACGGTGTTCGGCGATGCGCCGAAGACGATCGACCTGCTGAACGGCATGGGCTTCCGCCTGTCGCCCTATGCAGCGGTCGAGGGCGGCATGGAGGCGACGGCACAGCCGACGCCGATGGCCGATCCGTCGATCAGGCCGGTCAACACCGCCAATCTGACGGTGACCGGCGATGCGCAACGCATCGGGAAGCTCGCCTTCTCGCTCGACATCGTGAACCTCGATTCCAGCCCGTTTGCGAAGGAACAGTTCGCCCGCTGGGTCGACCGCCCGCTCGCCAGCCTCGGCCTGCCCGGCCGCGAGGAAGTGGAGCGCGGCATCATGACCGAGAGCCCGACATCGGCTAAGGTCGCCGGTGCCGATTATCAGATTACCCGTACTCCGATCGACGGCGGACGCCGCCTGATCGTGACCTTTACCCGCCCCGCGACGGGGACCGAACCGAGGAAGCAGTGATGGCAACCGCCGCAGACACCTACGCGCCCCAGGGCAGCACCAACAATACCGGACGGATCGCGCAGGTCATCGGCGCGGTCGTCGACGTCGCCTTCGACGGCGAACTGCCCGCCATCCTGTCGGCGCTCGAAACCGACAATAACGGCAACCGCCTCGTCCTCGAAGTCGCGCAGCATCTGGGCGAGAACACCGTCCGCACGATCGCGATGGACGCCACCGAAGGTCTGACCCGCGGTCAGGCGGTGCGCGACACCGGATCGCAGATCCGCGTGCCGGTGGGTCCCAAGACGCTCGGCCGCATCCTGAACGTCGTCGGTGAGCCGATCGACGAGCGTGGCCCGGTCGGTGCGGAAACCACCGCCCCGATCCACGCATCGGCGCCGCTGTTCGTCGACCAGTCGACCGAAAGCGCGATCCTCGTCACCGGCATCAAGGTCATCGACCTGCTCGCACCCTACGCCAAGGGCGGCAAGATCGGCCTGTTCGGCGGCGCGGGCGTCGGCAAGACGGTGCTGATCCAGGAACTGATCAACAACATCGCGAAGGGCCATGGCGGCACGTCGGTGTTCGCGGGCGTGGGTGAGCGGACCCGCGAGGGCAACGACCTGTACCACGAATTCCTCGACGCGGGCGTCATCGCCAAGGATGCCGAGGGCAATCCGACGAGCGAGGGATCGAAGGTCGCGCTGGTATACGGCCAGATGAACGAGCCGCCGGGCGCCCGTGCCCGCGTCGCGCTGTCGGGCCTGACCATCGCCGAATATTTCCGCGACGTCGAAGGGCAGGACGTGCTGTTCTTCGTCGACAACATCTTCCGCTTCACCCAGGCGGGTTCGGAAGTATCGGCGCTGCTCGGCCGCATCCCGTCGGCGGTGGGCTATCAGCCGACGCTGTCGACCGACATGGGCGCACTGCAGGAACGCATCACCTCGACCAACAAGGGGTCGATCACCTCGGTGCAGGCGATCTACGTCCCCGCCGACGATTTGACCGATCCGGCGCCGGCGACGTCGTTCGCCCACTTGGATGCGACGACCGTGCTCAACCGCGCGATCTCGGAACTCGGCATCTATCCGGCGGTCGATCCGCTCGATTCGACCAGCCGCGTTCTCGAACCGCGTACCGTCGGCCAGGAGCATTACGACACGGCGCGCGCCGTGCAGTCGCTGCTCCAGCGCTACAAGTCGCTGCAGGACATCATCGCCATCCTCGGCATGGACGAACTGAGCGAAGAGGATAAGGTCACGGTCGCCCGCGCCCGCAAGATCCAGAAGTTCCTCAGCCAGCCGTTCCACGTCGCCGAAGTCTTCACCGGCATCAGCGGCAAGTTCGTCGCGTTGGAAGACACGGTGAAGTCGTTCAAGGCGGTCGTCGAAGGCGAATACGACCACCTGCCCGAATCGGCCTTCTACATGGTCGGCGGCATCGACGAAGTCGTCGCCAAGGCGCAAAAGATGGCACAGGACGCCTGATGACGGCGCTGCGCCGCGAGGATGCCGTGAACGACGTCTGTCCCTGGTCGGCCAAGCCGATCAGCGACGACGCCCTGACGGTGTATCGCGGCGCGGTGGTCGGCTTCTGCAATCCCGGCTGCCGGGACAAGTTCGATGCGGCCACCGCCGCGTTCGACCGCGCGATTGAAACGAGACCCTGACATGCTGCACTTCGAACTCGTGACCCCCGAAAAGCTGGTGCGGTCGGAATCGGTCTACATGGTCACCGTACCGGGCACCGAAGGCGACTTCGGCGTGCTGGAGGGCCATGCGCCGTTCATGTCGACGATCCGCGACGGCGACCTGCTGGTCCAGCGGAGCGAAAAGGGCGAGGCCGAGCGGATCGCGATCCGTGGCGGGTTCGCCGAGGTAACGCCAAAGGGGCTGACGATCCTGGCCGAACAGGCCGGCTGATCGACCATTCTTTGCGTTCCACGAGACGCCGCGCCGGACCGAGGTTCGGCGCGGCGTTTTTGTTTCGGGACAGGTAGGTGTTCCCGTTACCCCCGAACTTGATCGAGACCTCTGCGAACGTCGCTCCTTGTACCCCGGCGAAGGCCGGGGCCCAGTTGGGAAGGTTTCGCCGTATCTCACTAACGTCGCCCAACTGGACCCCGGCCTTCGCCGGGGTACGGAAGGCTTCAGGCAATCACGCGACTTTCTCGGAGATCTCGATCAAGTCCGGGGTGATGTCGGAAGGGGGAAGCGCAACCACGTCACCCTACCCATGCGGATGCGCATTCCGATACACGTCCAACAGATGCGCCGCATCGACCGCCGTGTAGATTTGCGTCGAGGACAGGCTCGCATGCCCCAGCAGCGCCTGTAGCGAGCGCAGATCGGCGCCGCGCCCGAGCAGATGGGTAGCAAAGCTGTGGCGCAGCGCATGCGGCGTGGTGCGGTCGCCCAGTCCCAGCCGCGCCCGCGCCGCGCGGACCGACCGGCGGATCACGCCGGCCGACAATGGGCCACCCTTGGCCCCGCGAAACAACGGCGCATCGCGCGCCGTGCCCCAGGGTTGCTGCGCGACATAGGCGTCGATCGCGGCGCGGACCGGGGGCAGCAACGGCACCACCCGGGTCTTGTCGCGCTTGCCGGTGACCATGATCGTCTCGCCCAGCGGCAGGATCGCTCCGGTCAGCGACAGTGCCTCGCCAATGCGCAGGCCTGCGCCATAGAGCAACAACAACACCGCCCAGTCGCGCGCGCCGATCCATGGTTCGGCGGCCTCGTCGGCGACGTCCTCGGCCAGCGCGACTGCTTCGTCGGGGGATATCGGCCGGGGTATGCCCTTGCCAGTGCGCGGGCCGCGCAGGCGGGGCGCGTCGATGCCGAGGAAATCGAGAAACGCCCGAACCGCCGACAATTCGCGCGCGGCAGCGGCATTGCCCAGCCCGTCTTCACGGCGATGTGCGAGAAAGGCACGCAGGTCGGCGGCAGCGACGTCCGCCATCCGCCGGGCGTCGACCGCCCCGCCCCAATGTTTTTGCAGAAACGCGATCAGCCGCTCGGCGGTCGCGGCATAGGCGCGCACGGTGTGCGCCGATCGCCGCCGGTCGCGCGACAGATGCGTCGCGAAAACGAGCGGCAGGGGCTGCGTCAGTTCGTCCATCGCAGCCCCCGCGTCAATCAGCCGATCGTCTGGCCCGACTTGGCCCAGTCGGCCATGAAGCCTTCGATCCCCTTGTCGGTCAGCGGATGCTTCACCAGCGCGCGGATGACCGAGGGCGGCGCGGTCATCACGTCCGCACCGAGCTTGGCCGATTCGAGGACATGGACCGGGTGGCGGACGCTGGCGACGAGGATTTCGGTGCCGAAATCGTAATTGTCGTAGATCAGCCGGATATCGCTGATGAGGCCCATGCCGTCGAAGCCGATATCGTCGTGCCGACCCACGAAGGGCGAGACGAAGGTCGCGCCGGCCTTTGCCGCCAGCAGCGCCTGATTGGCGGAGAAGCACAGGGTGACGTTGACCATCGTGCCGTCGTCGGTCAGCGCCTTGCAGGTCTTCAGGCCATCGATCGTCAACGGCACCTTCACCGCGACATTGTCGGCCAGTTTGCGCAGGATTTCGGCCTCGCGCATCATCCCCGCATGGTCGAGTGCCACGACCTCGGCCGAAACCGGCCCCGGCGTGATCGAGCAGATTTCGCGCACGACTTCGAGGAAATCGCGGCCCGATTTGTGGATCAGCGACGGGTTGGTGGTGACGCCGTCGAGCAGGCCGGTTTCGGCCAGTTCGCGAATGTCGTTGGTATCGGCGGTATCGACGAAGAATTTCATGGGACTCGGGTTCCTGCGCGGGCCGTGAAGGAGATGCCGCCCCATCGCTCATCGACGCGGCGGGGGCAAGATCACGGGCCTTTTCCTGCGCGCGCCGATCCATTATCTGCGCGCGCATGACCGCGCCGCAACCCGAATGGGCCCCCCACGCCGCCGTATGGATCGGCTATCCCAGCCATGCCGAACTATGGCTGGAAGACCTTGATCCCGCCCGTGACGAAGTCGTCGCCTTTGCGAGGGCCGTCCATGCCGAGGGACGCGGCGAGACGGTGATCCTCGTCGCCGCGACGGTCGAGGCGGCCGACGACGCGCGCGCGCGCGCCCCCTTTGCCGAAGTGACGATGGAGCCGTTCGGCGACATCTGGCTGCGCGACACCGGCCCGATCATCGGCGGCGACGGCACCGCGCACCGGTTCGGCTTTAACGGCTGGGGCGGCAAGTACGACCTGCCCGGCGACGACGATATCGGCCTGCGCCTCGCGCGCGGGCGGGACATGGCGGTCGCCGAACATGACTGGATCGTCGAGGGCGGCGCGATCGACGGCGACGGCACCGGGCTGGTGGTGACGACCGAGCAATGTCTGCTGAACCCCAATCGCAACACCGGCTTCTTCAAGACGGCGGCGGAAACGCGGCTGCGCGAGGATCTGGGGTATGACCGTGTCCTGTGGCTGGGCGACGGGCTGCTCAACGACCATACCGATGGCCATGTCGACAACCTCGCCCGCTTCGTCGGCCCGAACCGGCTGGCGATCCCGCAGGCGGCGGAGAACGATCCGAATTGGCGCATCTATCAGGATGCGGCGGCGCGGGCGAAGGCGTTCGGCGTCGAGGTCGTGCTGGTCCCCTCCCCCGGTCGTGTGCTGTCGCCGGACGAGGAGATCATCCCGGGCAGCCATATGAACTTCTATATCGGCAATGCGACGGTGGTCGTGCCGCTGTACGGCACCGGCACCGACGATGCAGCCATCGCGGCCTTCGCCGAGATTTTCCCGGATCGCGAGGTCGTGGGACTGCGCGCCGATCACATCCTGACCGGCGGCGGCAGTTTCCACTGCATCAGCCAGCAGATTCCGGCGGCTTGATCGCATTCGTCGTCCGCGCCGCGCTGTCGGGGTTGATCGTCGCGGCGGTCGCGCTGATCGCAAGGCGTAGTCCGGCGGCGGGGGCGCTGGTCGCGTCGCTGCCGCTGGTGTCGCTGCTCGGCATGATCTGGCTGTGGCGCGACACCGGCGACGTGATGCGGCTGGCCGATCATGCGGAGGCGACCTTCTGGTATGTGCTGCCCTCGCTGCCGATGTTCCTGATCGTGCCCGCACTGCTGCGGCATGGCATCCCCTTCTGGTGGGCGTTGCTCGCGGGTTGCGGTGTCACGATCCTGCTGTATCTGGCCACTATCCCCGTCGCCGCCCGCTTCGGCGTAACGCTGTAGGACTGTTCATGACCGAGATCACCGTCGCCGCGCTCCAGCTCGGCTTCTCGACCGATATCGACCGCAACATCGCCAATGTCTCGCGACTGGTCCGCGAGGCGGCAGCACGGGGGGCGCAGGTCATCCTGCCGCCCGAATTGTTCGAAGGCGAATATTTCTGCCGCGTCGAGGACGAAGGGCTGTTCGCAAATGCCAAGCCGGTCGCCGAGCACAAGGCGGTGCTGGCGATGCAGGCGCTTGCCGCCGAGTTGAAGGTGCATATCCCGACCAGCTTCTTCGAAGCCGATGGCCCGCATCATTACAACAGCCTTGCGATGATCGACCCCGATGGCCGCATCCAGGGCGTGTATCGCAAGAGCCATATCCCCGATGGCCCCGGCTATGAGGAAAAATTCTATTTCCGCCCCGGCAATACCGGGTTCAAGGTGTGGGACGGCCCGGCGAAGCTAGGCGTCGGCGTCTGCTGGGACCAATGGTATCCCGAAACCGCGCGCGCGCTGATGCTGATGGGTGCGGAAGTGCTTTTCTATCCGACCGCGATCGGCAGCGAGCCGCACGACACCAGCCTCGACACCGCGCGGCTGTGGCGCCGCGCGATGGTCGGCCATGCCGTGTCGAACGTCGTGCCGGTGGTCGCCGCCAACCGCGTGGGCGTCGAACATGGCCAGACCTTCTACGGCACCTCGTTCATCGTCGATGAGCGGGGTGACGTGCTGGCCGAACTCGACCGCGAGGAAGAGGGCGTCATCACCGCGACGCTCGACCTCGATCGGGTGAAGCGCCACCGCGCCGCCTTCGGCTTCTTCCGCGACCGCCGGCCGGAGCTGTACGGGCGGCTGGTACAGGACGTCTAACGGAAATCCGGCGCGCGCCGCTCCATGCCGGCGCGGACCGCCTCGACCTGATTGGCGGTGCCGAGCAGTGCGATCTGTTCGGCGCTTTCGGCGGCGAGGATCGTCGCCGCATCGGCATCGTCGGCAAGGTTGGCGAGGCGCTTGGCCGCGCGGACCGCGTCGGGGCTGCGTCCGGCGATGCCGTGGGCGATTGCCATCGCCGTATCGACCGGATGGTCGGCGATGCGCGTCACGAACCCCGCCGCCTGCGCCTCGACCGCGTCGAACTCGCGCGCGGTGAAGGCCAGTTCGCGCAAGACGTCGCCCCGCACGTCACGCCACAGCGCGAAGCCGGCCATGTCCGCGACCAGTCCCCATTTCGCCTCGAGGATCGCGAACCGGGTATCGGGCGCGGCGATCCGCACATCGGCCCCCGCCATGATCTGCAATCCGCCGCCGAACGCCAGCCCGTGGACCGCCGCGATCACCGGCATCGGCAGCGTCCGCCAGCCCCATGCCACCTGCTGCACCCGGTTCGCCAGCCCGTGCATCCGCGTCGCGAGGTCGAGGCCCGCCGCCCCCGCCGCCATGCTCGTCATGTCCAGCCCGGCGCAAAAGGCCCGCCCCTCCCCCGACAGGACGACGCAACGCGCCGGGGACGTGCGCAGCGTTCCGATTGTGTCGATCAGCGCGTCGAACATCGCCGGATCGATCGCGTTCATCTTGTCGGCGCGGGTCAGGCGGACCTCCGCCACCCCGTCCGCGATCGTGGTCGTCACCCGCATCCGTCCCCCTCAACTTCCCCCTTTTCAACCGGCCAGAGCGGCGTAGCATGGGGGCAGCCGGACGATACCGGCAGGGGAGAGGAGAGGAAAGATGCGTCCATGGTGGTTGGCCCTGGCGGTGGTGGCGACTCCGGTCGTCGCGCAGGATACCGGTTCGGGCGATATCTATGGCACCGCGCTCAGCAACGGCTGGGAGAATCGCAGTACCGCTACGGTCGAGCTGTCGACTGAAGTCCAGGGGTCGCAGCGCAAGCCGATCTGGGTCGAGGCTGGCCCCTATCAGGCGCTGTCGCTCTACCATGCGCCGTTCGACACCACGCCGTACAAGTCGGTGGCGATGCTGATCCAGGGCATGGACGGCGGCGCGCAGCAATTGCGAATCGTCGCGGTGGTCGATGGCAAGCCGCTGGAGGCACAGGCCTATCCGGTGACCTTGCCCGCCAGTGGCTGGAAGAAGGTCGAACTGCCGCTCGCGAAGATCGGTGCCGACAAGAAGCGGATCGATGGCCTGCTGGTGCAGAACGCGACCGACAAGGCGATCGCACCCTTCGTCGTCACCGAGATCGCACTGCACTGACATATGGAGCAGCGACATAGGGTAGGCGGTGCCCAAACCGTTCGTCCTGAGTAGCCACTGAGCTTGTCGAAGGGGCGTATCGAAGGATCGTGCAAACTGCTTCGATACGGGTCTTCGACTTCGCTCAGCCCCTACTCAGCACGAACGGTCGCGGAGGTTGATGGTCGCTTCAACCCGCTGCCGATCCGTTCTACAAGAACCGGCGATGACTGGCTTTCCGCTCCCGCCCGGCTTCGATCCGGCCCGCTTCTTTTCGGCGCGGGTCGGCGGCCATGGGGCGCGGCTGGGAATTGGCTACCAGTCGCATGGCGCGGACTGGTGCGAATTGCTGCTGCCGTTCCGACCCGGCCTGATCGGCGATCCGGCGCGCGGCGTGCTCGCGTCGGGGCCGATCCTGACGCTGATGGACATGGCGACCAGCGTCGGCGTGTGGCTGAAGCGCGGTGCGTTCCTGCCGCATGCGACGCTCGACCTGCGGCTCGATTATCTCCGCCCGGCGACCCCGGAGCGGACGGTGGTCGGGCGCGGCGAATGCTACCGTGTCGCGCGGCAGGTGGCGTTCGTGCGCGGCATCGCCCATGATGGCGATCCGGGCGATCCGGTGGCGCATGTCGCCGGCACCTTCATGCTGCTGGACGCCGCATGACCCTGCCGCCCTATGCCGAACTGCTCGGGCTGACGCTCGACACCGACGATGCCGGGCATCCGATCGTGGCGATGGGGTTTGCCGACGACCTGCTCGGCCGCCCCGGCTTCGTCCATGGCGGTGCGATCGGTGGCATGCTGGAGATGGCGGCTTGGGTCGCGCTGCGCCATGCGCTGGGCACGGACGAAGCGACGATCAAGCCGATCAACGTCACCATCGATTATATGCGCGGCGGGCGCGAGCGGACGATCTGGGCGGCGGGCAGCGTCACCCGGCTGGGCGCGCGTATCGCCAATGTGACCGCGACCGCGTGGCAGGACGATCGCGACCGGCCGATCGCGGCGGCACGGCTGAACTATCTGCTACGGCGCTGAACCCGGCCGGATATTTTCAAGACCTGCGATAGTTGTGCGACATTCGGGACGTAGCAACCCTCGACCGCGACAATGCGGCTTGGGTTTCAAAAGGGTTTCGCATGGCGCGGTGGACATTGGCGGTTTTGGCATTGGGGACGGCACCGGCGGCGCTGGCGGCACAGACTGCCCAGACCGCCCCGGTAGCGGGGACCACCCAGACTCCGGCAGCCCAGGCGCCGGCAGCACCGCAGCCGGGTGAAGCGACCGATCCGGCGGGTGCCGGCGGCACCGAGATCGAAAGCGAAGCCGAAGAGATCGTCGTAACCGGCCGCCCGCCCCCCGGATCGGTGCCTGGTGACATCAAGCCCGAACTGCAATTGTCACCGGCCGATATCCGATCGTACGGCGTCAGCTCGGTCGCCGAACTGGTCGCCGAACTTGCCCCGCAGCTGCAATCGGTGCGCGGCGGGCAGCCGGTGTTCCTGGTCAACGGCCGGCGATCGGCGGGCTTTCAGGAAATCCGTGACCTGCCGACCGAGGCGATCCTGCGCGTCGACATCCTGCCTGAGGAAGTCGCGCTGAAATATGGCTATCGTTCGGACCAGAAGGTCATCAACTTCGTCCTGCGCCCGCGTTTCCGCAGCTATACCGGCGAGTTGCAGGGCAGCGTGCCGACCGATGGCGGATCGAGCAATGTCGAGGTCGAGGGCGGGCTGGTCCGCATCGACCGCGACAAGCGCTTCAACCTGAACCTGCAGGCGGAAACAACCAGCAACCTGCTGGAAAGCGAACGCGGCATCATCCCGAACACGTCCGGCACGCCATACGACCTGATCGGCAACGTCACCGGCACCACCAACGGCGCGGCGATCGATCCGGCGTTGAGCGCGCTGGCCGGCACCCGGGTCACCGTCGCGGCGGTGCCCGACGGCACGCCGACGCTGGCCGGGTTCGCTGCCGGGGCCAACGCGCCGCGCGTCACCGACACCACGCCGTACCGCACGCTGTCGGGCGCGGTCGATCGCTTCTCCGCCAATGGCGTCTATGCGCGCAGCATCTTTGGCAACGTCGCGGCGACGGTGACCGGGCGGATCGAGCATAACCGCACCGAATCGCTGCTCGGCCTGCCCGCCATTTCGCTGACACTGCCCGGCAACACCCCCTTCTCGCCCTTTGCCAGCGACGTGATCGTGCGCCGCTATGCCGAGGCGAGCCCGCTGGTCCAGAATGGCGAGACGACCACCGCCAATCTGGGCTTTGCGCTCAACGGCGATATCGGCCGCTGGCGCTGGACGGTGAACGGCAATTACGACCGGATCGAAACCAGCACCCGGACCGAACGCGGCGTCGACGTGACCGATATCCAGGCGGCCGTCCGTGCCGGCACGTTCAGCCCGTTCGGCGACCTCGGCAACCTGATCCGCACCACCGATCGCGCGAAGTCGGTGTCGAGCATCGCCGGCATCAACGGCCTCGTCGCCGGATCGCCCTTCTCGCTACCCGCCGGTGATGCCAACACCAGCATCCGCATCGCCGGCACAACCAGCGATTTCAGCAGCAATTCGGTCCGCGCCGATGAGGCCAGCGCCGCCGATCTGGGCCGCGACAGCGGATCAGTACGCGCCAATATCGACCTGCCGATCGCCAATGCCTCGCGCGAAGTCCTCTCGGCGCTCGGGCGGCTGTCGCTGAACGGCAATGCCGAGGTCGAACAATTGTCGGACTTCGGCACGCTCACCTCCTATGGCTACGGCCTCAACTGGCAGCCGATCACGCCGCTGCGCATCCTTGCGTCGGTCAGCCACGAACAGAATGCGCCGTCGCAACAGCAGCTCGGCAACCCGCTGATCACCACGCCCTTCGTCCGCCGCTTTGACTATGTGCTGGGGCAGACGGTCGACGTGACCTCGATCAGCGGCGGCAATCCCGACCTGGTGCAGAGCGACAGCCGGGTGCTGAAGCTGGGCGTCAATCTGAAGCCGTGGAGCGAGCGCGATATCTCGTTCCAGTTCGACTACACCAACAACCATACCGACAACCCGATCCGCACCTTCCCGACGATCACCGCCGAGATCCAGGACGCCTTCCCCGACCGCTTCACCCGCGATCCGGCGACCCGGGTGCTGACCCGCGTCGACAACCGTCCGGTGAATTTCGCGCGCGCGGACAGCAGCGTGCTGCGCTACGGCATCAACTTCGCCAAGCGGATCACCACCGCGCGGTCGCGTGCGGCGGAGGCGGCGCGGCAGGCCTTCATGGAACGGCGTCGCGCCGAACGCGAAGCTGCGGAAGCTGCCGGCACGCCGCCGCCCCCGCCCGGCGAAGGTCGCGGTCCCGGCGCCGGCCGAGGTCCCGGGGGCGGCGGCGGCGGCGGTGGACGCGGGTTCGGCGGGGGTGGCGGCGGCGGCGGCGGCCGGCTGTGGTTCGGCGTGTATCACAGCGTGAACCTGACCGACACGATCGTGATCCGCGACGGGCTGCCGCAACTGAACCTGCTAGATGGCGACGCGGTCGACGACAATGGCGGGACACCGCGCCACCAGATCGATTTCAATGGCGGCTATGTCCGCGACGGACTGGGCGCGCGCGTCACCGTCAACTGGCGATCGGCGACCGAGGTCAATGGCGGCGCCAGCGGCACCGGCCAGACGCTGAATTTCGGCGGGCTGGCGCGCGTCGGGCTGCGCTCATGGATCGAACTCGGGCAACAGCCGGGGCTGGTGCGCGACAATCGCTGGCTGCGCGGCGCGCGAATCAGTCTGGGCGTCGACAATCTGTTCAATGCGCGGCAGCGGGTCACCGACGCCAATGGCGTCGTACCGATCAACTATCAGCCCGGCTATCTCGATCCGACGGGGCGGGTCGTTCGCCTGACCTTCCGCAAACTGTTCTTCTGACCCGGCCGATCAGTGCGCTTCCGAACGCTCCTCGCCGGAGCGTTCGGCACCGGGGCGCGGCACGTCGGCGCGCCCGGGTGCGTCGCTGTCGGTGCTGGCCATGCGGCGGCCGCCGAACCCCGCCGTTTCCTGATACAGCAGGGTGATGGCGACGCGGCGGTTGCGCGGGTCGAACGGGTCCTTGGCCACCATCGGCTCACGATCGGCCACGCCCTCGATCCGTTCGAAGCGGCGTTCGCCGACCCCCGCCAGCGCGAGACGGCGGCGCGTCGCTTCCGCCCGGCCCGAGGAGAGCATCCAGTTGTTCATCGTTTCGCGCCGGCCATAGGCGACCGAGTCGGTGTGCCCCCGGATCATGATCGTGTTGGGCAGGTCCTTCACCGTATCGGCGATCAGCGCCATCAGCTTCGACGCTTCCGGGGCGAGCGCCGTGGTGCCCAGCGCGAACATCGAATAATCGGCATTGTCGACCAGGTCGATGCGGACCCCGTCATGCGTCGGCACGATGCGGACGTTTTTGGCCAGCTTGCGCAGTTCGAGGCTCGACTCCAGCTTCTGCCGCAACTCGCGCTTGATCCGCTCGAACGCCTTGCGATCGGCCTCGGCCATCTCCGCCTTGTTCTTCAACCGGCCCTTCTCGCCCGATCCGACCTGTGCGCCGCCATTGGCGTCGACCGGGATGGTCAGCGAGCGTGTGCCCGTCTGCGCGGCGCGGTGGGGATAGCTGTCCTTGTCGACGATCGATTCGCCGCCGAACAGCCCGTTCGATCCCGCCGACCCCGCCTTCACCTCGACCAAAGACGGCGTGAAATAATCGGCCAGCCCCTTGCGCTGCTTCTCGGTCGTGGCGCCGAGCAGCCACATCAGCAGGAAGAACGCCATCATCGCCGTCACGAAGTCGGCATAGGCGACCTTCCACGCACCGCCGTGATGGCCGCCATGGCCCTCGGCGATGATCTTCTTGACGATGATGACGGGGGGCGGCTGGTTATTGCCGTGCGGTGCCTTCGCCATCGGATCAGCGTCCGCGCAGGCCGTCGAAGACTTCGGCGAATCCGGGCTGGTTGTGGTGCGGAATGCCCGACCGTGCCGCCTCGATCACCAGCGGCTGCGGATGGCCGTGGAGCGAGGCGATGATGATCTGCTTGACGGTGTGATAGATGGCGGCGTCGGCGTCGATCACCTGCTGCAACCGTCCGGCAAGCGGCCCGACCAGACCATAAGCCAGCAGAATGCCGAGGAAGGTGCCGACCAGCGCCGAACCGATCATGCCGCCCAGGATCGACGGCGGCTTGTCGATCGAACCCATGGTCTTCACCACGCCGAGCACCGCCGCGACGATGCCGAGCGCGGGCAGCGCGTCGGCCAGGCCCTGCAGCGTCGCCTGCGGCCCTTGTTCCTCATGGTGATGGGTCTTGATGGCGTTATCCATGACCTCCTCGACCGCATGCACGTCGAGCGTACCCGACGACACGACGACGAGGCGCAACGTATCGGCAATTAAATTGACCAACGTGTGATCTTTCATCAACCGCGGATACTCCCCAAACACCGACGAGGATTTCGGATCCTCGACATGCGGTTCGAGCGCGATCGGACCCTCGGCCCGCAGCATCTTCATCAGCTTCGACACGAGGAAGATCGCGTCGAGATAGTCCTGCTTCTTGTACTTCGGTCCTTTCAGGACCTTCATGAAGCCGCCGCCCATGCCCTTCAGCTCGCGGCCCGAATTGCCGATGATGAGCGCCCCGACCGCCGCGCCGCCGATGATGAGCATTTCGTGCGGGAGCGCGTGCAGCACGGGGCCGAGGTCGCCGCCGGTAAAGGCGAACCCACCGAACACCATGGCGATGAGAACGACGAAGCCGATGGCGGGAAACATATGGCGCTTGCCCCTGGGTTACGAACCGTTGCGGCGCTTTCCGCGTCGCATCACCCGTCCCTTTTCGCCGATAGACGTCGAGAAATCGTTACCGCGCGCCAATTTACCAACAAACCTGGCGGCCAGCGTCACTTCAGATAGTTAAACAACGACATGCCCGCCAATTTGGAAATGCTGGCCTGGGTCGCACTCAAAATCGTCAGCGTCTTCTGAAATTCGACCATCGTCGTCGAAATATCGGTATCTTCGAGCGCGCTGCGCGCTTCCTCGCGGTCGATGCCGATATTATCGAGCTGGCTCGATTCGATTTCCAGCCTTGCCGCGCGTGCGCCGTTGGCGGCACGCGCCGACGTCACCTGCGCTTCGGCGGTATCGAGCTTGCCGAGCGCGGTATTGATCTTGGTGGTATATTCCTTGCGCGCGGCGTCGACGTCGAAGGGGGCGGCGTCGGGATCGACCGCCGGGGCGTCGGGATCGACCGGTACCGTCGGGTCGACCACAGGCGCTTCGGTCGGCATCTCCATCGCCGCCTTCAGATCGTCGATCAGCGCGAAGATATCGACGCCGCCATTGGCACCGCTGAACACCCGGCTGCCGTCGATGCCGACCTGCATCTGGCTCGCATCGCCGATACGGACGTTCGCGACCGATGCGTTGCCGGTATAGGTGATCGCGCCGGTCGTATCGTCTTTCGTGAAGGCGACGTCGCCGGTTCCGCCGAACACCGGATGGTTGCGCACGTCGCGACTGTTGGCGATCGCCAATAGTCCTTCGCGGATTTGGTCGAGTTCGTTGGCGATCGCGACCTTATCCTCGGCATTGAGCGTATCGGTGCCGGCCCGCACGGTCAGCTCGCGCACGCGCACCAGCCGTTCGTCGACATTGCCGAGCGCGGTATCCGCCTGTGCCAGCAGACCGCGCGACAAGGTGATGTTGGAGCGGAAGGCGTTCGAATCCGCCTCCTCCTTCTTGATGCCGCCCAGCATCATCCACGACGCCGAATCCTGCGACGCGACCTTCAGATGCTTCTGCGTCGACAATTCGGTATTCAACCGGTTGAGGTCGGCATTCAGCCGCGTCATCTGGTTCGTCGCGCGATTGTAGAAGTTGGCCGTGGAAATCTGCATGGCTGGTCCTATCGGATCGCGAACAGCGTATCGAAGGTCTCGCGCGCGACCTGGATCACGCGGCTCGACGCCTGATAGGCCTGCTGGAAGCGCATTAGGTTCACCGCCTCCTGGTCGAGGTTCACGCCCGCCGACGAATCGCGTGCGTCGACCGCCGAATCGCGGATCGCGCCCTGCGCCTCGGCGATAGTCTTGCGCGCATTGAGCGCCGACCCGTTGCTCGATTGCAGCGCGACGACGCGCTGTTCGAACAGGCCGTTGCGACGCGCATCGAACAGGTTGGACAGGTTGCCGCTGTCGCGCGGCCCCTCGCCCGGCGTCGCCGCCGCGATCTTGGCAGGATCGCCCAGCGTGCGGGTGACGCGGCCGGTCGGCTCCATCGCGAACATCGCAGCGCCCGCCTCGCCGTTCAGATCCTCGCCGAGGGCAAAGGCGCCGTTGACGTCGAGGACGAAATCGCTGGCGACATCGACCACTTCCTTGCGCATGTCGCTGATCCGCTTGGCACCGTCGACCATGCCGGCCAGCGAACCTCCACGCGGGATCAGGATGGTTTCGGTACCGCCACGCATCGTCGTGAACACCGGCGCGCCGTCCTCGTCGCGTTCGAACCGGACGGTCGATGCCTCGATCCCATGGACCAGCAGCGGACCATCGGCGCCGCCCGCACGCACCGTCACCCGACCGGTCGTATCGAAGTTGACGTCGATATCGGTCATCTCGCTCATTTCGTCGAGCATCCGGTCGCGCTGGTCGAGCAGCTGCGCCTCGCCCGCCGATCCCTTCGACACGCGCGACAGGCCGTCGTTGATGCGCGCCAGCACCGCCGCGTTGTTGCTGAGCTTGCTCACCGCATTATCGGCGTTGAGGGCGAGATTGGCGGCGGTTTCGTCGAGCGCGCCGATCGTGCCCGAAAATGCCTGGGCGACGCTTTCCGCCGCTTCCAGCATCGACCGGCGCGGCGCGTCGGCCGACGGATCGGCGGACAAAGTGGTCGCGCTGTTGAAGAAGGCGGTCATGCGATCGGTCAGCGCGCGGCTGGTCAGCGCGTCCTCGATCCGCGCCATCCACACAATGCCGCCGTCGCTGCGCGATACGTCGGAGTTCGACTGGCGAACCTCCTGCGAGCGGTAGATATCTGCCGAACGCGCGACCCCGGTCACGGTCACGCCGCTGCCGGTGATCTGCCGCGACGAACCTACGCCGACCTCGGCAAGCGACGTCGTCCGCCGAACGTACCCGGTGGTGCCGGCGTTCGCGATATTGTCCGACGTCGTGGTCAGGGCCGACTGATAGGCCCTGACTCCGCTTGCCCCGATCGACAGCAGGTCGCTCATCCGCTCTTCCCTTCACCCGGGTTAACGGCCGATTCGGTCCGGGCTTGAGCGGGATTATTGGCATCGGTCCCGTTAACCATCTGTGACCGAGCCAGAAACTCGGTCATCGCCTTGCCGATTCCAAGCGGGGTGGACACCGACATATTCTCGGCGACCTTCTGATCCCACATGTCGCGGAACTGGCCGGCGGCCTTGTTGTCGAACAGCGTGTCGGCCAGCTTCGCCTGCCGCATCGATTTGAGCATCATGCCGGTGAAGACCGATTCGAACCGCTCCCCGGCGGCCTTCAGATTGTCCTTGTTGCCGATGCGGCTGGTGTCGACCCCGATGCCGGTCGTCGCGCCGATCACGCTCACAGCACCACCAGCTCGGCCTTGAGCGCACCCGATTCCTTCAGCGCCTCGAGGATCGCGACCAGATCGGCGGGCGATGCGCCGATGGCGTTGATCGCCTTCACCACATCGGCGAGCTTCGGCCCGGGCGCGAGCACGAACATCGGCTTGACCTCCTGCTCGATGGTCACGCCGCTCTTCTGCTCGACCGCGGTCTGACCCTGGCTGAAGGGAGCGGGCTGGCTGACGCGCTGATTCTCGTCGATCTTCACGGTCAGCTTGCCATGCGTCACGGCCGAGGGCGCGACGCGGACGGCCGAGTTGATGACGACCGTACCGGTGCGGGCGTTGACGATGACGCGCGCGGCGGTCTCGGCCGGATCGACCGAGAGGTTCTCGACCTCGCTCATCAGCATGGCGCGGGTGTCGGCACCGGGCGCGGCACGCAGCGCGACCGATACCGCGTCGATCGCGGTCGCGGTACCGGCACCGAAGCGGCGGTTGATCGCGCCGGCGACATTCTGTGCGGTGGTGAAATCGGCCTGCGCCAGATTGAAGGTGAGCGTCGGCGCGGTGGCGAAACCGGTATCGACCATGCGCTCGACTGTCGCCCCTTCGGGAATACGGCCGGTCGAGGGGATGTTGACGACGATCTTCGACCCGTCGGCACCCTCGGCCCCCAGACCGCCGACCGCGAGATTGCCCTGCGCCATGGCGTAGATCTGGCCATCGGCCCCGAGCAGCGGCGTCATGATCAGGGCGCCGCCGCGCAACGACTTGGCCTTGCCCATCGAAGCGACCGTCACGTCGAGCCGCTGGCCGGGCTTGGCGAAGGGCGGCAATTCGGCGGTGATGAGAACGACTGCCGCGTTCTTGAGGCCGGGATTGGCACCGGGTGGCAGTTGCAGCCCCATGCGCGAAGCGATCGCCTTCACCGACTGCACGGTATATTCGAGATTGTCGTCGCCGGTGCCGGGCAGGCCGACGACGATGCCGTAGCCGGTCAGCTGGTTCGACCGGATACCCTGAAAGCGACCGAGGTCCTTGACCCGCTCCGCCGAGGCGGGCGCAATCATCAGGACGGCGGCGAGGATGGCGAGCAGGAAGCGCATGGGCGGAACCTAGAACGGGCTGACGACCTGGAAGAAGCGGCTGAGCCACCCCTGCCGGCTGGCGCGGGCGACATCGCCCTTGCCGGTGTAAGAAATGCGGGCATCGGCGACGCGGGTCGACGGCACGCGGTTGTTCGCATCGACATCGGCGGTGCGGACGATGCCCTTGATCGCGACGACCTCGTCCCCGCGGCTGAGCGTCACGCGCTTCTGCCCCTGCACCAGCATCGTGCCATTGGGATAGACTTCGGCGACGGTGACCGAGAGTTCGCCCGACAGCGCGTTGGTCTGATCTGCCGATCCGGTGCCGCCGAAATTGCGGCCGCCCGATGCCTTGGCGATGTTCGGGTCGAACGACAGCGGCCCGACCGAGGGCGGCGTGATCGAGAAGCCACCATTGCTGTCGAGCTTCGATCCCGCCGATTTCGACGCGCTGGTACGCTCGACCAGGGTGATGGTCAGCGGATCACCGACCTTGCGCGCGCGCCATCCTTCGTAGAGCGCCGCATAGCCCTGTTCGACCTGGAAGATCGCGCCGGTGGCGACGACGGGCATGACCGGCGCGGCGGCCGGCGTCGCGGCGTAGGATTCGCGCGGCGCCTTCCGGCCGAACAGCGGGCGGGCGTCGGCAGGCATCGCCGCCAGTACCACCACGGCGAACGCGACGGCGCGTGCGGCGTCAGATGTTCTGATTGACATATTTTAGCATTTCGTCGGTGGCCGAGATCATCTTCGAATTGACCTCATAGGCGCGCTGCGTCTCGATCATGTCGACGAGTTCCTCGACGACGTTGACGTTCGAGCTTTCGAGCATGCCCTGCCGGATGCGGGCGCGCCCTTCGAGGCCGGCGACGCCGAGCTGCGGCGCGCCCGATGCGGCGGTTTCGGTCAGGAAATTGTCACCGGCCGGCATCAGTCCGGCCGGGTTGGCGAACAATGCCACCGGAATCTGTCCGATCGCCGTCGCTTCGGTCTGGTTGGGAATGGTCGCGCTGACGGTGCCGTCATTGCCGATGGTGATCGACGTCGCGCCTTCGGGCAGGGTGATGCCCGGCATCACCTGATAGCCTTCGGTCGTAACCAACAGCCCTTCGGCCGAACGGGTGAAGTTGCCGGCGCGGGTATAGCCGAGCTGACCGCCGGGCATCTGCACCTGGAAATAGCCGTCACCCTCCATCGCCATGTCGAGCGCGTTGCCGGTCGTGGCGAGCGAGCCCTGCGTCTGGATGCTGGCCGTACCCTGGATACGGACGCCGGTGCCAAGGTTGAGGCCGGTCGCATAGCGCGATTCCTGCGTCGAGGCGGCGCCCTGTGCGGTGATGATCTGGTAGCTCATCGCCTCGAACGACGCACGGTCGCGCTTGAACCCGGTCGTGTTGACGTTCGCCAGGTTGTTCGAGATGACGCGCATCCGCGTATCCTGGGCGTCCAGCCCGGTGCGCGCGATATGCAGTGCGGCGTTTGCCATGTCCTGTTCCCCTTAACTCTGGACGCGCATCAGGTTGGCGGAGGATTCATCCATCTCCTTCGCCTGCTTGAGCATGCCTGCCTGCACTTCGTACGACCGCTGGTTCTCGATCATGTCGACCAGCGCCTGCGTCATGTTGACGTTCGATTGTTCGAGCGCACCGCCACGCACCTTCGCGGTCATGTCGCCCGGCAGGACGCCGCCGCCGCGGACGTGCAGCAGATTGTCGATGCCCTTGACCGTGTCGCTGCCCGCGGTGCTGACCAGCTTGATCTGGCCGACCTCCTGATCGGGCGTGCCGGGGGGTGACCCCTGCGGCACGACCATCACCCGGCCATCGGCGGTGATGTTGATCGACTGGGCCGGCGGTATCGTGATCGGACCGCCGACGCCCATGACCGGCAAGCGATCGCCGGTCTCCAGCGTGCCGGCGGCAGTAATTTGCAGGTCGCCTCGGCGGGTATAGGCTTCGGTGCCGTCGGGGCCCTGGACCGCGATCCATGCGTCACCCTCTACCGCGATGTCGAGCGGACGGCCGGTGGCGAGGATCGCGCCCGCCCGGCGGTCCATGTCACGCACTTCCTCCGACGAAGGCGAGCGCGATTCGAGTTCGCCGTTCTTGCCCTTCAGCAACAACTGCTCGAAATCGACCTTGTCCGCGCGGTAGCCGATCGTCGATCCGTTCGCGATGTTGTTCGCGATCGTCGCCTGCGACGCCATGTGCCCGCGCAGTCCCGACATCGCAGTGTAGACCAGCCGGTCCATCGAAGCCTCCGTGTTATGACCCCTGCTTCACAGCAAGGGCCATGCCAGTTCCATCAGGCGCGCAGGTCGAGGATCGAGCGCGTGATCTGGTTCGAGGTGTCGAGCGCCTTCGAATTCGCCTGGAAATTGCGCTGTGCGGCGATCAGCCCGACCAGTTCCTCGGTGATGTCGACGTTCGACCCTTCGATCATGCCCGACATCAGCGAGCCCGCACCGTTCTCGCCCGAGCTGGCGAAGGTCGGATCGCCCGACAGGCCTGTCGCCTGCCAGTTGCTGTTGCCCATCTGGCGCAGGCCCGACGCGTTCGAGAAGTTGACGATTGCGACCTGTCCGAGCGGCTTGGTATCGCCGTTCGAATAGCTGGCGGTTACGATACCCTTTTCGTTGATCGTCACGCCCTGCAGGCGGCCGACCTCGACACCGTCCTGAAGCTGTTGTGCGACCTTGAACGGCTTGGTCGTCGAGACCGTGGTCGTTGGGATGGTCAGCTTGATCTGCTGCTGCGCGATGCCGCTGGCGGGCATGAACGAGTTGAAATCTTGCTCGACCGCCGTGGCGAGTTCGCCGGCCGCGTTGAACTCGACCGTCACCGACGGCGTCTTGTCGGTCCCGGCCGTCATCGCCTGGTCACCGACGAAGCTATATGCCTTCCACGTGCTCGAAAGGTTCGTCGCATTGCTATCCGGGGCGGTGGTGCGCACCATGTACGTCGTCATCGTCATCGGATTGCCGGCGCCGTCATAGACGGTGGTCGAAACCGCTTCGTTGTAGCTGCTCGAGTCGAAACGGCTGAACGGGGTGGTCGATGGCACGACCGATCGGGCGTTCATGTTCATGCCAAGCGTGACTTCGTCGGTGCCCTTGGGCTTGCCCGAGGTGCCGTTGAGCACGAGGTCGGTCAGCGACGCGCGCGTCGTGGCGATGACGTTGCCGTTGCCGTCGACCGGATAGACCTGCAGCCGCGCGCCCTGCGCATCGGTGACGAACTGGTTCGCATCGACGCGCAGCGAACCGTTGCGGGTGAAGGCCAGGCCCTGCTTGTTGGGATCGGGCTTCAGTGCGAAGAAGCCGTCACCGGCGATCGCGATGTCGAGCGACGAGGACGACTGGACGAGATTGCCTTCGCCGAACTGCTGGCGATTGCCCTTCACCACCGTACCCGAACCGACCATCTGCGTCGGCGCGACGGCAAGGTTCGACGCGATCACGTCGGCGAATTCAGCGCGGCTCTTCTTGAAACCGGTGGTGCCGACGTTGGCAAGGTTGTGCGAGATCGACGCCATGTCGACCTGCGACGCCTTGAGACCGGAAAGCGAGGTATAGAAGGACATGCTAGGCTCCTGCGGGAATTCTTGAGAAAGGGGTTCAGGCGATCTTGCGGACGGTGTCGGCCGCGACCTGCGCGCCGTTCGACAGCGTCAGCGTCGGCTTGCCGCCATTGGGCATCACCGAGGACACGCCCGCCCAGGCGAGGTTGCGTGCCTTGACCACGACGCCGGTCGAATCCGACGCGGCGACCGAGATGGTGTAGGGGCCGGTGCCGGCGGGAAGGCCGCTGTCGGTCGTGCCGTCCCATTGATAGTCGACCATGCCCTTGGGCTGCGCGCCCATCGACACGGTGCGCGCGATCGCGCCGCTGGCGTCGCGGATTTCGAGATCGACCTTGGCGGCATCGCCGTCGAGCTCGACCGCGCCGTTGACGTTGCCGTTGTTGTCGGCGCTGGCAGTCGGGCTGTCGGTCAGCACCGCCTTGCCGATCCACGACACGGCGTCGCTGGTGCCGTTGCCGCCCAGCTTCGCCGCCAGCGTCTTCAGCGTCGAGCTCATTTCGGTGATGCCCGACAGCGACGAGAACTGCGCCATCTGCGCGACCATCTGGCCGTTGTCGGTCGGGTTGAACGGATCCTGATATTGCAGCTGCGCGGTCATCAGGCGGAGGAAATCGTCCTGGCCCAGCGAGCGCTGACCCAGCTTCGACTTCGCCGCCGCCTGGTTCGTTGCGCTTAGCTGCGGCAGGTTCTGGACAGACGTAGTGGCCATGATCAGCGTCCCAGACGGAGGGTTTCGGTGATGAGCGACTTGGCGGTCGACATCACCTCGACATTGTTCTGATAGGTGCGGGCGGCATCGAGCATGTCGACCAGCTCGCGCGGTTCGTCGACGGCGGCTTCCCAGACATTGCCCTCGGCATCGGCGAGCGGGTTGCTGGGGTCGTAGCGCTTGGCCGGCGCCTCGCCCGCCTTCACGACTTCGCGCGCGTCGACGGTGGCAAGGCCCGATGCCGCGTCTAAGCTGGTGCGGAACACCGGCTTCATCGTGCGATAGGCGCTTTCCTGCGTCGTCGCGACCGCGCCGGCATTGGCAAGGTTCGACGCGGTGGTGTTCATGCGCACCAGCTGCGCCGACATGGCGCGGCCCGATACTTCGAAGATGCTCATCGGCGCGGGCATCGCTTATTCCCCCTTCAGCGCGCGGGTGATGGTGGAGATGCGGCCGTTCAGGAACGCGAGCGTCGTCTGATACGCGACGGCGTTCTCGGCGAAGGCGGTCTGTTCGGTCACCAGTTCGACGGTGTTGCCGTCCATCGAGGGCTGCACCGGCAGGCGATAGAGCGTGTTGCGATCG
Organism: Sphingomonas epibiotica; assembly: GCF_039615155.1. Lineage (NCBI taxonomy): Bacteria > Pseudomonadati > Pseudomonadota > Alphaproteobacteria > Sphingomonadales > Sphingomonadaceae > Sphingomonas > Sphingomonas epibiotica. Next base: position 32,465 of record NZ_JBDGHY010000009.1, on the reverse strand, counting down.
ATCGCGCCGTCGACATTGCCGCCGCGCTCTACCCCGGCCAGCGCCGCGCGGAAGTCGACGTCCTTCGCCTTGAACCCGGGCGTGGACGCATTGGCGATGTTCGACGCCAGCATCCCCATGCGCTGCGCCCGCACCTTCAGCGCGGCCCCATGTATCCCGAACAGAGCGTTGTCGGCCATCGGCCCGAAATCTCCTGAGCGGCGCGCCGGATGCGCGTCCCCACGGATCACAGCAAAGCGCGTGCCAATTGCACGGCACCCCGGCCCATGCGCGGAATATCCGCGACCTTAACCATGATCGCGGCAACCGCCCGCCGCGGCCCGGCAAGCGCTTGCCGCCGCCAAACTGGCATCGCCCTTGCAGCAAGGCGGGCATGAACCTGTCGCTGCTTGCCCCCTATGCCGATCCGCTGGCTGCGCTGTTCGTGATCGGCGGGACCATCCTGACCATCGCGATCCGCACGCCGCCTGCCGATCTGGGCCGCGCCATCCGCGCGCTCGCCACCCTGCCGCGTCGCCCGTTTTCGGCCGATGCCGGCATCGAACAGATTGCCGCATTGGCCCGGATCGCGCGGCGGCACGGGGTGCTGACGCTCGACCGGTCGCAGATCGCCGATCCCGATATCGCCGAAGCGATCGCGGCGATCGTCGACGGTGCCGGGCCGGATGCGGTCGGCGAGACGCTGAGCCACCGCAACGCCGCGCGCGCCGAACGCCACCTCGCCGCCGCCGACATGTGGGCGGCGGTCGCCGAGCTGGCCCCGGCGCTGGGCATGATCGGAACGCTGGTCGGGCTGGTGCAGATGTTCATGGCGATGACCGATCCGACCGCGATCGGCAAGGCGATGGCGGTGTCGCTGTTGTCGACGCTGTACGGCGCGATCGTCGCCGCGCTGATCGGCATGCCGATCGCCGGACGGCTGCGACAGATGGCGCGGATCGAGGCGTTCGAGCGCAGCCGGTTCGAAGGACCGCTGGTCGCGCTGGCAAGGCGCGAGCGGCCGCATTTCCGGGAGGCGGCGGAATGAAGATGCACCGGTTCGACGTGGCGCCGGGACGGCCATTGTGGCTGACGACGCTGGCCGATCTGTCGCTGCTGCTGGTCGGGTTCTTCGTCTTTATGCAGGCGTCGCAGACGGTTGACCGGCAGGCGCTGGCCGCCGGCATCCGCGCAGGCTTCGATGCGGATGCCGCGCCGATGACGCTGGATCGGGGGATCGTCGACGGGTTTGCGACCGGGTCAGCGGCAATGCCGGCCAGCTATGGTCGGACGCTCGACTTCGTCCGCGCCGCTGCTGCCGATCCCCGGGTAAAGGTCACGCTGACCGGCAGCACCGACGGCGATGTCGACCCGCTGACCGGCAGCGCCGCGATCCTTGCCAACGACCGCGCCCGGACCGTCGCCACCGCGCTGGTCGCCCACGGCGCGGTGCAGCCCGACCAACTCGCCTTTGCCCCGCCCGCCACCGGCAGCCGGGGCGTCCAGATCGACCTTGGCTTTGCCGGCGACCGGCAAGCCGTTGCCGACCGGCAGGCGCCCGTTGCCGCCCCCGTCCATGGAGCCGACCAATGATCCGTCCGATCCTCGCCATCCTGTCGCTGACCGCCGCCCCCGCCGTCGTGGCGCAGAATTTCCAGTCGACTGCGCAGCTCGATGAAGCGGTCGTGCAGTTCACCGGCGCCAGCATTGGCATGGACGGCGGCGCGCAGATGCCGGTCGATCCGCGCCTGAAGCTGGCGAAATGCGCGATGCCGCAGTTCAACTGGCTGTCCGAACGGCAGGACGCGGTGGTCATCAGCTGCATGGCGCCGGCATGGAAAGTCTATGTCCCGGTCCGCCGCCTGACCCGTATCGTCCCCGAACGTGCCGCCCCGGCAGTCGCCGCCGCCGCCGCCAAGCCCGAACCGGTGATCCGCCGCGGCGACCCGATCATGATCGAAGCCGGGGCGGAAGGCTTTTCGATAACCCGCGACGGCGTGGCGATGAGCGACGCGCCGGTCGGCGGGCGGCTGATGGTCAAGGTCGACCCGGCCAAGCCGCCGATCCAGGCGATCGCGATGGAATCGGGGCGCGCCGCCCTGCCCGGCTTCGGGCGGTAGAGCAGCGAAAATCGAAAAAAATCGATCCGCAGTAATTTTTGCTAAAGAAGTTCGGGAAGGCGCCGTTTCTCCTCATGTCAGCAGTTCGCAAAGGACGGGGACATGGTGGATTCAGTCGGTTCAAGGCGGGTAACGTCGATCGGGCAGCGTGCCATCGCACGCCCCGAGGGACAGACACGCGCCGCGGCGACACCGCCGGCGGAGGGGACGCCCAAGACCGGCGTCGCACTCCTGTCGGGCGGCACGACCGCCGCCGCCATGTCGGCATCGCCGCCGGTCGATACCGATCGGGTCGCGACGATCCGCAAGGCGATCGCCGAAGGCCGCTTCCCCCTGTCGCCCGCCACCATCGCCGACCGGCTCATCGCCCTGAAACTCGATTGGAACAGCAATGAACCGGCGTGATGCGCTGATCCAGATCATCGACAGCCTGCATGCGGAGATCGCCGCGATGCAGGCGAACGACGTTACCGCGCTGGAAACCGCGACGGCGATGAAGCTGCAGGGGATCGAGGCGGTCGCCGCCAATGACGACGTGCCGCTCGACGCCGAGCTGGAAACGCTGGCGCGCGAAGCGCAGCGGCTGAACGAGACCGCGCGCATCTATGTCAACCTGATGTCGGCCAATGTCCGGCGCCGGATCGAGCAGCTGACCGGCGGGGGTTTGCCGGCCTACCGGCCGGGGATTGCCGCCTCGGCGCATCGCTCGGCGGCTGCGGCGTATCGGTGATCCATACGCATAGTTTCCAATCCGATCACAACCGTTGGCGCTGAGTAGGGGCTGAACGCAGTCGACGACCCGTATCGAAGCTCCTGCCCGAACGGTCCTTCGATACGCCATTTCGACAGGCTCAATGGCTACTCAGGACGAACGGCAGCATCTGGTTCGAGCAGGTAGCAAAACTGGCACGTCGCTTGCTGTGTGGCTCCCCGAACAGGGGAAGCGAAGCACAGCCCGATGAATGTCGTTCCGGTAGAAGCAAGGTCCAACGTCCATAGCGCGATCGCGACGGCGAGCGCGCGGACCGGTATCGATTTCAATTACCTGCTGGGTCAGGCACAGGTCGAGAGCGGCCTGCACGCCAATGCCCGCGCCGCGACCTCCTCCGCCACCGGCCTGTACCAGTTCGTCGAGCAAAGCTGGCTGGGCGTGGTGAAGGCGCATGGCACCGAACACGGCATGGGATGGGCGTCCGACAGCATCCGCCAAGGCAGCAACGGCCGCTATTATGTCGCCGACCCCGCGACGCGCCGCGCGATCCTGAACCTGCGCAGCGATCCGCAGGCATCGTCGCTGATGGCCGCCGAACATGCCGCCGACAACAAGTCCGCGCTCGAAGGCGCGCTGGGGCGCAATGCGACCGGTACCGACCTGTATATGGCGCATTTCCTGGGGCTGGGCGGTGCTCGCCAGTTCCTGACGTCGATGCAGGCCAATCCCGACCGGTCGGCCGCCGCGATGTTCCCCGCCGCCGCCCGTGCCAACCGGTCGATCTTCTTCGCGCCGGGCGGCCAGCCGCGCTCGCTGGGCGAAATCTACGAACGGATGAGCGCGAAGCTCGACCGCGGGGCCAAGGCCGTCGGCGGCAGCGGCGTCGAGGATGGCGGCTTCCCGGTCAACCGGATGCAGCAACCGGCGGTGATGCTGAACGGCTTTGGCGGCGACGTCATCATGGGCAACGAGGCGCAGGGCGGCGACGAGGCATGGCTGGCATCGACCATCGCCAATCTGAATGTCGTGCGCAGCCGTGGCGGCGACGTGACGGCGAACCCGGCGCAGATGGCCTCGCTCTATCGCCCGACCCCTGAATCGGCGCGGCTCGCCTATTCGATCCTCGCCAATCTGGGAGCCGCATGATGCAGGCGATCCTGAGCAATCCCAAGAGCCTGCTCCCCGCGATGCGCGGGTCGGCGCTGCCCGCCGCGATCCTGCTGCTCGTCCTGCTGATGGTCGTGCCGATCCCGGCGTTCATGCTCGACATCTTCTTCGTCATGAACATCATGATCTCGATCGCGGTGTTGATGGTCGCGCTCAATGCGCAGAAGCCGCTCGACTTCTCCGCCTTTCCGACGGTGCTGCTGTTCGCGACGCTGTTCCGCCTCGGCCTCAACGTCGCATCGACCCGCGTCGTGCTGGTCCATGGCCATGAGGGCGAAGCGGCGGCGGGCCATGTCATCGAGGCGTTCGGCACCTTCCTGATCGGCGGCGACTATGTCGTCGGTCTCTTCGTCTTTTCGATCCTGATCATCATCAACATGATCGTGGTGACCAAGGGTGCCGGCCGCGTGTCCGAAGTGTCGGCACGCTTCACCCTCGACGCCCTGCCCGGCAAGCAGATGGCGATCGACGCCGACCTGAACGCCGGCCTGATCACCCCCGACGAAGCGCGTGCCAAGCGGATCGAGACCGGCGCCGAAGCCGATTTCTACGGCGCGATGGACGGTTCGTCGAAGTTCGTGAAGGGCGACGCGGTCGCCGGCCTGCTGATCCTCGCGATCAACATCGTCGGCGGCCTGATCCTCGGTGTGGTCAGCCACCAGATGGCGGTCGGACAGGCGGCGCAGACCTATGTGCTGCTGGCGATCGGCGACGCGCTGGTCGCGCAGGTGCCCTCGCTGCTGCTGTCGATCGCCGCCGCCGCCATCGTCACCCGCGTTACCTCGACCTCTTCGCAGGACCTTGCCGCGCAGATCGGGACGCAGTTCGCGTCGCACCGCACCTGGGCGCCGGTCGCCGGCATCCTCGGCCTGCTGGCGATGCTGCCGGGCATGCCGTTCCTCGTGCTGGCACCAGCCGCCGGCATTGCCGGCTTCGCTTCGTGGAAGCTGGCCAAACAGAAGAACGCGCCGCCCCCCGCCCCGCCGGTCGAGGCACTGCCCGAACCCGCCGACCTGTCGAAGATCGGCTGGGACGAGGTCAACGACAATTGCCACATCATGCTCGACATCGGCTACGGCCTCGTGCCGCTGGTCGACGAGCGCAAGGGCGCGCCGCTGATGAGCCGGATCACCGGCGTCCGCCGCCAGCTGTCCAAGGACCTCGGCTTCGTCGTGCCGCAGGTGAAGGTGCGCGACGACATCAATCTCGCCCCCTATACCTATCGCATCTCGATCGGCGGCGTCGTCGTCGGCGAGGACATGGCGTCGGCGACCGAGATGCTGGCGCTCGACACCGGCCAGGCGGTCGGCGGGTTCCTCGAGGGGAAAACCGCCAAGGACCCGACCTTCGGCCTCGACGCGATCTGGATCCAGCCGGGCGATGCCGATGCCGCGACGGGTGCCGGTTACCTGGTGGTCGATGCCGGCACGGTGATTGCCACCCATCTGAACCATGTGCTGACCGTCAACGCGACCGAGCTGCTGGGTCCGGACGAGGTGCAGGCGCTGCTCGACGGTCTGAAGGACCGGGCCGCGAGCCTGGTGGCGGCGCTGTGCCCGCAGCCGCTGACGCTCACCACGCTGACGCAGGTGCTGCGCGCGCTGCTGGCCGAGAATATCCCGCTCAAGGAATTCCGCCGCATCGCCGCCGCCATCGCCGTCACCGCGCAACGGACGCAGGATGCCGACGAGATCGTCGAGCTGATCCGGCCCGAGCTGGGCGCGCTAATCATCCAGAAGCTGTGCGGCGTGCGCGAGCCGCTGCGCGTGATGACGCTCGAAGGGCAGCTCGAAGCGCTGCTTGGGCAGGCGATGCGCGGCGATCCGTCGCGGCGCAACGCGATCGAGCCCGATCTCGGCCGCCGCATCGTCGACGCGCTGACCCATGCCGCGCAGCCGCTGATGGCCGAGGCCAAGCCGTTCGCGCTGGTCGTGCAGCCGTCGATCCGCGTTGCCGTCCGCAAGCTGGTCAAGACCTGCCTGCCCGACACCCCGGTCATGAGCTTCTTCGAAGTTCCCGAAGACAAGGCAGTCGAAGTCGTCGCCGTCATCGGCGCCCCGGAGGCCATCCCCGCATGAACGCCCCCTTCTTTCCGCAGCCCGAGCTGAACGCCGCGACCTATACGCGGCGCGCCCGGCCGAACGATGCCGACGCGCTGGTGCGCAAGCATCTGCCGCTGGTCCGGCGGATCGCGTGGCACGTCCATGGCCATATGAGCAGTATGGTCGATGTCGAGGATCTGGTGCAGGTCGGCCTCGTCGCCTTGGTCGAGGCGGTGCCGATGTTCGAGGATCGCGGATCGGTCACGTTCGAACAATATCTCAGCACCCGGCTGCGCGGGGCGATGATCGACGAACTGCGGCGGCAGGCGACGATCAGCCGCGGCGCGATGAAGCGGCGGCGCGACTATGCGAAGGCGGTGTCGGCGCTGACGCAGGAACTGGGCCGCGCGCCGGTGCCGGCCGAGATCGCCGCGCGGCTGGACGTGCCGCTGTCCAAGCTGCGCACCGACTATGCCGATGTCCAGTCGGTCCAGTTCGATTCGATCGACGACGTCTACACCGACGAAGCGCCGTGGTTCATGGACGACGGCCCCGATGCGTTCGAGGCGCTGGCGGAGGGCGAGCTGCGCGAGGCGTTGATCGCGGCGATCACCGCGCTGCCCGAACGCGAGGCGCAGGTCATCCAGCTTTATTATGTCGAGGAACTGAACCTCGAGGAAATCGGACAGGTGCTGGGCGTCGGTGCGGCGCGGATCTGCCAGATCAAGAAATTGGCGCATGAGAAGCTGAAAAAGGCGCTGGCACGGGCGGCGGGGTAACAAGCTGTAATTGCTGCGGTTTGGGCGGGGTCAGACTTGGGTCCGGCCCCGTCCTGACGTCCAAAGTTCACGAAGTTCACACTCGTGCGCAGTACGCGCGGCGGGTGCGGCTGGTCGGTCGTCCCCTCCGGAAGCGCGCCCCCGGGTCGAGCCCGGTATGGCATCGGGGTTTGGCGATGGGAAAGAGCGGACGAATGATAGCGTAGCGGCTGTACTGTAGGAAAGCGGCGGTCTGCGCCGCCCCCTCCCCGGTGCGGGCAATGCCGCAGCGAAAGCTCGCACGTCGTTTGTCGCGGGGTGACGGCGGGGCACCGATCAGCGCGGCGCACGCGGCAAAGCGCTTCCAAAACTTCCACCTCCCGGCCTAGAAGGCTCCGATCTTTCCCCGAGGGAGCCTCCATGGTCCGTTCGCTGTTCGCCGCCCTGCTCGCTTCCTCGATCGCGCTCCCCGCGCTGGCGCAGACCGCGCCGGTGCATCCGGCCCCCGCCCCCGGCCAGCGCGATCCGGGCGTGGCGGCGAAGGTGCGCTACGACGTGTCGTTCCCGCAGGTCCCGCATCACCGCGCGCGGATCACCGCGACCTGGACCGGGGTGCCCGCCGGTCCCTTGCGCGTGCAGATGTCGCGGTCTTCGCCGGGGCGCTATGCGATCCATGAGTTCGCCAAGAACGTCTATGACGTCAGCGCCACCGACGGCGCCGGCCGGCCGCTGAAGCTGACGCGCAGCGATCCCTATGGCTGGAGCGTCGCGGAGCATGACGGCACGGTCGTGGTCACCTACACGCTGTTCGCCGATCATGGCGACGGCACCTATGCGCAGATCGACACCAGCCATGCGCACCTCAACATGCCGGCGACCTTCCTGTGGGCGAGCGGTTACGATGCGCAGCCGATCCGCGTCCGCTTCCAGCGCCCCGACCCGAAATGGAAGGTCGCGACGCAGCTGCCCGAAAGCGATGCGGCGGACACCTATTGGGCGCCGAACCTGCAATATTTCATGGACAGCCCGACCGAGCTGTCGGACCATATGGTCCGCGAATGGCAGGAGGGCGGCAAGACCTATCGCCTGGCGCTGCATCATGACGGCAGCGCTGCGGACATGGACCGCTTTACCGAGAAGGCGAAGCGGGTGGTGCGCGAGCAGATCCGCATCTTCGGCGCGCCTGCGCCCTATGATTTCGGCCGCTATACCTTCATCGCCGATTATCGCCCGTCGATCACCGGCGACGGGATGGAGCATCGCAACTCGACGATCATCACCGACAAGCGATCGCTGGCCGAGGCGAAGGACGACCAGTTGGGCACACTGGCGCACGAGTTCTTCCATAGCTGGAATGTCGAGCGCATCCGCCCGGCCGAACTCGAACCGTTCGACTTCACCCGCGCCAATCCGACGCCGTCGCTGTGGCTGGCCGAGGGGTTCACCAGCTATTACGGGCCGCTGTCGATCCGCCGCGCGGGACTGTCCAGCGTCGACGAATATCTGGGCGAGATGGGGCCGATGCTGAGCGGCATCGTCAACAATCCGGCGCGGATCGCGGCACGGGTCAACGCCTCGCCGCAGGAGATGAGCCTGCGCGCGCCGTTCGTCGATGCCGCGCGCTCGATCGATCCGGTCGATCCCAACATCTTCGTGTCCTATTATCCTTACGGCGCGATCATCGGCATGGCGCTCGACCTCGAACTGCGGCAGCGTTTTGCGGGCAAGAGCCTCGACGATTTCATGCGCACGCTGTGGGCGCGGCATGGCCGGAACGAACAGGCCTATACCCCCGCCGATCTGCGCGCGGCGCTGGCCGCGACGACGGGGGACCAGGGCTTTGCCGATGCGTTCTGCGCACGGTCGATCGATGGCAGCGGCCTGCCCGATTTCGCGCCGCTGCTGGCACAGGCCGGGCTGGTGCTGCGGCCTGCCGCGCCGACGCGCGGCTGGATCGGGCGGACGGCGGCGAGCGACGAGGCGGTGGGGGTGACGCTGACCTTCCCGCCGGCGCAGAACTCGCCCTTGTTCGCCGCCGGGCTCGACCGGGGTGACGTGATCGTCGCGGTCGGCGGGCAGGCGATCGCGAATGGCGCGGCGTGGAATGCGGCGGTCGCGACGCTGAAGCCGGGCGCGCCGGTCGAACTGCGCTATAGCCGGTTCGGGACCGAACGTAGCGTGACGCTGACCCCGGCAGCCGATCCGACGCTGGAGGTGGTGCGTGGCGAGACGGTCGGGCAGGCGCCGACCGCGCGGCAGAAGGCGTTCCGCAAGGCCTGGCTGGGCGCGTAGCATGCGGCTGTGCGCCGATGTCGGCGGGTCGTTCGTCGAGATCGCCGCATTCGACGATGCAGGCGCGATCGGCTGGCGACGGAAGCTGCCGACCCCGGTCGACGACTGGGCGGCGTTCGTCGCGCTGTTCGCCGATGCGCTGGCGGCGGTGGCGTGCGACCGGGTGTCGATCGCGACCGCCGGGCTGGTCAATCCGCGTTCGGGCATCGTCACCAGCGCCAATATCCGCTCAATCGACGGGCGCGCCTTGGGCGAGGAATTGTCCGCCGCGCTGGGGGTGCCGGTGCGGGTGGTGAACGATGCCGATGCCTTCGTACTGGCGGAGGCGGCGCGCGGCGTCGCGGTCGGGCATGCGCGGGTCTTCGGCATCATCCTCGGCACCGGAGTCGGGGGCGGGTTGGTCGAGCACGGCCGGATTGTCAGCGGCGCCGGCGGGATCGGCGGCGAATGGGGCCATGGACAGGTCGTGCCGGAAAGCCGCATCGCGCCGGGGGCCAATCCGGTATTCGCCTGTGGCTGCGGACGGAAGGGCTGTCTCGACACGATCGGCAGCGCGCGCGGGCTGGAGCGGCTGCACCGGTTTCTGCACGGGGTCGATGCCGACAGTATCGCGATCACGCGTGGCGCAGAGGGCGGTGACGCGCAGTCGGTGGCGACGGTCGATTACTGGTGCGATCTGGTCGGCGGACCGCTGGCGATGCTGCTCCATGCCGTGTCGGCGACGATCGTGCCGGTCGGAGGCGGGCTGGCCAATGCGCGCGGGTTGATCGCGGCGCTCGACGCGCGGGTGCGGGCGAATTTGCTGACCCCGGCGGCGACGGCGGTCGTCGTGCCGGGGCGGCTGGGCGCGGATGCGGGGTTGATCGGGGCATTCGTCGCGGGGGGATAGGCTGGCGTACCCGTACCCCCGCCTGCGCGGGGATACGGTCCTGGTTGCGATCCTTACCGGCGATAGCCCGGGCGGTTGTTGCGGTCGCGCTTGTCGACGCGGACCTTGTACGCCAGCGCGTCGACGCGGCGGTCGAGATCGCGGCGTTCCTGCATCGACAGACCGTTCGACCGGCGATAGCGCTGTTCGAGCTGCGCGATCTGGCGGAATTCGGCGCGCAGATTGGTCGCTTCGCGGCGGCTGAGCGCGCCGCTACGGATGCCCTGATCGATGCGGCGCTCGATCTGCGCCTGACGCTGGTTGACCGACTGCCATGGCTGCGCGGCGGCGGGCAGCGCGGTCATGGCGACGCCGAGGCCGGCGAGCATCAGTGCGAACTTCTTCATGATTTTTCTCCTGTTCGAACCCCTTGGGCTGAACAGAAAATGGGGGCGGCGTGTCGCAAGGGTTTGTCGCCAACCCGCGAAAATTGTGTCGGAATGTCGCGGCGGCGGCGGGTTCGTTCAGCTTGTCAGACGGCCAGTCGCTTCGCGCGCAGGATCGGCGTCAGCACCGCCTCCATCGCGGCATAGCCGGCGGCGGTCGGGTGGACGCCATCATCGGCGAAACCCGGCTTCATCGCCCCGCCGGGCGTCGCAAGGGCCGGCGTATAGTCGACAAAGGTCGCGCCAGTCTGTGCGGCATAGGTTTTGATCCAGGCATTGAGCGCGCGGATCGGTGCGACGGTGGCGAGGCCGGGACGCCATGGAAAGGCGTCTGCCGGGGGCACGCTGGCGAGGAGCACGCCGATCTTCGCAGCCCGCGCGAGCATCACCATCATCGCCAGATTGTCGTGCGTCTGCTGCGGCGTGATCGGCCCGGTATTGCCGGCGATGTCGTTGGTGCCGGCCATGATGTGGACGAATTTCGGGCGGTGGGCGATGACGTCGGCCATCATCCGCAGCACCATTTGCGGCGTCGTCTGCCCGCTGATCCCGCGTCCGACCCGGCCGGCGTGGAAGAATTCGGGGCGCTTGCCGACCCAGCCTTCGGTGATCGAATCGCCCATGAACACGATGTCGGTCGGCCGGCCCGACGCGGCGAGCGAGGCATTGTCGGCGGCGTAGCGGCCGAGCCACGGCCAGTCGGTCGCGAGTTGCCGCTGGCGCTTGGCCTCATAGCTTTCCTCCTGCGCGCAGGCAGCGGCGGGAAGCAGGGCGACACCGGCGGCGAGGCCGAGGAAATGACGGCGATCGGGGGTCATAGCGATCCTTGCAAGCGGCAGATTTCGGGGCGGATGTCGCCGTCGCGAGGCGTGGCCCCGCGGGCGTCGAACAGGATGTTGGCGGGCTTGCCCTTGGCCGTGCGTGGCCATGCCGGGCGACCCTCGCCATTCGGGTCGCCGGTCGCGGCGAAGGCGACCCAATAGTCCTGCATCGATACCGGTCCGACGCGGCGATCGGCGAAAATATAGCCGATCTCGGCGGCATGGGCGGTGCGGCCCGGCCCGCCATCGCCCGCCATGTCGAATTCATAGCGCCAGACCGGCCAGTTGCGGCCGGCGAGCAGATTGGCGAGCGACCCCGCCGGACAGCGGAAGGTGGCGTCGGTCGCGATCTGCTGGTCGCGGCTGCCCATGCGCGGATGGGCGACGGGATCGGGGTCGTCGAGCCGGTAGAAGGTCCGCGCGCCTTCCGCATTGGCGCCGAACGACAGGTCGACGAAGCCGTCGCGCGCCGGGCGGCCGCCGGGCAGGTCGAGTTCGAGCATATTGCTGCCAATCAGGACCGGGCGCTTCGGCGCGGTGACGAACAGCCGGTCGGGCGTGTCGGGCAACACCGCGCCGTCGATCGTCGTGCGCAGGTACAGATAATCGTCGGCGGTCAGCTTCGCGTCGTGCAGCTTCAGGTCGGCCGCCAGCAGCGCGGCGGGCGAGGCGCTCCGCAGCGCCGCCGTCCCGCGAGTGCCGAGCAGCACGTCGAGCTGGTCGCCGATGCGGAACGCTTCCTTCAGCGGACGCCATGGCAGGCCGAAGCCGGGGGTGCCCGACTCCATCGCCGCTTTTGAAAAAAGACCGCGCGCGAGCGGCGAGGCGAGCAGCAGCGAGACGTCCTGCGATCCGGCGCTTTCCCCGGCGATAGTGACATTGTCGGGGTCGCCGCCGAACTTGGCGATATTGTCGCGAACCCAGCGCAGCGCCGCGATCTGGTCCATCAGCCCGTAATTGCCGCCGGTGCCGTTCGCCTCCACCGCCAACGCCCGGTGCGGCAGGAAGCCGAAGATGCCAAGGCGATACTGGATGGCGACGACCACGACGTCACGCTTGCCGATCGCCGAAAGCGCCATGTCGCCCGCCGATCCCGCGCGGTTGCTGCCGCCATGGATCCACACGATCACCGGGCGTTTGCCGGTCAGCGCCGGGGTACCGACATCGAGCGTCAGGCAATCCTCGGCGGCATAGACATGGTCGGCATGGTTCCAGCCATAGTCGTTCTGGAGACAGGCGGGTGCCTGTGCGGTGGTGGTGCGAATGCCGAGCCATTCGACCACCGGCTGCGGTTCGCGCCAGCGATTGGCGCCCAGCGGCGGCGCGGCGAAGGGGATGCCGCGAAACAGGATGCGGTCGGGCTCGGCCTTGCCTTCGACGATCCCGCCCGAGACCGAGACGCGGGGCGGGACGGGCGCGGCGGGGGGCGTGGCTTCCTGTGCGATGGCGGGGGTTACGACACCCAACAGGAGAGATGCCCAGATTGCCTTCATCACCATGCCCCTGTGGTTTGTGGTCGGGTTCCTGCCGGTAGCAAATCCTCCCCGGCACGGGGAGGGGGACCAGCGAAGCTGGTGGAGGGGGGTATCCTCACTCGGAACGGTTGCGTTGCGCGGCGAACCCCCTCCACCACCCTTCGGGCGGTCCCCCTCCCCGTGCCGGGGAGGATTTTGACGGTGCCGTTTCGTTTGCGGGCACACCCCGTCCACCATGCTGCGCATAGTCCCCCTCCCCGCGCAGCGGGGAGGATGTTTACTTCGCGCAAGTCACCTTCACGTCCGCCGTGGTGCCAAGCGCCACGCGCGCGACGCTGACCGTCAGCTTGCCGTCGGTCGAAAGCACGAAGGGCGTATCGACCTTGGCCATGTTCACGTTGCCGCCGAAACATTTGAGCGGCACGCCCAGCGTCTTCCACTGACCGACCGTCAACCGCTCCAGCCGGCCGAGTGCCACCTGTCCGCCGCCGGGGCCGCTGCGCAGCGACAGCGTGACCGGCCGGGTCGGGGCGGCGTCGACGCGCATCGTCGATACCAGCATCACGTCGCCATTGGTCTGGCGCGTCAGGTCGACCGGCGACTGGGTGCTCAGCACGATCTGCGCCGGGCCGCTGCCGTCGATCATGAAGCGGCGCGCGCCTTCCTGTACGCCATGGTCGGTCGCGGTGACCTTGACCCGGCCCGCTCCCGATTGCGCGGGCACGGTGGTGATGCGGGTGTTGCCGCCGGTGCCGGCACCGCCGACCTCCAGCGACCATGCGGTCGCGGGCAGGCCCTTGTCCATGAACACGTCGCCGGCATCGGCCTCGGCGACCTTGGGGTCTTCGGACAGCGTCGGCACGGCGGCCTTGCTGGCAGCGGTCAGGCCGTAACCGATCGGGAATTGCGTCGGTCCGGTCGCGTCGGCGGTCGCCGGCCACGCGAAGGACAGCGTGCCGGTGAAGTCGCGCTTCGCCTTGCCCCCCTGCCCGGCGAGCAGCACGTCGGCGACGCCCGCGCCCTCCGATCCGGGCAGCCAGCCGACGACGAACGCATCGGCGGCGTTGATCGCGGCGTTCACGAACAGCGGCCGTCCGGTCAGCATCAGCGCGACGACCGGAATCCCCTGCGCCTTCAGCTTCTTCATCGTTTCGATGGGTGCGCGGAGTTCGGGGCGGAGCTGGAGCGTTTTGATATCGCCCTGGAATTCGGCATAGGGGGTTTCCCCGAACACCACGATCGCGGCGTCGGGCTTCTGCCCGGTGAAGCTGCCATCGGCCGACAGCGTCGCCATGCCCCCGGCCGCCTTGGCCGCCGCATCGATTCCCTGCCAGATCGAGGTCGCGCCGGGGAAATATTTGGGGTCGATCCCGGTCCCCTGCCATGTCAGCGTCCAGCCGCCCGACTGGCGCGCGACGTCGTTGGCGCCATCGCCCGCGACCAGCACCCGCGCGCCGGCCCTGATCGGCAGGACCGAACCGTTGTTCTTCAGCAGCACCAGCGACTTGGCCACCGCCTCGCGCGCGATGGCGCGGTGTTCGGGGCTGCCGAGCAGGTCGAACTTGCCCGACAGCGGACGCGATGACGGCTTGCCCGCCTCGAACAGGCCGGCGCGCACCTTCACGCGCAGGATGTTGGATACCGCGTCGTCGAGGCGCGCCATCGGCACTTCGCCCGACTTGACCTGGCGGACGAGGTTTTCCCAGATCGGCTTCCAGCTGTCGGGCGCCATATACATGTCCAGCCCGGCATTGATCGCGCGCGGGCACGAGGCATTGGTGCAGCCCGCAACTTGGCCGTGCGCGTTCCAGTCGCTGACGATGAAGCCGCCGAAACCCATGCGCTGCTTCAGCACATCGGTCAGCAGCCCCTTGTGCCCGGTCACCTTCTCGCCGTTCCAGCTCGAAAAGCTGGCCATGACCGTCTGCACCCCGGCATTGATCGCCGAGACATAGGGGGTGCCGTGAATGTCGCGCAGCGTCGTTTCGGGGATTTTGGCGTCGCCCTGATCCTGCCCGCCGAACGTCCCGCCATCGGCAAGGAAATGCTTGGTCGAGGCGAGGACGTACGGCCCCTTCAACTGGTTGGTCGACCCCGGCGCACCCTGCAGCCCTTCGATGAACTGGGTGACATAGCTGGCGACCAGCTTCGGATCGGACGAATAGCCTTCATAGGCGCGGCCCCAGCGCAGGTCCTGCGGCACGGTGATGGTCGGCGCGAAGGTCCATTCGATGCCGGTCGCGCGGATCTCGGCCGCCGTCGCCTGCGCGATCCGACGCATCAGCGCCGGGTCGTGCATCGCGCCCAAACCGACATTGTGCGGGAACAGCGTCGCGCCGACGATATTGCTGTGGCCATGGACCGCATCGGTGCCCCAGATGACGGGAATGCCGACGCCGCCATCGCTCTTGTCGACCGAGGCCGCATAGAAACGGTCGGCGAGCTTCAGCCATTCGGAGGCGGGCGCGAATTCGTCGTTGTTCGGCGCGGAATTGCCGCCGTTCAGCACCGATCCGAGGTGATAGCGCTTCACGTCGTCGGGCGTCAGGCTGGCAATATCGCCCTGCACGACCTGTCCGACCTTTTCCTCGACGGTCATCTTCCGCAGCAGGTCGGCGATGCGCTTCTCGATCGCCGGATCGGCCTTGTACGGCCAGTTGGCACGCGGCCAGAGTTCGGGATGGACGGTCGCGGCGGGCGCGGGTGCCGGTACGGTCTGCGCCGCCACGGGCGGGGCAAGCCCGATACCGGCCAGCATCGTGCACAGCAGAAATTGCGGTACCGGTTTCATCGCATCACCCTCCCTTTGCCCGTGATCGCGTCACAAGCGCCTCTTTGGCCCCCGTTCGCCAATTCCGACAACGTTGTCAATGTCCCGTCCGGCGTTTCGGCAAACCGCTTTCCGATTGAACTGACCTGTCCACTGGTCCACGCTTCGGCAAAAGAACGAACGGCGCCGCCGTGACTGGGAGATATCGCGTGTCCTGCCCCCTGCCCGCCCGGGACCTCCGGTCGTGACCGATGGTGCGTCGATCCGCCTGTCGGGGACCAATCTCGAACGGGCCGCCGATCATAACCAGCGGATCACGCTGCACGCCATCCGGGTGTCGGGGTCGCTGACCCGCATCGATCTGGCCAATATCACCGGACTGACCCCGCCGGCGATCGCCAACATCGCCCGCCGGCTGCTGAGCGAAGGGCTGATCCTAGAGGCCGGACAGCGGCGCGGTGGGCGCGGGCAGCCGCCGACCAAGCTGATCGTCAATCCCGCCGCCTGCTACGCGATCGGCATCAATATCGACCGCGATCATGTGACGATCGTGCTGGTCGACTTCACAGGGCAGACGCTGGCGCGCGCCAGCCGCGACGTCGATTTCGCGCTGCCGGACGATGTAACCGACTTCTATCGATCGGCGGTCGAGGGGCTGGTCGCCGAAGCCGGCATCGATGCCGGACGCATCGTCGGCATCGGCGTGGCGCGGCCCGACGATCTCGGCACCGTCGATCTGCCCGGCCGCCCGGCCAGCTATGCCGAATGGGAAAGCGTCGACCTGGCCGCGCTGTTCGCCGCGCCGATCGACCGGCCGGTCTTCGTCGAGAACGACGCGGCGGCAGCGGCGATGGGCGAGTTGCAACTGGGGCATGGCCAGCAACAGGCCAGTTTCTTCTACGTCCTGATCTCCTCGGCGCTGGGCGGCGGGCTGGTGATCGACGGCAGCTATTTCCGAGGGGCAAGCGGGCGATCGGGCGAACTCGGCTTCCTGCTGGGCAGCGACGGCAAGGGCGGGCAGACCCAGATCCAGCACACCGTATCGCTGTCGGGCCTGTCGCATCCGCTGCGACGCGCGGGCTTCACCCTCGGCGACATCCGGGGCGAGCACGATCCTGCCGAGCTGCTGGCGGTGGTCGATGCATGGATCGACGCCTCGGTCGAACGGCTGGTCGAACCGATGATCGCGATCAACTGCCTCATCAATCCGGCGGCGATCTTCGTCGGCGGACGGCTGCCGGGGCGGCATGTCGAGACGCTGGCCGCACGGCTGAACGAACGGTTGCGGGTGAAGGCGACCAACGTTCCCGCCCTCGCGCCGGTGCGCCGCGCGATGCTGGCCGAGGATGCGCCGGCGGTGGGTGCGGCGATCCTGCCGTTCAGCCACTTCCTGCTGCCGAGCGCGACCGCTTTGTGGAAGGCCGCGGACGCCGGTTAGGGCCTCGCAAAGTCGAGCAGGTGACGCAGCGAACGATAGGCGACCGAGGATTTGGGTTCGAACACCGCATCGAGATGCGCCAGACGCTCGCGCGCCTGTGCGGCGAAATCCATCTTCACGTCGGCGGCGGGCGTCCCGTCGGTCGCGATCAGTTCGCGGCGGAAGCGGTGCAGCGTATGGATGTCGATCGCGCCTTCCGCGAACAGGTGAAAGCCGTAATCGGCCATTTCGCGCGGGGTCATGTCGCGGATATCGGGTGGCGACACGGCAGACGCCGGCTGGGCGGCGCTCCCCTTGAACTGCGCCGCGAATGCCAGTTCGAACCGTCCGCCCGCCCCCGCCGCCGCACCCTTCGCATTCGCCTGCATCGCCGACTCCATTTCCAACCGACAGCTTTGGCATGGCGGTCCTTGCCGTTCGGTTAGCGGCCAGGCAAAAATTATACGAAATTTGCCGCACTGCCGGACGGCATGTCCTCGACACGATCAATTTTATTAAACAAAACAATTTTGCTAATTGCGCTCTGCTGCCAAGGCTGCGACGTTGCGCACTTTCACCGGTGACAGGATTTTCGCGAATGAACATTACGATCGATCCCTTGGCGGCGCGCGACCGGGGCGACCTGCCGCTGGCCGGGATCGAACTGGGCGGGACCAAGTGCGTCTGCACGCTGGCGCGCGGCCCGGGCCGGATATTGGCGCAGGAAACGGTGCCGACCGAGCATCCCGACGTCACCCTGCCCGCCATTGCCGCCGTGCTGCAGCGTTGGTGGGACACGACCGGGTTCGCGGCGCTCGGCATTGCCAGCTTCGGCCCGGTCGATCTCGACCCCGCTTCGCCGACCTGGGGGCATATCCTCGCCACGACCAAGCCCGACTGGCCGATGACCGACGTCGCCGGCCGGCTGTCGGCGATGTTCGATGTTCCCCATGCCTTCGATACCGACGTCAACGGCGCGGCCTTCGCCGAAACGCTATGGGGCTGTGCGCAGGGGCTGGACGACTTCGCCTATGTGACCATCGGCACCGGCGTCGGCGTGGGATTGCTGGTCAACAGCCAGCCGACGCGCGGGATCGGCCATGCCGAGATCGGCCATCTACGCACCCCACGCCTGCCGGGCGATACGCTGGCGAGCGGTTGCCCGTTCCATGACGATTGCGTCGAGGGGCTGGCATCGGGCACGGGGATCAAGGCGGCGCTGGGCGACGTCCATGTGTCGACGCTGTCGCCCGACCATCCGGTCTGGGACCGCGTCGCCGCGTCGATCGTCGCCATGTGCCATGCGATGGTGTGCACCACCGGGCCGAAGCGGATCGCGATCGGCGGCGGGGTGATGAACAAGCAGCCGCATCTGCTCATGCGGATCGAACCGGCACTGCGGGAGAGCATCAACGGCTATCTGCCGCTGCCGGCACGCGACTATGTCGTCGCCCCGGCGCTCGGCGATCAGGCGGGGCCGCTCGGCTCGATCGCGCTGGCGCAGAATGCGCTGCGGGCGCGCGTCGCGGCGTGAAGCGGGGGCGGGCAGCGACGCCCGCCCCGTCCGGTCAGTGCAGGCTCTTCGCCGAAGCGACGTTGCGCGTCGCGGTCCGTCCGGCGGCGAT
Organism: Sphingomonas epibiotica; assembly: GCF_039615155.1. Lineage (NCBI taxonomy): Bacteria > Pseudomonadati > Pseudomonadota > Alphaproteobacteria > Sphingomonadales > Sphingomonadaceae > Sphingomonas > Sphingomonas epibiotica. The sequence continues at coordinate 13,973 of NZ_JBDGHY010000009.1, read as the reverse complement.
GGCGAAGCCGCACAGCGCCGCATAGCAGATCGCCGGCACGAGGAACGCCGGCCCATGGCCGACCGCGCCCGACACCAGTCCCACTACTGGCGGGATCACCGCCCCGCCGAAGATCGCGGTGCACAGCAGGCCGGAGGTCGCCGCCTCGCTGGCGGTTGAGCGTTCGAGGGTCAGGGTGAAGATCACCGGGAACATGATCGAGTTGAACAGGCCCATTGACAGCGCGACGAACCCGGCGGTGACCCCGCCCACGCCCGCGACATACAGGCACATGCCGACCGCAATCGCGGTGAACAGCGCCATCAGCTTCCACGCCTTCACCTTCGACAGCAGCACCGACCCGATCGCGCGCCCGACCATCGCCCCGCCCCAATAGAAGGCGACGGCCTTGCCCGCTTCCTGCAACGACACGCCGGGCACGCCGTCGCTGCCCATCGCGAAGCCCAGCAGCGGCACGCCGAACGGCGCGTCCGACGCGCCCCAGACACCATCGGCGTTCAAGAACAGCGCCATCTGCGTCCCGATCGCGACTTCGGCGCCGACATAGAGGAAGATCGCGCTCGCCCCGAGCAGCGCCCAGCGCGACGAGAACGCATCGGCGAGCAGCGCGCCCGGCCCCGCCACTTTGGCCGGCGCTGCGGGCACCGCTGCCGACACCACCCGACGGCTGAGGAAGAAGAACACCGCCAGCGCCGCGATCAGCCCAGCGATCCAGAAATAGGCGCGATCGATGCCGGCCAGCGCACCGGCGCGCACCGCGTCCGTCAACACCGTGCCGTCCTTCACCTCGACCCCTTCGAGGAACAGGCTGGCCCCCAGCAGCGGCCCGAGAAAGGTACCGAACGAATTGAACGTCTGGCTGAGCGTCAGGCGGAAATGACTGAGCTTCGGATCGCCGAGCGCGGCGGCCAGCGGGTTCGCCGCGACCTGCAACACGGTGATACCCGCCGCGAGGATGAACAGGCCGAGCAGCACCAGCGGGAACACCGCAAGGTTCGCCGCGACCAGCATCGTCAGGCAGCCGACGACCATTGTCACCAGCGCGAACAGGATCGACGGCACCGCACGCAACCGGCCGAGCAGGATCGCCGCCGGCATCGAGATCAGGCCGTACGCAAGGAAGAAGGCGGAGGCGGCCAACTGCGCCTCGAAATCGGTCAGGGTGAAGATACCTTTCACCGCCGCGACCAGCGGGTCGATCAACGAGGTGATGAACCCCCAGGCGAAGAACAGGGTGGTGACGGCGGCAAATGCCAGCCCGGTGGTGGCGGAACCCGCCTGTTTGTCAGCCAATGCGGCGCTCCCCTTAGTCGGACTAATTCGACTATTTGTTTATGGTATTTGTGCGCTCGCCGAGGGCCGGGGGAATGTCAAGGCGGGGTAGATCTTCGCGACGTTCGGCAGCCACCTGAAAACAAACCGTTCGTGCTGAGTAGGGGCTGAGCGAAGTCGAAGACCCGTATCGAAGCACCGCCAGGAACAGTCCTTCGACACGCCCTTTCGACTTCGCTCAATGGCTACTCAGGACGAACGGCTTGGCCAATTCGCCCCAACATCCCCAGCATCTGCGCCGCCAGTTCGGACAACGTATCGTCGCGCGCGCCCATCACCACGATCCGGTCGCCGTCGCGCGCCTGCGCCACCAGATGCGCCGCCGCCGCCGCACGGTCGGGAATATGGCGCGCCGGGGCGCCCTGCACGGTCAGGTCGCCGACGATGTCGGCGCTGGTGACCTCGCGCGTCACCGTGCCGCCGCGATAGACCGGATCGGGCAGCACCAGCAGGTCGTCGCCGTGCAGTTCGCGCGCGAACATCGTCACCAGTTCGCGGCGCATGACCTTGAGCGGGCCATAGCCATGCGGCTGGAAGAACAGCAGCAGCCGCCCCGGTTGGGTGCGCAGCGTGGCGATGGTCGCGGCGATCTTGTCGGGATTATGCCCGAAATCGTCGATGACGCTGACCCCGCGTGCCGTGCCGACCCATTCGAAACGGCGCTTCAGGCCCGAAAAGCCGGCGATGGCCGCGACCGCATCGGCGATCGGCACCCCGGCGGCAACGACCGCGCCGATCGCCGCCAGCGCGTTGGCGACATTGTGCCGCCCCGGCACCGCCAGCCGCACCGCATGGACCTGCCCGTCCGCGACCAGTTCGAAGCGGCTGGCAAAGGGGTCGAGCACCAGCGCGCGGGCGACCAGATCGGCCTTGCCCTCGACCGCGAAGGTCGTTCGCTTCGCCGCCGGCACCGCCGCCGCCAGCGCCGCCGCCTCGCCATCGCCGACATTAATGACGACATGGCCTGCGCGATCGGCGAAGCCGCCGAACAGGTCGCGCAACTCCGCCAGCGTCTTGTGATCGAGGCTGACATTGTTCAGCACCGCGACCTGCGCCCGGTAATAGGCGATCGACCCGTCGCTCTCGTCGACCTCGCTGACGAACGCATCGCCCTGCCCGACCAATGCGCTGGCGAAGGGCCGGTCGAGGGCGACGAAATCCTTCATCACCGCGCCGTTCATCACAGTCGGATCGCGGCCGAGCGCGTGCAGCACATAGCCGATCATGCCGGTGACCGTCGACTTGCCGCTGGTGCCTGCCACCCCGATCGACAGCGGCGCGGCGTTGAACAGTATCGCGAGCAATTCGGCGCGGCCCATCCGCTTCGCGCCGACTGCCTCGGCAGCGACGATATCGGCGACGGTCGGTTCGATGGCGGCGGAGGCGACGACGATCTGGTCGGCCGAGACGATGCCGCTGCCGTCCTGTGGGAACAGCGCGATGCCGGCGGCGCGCAGCGCGTCGAACTTGGCGGGCAGGCTCGCCTGGTCGAGCGATCGGTCCGATCCGGCCACGGTTGCGCCGCGCCCGGCAAGGATCATGGCGAGCGGCAACATGCCCGAACCGCCGATCCCGACGAGGAAGAAGGATTTGCCGTACAGCATCGCGCGGGGCTATCGACCTTGTCCTTCAGTGGCAAGCGGGGTTGCAGGATGCGGATCGGTGTGGTGGCCCCGGCGCGGCGCGTGGACGAGGAGCAGATGGCGCGGACACAGGGCTATGCCGCGCTGACCTACCCCTCGGTCGATTTGGTGGTGCATCCGCAATGTTTTCTCGACGCCGGGCATTTCGCCGGCACCGACGAACAGCGCGCCGCCGCCTTCCTCGAATTCGCCAACGATCCGGGCTTCGACGCGATCTGGTTCGCGCGCGGCGGCTATGGGTCGAACCGCATCCTCGACATGGTCATGCCGCAGCTCAACCGCGCGGCGGCGGCGAAGACCTATGTCGGCTTTTCCGACATGGGGTTTCTGCTCGGCGCACTCTACGCCCGGCGGATCGGACGGCCGGTCCACGGCCCGATGGCGGCACAGGTCGGCAAGGCGGGCGGCACCAACAGCGCGGCGCGTTCGCTGGCATGGCTGGTGAACCGCGACCGGTCGGTACTGGCACCCGAACTCGACGGGCGCCCAAGTGTCGCGTTCAACCTCGTCATCCTGTGTGCGCTGATCGGCACGCCGTGGCTGCCCGACCTGACCGACCATGTCGTCATCGTCGAGGAAGTCGGCGAGGACCTCTACCGCATCGACCGGCTGTTCTGGCAATTGCGCGAGGCGACGCAGCTGAAGGGCATCGCCGGCATCCGCCTCGGCGCGGTGACCGATCGGCACCCCGACGACACCGGCTTCGGCGAGACCGAGGAACAGATCGTCACCCGCTGGGCCGGCGCGATGGGCGTGCCCTATCTAGGGCGGGCGCATGTCGGCCATTATGCCGACAATATGGTGGTGCCGTTCGGGGTGGCGTGAAGCGTCGCCACCCGCGCCCGAACCAGCGCGGATAGCGTAGCCACGGCCAGCATTGCACCAGGACGAAGGATAGTAGCGGGGACGGATTACCCCCCGAACGTCCGCGGCGCCGGGCTGACGGTCACCGCGCCGCCGGTGCGCACTTCCTGTACCTCCAGCGCGCGTTCGGCGATGCCGTCGCGGCCGAAGCGGAAGGCGCCGTCGAGGCCGGCAAAGCCGTCGTCGCCGCGCAACCGGCTTTCGGGAAAGTCGCGGCCGATCGGCCAGTCGCGGGCGATGCGCACGGTCAGCAGCACCGAATCATAGCCAAGGCTCGACAGGCGGTACGGCGCGGCGTTGAAGCGCGCGCGATATTTGGTCGCGAACTGCCGGTAGAGCGTGTTCGACACGCTCGCATACCATGCGCCGTTAAGCGCCGGCATCGATCCGAGGCCGGTCTCGGTATTCCACAGCTCGGTGCCGAGCACCTTGGCGGTGCGGCTGGGCGACTTGCGGATCGCGGGCACCGCCAGCGCCGCGGTGCCGGCCTGATCGGCGATCAGCACCGCTTCATAGGGCGAGGTGCGCGACAGGCGGGTGACGGCAGCCGCCACCTGTCCGCTGCCGCGATCATAGGTCTGGATCGACACGACCTGTCCGCCCGCCTGTTCGACCGCGCGCAGGAAGCTGGTCGAGGCGCGCTGGCCATAGACGCCCGCCGGCACCAGCCCGGCGAACTTGCTGATGCCGCTGGTGCGCGCGAAGCCGACGACGCGCTCGATCGACTGGGCGGGCGTGTAGCCGAGCAGATAGGCGCCGTTGCCCGCGACCGACACGTCGTTCGAATAGCTGATGACCGGCACCTTCGCGCCGCGCGCGATCGGCGCGACCGCACGAACATCATCGGCGAGCAGCGGGCCGAGGATCAGGCGATTGCCTTCCGCGATCGCGCGCTGTGCAGCGGCGGCGGCACCGGTGGCGGTGTCATAGGTGGTGATTCGCACCCGTTCGCTGCGGGTGTCGAGCAGCGCCAGCTGGGTCGCATTGGCGATCGATCGGCCGACGCCGCCATTGGGACCGGTCATCGGCACCAACAGCGCGACGCGGTGGCGCTGCGTATCTTCGGGAATGCCGCCGGTCACCGGCGCGGGCCGGGTCGGTTGCGGACGGGTGGTCGTGGGCGGCGCCTGTTCGACCGGCCCCTTGGGCACCAGCGTGGCGCACCCCGCCAGCAATGCCGCGCCCAGCAGCGCCGTGGCGCGCGCGAAATGGTGCCGCCATTGCCGGGGCGCTATCGTCTCTGCCATGACCCTATCCCTGATGACCGAAAAACTTGAGCCCGGCCTCTACATCGTCGCGACCCCGATCGGCAATCTCGCAGACCTAAGTCCGCGCGCTGCCGATATTTTATCGCGCGCCGACATTATCGCGGTCGAGGATAGCCGGGTGACCGCCGGGCTGCTGCGCCATATCGGCGTGAAGCGGCCGATGATCCCCTATCACGACCATAATGCCGAGGGGATGCGCCCCGGCCTGATCGCGCGGATGGCGTCCGAAGCGGTGGCGTTGGTGTCGGACGCGGGCACGCCGCTGATTTCGGATCCGGGATACAAGCTGGTCCGCGATGCCCGCGCGGCGGGCCATGCGGTGGTGACGATCCCGGGGCCATGCGCGGCAGTGGCGGCGCTGACGCTCGCCGGACTGCCGACCGACCGGTTCCTGTTCGCCGGCTTCCTGCCGCCCAAGGCGCATGCCCGCGCCGACTCGATCGCCGAGATCGCCGCCATTCGTGCGACGCTGATCTTCTACGAAAGCGGGCCGCGCCTGTCGGCGACGCTGGCGGCGCTGGCCGAGGGGCTGGGCGACCGGGATGCGGGCGTCGCGCGCGAAATCACCAAGAAGTTCGAGGAATGCGTGACCGGCAGCCTGTCGACGCTCGCCGCCCGCTATGCCGACGCGCCGCCAAAGGGCGAGATCGTCATTGTGGTCGCCCCGCCCGGCGCCTCGCCCCCCGCGACCGCGGCGGATGCCGACAGCGCGCTGCGCGAGGCGCTGACCCGGCTACCCGCGTCGAAGGCGGCAGGCGAGGTCGCCAAGGCGCTGGGGATGGACCGGCGCGAACTCTATGCGCGGGCGATGGCGTTGAAGGAGGGGTGAATCAGGCGGCGATGGTGCCGAACGCCTGCGTCTGCAGCGGGCGGACGGCGGCGTTGATCGGCAGCGTATCGCCGCAACAAGCGCATTCGGCGATGATCCGTCCGACAAACCATTGCGAGGCGCCGCAGCTGGGACAAGTATTGCGCCCGTGCAGCGCGTAAAGCGGTACCCGCGTATGGAATTGAACGGATCGTTCCATGGCATTCTCCCTGTCGAAAAGGGAACGCCACCACCGCTTCGCAGTTCCGTGCTGAAGGCGCTGAAAAATCGACGAAGCCACCAAAGGTTCCGAACATTGTGCCACGGTTGGACGGTTACGCGAACCGGCCCGCCGCACGTCCGGTTACGCGGGCGTCCGTTCGTCCAGCAGGCTTTGCGCGTCAAGCCCCAGCAACGCGATATGCGCGCGTATCCGGGGCCAGTGGCCGGTCAGGAATCGCTCGCGCTCCGCCACGCGCAGCCGCTCGACCGCGCCGGGCAGCACGAACATGCCAACGCCGCGCCGCACCTCGACATAGCCATCGTCCTGAAATGTCTGGTACGCCTTGGCCACGGTCAGCGGGTTGGCACCATGTTCGGCCGCAAAGGCCCGGACCGAGGGTAGCTGGTCGCCCGCCCGATATTCCCCGCGCAGGATCGCCGCCGCGATCAGCGCGCGCAGGCGAAGATAGACGGGCGTGTCCTCATGGTCGATCGCTGTCATGCTGACTTAATACAGCAACGGCCGGGGAAGTCCACCGCTCACCCGGCCCAAACCGTACGGATTCGCGCCAGCTCGGGACGCGGCCGTTCGTCGAGCGGCCGCCCCGGCGACCCGATATAGACGAAGCCGGCAATGGCTTCGTCACCCGAACCGAACGCGTCGCGGACCCTGGGGCTGAACGCCGCCCATCCCGTCAGCCAGCTCGCGACATAGCCCATGGCATGCGCGGCGTGGAGCAGGTTCATCGTCGCCGCCCCCGTCGACATCAGTTGCTCCCATAGCGGGATATGGCTGTCGACCGGCGCGGACAGGACGACGATCAACGCCTCGCCCTCGTGCGCGAAGCGGTCGCAGGCGTCGAGTTGCGCTTCGGTCGCGCCCGGATTGTCCGCGGCAAAGGCATCGCGCAGCAGCGCCGCCAACGCCGCGCGACGCGCGCGCGGGATCACCACGAACCGCCACGGCGACAGCTTGCCATGATCGGGCGTGCGCGCGGCGATCGCGATCATCGCATCGATCTCGGCATCGCTTGGCCCCGGCGCCACCATGTCGCGCGGCTTGCCCGAACGGCGCGTTTCCAGATAGCGAAGCGGCGTGGAAAGGTCGTTGAAGGTCATGCCCGGCCAAGTAGGGCACCGACCCGGCCCACACAATGCGCTTGGCATTGCCGTTTCTTGCGTTACCAATTGGCGACAGGAGACGGGCGCGTAGCGGCCCGATGACGATACCCAAGGACAAGGGACAAAAGCGTGCCTGAATTCAAGGCGTTTGCACTATGGAGCGAGGCTGACTGGATCGCCGCGATCGCGACCTTCATCCTCGCCGCATTCCTCGCGGGCGGACTGGCGGTGGGGTTCAGCCGCAAGCCCGAATTCGCCGGCCACCCGCGCGGCCTCTACATGCTGTTCTTCGCGGAGATGTGGGAGCGGTTTTCCTATTACGGGATGCGCGCCATCCTGATCTTCTACCTGACGCAGCATTGGCTGTTCAGCGACGGCAAGGCGAACCTGATCTATGGCGGCTATACCGCTTTGGTCTACATCACCCCCGTGCTCGGCGGCTATCTCGCCGACCGCTATCTGGGACAGCGCAAGGCGGTGCTGTTCGGCGGCGTGCTGCTCGCCTTCGGCCATTTGTTCATGGCGTTCGAGGGGATGGAGGGCGTCACCGACGCCGCGGTCAAACAGGCCGATCCCGCGATCAACATCTTCTGGCTGGCCCTCGCCCTCATCATCGTCGGCGCGGGGTTTCTGAAGGCCAATATCTCGGTGATGGTCGGACAGCTGTACAAGCTGACGGACGTGCGCCGCGATTCGGCCTATACCGTCTTCTATATCGGCATCAATCTCGGCGGGGCGGCGGGTTCGATCCTTGTCGGCTATCTGGGACAGACGGTCGGCTGGGCATGGGGCTTCGGCCTCGCCGGCATCGGTATGATCGCGGGCCTGCTGGTGTTCGTGGTCGGCAAGGGGCTGCTGAACGGTCGCGGCGAGGCGCCCGACCCGGCGGCGCTCAAGCGGCGCGTGGCCGGCATGCCGTTCGAATGGCTGCTCTACGGGACCGGTATCGTCGCGGTCGCGGTGATGTGGGGCCTGATCCAGTATCAGGACGTCATCCAGACGCTGCTCATCGTCTCGGGCGTCGCACTGCTCGGCTATGTCCTGTTCGAAGCCTTCAAGCTCGAACCCCATGCCCGCGACCGGATGTTCGCCATCCTGTTCCTGATCGCGCTCAACCCGATCTTCTGGGGCCTGTTCGAACAGGCGGGGGGCAGCTTCAATCTCTATACCGACCGCTATGTCGATCGCGGCGGGGTGCCGGCGTCGCTGTTCCAGTCGGTCAACTCGATCTACATCATCCTGCTCGGTGCGATCTTCGCCGGCTTCTGGGGCTTCCTCGCGCGGCGCGGACGCGAGCCGTCGGCACCGGCCAAGTTCGCGGTGGCGCTGATGCTGGTCGGCCTCGCTTTCCTCGCCTTCGTCTGGGGCGCGAACAGCGTCGGGCCGGAAGTCGCGACCCCGGTCGCCTTCGTCTTCCTGTTCTATTTCCTCCAGACGTCGGGCGAACTGTGCCTGTCGCCGGTCGGGCTGTCGGCGATGAACCGGCTGGCCCCCAAATATCTCGCCTCGCTCATCATGGGTGCATGGTTCTACATGACCGCGGTCGGCAATTTCGTCGCGGGCAAGATCGGCGAGGCGACCGGCGGCCATGACGGGGAGATGACCAAGGAGGGCACGCTGTCGGTCTATACGACTATCGGTCTGTGGACGATCGGCATCGGTGTGGTCGTGCTGCTGCTCTCCCCGATCGTGAAGCGGTGGATGCACCTCGACACGCTCAAGGACGATGTCGACCACAGCCTCGCCGGCGAGGCCGCGATCGGCGAGCCGAAGGCGGCGGGCGTCGACGTGTGGAAGGAACAGCGCTGACCGGATCGCGATGCGGGACGGTTCTCGACGACCGTTCCGCATCGCATCGGATACCCGCAGAACATGATGACAACCAGTTGAACCGTTCGTGCTGAGTAGGGGCTGAGCTTGTCGAAGACCCGTATCGAAGCACCTGCACCGGACGATCCTTCGATACGCCATTTCGACATGCGCAATGGCTACGCAGGACGAACGGACGATGGGGTTGGCGCAACGTCATCGCGCTTCGGCCGCGCCCGATGATCCGGTATCGCGACGACATTGACGGGCTGCGCGCGGTCGCCGCGCTGCTGGTCGTCGCCTTCCACTGCGGCTTTGCGAAATTCGTCCCCGGCGGGTTCGTCGGGGTCGACATCTTCTTAGTCATTTCGGGCTATCTCATCACCGGCATCGTACACGGCGAGGTGCAGGCCGGGCGCTTCTCGCTCTGGCACTTCTACGAACGGCGGGTGCGGCGCATCTTTCCGGCGCTGATCGCGGTCTATGTCGCGGTGCTGCTGGCGTCGTTCGCGCTGCTGTTTCCCAGCGAAACCGCGCAGCAGGCGAAGAACGCGACCGCGTCGATCCTGTTCGTCTCGAACGTCTATTTCTATCTCGGCACCGATTATTTCGATTCGGCATCGCGGTTCAACGCGCTGCTCCACACCTGGTCGATCTCGGTCGAGGAGCAATATTATCTGTTCTTCCCGCCGCTGCTGGCGCTGGCATATCGGCGGTTCCGTGCCGGTTTGAAGCCGCTGGTCGCGGTCGTGCTGGTCGCGTCGCTGGCGCTGGCGCAGGGGCGCGTCGCCGACGATGCCTCTGCCGCCTTCTATCTGGTCCAGTATCGCGCATGGGAACTGATGATCGGCGCGGTGCTGGCGCTCGGCATGGTGCCGGCGGCACGGCATCGCGGCGTCGCCGAACTGGTCGCGGTGATCGGCGTCGCACTGATCGTCGGCAGCACCTTGCTGCTCACCCGCGACAGCGTCTTTCCGGGGCTGGCCGCCGCGCCCGCCTGTATCGGCGCGGCCTGTCTGATCTGGTCGGGCATTGCCGGGCCGACGCTGGTCGGGCGGATCCTCGGCCTGAAGCCGGCGCGGTTCGTCGGCCGGATCTCCTATTCGCTCTATCTGTGGCACTGGCCGCTCTGGGTGCTGGGCGGGCAGGTGCGCGAGATCAAGTCGCTTGCCGGATCGGCGGCCTTCCTTCTGCTGTCGCTGCTGGTCGCGGCGATCTCCTGGCGGTGGATCGAACAACCCTTCCGCCGGCGCGATTCGGCAGTCCCGCCCCGGCGCGTCGTGCTGATCGGGGTCGCGGCGATGCTGGCGACACTGGCCTTCGTCGTTGCGATGCCGTTCGCGGCACGCGCCTATTGGCAGGTGCCGGCTGCGGTCGAGCGCGTCGCGCAGTTCGTCCGCTACCGCGCCGCGCCCAATTCGCGCGCTGGGCAGTGTTTCCTGACCACGCATGACCGCTTCGCGACGTTCGATCGCGACCATTGCCTGCGCCTGTCGCGGGACCGGCCGAACGTCCTGCTGCTCGGCGACAGCCATGCCGCGCATTTCTATCGCGGCCTGACGGCATTGCCCGGCATCAACGTGCTGCAGGCCAATGCCTCGGGCTGCCGTCCCGTCGCCGATCCGGTAGGGGAGGCGCGCTGCACCCAACTGATGCGCTACGTGACCGACGATTTCCTGCCGAAACACCACGTCGATACGGTGATCCTCTCGGCGCTGTGGCGCGAAGACGACTGGCCGGCGCTGCAACGGCAGATCGCACTGCTGCGGCAATATGTTGACCAAGTCGTGGTCTTCGGCCCCATCGCCGAATACAACCGCCCCCTGCCCCGCATCCTTGCCGAGGCGCTGTATCGCCACGATCCGGCGATCGTCGATCGGCACCGCGTGACAGCACGGCAACGGCTCGATGCGATGCTTGCCGCCCGCGTACCGGCGACGGGGGCGCGCTATGTCTCGACCTATCGCGCGCTGTGCCCCGCGGATCGCTGCACGCTGTGGACCGACGACGGCAATCCGATCCAGTTCGACTATGGCCATCTGACCGCGCGCGGATCGCGGCTGATGATCGAACGGATGCGTCCGCAACTGCCCTTCGCCACCCGCTGACCGAGCGGCCACACGAAAACCCTGTTGCACTTGGCCGAAACCACGGTATGCCGGCCGCTCCCCGATCGGGGGCGCTTAGCTCAGTTGGTAGAGCATCTCGTTTACACCGAGCTAACGGCCCAAAACGCCCTCTCGTAACGCCGCAAATCCGATAGAACGGAGCGGCAACATATGGGAACTTCTCAAGACTCTGCGGATCAGTTGCGGACCACTGTTCCAGCCGTGTGCGATCACGACTGGCAGGACGTGGAAAGCATTTCCAACAGCGAGTATCGCACCGAAGTGCGATGCAGAAAGTGTCGCGAACCGGGCGAACGCGATGAGCGTGACGGCTCTGTGTTTTGGCCCGCGACATGACCCAAGAGGTAGCCCCCGCGCTCTACGCCGCGCTAGTCGAGGCGAAGAAGGCACTGTGGGTGGAGCACCGCCACATGTGGAACCTCGAAGATTTCAACAACTTCGCCGTCGTCCAGCAGATCAACGCTGCCCTGACGCGCGCTGACGGAAAGGTACGACCATGAGCGATAATATGCCCGCCGCCTGTCCGAACGTCCGCACGGAATGGGACATGGCGCTGTCCGCGATTGCTGCCGGCAACGCCGCGACACTTGATGTCGCAGAGGCAATGCGCGGCGACATGCCGATCGCGGAGAACCTGCGCCATCGCGAGACAGCCTACCAAATGGCCGATGCCCTCCGTTCAGTGCTGGCGCTGTTGCATGGTGCACCACCCGAATACGAGATGCTGGATCAGCGCGGCCAGTATGACGACGGCTGCCGGCTGCTCGTCGCCGTGCAGGACTATCTCGACGGATGGGAACAGGACACCCCCCTAACCCCCGGAGCCGCAGCATGAGCGAGAATGCGCACGATCCCGACTGCGGCATGCTGTACGAGGACGGCACGGAGCATTGCACCTGCAAGCTCTTGCCCTGCCCGTTCTGCGGCAACGAGAACCCGGAGATGCTGGGACCGGACTCCGTGTGGTGCGGCTCGTGCCTCGCTACCATGCCGGAGCATGACGCCGATGCGCCTAATGCCATCGCGCGTTGGAACACCCGCCTATCAGGCCCCTCGGCATGAGCGGGGGTGTGCCTGCGGGCGAACTGCTGCCGTGTCCGTTTTGCGGCATGGCGGTGACACTGGTTGAGCGCGACAAGCTGTGCCCGGACGAAAGCCCCTGCGTCGGCGTCGGCTTTGCCACCTATGGCAAGATCGAGCAGCGGGAAACCGCCATCGCCGCTTGGAACCGACGCGCCACCCCGGCGGGCTGGGTGCTGGTGCCGAAGGTCGCGACCGAAACCATGGAGCGCGCGGCGTTGGAGAAGGTCGGCCCTTACCATGATCTGGGCGATGAGTGGCAGACGGTCATGCCGGGTGATCTATTCCGATTGGCGTGGCCTGCCATGCTTGCCGCCACCCCCACCCCGCCGATCGAAGGCCGGGATGCGGACGTGGAGCGGGACGTGCGGGTCATCCTGCAAGCGGTTGCGGATGCTGACAGCGAAGATTGTATCGGGTCAATCGACGTGGACATCCCCAAGGGTGGCTATCCGCGCCAGTGGCTTCGTGAAGCTGCCCGCGCCGCCCTCCAAGCCCTCGGAGAACGGGGGTGAGCGGGGTGAAATACGGATGCCACGTTGATCTATGCGATGACGAGCAGCCTGACGGGTGCGTGATCGAATACGGCGCGCACAGTGATTGCCTGCACGCTCGATTTGCAGGTGGCCGACTGCGCCGGACGCCCCGCACCTGTCCCCACTGGAAACCTATAAAGGACACCCGCCCATGACGGACGATCTTGTGGGGCGGCAGACCGTCCACGTTCGGGATAATCTGGACGCCTACTATTACGGCTTCGAGCCGACCGGCAACGCTGACGTTGACCGCATCCTCGGCGCGGTCGCGTGGGCTGGCAAATCGTACCATCACACTGAGGATTGGGACGAAACTGCCATCACGGGCGTGTCTTGTGTCGACAATATCCAGAACGCCGCTGCTCTAGCCGCCGCCCGCATCGAAGCGCTTGAGGCTGAGAACGAGCGGCTACGTGAAACCTTGGACGTGATTGCGATGCATCCCGGCCCGAATGCCGATGACGCTTGCTGGTCGCGTGTGGAAGATGCCCGAGCAGCCCTAACCCCCGAGGCACCCCATGCAGACTGACGCAGAGGTCGCGGCGATTGCGGCGGTCGTGAGCGGCTGCCGGATCGGGTCATGCCACCGCCATCGAGAATGTATGTACGCGCCGTGTCGCAGCGTCGCCCAGCACCTGAAACAGGAGAATGCGAATGGCTGACCTATCCTTCATGTCGCAGGACGACCGCGAACACATGGAAGGCTACTTCGACGGTCACGACCCGGACTGCCCGGAGCCGAGCGCGAACCGGTCGTGGTGCTACCGCCACTCCTTCGCGATCGGACGCCGCGAGCTGGAACGCCGCCATCCTATCCCCGCTCAACAGGCCCGCGCGATGGCTGCGGTTGCCAGTGCCAAGGACCACTTCGCATGACCGACCCCCGCATGACCCCCACGAACGACGCGCCGGTGACGGTGGAGCAACTTCGGACGCTTTACGAAGCCGTTGCGGCTGGCAAATTCGATGCAATAGAAGCCGTAGCCGATCAGTGGATTGAGAGCGCCGGCATTGTCCGCATGTGCAACGCTATCGCGTCTGTGTTTGAGAAACATGCGCCACAGGAAATAATGGATCGGTTCCGCGTCAAGATCGCCGAAATGGTGCACCTCGCATTCGTCGAGGGCGCTGCGAATGGCGTCCTGAATGCGCGTCCGGCT
>NZ_JBDGHY010000008.1:0-194048 GCF_039615155.1 Sphingomonas epibiotica | reverse complement strand
GCGTGGAGAGCGATGTGATCGTAACCCAGGCTGATCGAGAGGCGTTCGCGCGTCTGGACGATTGGGAACCCGGTTCGATGGGCTGGAACATGATCGTTCATCCGACAGGCCCGGACTGTGTTGGAGCCGTCGCTTTCGCCAAGCACCGGTTGGCGGCGCATGGTCGGGCATGGTTTCCCCACAAAGACTTTGCGGGCGAGCCTATGCAGGAGGGTCAGTTCCGCGAGCCTTACCCGATGGCGGAAGAATGGCAGGCAATGCAGACTAAAGTCCATGCTGCGATCGTCGCGTGGTGTGAAGGCGGGCCGATCCATCCGCATCGCCTCGCTGGACTAGCCGGCCATCTGACCACTGCAATTATCACTCAGGAAGTGAAGCGGTAGCTGCGGGCCGGACTCGAAACCGGCTAGGTCTGGTTGTCGGGGGCTTGCGTGCACACTCACCCCGAAGCTAGCAATGAGGGGCTCACCCCGCGTGTCCATCCACGCCGCCGCAGCAATTTCCACCTACCACACCCCGCCCCGTTGACAAAGCGGAACTTGCGGTTTTGGGCGAGTCGTGTAGGGTGGTGGGGCTGCGGACACAGCGGACAAGGCTATGGCCCGTAAAAGCACGCTGCTGAGTGTGGGAGGTAACCCTGGTAGGGCGTCCCGCTTGTACCACGCCAGTAGAAGCTCAGCCGGGATGGGAAGCGAGTGGCTGACCAGTCCGCAGCACAGGGCGTGACCCGAGAAGAACGCACGACCCGGTCGTATGGATTGGGGATGACTGCGGGCCGGTGAAACTCCGGATAAGCGCCCTACTTCTTCCCCGCCGCCGCTACGATGATCGGCACGACCTTCGGCGCGAGCTTGCGGAAGAGGCCCGGTGCCAGCAGGCTCGCGATCGCCAGCGCGGTTTCGGGGTTCTCCTTGGCGGCCTTCACCACCGAGCCGGCGGCTTTCTTCAGGTTGATTTTCACCGTACTTCCTCCGTTGCGATAGGATCGTCGGGCGTGCCGAGCGGGCGATTGGCGGGCGTCGCGGCAATGGCGTCGCGCACCGTGTCGAGCGCCTTGCTCTGCGTCTCGATGCGCGCCTGATCGGTCGCGTTCTGCCGGAACAGCAGGGCACCGATCGCGCCCAGCAGGCCAGCGAAGGCCACCACCGACTTGTCGGCAATGTCGATCAGGCCAGCAGGTAGCGCTTCGCCACGGATGCCGCTGACAGCGATCGGCGCGAGGGCGACCAGCGTGGCGGCGACGACGACGGCCAAGAAGGCGCGGTACTGCATTTCGGTCGCGTTCATCGCAGCACCTCCAGCAGCTTGGTCCGCAACACGTTGACATGCGCCAGACCGATCGTTCCGCCATTCGTGATGCGCCGCGCGCCGTCCGTGTCCCCGCGATCCAGCGCCGCGAACACCTTGCGGTCCTTATAGAAGTCGCAGGCCAGTAGCAGGCTGAGCGCGGGCACAGCGGCAAGGTCCGGGTCGGTATCCAGCCCTAGCCCGAGACGCCGATCCGCCGCCTCATAATTCGCGCGACCGGTCAGTTGCAGCATCCCCCTGCCCCGGAACGCCCAGCCATCCCCCGGCTGCGTGTTGCCCATGCGGCCATCATAGACCCGGCTTGCGATCATCTCGGGCTTGCGGGCGACGGTCGCCGCACTAGCGGGCGTGAAGCGCGACGGCCACGTCCGCACCAGCGCCTCGCTGCTGTAATTCAGGTTCTCGACGAACACCCGGTAGCCGCCCGTTTCATTCGCCGTCTGGGCGAAGAAGTCGGCAAGGCGGGTTACGGACTGGTCGACGCCATATGCCGGCAGATGGACGACACAGGCGTTGGCAAGCGACTTGATGACCGCAGCGTCAGCGTTCGGACCGACAACCCGCAGCAGTGCCGTATAGGTGCCGCGACCGGGGATGCCGTCTGGCGTGACGCCTAGCCGCTTCTGGGTGGCTTTCCAGTCGATCATTCCCCGCCCTCCTTGACCGGCGTCACAGGCGCGACCGGGCTAGGCGACGCGGCCACGATCCGCGCCGCGCGAATGGTCGCCTTCTCCACCGCCGTGTCCGTCTTGTGCTGCGCCCGCATGGCTCGGATGCGCGCGACATGCTCCGCGGCCGCTTCCGGCTTTGCCTCGATCATCATCAAGAGCGCTTCGAAGGCCGTCGTCACGTTATTCAGCTCGTGCCGCAGGATGCCGATTTCGGCCTCGTACGACACCCTCTGCTCGTCTATCTTGGCTTCCAGTTTCTCGATACGCGACACGCGCCTGTCCCCCAACGCCATCTTCGCGCGCAGGCTTGCGTCCACGATCGCCGGCCACCCCTTAATGATTGCGAGAATGACGGAGCCGGCCAGCGCCCAGCCCCACGGTGCGCGCTCGAAGCTGCCGGCGATTGCGGTGGCGAAGGTGGTCATGGCGCGGATTCGATGCGGATGCTGGGCCGAATACGCGGGTTGATGCGGCCGCTGTCCGCAGCAAGGCGCGCTTCGGCATCGGCCTGGGTGTCGAACCGCAAGCCGCCCTCACGCACCCAGCGCCCTTCGCCTGCGTATTCGTGGATCATTCCGGAAATGTCGCAGATGATGCGGTACATGGCTTATCCTTCGAAGAGGCCGTGGCCGGTGGACGCGATCACCCCAGCACGCAGGGCGTTCAGCAGCGTGATTGCGGTGGCAAGATCGGTTGCGGCGGGGGGCAAGGCCGCTTGGCGGGGCTTCACGACGCGCGTTCCACCGACCTGAAGCCCGACAGCGCCGCCGATCGAAATGCCGTCGTTGTTCCAGACGCCGAATAGCGCTCCCGTGCGCGGATTCGCACCGGGCGAGAAGGTGTAATATTCCATCTGCGACCCGCGCCGCACCATCGCACTGCCGGGTGCAGACGTGTCGTCGAGATTGCCCATCACCACGTCGGACGTGCCAAGGAACAGCTTGACGTTGGTGCTGTCTACCCACGTATCGCCGCGATACTGAATGCCCTGTCGGTGCAGCTGTCGCCATCCGACATTCTGCCATGCTGCACCGGCGCTGCCCGCCGAACCGATATGCAGCGGCTCGCGCGTGCTGTTCGACTCGGCGAACTTGAAGATGCTGCCTGTACCAGCCATTCCCCGGAAGCGCGGACCGGACGCGGCGTAGGTCACGGTGTTCCACACGACGATGTTGTTGCACGCCCCCATGAACTTGAAGCCGATCCCGGCATCCTCCATGTCACCGCCCAACCACGTCAGGCCGTCGACATTCGTCAACTCAAGATTGCGGCTACCGAACGGGGCCTGCGCGACCGGGTTCGTCTCCGTAATGCAGATGCACGCTTGAAAAATGCGCTCCTTGATGTCGCAGCTGTCTAGGTGGGCCGTCGTCACCGTCGACGTATCCTTGCCGACCATCGCGACACGGTACATCGCCAGCCCTGCGTATCGGTTGACATAGGCCCCGTCGTAGCTGCCGTTGGGACCGGGCGCACCGAGCGTCGTCGACATGATCAATGCGCTGATCGCGGTCGGGTGCAACGAATGAAAGCCGGTCGCGACGGTGTAGAAGTCATTCAGCTTGTTGAACCGCCCCCACCAGCCACCGAACTGGTACAGCCCGACAACATGCGGCCGATACCCATGGTCGAACGTCACATTCTCGCAGACGAAATCCTGAATGCCGGCGGAGTAGATACCGGCCGGACCACCCCCGACGATTTCGATCGTCGGCGGGTCGGCCGGGTCATAGCCGCTGCCCTGCGCGACAACAGCAATCGACGCGATCGTGCCGCCGGCGATGGTCGCGATCGCCGACGCGTCCGGTGTCGAAATATCGGCGTTCGCCGGGCTGTTCTCGATCCGCAACACCGGATTGGTCAGGAAGCCCGAACCGCCGGTGGCGGTGATTGAGACGATCTTTCCATCGACGATAACCGGCGTCAGCACCGGCATCACCGGGGCCGCCGTTAGCGGGTGTTTCTTGAGGATCGATCCCCATGGCGACGTGCCCCGCACGGTACAGCCGTTGCGCTCGACGATAAGCCCATGCTGATCGCGCGGCTCGTACACCGTCGTGATACCGATTTCGATCGCGATGCGCTTCCCCAGCGTCCGCATGGGACGCGTCAGCCGATAGCCCGGCGCATCGCCGAAGACGATCGTACCGCCGGTCGCCTTCACCGCCGCCACTGCGCGCTCGACCGCATCGCTCTCGTCTGATCCGCCATCGCCCTTGCCGCCCGCTGCGATCACGGTGATCCGGTCAATCTGACGCACCCACGCGCCTTCGGAGAGCGGATGGTCGTCGCTCTTGACCACGAACGCGTCGTCCGCGAGACCGGTGTAATCAAGCGCGGTCCAGACCCACGTGTCGCCGTCGTAGATCATGGTGACGTTGGTGATCGGCGCGGCTTTCAACTGGTCGAGCGTTGCGGCGACGTTGCCTGCGGGACCGGGATCGCCCGGCTTGCCTACATACTCCGGCGGATCACCAACGATGATGTCCGACGCTTCCAGCAGCCGCGAGCCAAGCCGAATCTCGCGACGGTACTTCGCGTCGTCGGCGTAGAAGCTGTAATTGCCGAGCGCGTCGACCAGAATGGGGTTGGCCAGCGGACCACCCGACTCAGTGTACAGGGTTGCCAACGCCCCCGCCTGCGTAAAGACGTGGATAGTCGCCCCGAGCACCGGGCGGTTATACTGGTCGCGGACGCTATCGCTGAATGGTGCCATCGTTCGTTCCATATCGGTAGGCTTGCGCGGTCACGTCGGCGGCGGCAGTCTTGCCGTTCGCGTCGGTCACGGTGCAGCGGAAGGTCGCGTCTTGAGAATCGTCCTGAACAGCACTGGTGCAGCGGAAAGCCGTTGTCGCATTGGTCGGGGAGGTGATTTCCCACGATCCCGAAGCATCGACCGTCGTCCACGCGAACGAGAACGGTGTCTTGCCGCCGCTAACGCCTACCGTCGTCGAACCAGTCGTAACGGTCGGGAAGCGCCCGGTGCCAAAGACTGAAGCGGGGTTCGCGGCTGCCATCACGTCGGGCGCTTCCCCGCCGCCGCCGTCCACAGGGCCCGATTCGCCAAAAAACCGAGCGGTCGCCTTCACCAGTCCCGACGCAGTGCGCAGGAACGGCGTGGCGCTCGCAAGGCCCGAAGCGGTGCGGAACTCAGCCATTGGGCTTGAACCAGATATCGCCCGGCTGCGTCGTCGGATCGGTGGTGTATTCGGGTCCGAAGACGCGGCCCGAGGTGTAGGCCGAATTGACGTGATACAGGTGCGATCCGGCACCCTGACGGCCGATGTTGCCCGTCATCGTTCCACCAGCGACCGGCAAGCCATTCGGAATCCCGGTCGCATCCCGAAGCGCCGCAGCGTTCGCGAGCGTCAGCAACTGGCGCCCGAACTCGGTCGTGGCCAGCGCGGCGATGGCCGTCAGGTCGCTGTCCTTGGGCTGGTACAGGTCATCGCCCGCCGCATCGACCGAGGATGGGACGTACGACACCTCGTTGCTATCTGCGTCGCGGACCCGCATCGAATAGTCGGCAGCAGCGGTGTAGACGAAAGCCGGCGAGCGACCGTTGACAATCACCCCGCCCGACGTACGCAGCGGTTGCGCGGCCTCGATCGTGCGTTCCTTGTCCCAGAACACCGCAATCGGCGACAGTTCGGGATCGGAGCCGGCGACGCCGACATAGATCTGGCCAGCGTCCAGCAGCGTGCCGCGACGGTCGAGGAACAGCGGCGTGGGGTTGGCAAGCCTAGTCATGGCGGGTAGCTTCCGTGGATGCGATCATGGCTGCGTGCCTTCCGGTGGGGTCTGGCGGTATCCGTCCTGCCCGTTAGCTACAGCGGCTTCGTCACCACCTTCCTGCGCTGCGAGACGTGCCGGTGCGTTGGCGCTGAACGCTTCTCCGAGGCGTGCTTGAAGGCCAAATATGTCGTTGGCCAGCGCCGGTTCCGCCTTGGCGATGCCAGACAGCCGCCCGACGTGATCGACGAACGCCGCCCCATTGGGCTTCTTCGGAGCAGCAGCGAGCCACTTAGCGAACCGCGTTGACGACAGCACCTTCCCGAAACCGATCTGCGTTCCGGCCGCAACGCCAGCGGCAAGAGGGTTCGCAAAGGCCCACGTGATCAACGCAATGGCATTTGTGCCTATCGACGTTTTCGACGAGTTGGCGAACTGCGACGACGCCTTCATACCGCTCATCACGCGAGCTACGTCGTCCAGCGCCTTGCGATGCTCGCCCTGGAACAGGATGTTCTTAGCGCGCGGGTCCAGCTTGTCCCATTGCGTCGCGAACTCAGCTGGGGAAAACACCTCGCCGCCCTGATCCTGCCGACCTGACGAGGCGCGCCCCAACCGGCTGATGATGGACGCACGCACTGTGTCGGCTTCGTCCGTTGGCAGACTGCGGATCAAGCGACCGAGGCGGTTGCTGTCGGCGGTTGTGCGTGTTGCCCACGTGTTGATCTGCTTCGCCGCGTTTTCCGCGCCCTTTTGGAGATCGTCACCCAGAACATCGGAAAGCACGTTGTCGATACGCCCCTGCCGCCCGCGCCAATACTGGTTTGCCCGGTCAAACGCGGTCAGAGCGCGGTCGCCGGACTTCTGCGCAGTCGCTCGCATGTCGTCGGACAATGCCGAATACAGGCGTCGTAGCGCTTTGTTGCTTAGGCTAGGGCTAAGTGTGGGCTGGCCCGTGATTTCGCCGATAATCGTGCGGAACCGTTTCAGGTCCTGCCACGACAGTTTGCCGCCTTCCATGACGCCCGTCGGACGAGCGGGAGTGCCGGGGATCGGTTCGATATCAACGCCGAAGCCCATGCCCCCCGGCTGTTCCGGCGTCGCCGGCTGAACCTTCTCCTTCGGCGTAAGGGCATCAAGCATCGCCTTCAGTCGTGGGTTCTCGGCCACCAGCTTTGAAAGCTGCGGGTTGCTTTTCATACCTGCGGTCAGTTCCACGAGCGCCGACCGGGTGCTGCTGAGAACCGCATCCTGTTCCGGCGGGATCGGGATCGCGTCGTATAGCGCCGCGCCACGCCGTTCCGATTCCGTCATGAACTGGCGAGCGCCACGCTGGACCGCCTGCCCCACGCCTGCACCATCTGTCACGACGCCCACAGCCTGTGCGATCCGATCGCGAGCCGCCTTCGCGGTGCCGACGATGCGCTGCGCCGCCTCTGACAAGGGAATGCCGCCGAGCGTGACGTTTGCAATGCCAGACGCCATGCGTGCGGCGATCTGCTTGCCCTGGTTGCCCTGCACGTCAGCGGGAAGATATTCGATACCCTGCCGCTCTGCTGCTTGCGCGAACTTTGTCGAATCCGGGATTGGTGCCGCGCGCGCGGCGGCAGCGCGCGCCGCTGATCGAGGTGCGAGCACCTGACCAGCAGCGCCAGCCAAAAAGCCCCCCGCCGCACCAACTGCGCCCTCCGTCAGCGCGCCAGTAGCGGCTTCACCAAAAGAGTCTGCCGAACCGACGCCGTGGGCAACGCCGTACCCGCCGCCTACACCAGCGAGACGGTTGCGAACCGCAATCGATGCAGCGGCGCGCGCCTCGCCGATCGTGGCGCCGGCGCGGAGCGCTTGCTGACCCGCGCGGAAACCAACGCCCTCGATGCCCGCCGGCAACACAAGGCCGCCAGCTAGCTGCCCCCCCATACGCAGGTACGGGCTATCGCGTTCGTCGCCCTGTATGATGCCGTTATTCTCGTCGAGATGGCGGGCAAAAGCATCCGCAAAGGCGGTATCGCTGCTCAGCCAGTCCGCCGTCGCTCCCGCCAATGCGCCAAGCTTCGGCAATGTGCCGAACGTCACGGTGTCACCGAAGCCACGAAGGGCGGCGCCCGTGCCATCTTCCTCGGGTAAGGCGACCGGCTTCAGCTCATAGACCGAGTTTTTATTAACCTGCCCGGTCTGGTCCCGTGCCGCTAAGACAGAATCCAGATTGTTCATCTGGAACCCCTTAGACGCAACGAACTCGCGAACTGCGCTGGCATCCGCGCCGCTCAAAAGCATCTCGCGCACCTTCGCCTCGTCCTCGGGCGACATGCGACTGACCGCTTCACGCGGCAGCTCGTCGGCGAACCCGCCGATCGTCTCATACCCGCCGTCGACAAGACGCGGATCGTCCGCAGGCAGTTCTTCACCGGGGAATACATCGGCGGTTTGCGCACGCGCTGGCGCGGCATCCTTGGCTTTCGGGGCATCGAAAACCGCTTCGTCGTCAATGACGGTGCCGGGCCAATCACTCATCGGCGGCGAACCTTCCCGTCGGGTGCGCGGTACAACGTGCCCGGAGCCAAGCGCATTGCCTCCTGCTTGGTGCGCACGGTCGCAATGCCGCCAGCAGCAATGCCGCCGGTTGCTGCGTCGATCTCATCTGAATTGAAGCCAGCGGCTTTCAGCCGGGCGACCCGACGCGCTAAAGCGGTTTCCGCGACCCTCACACGGCGTTGAAGGTTGCGACGAATTTCGCTTGGCGCCATCCGGGGAGTGACGGTTGTCGAGTCGTACGCCTTCTTCTCGCCATCCGTCAGCGACGCGCCAAACAACTCATTCCGGATCAGGTTGTCCGTTGCGCGGAAGTTCGACCACCAATCACGCTGCCCCGTGGTTCCCAGCCCGGTCAGGCCTTGCAGCCAGTTTTCCGTCTCACCGGTCAGAGTGTTGCCGCCGAAGTCGTCCTTGAACCCGGACAGCGCCGAGCGCAGCGCGGCAACGGTGCTGACCTGCTTTTCGAGCTTGTCAGCGTCGCCTTGGCGCATGACCTTACCACCGCCGGTGTTGGCCTTCGTCTGCCCGCCGAGCGCCGTAATCTGCCCGTTGGGGCCACGCTGATAGCGGACATTGGGGTCAAGGCCTGCTGCCCGGTTCTCCTCCGGCGTCATGACCTGGTAGCCCTGCTTTGGCTGCCCCTGAGCAATCACGCGGACGCCCCCGCCAGTCGTCGCGCCCGGCACGCCAGCAGACGAACCGCCCGGCCCGCCTTCAACGCGCGTGATAGCCGCTGCCAGCTTCGGGATTGCAGCCTTGCCGAGCGGCGCGCGCGGATCAACACCAAGCTCGCGCGCGACATTGCGGACATAGGTGCCGGTGTCGTTCTCCGACGGCGGCGCCCAACGGTTGATGATCTTCTCGACAGTGTTGAACCCGCGATCGATGTAGCTGCTCAGCAACGCGCCCTGTGCGGCCTTGCCGGCTTCGGGAGTCTCGAACACGGCAAACCGGCCATCCGAGCGGACATAGCCGGGCTGGCTACGCGCGAACTGGCTGTCGATGATGTTGCCGGGATTGTTGTTGCGGACGTTGCGGGGCGCGCCGCTTCCACCAGCGCCCCCGCCACCGCCAGATGCTGGACCACCTCCTCTCCCGTTTGGATCGTACTCGACGACCGTCTGACCTTCACCGACGGTGACGGTGCGCGGCGCGAAAGGTGCCGACGCAATCTCGTTCCCATCCTTGTCGTAGCGCTTCGAGCCAGGCGACAGCGTGAAGCCGGCTTCGCCCTTCGACAACTCGCCATAGGTCGACGCGAACTTGTCGGGGCCGGTGACGGCGGCAAGGGAGAAGCCCACCATCACGGCCCCGCGCTTCTGGTCAGCCGGGTCTGGGCTTTCCAGTAGCTTCAGGATTTCTTCGTCCTTCGGGTCAGCCTGCCCATCGGCAGCCTTGTCCGCCTCGATGCGACGGCGGAGCGCAGTCGCGGCAAGGTCGAACCGCCCGCCGTTCGCTGCCGCGTAGATCTGGCCCATGTCCCGCAGGTTGACCGACTGGATACGGCTATCCATGCGGTCCCACGCACCCTTGATCTGGTCGCCATACTGCGGATAGCGGGCGATCAGGCCGGCGATCTGGCGTGGGTCGCCCGACCGGATGACGCCTTCCGCTTCCGCCGAAAATGCCTGTTGCTGCTGCCGCTTCAGTTCCTCCTGCTGCATCTGCGCGCCGATCAGCCGGGTATTGGCCGCAATCTGCTCGTTCTGAAGGCCAAGCTGCTGCGTTTGCAACGCGCCGAGCTGGCGGCGCAGCATTTCCTCTTGATAGTTCGGGACAAGCTGTTGTGCCTGCCCGAGATACCCGGCGAAGTTAACGGGATCGGCCATTAGAACAGCTGCTTCCCGGCTGCCTTCAGACCACTGCTGAGATTCGGAGCACCGGCAAGAGCCGAAACGATATCGTCGAGGAAGCTGCCCGCGTTGTTCCAGTTCGCGGCGTTGATGCCACCACGCAGGAGGTGATTACCGGCCCGCGCCGCGCCCTGCTGACCCAGCAGGTTCACGACATTGCCCGAAGCCTGCGCGCCGAAGCCGGACACGCTGTTCGTCGCGCCCATGCCCATGCCAGCGACGCCGCCAAGGTTCGCAAGCTGCTGCTGAATGGTCGAGGCAAGCGTATCGGCGCCGAAGTCCGCCAGCCCGCGCGCCGTGTTGCCGCCACGGATGCCGCCGGTCGCCGCAGCATTCTGCAACAGCGCTTCTTCTCCGTTCCGGTACAGGCTCTGGTACAGTGGAGAGGTCTTCAGCGCATCGATCGCCATCGCCTGCTGCTCGCCGCCACCCAGCCCGAGCAAGCCAGTCATGCCGGACAGGGCTTGCGTGCCAGCGGTAAGATAGGGCGCGTAATCGGCGCGGGTTACGTCGTACTGGCGGCGCGTTTCCGCAATGCCACGATCCGCCGCCGCGACCATTTCCTTCGTCGCGTAGGCAGACGCCTTCTTCTGCGAGTTACCGCCGAAGATGCCTCCAATCAGGCTAAACAGACCCATCGGGTTAGAGACCTCCGCGCGCCACGCTCGCGAAGGACATTACGGCAGGGTGACGATTGGTGCCGCTACGCAGTTGTTTTGCCTAGCCGGCCCGCACTTTCAGCGTCGAACCAGTACGATAGACGCCCCCGACAGGCACGCCCCCCGCCCCGGCTGCCGCGTCATCGGCGTAATTCTCGATGCCCGACAGCAACGGCTTTTCCAGCGTCTTGTTCTGGAACGTCTCGCGGTTCGACTGTGTAGCCAGCGTGCCGCCTTGTGGCGCGAACAGGCGTGTCGGGCCGTCGACCAGCAACGACACCGGATAGGCGCCATCGGTGCGCACCGCAGTCTGGTCGAGCGACACGGTAAGCCGTCCGTCGGCGTCCCGGAATGAGACGCCCGATCCTTGGGTCAGCACCCGCTCTGCCGTCAGCGTCGCATTGCCGGAAAGCGTCAGGAACGTCGCATCCTGAAGCGCTTGGGTGTCGGCGATCGTCTGTTGCGTCGTGGTCGTGGTGTCGTCGACCTGTTGCGCCAGCGATTCCAGCGCCGCGGCGGCACGAGGGTTGCTCGTAATCTCGGCGATGACGGTCCGGGGGAGACTGCCAGCGACTTTCATGTCAGCGGCTCGCCTTCGATCTGGATCGTTGAAACGCCAAACAGCCCCTCGCCATGGAAGCGCATACCGACATAGGTCGGGAAGCGCATGTGTGGGCGCCACTGGACCCGCTTGCTGCGCGCCCCGACCGGTCCCAGCTTCTGCGCCTTGGGTGTGCTGTAGGTCTGTCCGTCGCGGGTGAACGACAGGAACGCTACACCATCGCTGCGCCCCGGCAATCCCATCGCCTCGACCGAGTGCAGCAGGAATGCCGCGCCGTCGTTCGCCAGCAACCCGACATCGAACGACCAACGCACCCGCTCGCCGAACCGCTCGCCTATCTGGTCGTCGAGGATGCCGACGACAGCGCCCTTTGCCACCTGATACGCGCCGTTGACGAACACGGCGTGCCGGCTCGCGTCGTCCTGTTCGGCCCATATCGGCTGCCCCGCGTCGCGCGAGGCGTCAGCGAAATAAACCAACGTCAGGTTCGGCAGATGCACCAGCAGCCGTTTCTCATCGCCATAGACGCGGCTTTCACACTCGATCGTGGTCGGGTCCTGGCACTCGCGCAACAGCCGGTCGATCCGCTGCGTGCTGATCTTGATCGCCGTGCCCTGTCCAGCGACATAGACGGCCAGCGCCTCATCGCGGCCGCTTCCGACGAACGCGAACGATTCCGCGAACCGGCACTTGGCCGTCCGGCTGACACAGCCGTAAGGGATCGTCGCGCCCTTGATGACCTGAAACGGGAAGCCGTTGCCGCCGACGTTCTGGAATACCTGAATGGTGTTCGTGCCGATCGCGTGGACCTCCTCGCGAACCTTGATGATGCCGGTGATCGGGTCCGGATCAGCTTCTGCGCTGCCGTATTTCAGCGGCTTGACCTGATATGGGTCGGATAATTCGGTGACGCCGATGTACGTGCCATCGGTGAACATGGTGAAGCCGTCGACCCACAGCGCGTCGATGACCGTGCCCAGGTCCTCGTCGGTGACCTGCGTCAGCGCCGTGCCGTCATAGTAGAACAGCTTGCCATCCGCCGCGATCGAGATGCGATCGAAGCCGTAATCCATCATGACTGGCCCGGTGCCGGGGATGGTGCCAAGAACCGTCGGCGTTGTCCCGTTCCAGCGCACCAGCTTGTCGCCCATCACGCGGTAGGCAAGCCCATTCCAGACGATCGCGCCGCGGTCGGTGCCGGGGCCGGTGGCGAACGTCCGCACGCCCGCCGTCAGTCGCAGTTGGCCCTTCGAAAGCTTCGTATCGACGATGACCGGTTCGAGGTTGCGCGGGTACGACATTTCGAACCCGGCGCCGTTGTTCGCCAGCACGCCCGACAGGATGGGGACGGCAGGCATCAGTCGGTGAAGATATACGGGCCGTCGAACAGGCCACGGCTACCAGCCCCGCGCGGCGTGCTGCGCGCGAACGGCATGGTCGGGATAACAGCATATTTGGCCCGCAGCGCCGCGATCGTCGGAGCGTAGCGCGCCTTCACGTCCTGCGACAGCATCTTGCCCATACCGGCTGCCAGACGGAACGCCAGCGACATCGTGACGCCATCGATATCCTCGTCGTCGAGGCCGCTGCCATCCTCGGGCAACCCCAGCCCATAGTCCGGCTGCTGGAACCCCATGAGGTTGAACGGCCAGCCTTGCATCATGCTGTTGAGCGTGCGCAGACCCTTGCTGATTTCCTCCGGCTCCAGCTCGAAATCGGCATCGGACAGACCCGCATCGGCGTAGGCGGTGCGGACGATATCGCCTTTCGGGCGACCATAGGGGACGATGACTACGGTCATACCGGCGCTCGCATGTCGGCTTCGATCGCGTTCGCCTTGGTCAGCGCGGTATCCGCTTTGCTCGCCGCGTTGTCCGCCTTCGCGCCGATCGCGTCGACCTGCGCCTGCGTGGCGGGGATGGATACCGCTAGGCCGCTCATCCCGTCACGACCTCGTATTCGACGACGTTCGTCACCAACTGACCCGCAGCGAGCGAGGCGCGCGGGAACACCGCCTGCACGACCTCATCGGCGGTCTTGGACACGCCGACTTCGCGACGCGTGCCGATATCCGGGGCCTTGTCATAGGTGGTGACGTGGAAGTCGGCACCCGGCGCGCGGATCACCAGCTTGCCGCCCTTTACGGTGCATTCCGCGACGCCGGCCGACACCACCTTGTTCGCGGTGTTGAACTCTCCCGCCTGATCCGGATCAATCGAACGGAAATACTGAAGGTCGATCGCCGTGCTGGTCGTGTTGCGCAGGGTGACGGCGAGGCGGATCGTCTTGCCCGACATGGTGATGGCCTGCGTCACCTCGACGCCCGACACGCTGCCTTCCCACGTCGTCGGGTTCTTGAAGCTGCCCGCGATCTGGCTGTAGCCGGTCAGCAGCATGTTGGCGTAGCGCTTGCCCGCGACCATGAGGCCGAAGCCTTCGATCGCGCGGCCCTGAAGCACCAGATCGGACAGCGGCGGGACGTACAGACCGATGCGGACGAAGTTGTTCGCGGTGTCGCTGCGATAGCCGGTGGGCGACGTGTTCGCCGACGTGCCGATGCCGCCTGCCGGGTTCAGGCCGACCGTCATGTCCGCCGTTTGTAGGTAGCTGTTGCCGTTCTGGAGGCCGGAGGTGAGGCCAGTGCTCGCGGGCGGGGTCGTCGGCTCCGGTGCCGGCGTCGGCTCGGGCGCAGGCGTCTCGACAGCCGCCGCAACCCGATACGTGCTGCCATCGACCAGTTCCAGACGCGGCACGTACAGGTAACAGACCGCCGCCTTGCCCCAGCGATAGGCAAACCGGCCGGGCTTGGGCTTGCCATCGCCATCCATCGACTTCAGCGGCCCGCCGAACGTGATCTGATCGCCGTCCGCCAGCGTGTAGGTCTTGCCGTGCTTTGCGATGATGGTGGTCATGACTGGCTCCATTCCGGATGCAAGCTGTTGATTCGGCTCCAAGATTCAGCGATTCTTTTCCCTGCGAGGTACCGGGATTTCCGACCTCGATTGGGGGATTGGGAAATGCCGAAGTGGCACAAGATTTGGCTGATCTTCTGGATGACGGTCGTGACTGCCGTGACCGCGTATGCGGTTTGGCGAGACAGCGACCCGGAACGCGTGCAGTGGCGCCAAGCGCACCCGCCAAAGGTGCCGCTGTAGGTCACAGCGCCACCGCTTCTAGGTTGTCGATCTGACAGCCCGTGGTTGCCGAGCTGGTGCTGCTGAACTCGCGCCATCCCAACTGTCCCGGATTGGCGAGCACCTGCATGGTGTTGGCGGTCGGTTTGATGGTTGCGACTGTGACCCGTGCCGCGCCATTCTGCGACACAGTCAACGTGTGCGTTTCGTCGCCCACCGTCCCGGTAATGGTCATTTCATAGTCGAGAATGTCGCCAACATTCACGGTCGGCGTCGACGTGCTGCCAGTTCCGGTCGTAGTCCCTGAACTCGAGCCTGCGATCAAAGCACCAATCGTGTGGACCGCACCGCCACTGCCAAGTCCGCAGTAAAAGTTATTGTTAACGTCCACCGTGCGATAGCGCACATAGTGCGAACCGTTCTTGCTGTTTACCTTGACCCGGAACTTAACCTTCTGGAATATGCTGCCGGGCACCCAATCCCACGTGCCGTCGGCTCCGACTTGGGTCGCAGTGAACATTTCGCCGATGATCCGGACAGTCCCTTGGATCTGCGTCGCCTTGTGTCCGCTATCGGATGTGTACGAACCAATCCCGGTGTTGTCTGGGGCGGCGAACGTCGCGAGGAAGCCAGTCGAAGGCGGTGCGACCGGCGTTGCGCTCACAACCGCGCTGACCAGACCCGTCCCGATCGCATTCTTCGCCGACACACAGAAGTCGTAGTCAGTGCCGTTCGCCAAGCCAGTGACGGTCGCCCCGATGTTCGCGGAGACGCCATCAGCAAACACGGTCCACGTCGAACCGCTCGTCGGCTTGTACTCCACCACGTAATCGGTGATCGCCGAGCGGTTCGCGCTAGGCAGGTTCCACGCCAAACCAGCCTGACCAGACGCAGGCGTGACGACGAGGCCAGTAACTTGCGCAGGCGCGGCGGGCGCCGCGTTGTTCGCGAGGGCAGTCGCCAATGCCGGGTAGTAGCGCTCGCGGCCAAGCGTGCGCTCGCTAGTCGCACTGAAGTGGATTCCGTCATTGCCGGCAGGCAGGCCAGCGCTCGAAGCATATGCCGTCAGCGCAACGCGGTTTGGCGTATCCTCGATCGCCGTCTGAATTTCAGCGTTCGTCTGACCGCCGCCCGCCACAAGGCCGCCGACGACAAACGGGGCGTTGGCCGCGCCGGTGATCGAAGAGCGCCAGCGCGCGATCAGGGCGTCGAGATTGGCCGAATACGTAATCCGCGTGGACGTCCGGTCACGTTCACCTTGGTGCCATGCGAACATAACCAGCTTGTTCGAACCGGGCTGATCCATCGCCACATTGATGCGAGCGATTGCAGCAACGTCGCCCTCGCCCCCGGCCACCCAGAATCCCCCGGTGAAGCCAGTATCGCCCTTTGCGACGGGGACAAGCAGGATTTTGCGGTTCGGCGCCAGTTTACCGTCAGCGATATAGGCTTTTGCAAGCGACATGCCGAAGCCAACCGTGTCGGCGGTTTCGTCCTGATTGTCGAGCGGGTCAGAGGCCAGCGTGACCATCTGGCTATCAAAGCCGTACTGCTGGATACGGTCGTCCGTGGCGTCGAGCGACAGGCTGACAGGCCCGCTGCGGCCAACTGCGTTCGACTGGCCGGCAATCGGTATCACGTCGAACCCTACGACCGCGGCAGCGACCGTGATATTGATCGCAAGATCCGCCGTGGCGCCCGCCGCGTCCGTAGCGCGCAACGTGTAGCTGTAGGTTCCCGCGGTGGTGTATGTGCCAGTGACAGTCTTCGCGGCGCCGTTGACCGTCCGCCCCGGCGGCAGCGTGCCATTGAGAAGCGACAGGGTGTACGGCGCGGTACCGCCGCTGATCGTGGGCGCGAAGGAGGGCGACGTACCAACGGTTCCCGAGCCGGGCGAACCACTGATCGTCAGCGTCACAATAGCCGGCGTGACGGTCACGGTTGCAGACGCGCCGTTCGCGCCAGTTGCCGCTACGGACACCGCAATCGTGCCGGCCGTCGAAGCGCTGCTGCCGACGACGATTGCCCATCCTGCAAGCGCATTACCGGCAATGGCCAAGCGACCGTCGTTCGGTGTTACGGTCGGGACTTGGCCAGCAGGCACGCTGCCGATGGACGCAATAACAGTCCCGGCAGGCGCATTGGCCGCGAACGAAAGAGCGCCGCTAATCGTCAACGTCGGCATCGGCCCCGGAAGCGGCGGAACGTAAGCCGTCTCAGCAGCTTCCGTCGCCATTTCGATCAGGCGGATAGCCGAAGCCACGTTGGAGGCGCTTTCGATGCCGGGGTCAAATCCTGCCGCCAGCAAACGCGCCTTCAATTTCGCCAATGCTGACGGGATAGGATCACCCGTCGTCGTATTCGGGCCAGTACCATAGTCGATTGCGGCCATGCGTCAGGCTCCGATTGCGGTAAGACGGTCCTCGATGCCCATCGTGCGGGCAGAGAACGGCGGGTAATTCGCGTACATTGCGGTATCGACTGGCAGCATCGATAGCGCGCCGTCCGTGACGAAGGCGGCAAGGTCGATGAGCTGGTCCTGCAAGGCGTTGGTGGTGGCGATCGTCTGCTGAAGCTCGCCCAGCGCGCCGGCAATCAGGCCCTGCGTCTGCGCGTAGCTGCTCTCGATCGGCGCCAGACGCGAGTTGAGGTCCGTCTGTTGTTCGAGAATGCGGTCGATTAGCCCGGCATTGACGATCGGGGTGAACAGGGTCTGGCGGGTCAGGCGCGTCATGCTACCTCACGAAAGGTTCGAGGAGACAGAGTTACGGCCGGTCCGGTACGGGATGCCGGTGTCGGGATCGATCAGTCGGACATTCGCGGACATTACGGCCTCCGGTTGCGCTGCCGTGGCAGCGATCCGCCCCGTCGCCCGTCGCCGTCATGGTCGAGCGGGTCGACTCGATCGGGACGGAGGCGCCAGCCAGAAGCCAGCGCCTCGCCCAGTTCTTCCGCATCCGAGACGATGCGGGTGTCGACCATCCGACCCCAGATTTCGACCGCGCTTCCATCGCGGTAGAGCATCCGGGGCGTATCGGTCACAGCTTCGAAACGCTGGTCACGTCGTTGGTGTAGTCAGGGCCGGCGCTGGTCACCTCGTAGGGCGACTTGACCTTCAACCGCTTGCACAGCGCCTTGACATACGGGGTGCGGTTCTGGCCGGCGCGTTCCAGCTTCAGCAGGCCCGCGACCTTCTCGTCGGCGATCCGGTCCTTGTCGGCGACTGCCTTCTCGAACTCGGCGACGGGCATGTCGATCCAGTGCGACCACAACTGGATATCCTCGCTGCCGGGGTACTTCTCGCCCGACACGTCGCCCGCCT
Source organism: Sphingomonas epibiotica (assembly GCF_039615155.1). NCBI lineage: Bacteria > Pseudomonadati > Pseudomonadota > Alphaproteobacteria > Sphingomonadales > Sphingomonadaceae > Sphingomonas > Sphingomonas epibiotica. Next base: position 176,275 of record NZ_JBDGHY010000008.1, on the reverse strand, counting down.
GCTCGCCATCGGTCGCAGCGATGTACGCTTCCTTGGCGGTTTCCTTGACCGCCTCCTTCGCGCCTTCGCTGCGGGCCTTGGCGACCTCGCTGTCCGACAGTTCGAGGCCCTTCGGAGCGCCCTTCGGCAGATTGCTTTCGGTGGTCATGCCGTGCGCTCCTTATGCCTGGCCGAAGGCCATAGCCCCCGACATTTCCGGGTTGATCAGCGAGGTGCCGTAATCGATGTCCCAGCGGATCTTCGCGTTGAGCGTGTTGATGTCGCCCTGCCGCGTGTACTGGATGGCGATGCCGAGCTTCGGCGTGGTCGCCCGCATCGTCTGCCAGCCATCTTCCGGATCGACCGTGAACGTGCCGGGCAGCAGCAGCAGCGAGGAGCGCACGAAGAACGGGTTCAGTTCGGCGGTGGTGGTGTTCAGCCACGTGATCGCCGCACCGTTCGCCGGAGTGGCGGTGACGTTCTGATATTCCTTGCCGCCGATCGTGTTGCCGCCATTCGAGATGATGGCCGGGGCGATCTTCAGCACGCCCGCCGACGGCTTGCCAATGACGCGGAACGTCTTCAGCTTGCCGGTATCCTGCTTCGAGATCATGTGGACCGCATTGACGCCGGCGATCGTGAAGGCGTCGCCTTCCTTGATGTTGCCGAAGGTCGCCGCGGTCACGGTCAGCAGCGAATAGCGGTTGTCCTGATTGATTTCTTCGCCGTCCGGCTCGACATAGGTGCCGCGCGGTTCGAGATACTGGTTGGCGCCATTGACGGTCGTCGCGCCACCGCTTGCCGCAGCCAGGATGATCGGCTGATCGTCGCTGTAGGCAGTGAAGCCGGCGACCCGGTTCGCGATCTTGCCCGACGAATAGGCATCGTCCGACCGCGCCGATGCTTCCGAGCGGTTCGCGAGGTTCGAAGTCATGCCGATCTGCGCGTCGAGGCCGAGCATGGCGACACGGTTCGCGCCGGGAACGCCGATGCGGGTCATGGCAGCGTTCGCCTGCGCCAGATCGTCATAGCCGGTCGGGGCGACGGTGCGCTTGACGAAGTTGCCGCCTTCAAGGGCAGCGCGGCGACGCAGCGAGTGGTTGATGTTGCTCGCGAACGTCTCGGATGCCGCTTCGGCATAGTTCGACAGCGCCGACTTGTTGCGCAGGTTCTTCGCCGAGATGACCTTGGGCGACGCCTTGTGGACGCCAATCGACACCGGCACGACCAGTTCGGTCAGACCGTCGAAATTGCTGGTCTGGTCGAAGCCGTCATAGCTCGACCCGATCATCGGCGCCGGAATCCAGAAGCGGTCGCGGGTATGGACCATCTGTTCGCCGTTCAGCGGCTCGTACTTCTTCGCCAGCGCGGCGTACGACAGCTGATCCTCGAACTTCTCGACGAGTTCGTCGAAGACGATCTTTTCTTCTTTGGTGAAACTGGTCGCCACGCGGGCCTCCTTGAGAAACAGATTGAGCGCCGCTCGGGCGCGCCTGCATCTGTCTCTCCCGTCTCAGCCGGAGGTCGCTGGGGCGATGCGGGGGTGACGATAACCCCCGCGTTTCGTGTCACAAACTACGCAGTTGCGGTGCCTAGCGCTTTGACCGCCGGTAGTTGATGAGCGCCGTCCGATCACCCGTACGATCGGCTTCCTTCTCCAACCTCGCCTCCTCCTTGTCGACGCCCGGCGACCGTGCCGTCCCGCGTGCGATCTCTTCCGGGGCGGGCGGCTTGGGTCGCTTCGACACGGTAATGTTCCCTTCCAGTTTCGACACGGCGATGGCGAACGCGATCGGATCGGTGAGCGATGCGAGCTGGTCGCGCTTGCCACTGCTCTTGCCGAGCGCGTAGATCACTTTGGCCGGGTCGCCAGCGTAACGAATGATAGCGTTCTGCTGCCAGTCAGTGAGCGCATCGGCGACCGCTGCTTCGGCCTGCGGCATGTCCGCGAACCCGAGCGCCTGCTTCTTGGCCTGATAGGCGGCGTGCTCGTCCTGGAACCGCTTCTGGTTCGCCTCCTCGGCCTCGCGCTGCTGCTGGCCTGCCTTGTCGGCTTCGGCCTTGCGATCACGCCACGCATCAAGCTCGCGCTCGTACGCTTCCTCGTCATACTCGCACCCGGCCAGCGTCGGCTTCGGTCCAACCTCGACCGGCTGCTGCGGGCGCTCGTACTGCTTCAGGCGGGCGGCCTGATCCTTGATCTGTTGGCGGAGGTGCTTGACCAGCCCGTTGTCCGCTACGGCCTCGCTCTCGACCGGCGCACCGTCGACCTCGAACACGATTTCCTCGTCCTCGCCGTCTTGCTCAGCATCGTCCTGCTGATCGGGCTCTTCCGGCGCCTGATCCGCTTCGGTCAGGTTCAGAACGTCGTCCTGCGCTTCGTCGTCGCGGTCGAAATCAGCCATTGTCATTCCCTCTCACCGATCGGCCCGGTGGTTGCCTATCGTTCGTACCCAAAGGCGATCCGCTTCTGCGGTTGCTGGGTGTCGTTCGCCGGTCGCAACGCTTCGGTGCGCGCCTTGCCAGCCTTCGCCAGCGTCTCGATGGTCTTGGCCTCGTTGAGCTCGATCTTGCTCTCGCTCTCCTGCGCCTGCGCCATGTCCTTGGCCGCGCCGGCCTGAAGCGCCTGCGCCTGTGCCTGTGCCAGCACGGCGTTGGGGTCGGGCTGCTGCGCGGCAGCTTCCGCCTCGGCCTGCATCTGGGCCTTTTCCTCGTCGTTCGGTTCCTCGACGCCAAGCGCCACAAGCTGCTTGCGAGCATACTTCTGCATGCTGGCCGATCCTTCGCCGTCCTGATTCTGGACGGCGGTCAGCAACGCGATGCGCGCCAATTCGACATCCTGCGCCTGAATGGCCACCTCAGCCAGTTGCAGGCTTGCCCGCACCGTCTTGTCGCGCCGGGTCGCGGTCGCCTCAGTCACCTCGACGACGACCTTATACTTGCCCTCGCTGAAGTTGTTGCGGGTCTTGTGAACGCCCTTGCTGTCGCGATACGGTTCGTTCAGGACCGCCTCGCCGTCGCCGCCGTCCTCATCCATCGTCTCGACGATCCGGCCATCTTCAACATAGACCTCGGCGGCCATCGACAGGTAGATCTCACCCTCGCGCTGCACCGACTGACGCATGTTGTCGAGGTAGATGCCCGACTTCGCATCGATGCGCGTCGCGGCGATATCCATGGCCTCGGCGCTGGTGTTCGCCTTGACCTGATCCGCGCCGTCCTCGTCATCCTCGACCAGATCGCGGTTCGCGATTTCCAGCAGCGCGCCCGTGACTGGCGAGAGTTGCGGGGGCTGCACCATGCCGATCGGTCCGGCGCTGATAAGCTGGCCGGTACCGGGATCGAACAGGGGATTGACCAGCGCATAGGGATGGCGGTCGATCTCCTGCCGTTCCCACATGGCGGCGAGGTGCGGCGGCATCTGCTCGGACGCGAAGATCGGCTTCTCACGCGGGCTGAGCGCGTCCGTCTCAGCGAGCTTCGACACCTTGGCGTTGTAGAGCCGCTGCGCGTCCATCTTGGACTGTACGTGGCCCTGAAACCGCTCCTGCCCGTCGACATACTCCCGCGCGCCGTAGACGGGCACGATGGGGATGCAGGTGCCGGCGATGCGGCCATGATCGCGTACCACCTGGGCCCCGGTCATGGTGTACTTGCGCACCCGGCGGCGCTTCATGCGGCGAGTGGCGATCTCCCAACCCTGCGCCTCCCAATCGGCGCGGTCGGTGTCCTTCTCCCACAGCCGCTGCTCTTCGCCGGTCAGCGGGAAGGTCATCACCAGCAGCGATTCCGTGCTGTCCTCGACCTCGTAATATTCGCAGACGCGGGTAACGTCGGCAGTGTACCAGTCGTAGCCGCTGCGATGGCCCGTCTCAGGCCACGCCACCAGCTTGTCCTCGCCGTATTCCTCCTTGAACGCATCCACCGTCATCGACGTGATGACGAACGCGAACCGGGCATCGGACTTGTCGTAGAGCTTGCTGTTGCCGTCGAAGAACACCGTCTGGTCAGCGTCGACGATCGTCAGCGCCGGATTGATGCGCTGCTCGTCGCTGTCCTTGTCGTACGGATCGGCCCATTCGTTCGTCAGCCGGTATGCGCCGAAGCCTCCACGGCACGCCTCGCTGAACGCATTGTCGCGGGCCTGCTGCGACTTGAAGTGGTTGCTATCCGCCCGGTGCAGTCCGTCCAGCGTGTCGGCGGTGTCCTGATCGCTGGCGCCACCGCTCGGTCGGAAGTCGGGCACGATGCGGTTCTGGCGGTAGTCGTTCTCGATCTTGCGAATGCCGTTCTTGACCTTCGGGATCTCGACCTTGATCGAATGTTCGAACTGTGCGCCCCACTCGCCTTCCCACATCGCGCCCTTCAGGCTGACGAAGCGGCGGGCCATCAGCGCTTCAGCGCGCATTTCAAGCTGCGGCAGGACCGTATCGTCGAACCGGGCGATGGCGCGCTTGTGGACCTCGCGCAGCTTGTCGCTGGCGGGTGCAGCGTCCTGATCCAGCGCCGTATCCGTGTCCATCGCGGCGCACGGTAGCGATTGCGGCTATGGCATGCCGCTACGCAGTTGCGGTGCCTACCGCCGCCATGCGGTCGCCATGGAAGGGATGGCGACTTGCTGTTCCTGCTTCTTCACGGCAGGCTTGCGCACGGCGGCAGTCTCGAACGCCTTGTACCCGTTGGAAAACTGGTCGTGCACTGCCTTGTCCTTCCACACGCCCAGATTGTCGTCCCATTCCTTGCGGTAGCTATCGAGGCAGTCAATGGCGCGCTGGCACCGAATTTCATCAATGTAAACTTGCGGAAGGTAGCTGCGTGATGCCTGGATGCCGACGCTTTCGGTCGAAATCCGCGGCACGATGCGAATAGGCTTAATACCAAGTTCTTCGCCGTGCTGCTTTGGCGTCTTCGCATCCTTGCCAAGCCGGCGGTGGTCGCCGTCGTGCGGGAAGAAATGTTCGCTGTAGTTGTAGCCACGATCGGTCAGTACCTTGGCGTAGTGCTCCAAACCCTCGCCACTATTTTCGTAATAGTCGATCAGGCGTCGCTCCATGCCAACATCCTGCCAGAAGCATATCGCCATTGCGTCACCTACGCCCAAGTCCCACGTCGTATAGACCGGCGTGTTCAAGATCGGGATGCGGCAAATGCGTCCTTCCGATCGCATCTTCTTCATCTGCGTCGGGAAATATGCGCCTTCAACACTGGCTTCAAATGCTTCCTCGGGCGTAGATGGGTACTCCTGTTTCATCTTGTCGCCCTGCTGTTCATCCTTCTTGATGTACCACGCCCGCTGCTCTCGGCTCAGCTTCACACCACGAGCCTTCAGAAGCGGATGCGTTTCTAGCTCAGCGAAATACTTGGTCATGTCCGCCGTCTCGACGACATCGGCGTCGAGCACGCAGGTTTTATCCGACCACCAGCCCGAGAAGTGGAACTTGAAGTCCAGCTCGGTCAGCGCATCACCCTTCTCAGCCAGCTTTTGGGCCTTGTCGCACATCGCCTTGAATTCACCCGCCCTGCCCTCCGCCGTCGATTCCACCGTTATGCGCTGACCGGTATGCACCGCGTTGAACGCGCCGGACTTCACTTCGTCGGCCCGCTCTGGGTGCTTGGCGCACAGTTTACCGAACTCGGACACATGCAGGATCTGCAATGTGCCTGAGCGCATCGACGTGCCCACCCGGATGCGCGATCCGTTGTTGAACCGAAGGCTGTCCGCGCTGTCCTGATCGGCCGATCGCAGCTTGCGGAATGGCGCAGGCAGGCTGTCGTAGGCAAAACGTATTTTATCCTGAAAGAACGCTTTCGCATCGTCCAACTTGTGCGCGATAACGCCTGCCGATGTGTTCGGTATGAACAGACAATCGTCGAGCATGTCCAACTGTATGACAGTCGTAAACCCCTTCTGCCGCGACTTCAGTACCACGTCCAGGAACCAGCGGCTTTCAAGGAACTCTTGCTGATCCTCGTTCAGCCTAAACGGCACCTTCCGACCGCCCTTGTCCTTTATATCGTAGAAGCCTTCACGAAGCCGCGTCATCTTGTCGGGGAACCTCACCATCATTGCTTTAATGAAGTCCTGTTCGACTGAGCTTAGCGTTCCCCCAGCCACTTCGCCATGTCCTCCGGTAGATCATGCTCAACCACAGTCTTGTCGCGCCACTCAGTAGGCTTGCGGTTCTTCAACCAGAAGATCGCCGCAGTGGTGTCGGGCGGGTAGTGCTCGACATACGGAGTTGTGACGACAGTACCCTCGACGCTGTGCATCTTCACCGCATCATGGCTGTACCCCAAAGCTCGGCGATACAGCGATTGCTCGACACGAGCATCGGCGGTTTCCTTGCCGACCTTTAAGGACTCGCAAAAGTCAGGGTGCGTGTGCTTCCAGCGATGGATAGTCGCCTCATCCACCTCAAAGAAGTCCGCGGCTTCCCGGTCAGTAGCGCCCAATGCCGCCAGCTTCCTCGCTTGCTCAACGAACTCCGGCCGGTACTTGGTCGGCCGGCCCATAACCCCGTCACTCACAACACCCGCTCCTTCCGCAATTTCATGTTCCTGATCCGGGACTCCACGGCCCGCACGCTGCGGCCAAGCTCCCGCGCGATCTGGCGATCGGTAGCCCGGTTCGCACGCATGGTCCGCAGGATGTCGTCCTCGTCTTCCGTCCAGCGCTTCAGCAGCCCGCTACGCTGGGTAGCACGGGCAATAACCGCGATCTCGTCGTCGGCGAACGAACGTTGCCGGCCAACCTCATCAGCAAGGGCCAGCAGCAGCGAACTCATGCTCATACCCATCCCCTACCCCTTTCGCAAAAATCGTGTGGAGGTCATCACAGCAGCCCGAGCTTGGCTGCGGCATCGAGAACCGCTTGCTTGCGGGCCAATGGCGTCCCTTGGTCCCAGCGCTGACGGACGAACTTTGGGAAGCCGCGTTCGCGTAACGCCCAATCCGCTTGCGCCTGGTCCATGATCTGGCGCTGCTGTTCCATCGTCAGGTAGACGCGCTCGGTCATCACCACCCCCTCGCCATGTCGATGTAGCCGCGGGCGTGCTTGGCACTGATGCCGTACTTTTGAGCCAGCTTGTCCGGATCAGCCTTGGCGAGCCGGTCGCGCGGCGTGGCCAGCAGGGCGATCAGGAATTTGGTTAGCGGGGAGGTCATGCGGACCTCCCCGTGGTGTAGCCGGTCAGTCGGCCTTGATCACATCGGACGTCGCGAGGAGCATGTGACCATCTGGCCCCGAGCAGATCGTGTCGAGCACTCCGGACCCGACGCTGTAGGTCACCGTCCAGTCGCCTTGCGGTCGCTGCTTGATCGATACGATCCAGAGCACTGAAACGAACCCAGCCTGAGTTCTCAGCAGCTTCATTCTTCCATCCTTTTCCATGAGCGGACATCCGGCCCGGACAACCGGACAGGGTATATATACCCTTGTCCGGGTTGTCCGACCTGTCCGGATTATGGCGGACAGGTTGTCCGGACAGGTTGTCCGAGGTTGTCCGGCTTACTTGATCCGCCATACGAACTCCCCTGAAACGCCAATGATACCAAGGGCTTGCAACCTGTCCCGATACCGGCGGACATAACGCGCAATGGTGTCCGGTGTCTTGTCCGGGTCATACAACGCAGAGGTTGTCCGTGACTGCCATTCGGACAGGCGGCAAACGCGGGTTTCAAAGCCGAACGTCAGATCCTTTTCCGGCACATTATGGCCATGGATCGAACCGGTATCGGCCAGCGTCTGGCACAGCACTTCGAACGCGATGCGCTGACCATCCGTCAGCTTTTCAGCGCGCTGGTCGACAATGATCTTGCTGCTGCTCGACGTGACGACGCAGGACGTCACAGGACGTCCTTTCTCGTCCTCGCCCAACTCGACCACGCGCAGTTCGAAGGTCACCGGTTCCGCAGGCTCGGCATCCTTCTGCTTCGTCACCTTGGCCTGTTTCGGGCCACCCTTGTCCTCGACCAAGATGATCGTGTCACACGCGCCCCAGAGCGATCCGTGGCCGCGCGGCGTCTCGTTTGCGCTATCCTTTGGGCGGTGATGAATGACCATGGTCGTGCAATCGAACGCGGTCTGCACGCGGCCGACGTTGTTGATGTAGGTCACCATGTCGGACCCGATTTCATCGCCGCCGCCAAAGGTGCGGGCCAGCGTATCAATGACGATCATTCCGACCGGAATGTTGTAGCGCTTGGCGACCTCATAGATGGTGTCGATAAGGTTTTGCAGATCGCCATCGGCCGAAAGAAGGTTCACTTCTACCGGTATAAGGGCGAACGGCAGCTGCTCGATGCCATGATGCTTACGGAAAGCTGCGACACGCTGGCGTAGGCCGCGCTGCCCTTCAGCGCCAATATAGACCACCAGACCCTGCTCAACGTCACGATCGCGCCATGCTTGGCCCCAGGCAACGTGCATGGCCATATCCAGCGCGAAGAAGCTCTTGCCGCAGCCTGGGTGACCGTAGACGAGACACAACCCTTGCGAGGGGATCAGGTCCTCGACCAGCCAATTCGCCTCTAACTGCGCGTCAATCTGATCGAACCATTCGAAGGGCAGTATCTTGCCCGATGATTTCGGCTCGCCGTTGGGTTCCGGCGCGCTTTCCATCTCAATATTCTCCGGCATCGCGCCGTTCAGCGAGTCCCAATAGGCGTTGATGCCGTCCGGATCGTCGTTGACGATCTCCACGGATTGCGCGCTGCCGAGTTTGTCGAAGGGGTCGAAGTCAGCCACGCCATCCCTTTCGGGTCATGATCTGGGGAAGCCCGGCGCTGCGCAGGATACAGTCGCGGAGCGCGTCTGGATGGCAGCCGTGGGCGGGAAAAACCTGCGCGGCATCACATGCAGGCCAAACGGCATTTGCAATGTCACCGACGAGGAGTGCGCCGGGTGCCTCGTTATGAGTGTCTTCATAGTCGAGCGCGCCATGCGTGGCGGTCATCGACTGATGGCGCATAAGAGCGGTAATGCGCCGCTGCACCCAAGCCTTAAAGAACGCGACTGGCGACCCGAACACCAGCAGCTTATCGGTGCGCGCGGGCATGACGATCCGCGGGGACGAGATATGCTCACCCATCACCCGCGCTTCGTTCGTAGCCGGATCCCATAGGATTACGTCGATGATATCGAGGTGACACCAGCGATGCCCGGCGTCCTGTTGCTTCCACGCAAGAAGCCGTTCGGAGCCGATTGCACCGCCGATCCAGTCGCGATCCTCGTAGCGGATATGCCGCATCGGCATCGTCGCGTACCAAGCGGCCGCGTGGTCTTGAATGCCGGTCAGGCGAGCGATCGACGCGCGGCCGACTGCCGGGTCGGCGTCGGCCCACGCCTTGCCGGGTGTGTCCTTGGCCAGCGCTGCGGCAAAGGTGTCCGACGCCTCGCGCGTTATGCGACCAAGATCATCATGGCACATTCCGACGATCGCGCCCGTGCCGAGATAGCGCGCCCATTGCAGCAGCGCAGCGTTGCGCTCGCGGCCTTGCAAAGCGTCGATGCGCGCCGCCTGCGCGTGCAGCCAAGGGGTATGATTGTCGGGCGCGGCGACGGTCATTGCGCAGTCCTCACAGGGGCGCCGAGCGACCGCAGCCATTCGAGCGCCGACATCGGATCACGGAAGCAACCGACATGCTGACCGGCGCGGTGGAGACGATTGCCGAAGTCAATCTGCGCGGGATTCAGGTCGCCCTTGCCCGCCTTCATCTCGATCCAGGCGACACCGCGGTTCCAGACGACGGTCAGGTCGGGCGCGCCGATCGTGCGACCTTCGCGGTTCGCTTTGGCGCGGCCGGCGAGCGATGCGATGTGCGTGCCGTTCGTGTTGGCGTAAGCGATTACGTCCGGCGCGAGATGACGAAGCAGCTTGAGCAAAGTTGCCTGCCGCTGCAATTCGGTGCCCGGCTTCTTGTCCGGCGCCTCCACGACGAACAGCGGTTCCGGCGTCAGCGTCTCATCCAGCGCGGCCCACTCGCTCATAGCAGGCCCGCCCGGCGCATTTCCTCCTGCGCAACCTTGACCGGCACACCGTAGCGCGCGGCGAGCGTTTCCGCCGTCTCACGTGCCACCATGTCGGGTCGGGCCATCGACAGAAAGCGCGTTACGTCGAGCCGCTTGTCGGTGCCGGTGCGCGTCTTCGGCACATGGGCGTACTGGTCGCGCCTCATAGCGCCACCACGCCGGTTACGATCGCGCCGATCGGCTGCGGGCCGGCAGCGGTCGACAGGTCCGCCGCAAGCGCCATCGTCGACTGGACGTGCAGCAGCAGCAATTCACGGGCGCGCGTCAGGTCGGCATTTGCGATCGGCCGGTCCATGCCCAGCTTCATGCGCAGCGCGCGCGTCGAGATGCCCAGCCCATCGGCCAGCGCTTCCTGCCCGAGCGTTTCCGATGCGAGCCGTAGCAGCGTGCCGCGCCGAACCTTAGCAGCGAAGCTGTTCCGGTTTTCAGGAACGCCACCCATCAGTACCGGCTCGCCAGTTCGCGGGCGTGCTTCTCGGCCATGGCGCGCTGCCGGGCGGCGACCTCCCGTCTTGCCTCGACGCGGACGGTATCAAGGATCATGGCCTTGGCGTCCTTCGCCAGCGTTCCGCCGCTCAGCATCCGACGATAGCTGTCGCGCCATTCCTCAGGGCACCACGCCAGCTTGGTATTGACCATTGTCCGGCCGCGCTTTGCACGCGCTTCTGGCGAATGGGTCAGCGCCTTGACGTCCGGCCGGGCGAGCACTTCCCTCGCTATTCGCTTTCCGGTCGCAACGCGTGCCAGCGCCGCAGCCGGGGTCGACGCGTTTACCAGTAGCCGCGCCGCCTGCTCCGCCTTGAATTGCGGATCTTCCGCAAACTTCCGGTGGATGCCTGCGACGCGCCGGGCATGGATGGCCGGATCGCTGTTCAGATGCTTGGCCGAGCATGGCCGGCACCATCCAGTGCGGCTTTTCGCCGTGATCGGTGCAGCGCAGTCGGTGCAGGCGCGCGTCATTGCGTCACCACATGAAAAGCGGGCAGCTCGCACGGCAGCACCGGGTGATAGGTGAAGCGACGCGAGCCGACGACGACGGTCGCGGACGGATCGGCGGCGACGGTTTCCTTGCCGCGGTTGCGGGTCATGATGACGGAGCAGCGGAGGTCCATCATGCCGCACTCCCGATCAGCGCACGACCGCCAGTGCGGCGCGCATCAATCGCCTCGCCAACCTCGCGCAGGATCGCCTGCATTGCGTCCAGCTCGGCGTCATCAATCAGGTCGTCGTTCTCCAACGCCTCATCGACAGCCAGCTTCAGCCGCGACAGCATGGTGGCGAACCTGCGATCGCAAATGTTCTTGGGCACGATCGGCGAGAGCTTCATGCCGACCAGCGCCAGCACCGGGTTGGCAAATCGCCCGTTCCACTGGCCGCAGCCGCGAATGAACGAGATGACGCCCATGTCGCCAAACCCGCCGGCATAGGCAGCCGCACGATCGCCAGACTTGCCAAGGACTTGGCCCATGTCGGCCCACGTCGCGCTGTCCTGATCGCGGATGTGTCCCAACGTGGCACCGATCGTTTCGAGCAGCGAACTCGCGGAAACGGTGCGGTAGGACCGGTGGATTTGCGGGCTCATGCGACCGTATCCATTCCGCTATGGAAACGACGCCAAGCAGACATGACGAAGCCGAAAGCGGCGAGCAGCGCCGCGACGATGGCGAGCGCTTGGAGGATAAGCATCTACTGTACCTCGCTGTTTGGGGTGATGACGTTCATGCGAACATCTCGAATTGTTCGGGCTGGCGGTGTGAAAGGCCGACCAGCCAAGCGACGATTTTCGCGCGCTGGCCTTCCATCGACGGTTCGATCGCGTGTCGCGGCGCCGATGAAAGTCGATCGGCGAGTTTAGCAGCGACGTTTGCTACCGCGCTGGCGCGATCGGGGAATACCGGGTCGCGATCAGTGATCGGACTCGATGACCCCCACCAATTGCCCGTGGTGAAGCTGAAGCCCGTGGTAGCGCGCCATCCGGCGGCGGTTTTCGCAACCCTAACTTCGGCTAGGGGAACTCGACCCTTGCCGTCGACCAAGCGGATATCGTCATGATCGACGTAGACGCCGTGCGCGTTAGCTGTAGCGCATTCGGTTGCGACCTCCCCACTCACCGCGCATCCCCGCGGTCGCGGCGGGGGGAAGTTGACTCTTCGGCAGTGGTGCGCAGGATCAGCGCATGGCCAATCGCACCGGCGACTCGATCGCAAATCATGTCGTGGCACTCACAACGGCTAGAGGGTTCGTGCGGCTGTGCGGATTGCTGCGGCATGGCGGCAGGCTCAGCGACGACGAGTATGAAGGGCTGCGGGCCGCGTTCACCGCTGACCTCGACGTTTGGACTGCAACCATGTGCGGACCCGACGCAAAAGCCGAAGCGCCCGTTGCCATGGCCAGGCTGGAAGAGGCCCGCCAACTCCTCGACGATCAGTGGAGCCGGTCAGGCCCTCGCGATTGAGATAGCGGCGCGCATAGTCGCGCAGGTTGTCGTCGCTCATGCCTCCGCTCCCCGGCGTCGGGGGGAAGTGGCGACCGCAACAGCCAGTTCTTCGACGGAGGCGATGCCTTCACGCGATATGTCGAACCAGTGTTCTGCCGGGATGCTGTTGCGCTGCGCCCACGACCGAGCGGTGTGGAGCGAGACGCCGCGAAGCTCGGCCAGTCGGGCCGGTCCGGCAGCGGTGACGATTTCTGAATGCGTCCTCATTCCATAATGATGCATTATGCACCATCAGAAAGCAAGTGCCTTTCGCATCATTGGGGGATGTATGCGCGGTGCATGACGACGCCCAACGAACGCCTCCGCCAGATTCGCGCCGCGAAGTATGAAACCGCTGTCGAAGCGGCGGACGCTATGGGTTTAAAGCATCCGACCTATATCCAGCACGAGAATGGGTTGCGCGGGTCCGGCAGCATCCCCCGTAAAGCTGCCGAGCGGTACGCCAAGTTCTTCCGCGTGTCCTTGGACTGGCTTCTGTCTGGCAAGGGGGACGAACCGGACCTGTCGGGCGAACCCACCGCCACGGACATCGAACAGATGATCCGCGAAGTCATTGAAGCGGAAGTGACGATGCAGACGCGGCTCTCGGACTTGCCGCGTATCGTCGCGCCAGCGCTTCATGAGCAGCTAGAGCGCTTTCGATCTGATCGCGCCCGACGCGCCCAGGTGGGCCGATCGACCGTTCGCGATGAAGACGCTCAATCTCGCGCTGCCACCAGTTCAACCGCTGGGGGATAATCGCGCACCACATTTGACAGGTTGAGCATCCGACCTCGCATGCCGGCTCTCGTAGCGTCAGGCGTTCTCGACTCCGTTCCATGTTCCTAACCTGTTCCGCCAAATCCAACAAATCAAGCTGGATTTACGTAGGTTAGCGGCAGGCGTAGGAAAAATTCCTACGGTCCTAAAATGCGCGTTTTGCGGTATCGAACGGCGTGCACTCCCCGCGAAAGCCGCCGCTGGTCGTCATGGTGCCTGTGATACGGTCGATGCGGAACCGGGTCTTGCCGAGTAGCGATACGCGAGCCGAGCCGCTGATCTGGCTATCCGTGACTACGAGGTTGTCGACCTTCTCTTCGAATCTGGCACCGCGCAGATTGCTGCTACCATATGCGATTGGTGGCAGCCGAAGCGTTGCGGCACCATTGCTCATCCTGAACTCGACCATAGCGTCGACAGTGACCCGCTCCGACGTCACGCTGTTGCCGTTCGCCTGATTGCCGTAATTATCGCTGGCATTGGCCGTTGTTGCGCTGGTCGCGACCGTAGCGGTGAACGGCCCAGTGCAGCGTAGCGCCAACGTTTCGTCGGCTGCGATCCCCACGAGAAGCAAATAGGTCAGCATCGTCATTCCTCCCGGCCGCCGAATACCACGATCGGCCAGTGATGAGAAAAATGATGCGTGTGATGCATTTTGCACTTGCCAACGCGTGATGCGTTATGCATTATCTATTTATCAGCCCCGCACCGACGCAGGGCGCCGCTTCGGCGGCATGGTGGAGGACAGCACAGTGGCAGACCCCAAGAAATACGAGCTGGTCCAGGACGACACGGTAAAGACGCGGGACGGCCGCACGCTTTTCCGGATTCGCGCGCTGGTCGCGATCGGCCTGTCAGTCGCGATCGGCGACCTTGGCGGCTATGTCGAAGGCGAAAAGAACCTTTCGCAGGTCTACGGCAATGCGTGGGTCTACGGCGATGCGTGGGTCTACGGCGATGCGCAGGTTTACGGCAATGCGCGGGTCTACGGCAATGCGCAGGTCTACGGCGATGCGTGGGTCTACGGCAATGCGTGGGTCTACGGCGATGCGCAGGTTTACGGCAATGCGCGGGTCTACGGCGATGCGTGGGTCTACGGCAATGCGTGGGTCTACGGCGATGGCGCTTGTGGCTGGCTGAGCAAGGTCGGCAGCGAGCAGGGCACGCTGACTTGGTGCGTCGCGAAAGATCGCACCATCTGGGTCAATCGCGGATGCTTCAGCGGGTCTCTGGAAGCATTCACCGAGGCTGTCGAGACGCGGCACGGCGATAGCCGGATCGCGCAGGAATATCGTCTGCTGGTGCAGTTCATTGAATTGCGGGCTGCCGCTGCAATTGAAGCCATGCCGACCGAGGAGTTGTCCGCATGACCGGGCCTGCAACCAGCAACTACCCGTATGTCGAAGGCGACATTGGCGGGCATGTGGTCGGCCCACGCATGACCCCGGCGGATGGCGGGGCGGCGGGGGTGCGTGTCCTCGTAGCCTGCGAATATTCGGCAACCGTTCGCGATGCCTTCCGTGCGCGTGGCTTCGATGCATGGTCCTGCGATCTTCTGGCGACCGAGGGCGATCCGGAGTGGCATATTCAGGAAGACCTTCGGCATGTTCTGAACAGCCATCGCTGGGGCCTGTGGGACCTGATCGTTGCGCACCCGCCCTGCACCGATCTGGCCGTCAGTGGCGCGCGTCACTTCGCTGCCAAGAAGGCGGACGGCCGGCAGGATGCTGCCCTCTATTTCGTGCGGATGATCCTTGCTGCGAACTGCGAGCACATCGCGCTCGAAAACCCGGTCAGCATCATCAGCTCGCACATTCGCAAGCCCGACCAGATCATTCAGCCCTGGCAGTACGGTCACGGTGAGACGAAGGCGACCTGCCTCTGGCTCAAGGGCTTGCCCAAGCTGGTGCCGACCGACGTCGTACCCGGTCGATCGGACCGCATCCACAAAATGCCACCCGGCCCCAATCGCTGGAAGGAGCGCAGCCGGACCTATCGCGGCATTGCCTCAGCTATGGCGAGCCAGTGGGGCGATCACCTCCTGCGTGACGAGAGGATCGCGGCATGACCATCCACACCCGCATCACCCCCGCCCTATGCGAAGCCGCCAATGACCGGATCGAGCGCGCGGCTGCTGACCTGATCGCCCGCTACCGGCGCGGTCTGGCAGTCGCGATCGAGCACGGCGCTGACCAGTGCATCCGCGAGGAAGCGCGGCAGTGTCTGGCGAAGGTCGAGGCACACGCCAAGCGGATCGAGCAACGGCAGATGTTCGCCGCCGATACCGCGCTGGTCTGGCTGGGGCGCAACATGGCCGGTCCCCGCATCGAAGCCGCAATCGCTGCTGGTGAGCGCCGACGCGCCGCCCGCCCCCTCACCGACCGCACGACGGAGGAATGAGATATGTCTGATAAGCACCCGATCGTTCTGCTGTCCGATGTTATCATGGCTGACGAAGAATACGCGTGGGCGTTCTTCTGCAACGTCGCGGTTCCAATCATGGATGCCGCCGGCGTCGATCATAAGACCGCGAATCAGACCGCCGCGCATCTGATGCAGCACCTGTTCGAGTACGATGTGACCGGTCACCCGCTGTACGAATACGGCAAGAGTGACGCCCAGCAGTACGCCGAATTTCGCGTGGCTATGGACCGTGCCGAAGACGCCGCCATCGCCAAAGCGACCGGAGCCGGGGCATGAATGCGTTCGCCCCCTCCCCGCTGGCATTCACCGACGCCGTAGCCGCTGCCAATCAGTGGGTGGAAGATGCCGCCGATCTGATCGCGCAGTACCATCGCCTCGCCCGAGATCGGGACACGTGGACCGAGCGTGCAGCCAAGGCCACCGGCAACCATCGTTGGTGGTGCGTCAACATGGCCAGCATCCTCACCGACACGATGCTGCTGACCAAGGACGCGATCGAGATGGTCCGCGATGACACGCTATCGTCGCTGTACCTGACCGCGCATCACGTACCTGCCGCGCTGGTGGAAGCTGCCGACGACTTCAACGACCGCCTGTCCGACGACTGCATTGGCCTCGATGTCGCTCTCGCCAAGGAGCAGGGGCGATGAAGCGCGCGACTGCCAACCCGCATGAGTACCGCCGCGCGGTCGAGGACGATCTGTCCAAGCTGCCGATGGCGGATGATCGCTGGCGCCTCACCCCCGCACAGAAGCTCGACAGCCTCGCGGTCTGCGGCATCTTCGGCACCGTCATGGCGTGGGCGATCTTCACCCCGCTTGCCGCTTTCATCACCGGCCTGACCATGACGGCGATCTGCCTCACGGTCTGGGTGCAGATGCGGAGGCAGGGATGACCGCCATTATCACCGCACACGCCATCGCCCGCTGGCAGGAGCGCATCCAACCTAGCGCCACGGTCGCCCAGGTCGTCGCGGCAATCCACGCGCACGACAAGGCCATTGATCGCGCTGTTGCCTTCGGTGCGCCGTGTGTCCGCACGCCGCAAGCCAAGCTGATCCTGCGCGATGGGGTCATTGCCACCGTTTTCCCGCGGGCTTGGATTTTGCCACCGCTTTCGAGGGAGTTCGGGTTGTGATCCGGTATCATGACGCGTTCGAGCAGGGCTCGCTTGACTGGCTTAACGCCCGGTGCGGGTTGCTGACGGCCAGCGAGGTTCGACGCATCATCAGCCCGCCACCGAAGGAAGAGACGCGCGTCAAGAAAAATGGCGAGCCGTACAAGCAGCGCGAATGGAATGTCGTTGCCGATAACGACGATGCCAAGATGCACATCTACGAGCTGGCGGCGCAGCGGCTGACGAAATTCGTTGAGCCGATGTTCCAGAGCTTTGACATGATCCGGGGCCAGACGGAGGAAGCCGAGGCGCGTGCTCGGTATGCAGAAACCCGCGCGCCAGTCCGTGAGGTCGGGTTCATCACGAACGACTGCTGGGGCTTCACGCTCGGCTATTCCCCGGACGGGCTGGTCGGCGACGACGGCGCGATTGAGGTGAAGTCTCGCAAGCAGAAGTACCAGGTCCAGACGGTCGTCGAATACGCGCTAACCGGCGGCATCCCGGCCGAGTTCGTGATGCAGCACCAGACCGGCTTGCTGGTGTCCGAACGCCAGTGGATCGACTTCTGTAGCTTCTCCGAGAAGCTGCCGATGGCCGTGATCCGCGTCCACCCTGACGACGTGATCCAGGCTGCGATCCTCGAAGCCGCCGCCGCCGCCGAGGACAAAATCCAGAAGATTATCGCTACCTATCAGGAGCAATTCGCATGAAAATCCAGTTCATCCCCGTCAACCAGATCACCGAGCCGCGCACGATCGCCGTGGGTCTGTCGGGCGGCTCGGGCACCGGCAAGACCTATACCGCGCTGCGCATCGCCCGCGGCATTGCCAAGCGCGTCACCGGCAAGGACGGTGCGCCGATCGGCTACGTCGACACCGAGAACAAGCGGGCGCTTCACTACAAGGAGGCGTTCCCGGAGATGATGCACTTCGACTTCACGGCGCTGGACGAGGCAGGCGAGGTCGTTGGGTTCGGGGTGCAGCGGTGGATTGAGGTTATCGACGCCGCCGAAGCGGCCGGGTTGCCAGTCCTCATCATCGACAGCTTCAGCCACGCATGGGAAGGCGTCGGCGGCGTGCTGGACGAACACGCGCAGGCCCTCGACCGTCTGGTCCAGGCGGCGGAGAAGCGCGCCAACGGCCGCTATGAGGTCGACCCGTCGAAATTCAGTCAGCTGGCATGGGCAGAGGTCAAGCCGAAATACCGCCGGCTGATCGACCGCATTATCCGCGCAAAGACCAACATCATCATCTGCACCCGCGCTAAGCCGGTTATGCAGAAGGGGTTCGGCGACAAGGCAGAGAATGCACGAGCGACGAAGACCCGTCGCAAGGACGTGCCGTGGGATCCGGCGAGCGACGGCGACCTGATGTTCGAGATGACGGCAATGGTGATCCTTGACCCGATCGCGCCCGGTTGCCCCGTGCACCAGATCAAGGTCGCCGACCAGTTCCGCGCGCTGTTCGACCCGCGCCGGCCGATGGGCGAGGCCACCGGCTTTGCCATGGCGGAATGGGCCTACGGTCAAGGCGACGCGCAGAAGCAGAAGGAGACGATGGACGCTGCCCGCGAGATTGCGCGCGGCGGAACCAAGGCGTTCACCGATTGGTGGAACGGCGACGGCAAGCAGCACCGCGCGGTCGTCAAGCCGATCATCGAGGAAATTCAGGGCCTGTGCGCGGCTGCCGACGACTTCGCCAAGCTGTCCGACGACGTACCGTTCGGTCGCTCGAATGACGACTATGGCGACCAGTTCGACGGCACTGATCCGATCCGCACCGACCTGGCCGAAGACACGCGGGGGGATGCGTGATGCGGTGGCCTTTCTTCCTGAAGCAGCCCGCCGCGCTGGTGGAGGCGTATCGCAAGATCGACAAGCTGACGACGGACAAAGCGTATTGGGAGACCCGTGCGCTGACCGCCGGCAAGCTGTTGAACGATCTGATGCGGGAGCGCGATGAAGCACGCGCCCTTCTCGCCAACGCGTATGTCCGCGGTCCGAAAGGCCATTTCCAGCGGGCGGAACTGCCTGAGTTGAAGGGATCGAACGCATGACCGATCGGAGCAAGCTGCTGGCGCTGGCTGAGGCTGTAGCTGCCTCTACCTCGCAGGAAGCCGAGCGCGAGGAATTGGGTGTGCAGGTCATGGAGGCGCTCGAAATCGCGTCGTACATCACCGACGATGGCGACCCGTGCCTGTCGATGGATGGTGCTGTCGCTATCGTGCCGAAGGGCTGGGGATGGCTAGTCAGTCAGCCGAATGAGATGGCGATGGCAAGCGGCCTACTGAAGGAAGATACGCCGGTCATGGGGGAAGTCCAGTATGGCTGCGACCAGCGGTTCACCGTAGCCGCCGCCACCCCCGCCCTAGCCCTCTGCGCCGCCGCCCTGCGCGCCCAAGCGGAGGCGCTGTCGTGACGCGGGAAGAAAGGGCCGAAGCAGTCGTTGTCGAACTGCTAGACGCGGATCCGGGCTATACCGTGGCCGCATTGAAGGCAGCACTTATCGCCTTCGCCGACGCAGAAGCCGCAGCCATGCGCGGGTTCGTATCGCTGGTCGCCAGTCTTACGCTGTCTGACGAAATGGCACCCGACACCCCCTGCGAGGACGCGTGGATGACGATGGACGGACTTATCCGGCGTGCTCGCGCCTTGCCGGCGACGGGGGAGGTGGGGCGGTGAAATACTTTCTGGACACCGAGTTCAATGGTTTCGGAGGCGAGTTGCTGTCGCTGGCGTTGGTCAGCGAGCATGGCGACGCCCTGTACCTCGTCATTGATCCGCCGGCAGACATTGAGCCATGGGTGGCTGAGAACGTCATGCCGATCATGTACAGCGTGCCGGACCGGACCGAGATCACATTCTGCACCATGGATGCGGCGCCGCAGGAAATTGCGGACTTTTTTGGCAATAGCAGCGGCGGTGTTCCGTACATCATCACCGACTGGCCGGACGATGTGCGCTATCTGTGCCAAGCGGTCATTACCGGCCCCGGCATGATGGCACCAATTGCGCGGATGCAGTTCGATGTTGTGCGGGTTGATGCTTACCCGACCACGCTTCCCGGCGCTGTCCAACACAACGCGCTGTGGGACGCCTACGCCTTGCGTGAGCGGCTGTTCCCCGGCTCTTTCGAAAGCGCCCGCCCATGACCCCCACCCAAGACCTGCAAGCCCAAGCGGCGGTGAATGTGATGCGGTACACCCAGACCGCGACCGCCACCAAATTCCCGATCGACGGGACAAGGGAGCTCGTCGTGCAGACGCTGTGCGTCGAGACGGCACGGAAGGCTGTGGAGGGGCGGCGGTAATGGGGGCCATGTCGAAGATCGCGGGCAAGTACCGCCGAGCATTGCGCAACGAAACCGGGGCGCATTTTTCCCTAGAAGAACTGCGGGCGTGGGCCGAGCAAGGCGCGCTTGATATCGCCACCAAGGGTGAGAACGAGGAACTGACGCAGTGCGCCGCAACGAAGATGAGCGATATCCTGTCGGCGAATACTGGCTCGACAAGCGGCGGGACAAAAAGTCCGACTACTGGCAAATCTGCCACTATTCCGCCGAACATCGGTCGACCGTTTATCGAAGCACTCGGACTAGGGACCTAGAAAAGGCCAAGGTTGCAATTCACGCCTATGTCGAAGCGGTTCGGGCGACCAAGCCGCAGAAGGCAGAAGATGCGCTGGTTGCTCCCCAGATCGGTCTTTATTGGAGTGAGCACGGCAAACACACGCACCGGCCCAACACCATCGCTGGTTCATTACGCGCGTTTGTCGGCTTCATGATGCAGGATGAGATCGGAGCTACGGCACGGGTCGCCGACCTAACGCCTATGGTGTTCGTGCGCTTCCGCAAATGGCGGATGGCCCCGCATAGCTTTACGGTCCGGTGGGACAATGAGGACATGACCTTGGCCAGCCCCGGCGTGAAGGGCGAGAGCGTGCAGCGTAATCTCGACGACGTACGGGCGGCGCTCAACCATAGCGCGGCGAACGGTCGCATACCCTATGCCCCAAAGGTGCCGAGCGTTCCGACAACCATGCGTTCGCCCGCACGCGATGTGCGAGTGTCACTGGCGGAACTGGGGGCGATGGTCGGGTTCGCATCGCAAACCGAGCTTGACATTCAACCGGGCGATGACGCTGACCCGAACCGGCACTATCGGCGCTGGCTGCAATTGATGATCGCGACTGCGTGCCGGCCGGAAGTCGCCATGCTTTTCGACCCGCGTGCGCAATGGCGCGGCGACATGATCGACCTGCACCCGGCGACGAAGGCCAGAACCAAGAAGCGCAATCCGGTCGTGCCGGCGATCGAGCCGTTCAAACCGATCCTTGAAGCATGGCGCGGCGAGAACATGCCCGCTGTAAAGTCGCGCAAGACAGCATGGCGGACTATGCGCCGCGCGCTGCTGCTGCCGGAGAATGTCATACCCAAGACGATCCGCCACACGATTGCGACCGAGCTACGGCGGCGTGGCGTCCCTGCTGAGCAAATCAGCGGTTTGCTAGGGCATACGGCGATGCACCGAACGACAGAGGTGTACGCGAAGTACGATCCCGCATATCTGCGCGAAGCCAAGGCGGCGCTGACCACTATTTTTTGCGAGGTGGCAGACCATGCCGCCAAGTGGTGCGCGGACCACTCGCGGACCAAACGGGGTCGCGGACAGATTATTGTGGTTGCAAAGACCACAACGATTAGTTAGGATTCCTGCGACGTTCCGAGATGGAACGGGCGCTTAGCTCAGTTGGTAGAGCATCTCGTTTACACCGAGAGGGTCGGCGGTTCGAGCCCGTCAGCGCCCACCACCGCCCGAAGCGGCGATCGCGCGACAACCCACCCTGCCGAACGACCACCCGAAATCGGAACGCTTCCGTACCGACTATTCGACCGGGCTTGTTTCCGCAGATCGCGGGACTTGGTGAACATAACGCGTTAACGATTGCGCCATAATGGACGGGTATGCGGTTCGCTCAGGCCAACTACCTGCTCATTTTGCAGCTTTTACTTGTCACCGCGACCTTTGCGGCGTTCAGTCTCTGGCCGCCGGTCTCCGGACGGATGCTGCTGGTCGCGCTCGACGGGTCCAGCCGCAGCGACGTCGCCAGGACCGCGCTTGCGGGCGGAGCCGCGCTGCTGCGCGCCGGCGTGTTGCCCGGATCGATGGTGGTATCGGGCAACCGCGCGGATATCGCCGCGCAGCGTCGGGGGCGGCCGATCCTGATCCTCTCCGCCTCGGGCATGACCTGCGGGAGCGATGTCGGTGGCAAGTAGCGTGGGAGAAGATACGGTGCTGGCACGGCTCAAGGCGTCGGTCCTGCGCGAACCGACCGAATCGTTCGGGTCGCTCGACCGGATGCGCTACCATGGCATCCGCGCATGGGCGGTGCTTGGCTGGGTGTCGCTGATCCTGCTGCTGATCGGGAATGCGATGATGGGGAGCGGGATCGCATCGCCGCTGTTCGTGATCGGTGTCCTGCTGAACCTCGCGCCGACGGCGGTCGCGTTGCAGGGGCGCTATGACCCAACCGCGCGCGCGCTGATGGGGACGCTTGCCGCATCGATCCCGGCGATGCTGGTCTTCCTGTTGCGTGGCCATGCGTGGCAGATGGACGCACACATGTATTTCTTCGTCGGCATGGCGGCGCTGGTCGTGCTGGCCGACTGGCGACCGATCGCGGTGGCGACGGTGCTGACCGCGCTGCATCATGTCCTCCTCGAATGGCTAGCCCCGGATTATGTCTTTACCGGCGACGGCAATATCGGACGTATCGCGTTCCATGTCGTTGCGGTCGGGTTGCAATCCGGGTTGCTTACGGTGGTGACGATCCAGCTGTCCCGGCTGTTCGACGCGCAGGATCGCGCCGTGCGCCATGCCCGCGACCTGGCCGGGGCCGCCGCCGACGGGCAGCGACGGGCGGAGGCGGCGATGCAGCTGGCGCGCGCCGCCGAACGCGATGCGGCGGACCAGCGACGGCGGCGCGAGGAACAGGCCGCGCGCATCGCCGACGACCGCCACCGCGAACTGATCGAACTGGCGCAGCAATTCGAACGATCCGTGACGACCGTCGTCCGCACCATCAGCGACACGACCGACCGGCTGGAAGGAGCGGCGGCATCGCTCGAGGACGTCACCGGCGTCGCCCGGACGGAAGCGGTCGAGGCGTCGGCCGGCGCCCATCGCGCCACCGACGAAATCGTCGCGGTCGCTGCGTCGATCCGCGACCTGTCGACCTCGATCTGGACGATCGCCGCCGCCGCAGAGCAGCAAAACGACCTGACCGGCACGGCGAGCGGACAGGCGGCGCGCAGCGTGCGGACCGTCGCGATGCTGGAGGAACAGGCGATCCAGATCGAGGGGTTTTTGGGCGATATCCGCGCGATCGCGTCGAAGACGAACCTGCTGGCGCTGAACGCGACGATCGAGGCGGCGCGCGCCGGCGAAGCGGGCCGCGGCTTCGGCGTGGTCGCCGGCGAGGTCAAGGCGTTGTCGGCTGATACCCGGCGGGCGAGCGACCGGATCAGTGCGCTGATCGCCGGCATTCGCGGCGGCGTTGCCGATACCGGCGACAAGCTGCGATCGGTGCATCAGTCGATCGAGGAGGTCGCCGCCGCCGCCAGCGGCATCGCTGCCGCCGTCCGCGATCAGAGCAATACCTCGCGCGCGGTCGACGATGGCGCGACGCGGGTGGCGACAGCGGCGGCCGAGGCCGGACAGCAGATCGACAGCGTCGCCAATGCCGCCGGTGCCGCATCGTCGCTGTCGGCAGCGGTCCGCATCAGCGTCGGGCAACTGGTCGGCAGCGCGGGCGATCTGCGCCGCTCGACCGACCAGTTCGTTGCGTATCTGCGTTCCGATCAGGCCCAGCCAAGCCCCGCCCGCGCCACCGCCTCGGCATAGCCCTGCATCCCGACGATACCGCGCGCGGTCAGCACGATGAACGCGCGGCGCTTGTCGGCCGGGTCCTCCTGCCTTCCGACCAGTCCGGCATCGGTCAGCGTCGTGATCCAGCGCAGCGCGGTGGTCGGCGGCACGGCGGAGGCGATGCACAGGCTGGAGACCGAGACGTTGCCGCCCTCCAGCCGCGCGGCGAACAGGTCGAGCAGCATGTCCCATGCCGGATCGGCGAACAGGTCGGGCGCAAAGAACTGATCGCGCAACCGCCGCGCCCGGATCGCGCCGCGCACGCTCGCCGCCGAGACCGTCGGCACCGGTCCGTCGCCGGCATCGGGCGCGGCGAAATCGTCGGTGCGGTCGCGCACGCCCTCCCCCGTGTCGCCGTCGCGAGCGAGCCTCGCCAGCGCCTCGGCGATACGCGCGACCTCGGCATTCACCCGCCGCAGCCGCTCGGCATCGCGTTCGGGAGCGCTGAACCCCGCACCGCTGCCCGCGCCCAGCACGATCGCGGCGATCCGCTCCTCGGGACGCGCCTCGCACAACAGCGTCGCCGGACCGCCCAGCAGGTGCAGCGACACCATGTCGATCGCCTCGACCCCGAAACTGATCACCAGCTGCGCTCGGTCACGCCCGGCCCTTGCGGCAAGGATCGGCAGCGCGCCGTCGAGCGTCTCGATCGCAACCCCGGTCGCATCGACCAGCAACAGGTCGGCATGGGTGATGTCGTCCAGTGCCTGCGCCAGCCCGGCAAAGCCGATCGTCGCCGCGACCACGATCCCGGCATGGCGCACCGTCGCCTGCGCATCGGCCACCGCCAGCGCATCGTCGGCGACGATGACCGCCCGCCGTGCCGCCGTCGATTGCTGCTCGAATGCTTCGAACTCCGTCACTCGCCTGCCCCTTCGCTTCCGTCGCGCACGTTACGCCGCGACCGTTGCGATGAAGCAACGAACCGGGTCAGTCCATCGCCTTGACGATCTCCTCGACCATCTTCTTGGCATCGGCCAACAACATCATGGTGTTATCGCGGTAGAAAACTTCGTTATCGACCCCGGCATAGCCGACGCCGCCCATTGACCGTTTGAGGAACAGCACCGTTTTCGCCTTTTCGACGTCGAGGACGGGCATGCCATAGATAGGCGAGCTCTTGTCGGTCTTCGCCGCGGGGTTGGTGACGTCGTTGGCGCCGATGACGAAGGCGACGTCGGTCTGCGCGAACTCGCTGTTGATGTCCTCCAGCTCGAACACATCGTCATAGGGCACGTTCGCTTCGGCGAGCAGCACGTTCATATGCCCCGGCATCCGCCCCGCGACCGGGTGGATGGCATATTTCACGCGGACGCCATGTTCCTTCAGCTTGTCGCCCATTTCGCGCAGGGCATGTTGCGCCTGCGCCACCGCCATGCCGTAGCCGGGGACGATGATGACCTGTTCGGCCTGTTGCATCAGGAACGCCGCGTCCTCGGCCGAGCCGCGCTTCCACGGCCGGTCGATCGCCGCCGCCCCGCCCCCGCCGCTGTCGGTCGCGCCGAACCCGCCGGCGATGACGCTGATGAAGCTGCGGTTCATCGCGCGGCACATGATGTAGCTGAGGATCGCACCCGACGACCCGACCAGCGCGCCGGTGATGATCATCGCAGTGTTGCCGAGCGTGAAGCCCATCGCCGCCGCCGCCCAGCCCGAATAGCTGTTGAGCATCGACACCACGACCGGCATGTCCGCGCCGCCGATTGGAATGATGAGCAGGAACCCGATCACGAACGACAGGACGACTACCGCCCAGAACGGCCACGCATCCTGCGTATGGGCGAACTGCGCGACCAGCAGCAGGATCGCGGCCAGCGTGGCAAGGTTGATGACATGGCGGCCGGGCAACAGGATCGGCTTGCCCGACATGCTGCCGTTGAGCTTCAGAAAGGCGATGATCGATCCGGAAAAGGTGATCGCGCCGATCGCGACGCCAAGACCCATCTCGACCTTGCTGACGGGGTTGATGACCTGGAACGGCTGCCCGATCATCGGCACGACCAGCGACGAAATGCCGAACGCGGCCGGGTTGAGATAGGCGGCGATCCCGACCAGCACCGCTGCCAGCCCGACCAGCGAGTGGAAGGCGGCGACAAGCTGCGGCATAGCGGTCATCGCGATGCGTTTGGCGGTGGTCAGCCCGATGACCGCGCCGATGCCGATGGCGGCGAGGATTTCGCCCAGGGTCGCCCAGTCAAACGTAGCGCGATCATACAGCGGAACGGTGGGATCGCCGGGGCTAAGATCGATTACGGGGATATGCGTATAGATCGTGGTCAGCACCGCAATCGCCATGCCGATCATGCCCAGCCGATTGCCCCGCCGGCTGGTCGCGGGCGACGATAGCCCCCGCAGCGCGAGGATGAAGCACACACCCGCCACCAGATAGGCAAGGGCGACCCATGGATTGACCGGTGCGGCCTCGTGCATCCCCCTCATCCCTTCTTCTTGTACATGGCGAGCATGCGTTCGGTCACCGCAAACCCGCCGAAGATATTGATGCTGGCCAGCACGACGCCCAGCAGCCCCAGCCACTTGGCACCCGGCACCCCGGCGGCAGCGGCGGCGATCAGCGCGCCGACGATGATGACCGACGAGATCGCGTTGGTGACCGCCATCAACGGCGTATGCAGCGCCGGCGTCACCGACCACACGACATAATAGCCGACGAAGCAGGCAAGGACGAAGATCGACAGGATCGAGAGGAAGTCCATCAGTTACTCCGTTGGGTGAAAGACGTCTAAATCCTCCCCAAGCGCGCTTGGGGAGGGGGACCGCCGCCGAAGGCGGTGGTGGAGGGGGAGCGCCGCCGCGACGATCGCTTCGGCCGCCGCTTCGACATCCGCCAGCACTTCGCGAGCAGGCATGCGCAATATCGTCACTCCGTGAGCAACAAGTGCCGCATCGCGCCTGTCGTCACGCCCGGGCCGATCGCCGCAATCATGCGCTTCACCATCGATCTCCACCGCCATCTTGGCGCGGGCGCAGTAGAAGTCGAGAACGTAACCAAGCACCGGATGCTGCCGACGAAACTTAACGCCGTGCGGCTCCCGTCGCAATTTTTGCCATAACAACACTTCAGGCAAGCTCATCGCTCGCCTTAGCTGCCGCGCTCGCGCGACCGTCGCTACCCCTCCACCACGCTTTGCGTGGTCCCCCTCCCCATGCGGAGCATGGGGAGGATTTGAGGGCACCTCCCGGCTCACCGCTTCGCCAGCACCAGTTCCGCGAGCAACCGCTGGATCGCCGCCGGGTCGGCGTTGCGGCTGACCTTGAGCGACAGCGGCATCGCCTCGCCGGTCACCCACAGCTTCAGGTCGCTGTCGAGATCGAACGTCCCCGCGCTTTCGACAGAAAAACTCTGGATCGAGCGATAGGGCACGCTGCGGAACGAGATTTTCGAACCGGTAAGCCCCTGCACATCGACGAGCACGAAGCGGTAATTGGTCAGGAACGCGGTGTCGCGCAGCGAGCGGAACGCGGCGAGCACTTCTTCGCCACCGATCAGCGCATGGCCGTATTTCTCGCGGATTTCCGCCGGGTCAACTTCGTGGCTGCTGAACAAACCCATGGCGTTTCCCCTGTAGAATCAATCGATCAGGCGCGGACTTACGATCTGGCCGTCGCGGGTCAGCACGATCGCCTGCGTCACTTCGTCGTCGGGGGGCAAGACGGGACGGCCCGCATCCTTGTCCCAATAGGCCGACAGAAAGTTGTAAAGGTTACGCGCAAACAGCGCCGATGCGTCCGCGGCCAGCCGGCTCGGCACGTTGCGATGGCCGACGATGTTGACACCGTGACGCTGGACGACCTCGCCCGCGACCGATCCTTCGACATTGCCACCCTGTTCGACCGCGAGATCGACGATGACGCTGCCCGGCCGCATCGAGGCGACCTGTGCGTCGGTGATCAGGCGCGGCGCAGGCTTGCCGGGGATCAGCGCGGTGGTGATGACGATGTCCTGTTTGGCGATATGGCCGGAGACCAGTTCAGCCTGTGCCGCCTGATATTCCGCGCTCATCTCGCCGGCATAGCCGCCTGCGCCCTCGCCCTCGATCCCCGCCACCTTCTCGACGAAGATCGGCTTGGCGCCAAGCGACAGGATCTGTTCCTTCGTCGCCGAGCGGACGTCGGTCGCGCTGACCTGCGCACCCAGCCGCCGCGCGGTCGCGATCGCCTGCAACCCTGCGACGCCGACGCCCATCACGAACACCCGCGCCGCACTGATCGTACCGGCGGCGGTCATCATCATCGGAAAGGCACGGCCATATTCGGATGCCGCGTCGAGCACCGCCTTGTACCCTGCCAGATTGGCCTGCGACGACAATATGTCCATCGACTGGGCGCGGGTGATGCGCGGCATCCATTCCATCGCCAACGCCTCCAGCCCCAGCGCGGCATAGCCGTCGATCCGCGCGCGGTCGGCAAAGGGGTTCAGCCCGGCGACCAGCCACGCGCCGCGCTTCGCCCCCGCCAGACTGTCGGGCGCGGGCGGCGCCACGCCGAGCAGGATATCGGCACCGGCGATCGCCTCCGCCCGCCCGGAAGGCGTTGCGCCCGCAGCGGCATAGGCGGCATCGTCGATCGACGCGCCGGCCCCCGCCCCCTGCTCGACGACGACGGTCGCGCCCAGCGCGATCAGCTTCTTGACGGTTTCGGGGGTCGCGGCGACCCGGCGCTCGCCGGCGGCCTGTTCGGCGAGAACCGCGATCCGCATGTCAGCCCGCGATCAGCCAGATGACCAAAGCGGCAAGCAGGGCGCAGATCACCGTGCCCCAGGTGAACCAGCGGATGAAGCTGTTGTACGTCCCGGCATGGGCCGGGGTGTGGCCGTCGCTCGCCATCGATGAACCTCTCCATACAGCGTCGTTCAGACAACTCTAACGCAGGTTGGACCAAGAACAACCCCCGCACCGCCCCCGACGGTTTTCATTACCGTCTTAAGGCGAATTTTACGCCCCTCGGCGCAAGACGGTGTCGATCCGGGACGACAGGGACGTGGGAACAGCAATGACGCGAGACGGACAGCGAGTGCTGATGGTGATCGACGACGAACCGGCCCAGCGCCGGCTGGTCGGTGCGATCGCGGGGCGGCGCGGCTGGCGCACGGTGTTCGCGAACGATGCGCGGGCGGCGCTGGGCATGCTGAACACGCCCGACGGGCTGGCGCTCGATGCGGTGCTGCTCGACCATTGGTCGCCCGACGCCGATGCGCTGACGCTGATCGCCGATCTGCGGGCTGCGCGGCCGACGTTGGCAATCTTGATGTTGACTGCAAACGAATCGGTTGCCGGCGCGGTGGCGGCGATGCGGGCCGGGGCGAGCGACTTCCTGGTCAAGCCGCTGGCCGCCGAACGGCTGCTCGCCGCGCTGGAGGCGGCGGCGGGAGCGAGCGGCGACGGCGAATTGCGCCCGCTGACCGAGAAGCTGTCGATGACGCTGGCGTTCGACGAAATCGTCGGATCGGCCCCGCAATTCCGCGCCGCGCTGGCGATCGCGGCAAAGGCGGCGCGCGCCCGTGTGCCGGTGCTGATCGAGGGAGAAAGCGGCGTCGGCAAGGAAGTCGTCGCCGAGGCGATCCACGCCGCCTCGCCGCGCGCGCGCAAGCCGATGGTGCGCGTCAACTGCGGCGCGATCGCCGCCAATCTGGTCGAAAGCGAGCTGTTCGGCCATGAAAAGGGCGCGTTCACCGGCGCGTTCGAACGCAAGGCCGGCCGGTTCCAGGAGGCGGACGGCGGCACCATCTTTCTCGACGAAATCGGCGAGATGCCGTTCGAGACGCAGGTCAAGCTGTTGCGCGTGCTGCAATCGGGCGAGATCCAGTCGGTCGGCGCGCGCACGACGCGCGAGGTCGATGTCCGCGTGATCGCCGCGACCAACAAGACGCTGATGGCCGAGGTCGAGGCGGGCCGGTTCCGCGAGGACCTCTATTACCGGCTCAACGTCGTGCAGGTGACGATTCCCCCGCTTCGCGAACGGCGCGGCGACATTCCCGCGCTCGCCCGTCATCTGTTGGCGCGGATCGCGCAGCAGCCGGGGCTGCGGCAGCTGGGCATTACCGATGACGCGATCACGCTGCTCGACAGCTATGGCTGGCCGGGCAATGTCCGCCAGTTGCAGAACGCGCTGTTCCGTGCGGCGGTGCTGTGCGAGGGCGACGCGCTGACCCGGGGCGACTTCCCGCAGATCGCCCAGATCGCGCAGGGCGAGGTGGCCCAGCCGGTGACGCTGGTTCCGCGCCAAGACATGGCGGGCGGGGTGACCTTGTTCCGCCCCGACGGCAATCTGCGCATGCTGGAGGAGATCGAGGCCGACGTCATCCGCCTCGCCATCGGCCATTATCGTGGCCGCATGACCGAAGTCGCCCGCCGGCTGGGGATCGGACGCTCGACGCTGTATCGCAAGCTGGGCGAACTGGGGATCGACCAGAGCGCGGCTTGAGGCTGGGACCCAGCCGTTCGTGCTGAGTAGGGGCTGAGCGAAGTCGAAGACCCGTATCGAAGCACCTGGCCACCAACGGTCCTTCGATACGCCATTTCGACAAGCTCAATGGCACTCAGGACGAACGGTTCGGTCGGCTGTACGCACTGGTCAAGCGACAACCTCGCGCCACTCCCCCGGTGCCAGTCCCTCGACCGTCCACTCCCCCACCCGCCACCGCACCAGCCGCAGCGTCGGCAGGCCGACCGCTGCGGTCATCCGCCGCACCTGCCGGTTGCGGCCTTCGCGTATGGTGATCGACAGCCAGTGATCGGGCACGGTCTTGCGGAAGCGCACCGGCGGCACCCGCTCCCATAATGTGGGCGGATCGATCGCGGCGACCTCGGCCGGGCGGGTCGGTCCGTCGTTCAGCGTCACCCCGCGCCGCAGCCGATCGAGTGCCGCGTCGTCGCGCGCGCCCTCGACCTGCACCCAATAGGTTTTGGCCAGCTTGAATCGCGGATCGGCGATGCGCGCCTGCAGACCGCCATCGTCGGTCAGCAACAGCAACCCTTCGCTGTCGCGGTCGAGCCGCCCGGCGGGATAGACGCCCGGCACCGCGACATGGTCCGACAGCGTCGCGCGCGCCCCTTCGGTCCCGCGATCGGTAAATTGCGACAGCACGCCGTACGGTTTGTTGAGCAGGATCAGCCGCGCCATTCCGCCCCTGTCGGCGATCCGCTCCATGCTGTCGAGGGGAACCGGATGTTGCCGCGAACCGTCCCTATCCTGTAGCCCCTGCGCACCATCGGTGGAGAACCTCATGAAGACCGTTTCGACCGCGCGCGCCCATGGCGGCACGCAGGGCGTCTATTCCCACGAATCGACCGCGACCGGCACGACCATGACCTTTTCGGTGTTCGTGCCACCGCTGGAGCCGGGGCAGCGCGCGCCGGTGCTGTGGTATCTGTCGGGGCTGACCTGCACCCACGCCAATGTCACCGACAAGGGCGAATATCGCGCGGCGTGCGCCGAGGCGGGCATCGCCTTCATCGCGCCCGACACCTCGCCACGCGGCGAGGGCGTGCCCGACGATCCGGAGGGCGCGTGGGATTTCGGGCTAGGCGCAGGCTTCTATGTCGATGCGACCGAGGATCCATGGGCGCAACATTATCGGATGCGCTCCTATATCGAGGACGAACTGCCTGCGCTGGTCACCGCCGAATTCCCGATGCTCGATTGCAGTCGTCAGTCGATCACCGGCCATTCGATGGGCGGCCATGGCGCGCTGACCATCGGCTTGCGCAACCCCGACCGCTTCCGCTCGATCTCCGCCTTCGCGCCCATCGTCGCGCCGTCGCAGGTGCCATGGGGGGAAAAGGCGCTGGGCGGCTATCTCGGCGACGATCGCTCGGCATGGCGCGCGGCGGACGCGGTCGCGCTGATCGAGGATGGGGCGCGGGTGAAGGAAATTCTCGTCGATCAGGGCGATGCCGACAATTTCCTGGCCGAGCAGCTACGCCCGGAATTGCTGGCCACGGCATGCGCGGATGCCGGGATCGATTGCACGCTGCGGATGCAGCCGGGGTACGACCATAGCTATTACTTCATCTCGACCTTCATGGCCGATCATGTGCGGTGGCATGGCGCGCGGTTGGTTGACCGGTAACCCGTTGTCATTCCCGCGCAGGCGGGAATGACGATAGAGGCGCTACCATCGACCCGTCGCTTGGCAGGATAGCGCTGCGAAAGCCGTTCGATAACCTCGAAACTCCGGTACCCCGGCGAAGGCCGGGGTCCAGTTGGGAAGGCTTCTCCGTACCTTACCCCCGTCCCCCAACTGGGCCCCGGCCTTCGCCGGGGTACGTGGAGAAACTTTCGCAGAGGTCTCCTCGTCAGGCAGGCGAGAAAATCAAACCGCCCCCCGCGCGTCGATCAGGTCGAGCACGTCGCCTATCAGCGCGCGCATCGCGCCCCGCGCCGCCACGGCATCGCGCGCGGCGATCGCCTCCGCCACCGCAGCATGCTGTTCGACGCTGGCCGAGCGGCCGACGATGGTGTTGGTGAAGCGGATCGAGGTGTTGAGCGCGGTCGCCACCATCTCGCGGAACTGCGCGTAGAAGGGGTTCTTCGCAGCGAGCAGGATCGCGACGTGGAAGTCGATATCGGCCTCCAGCGGATCGTCCTCGCCGCGTTCCGCAGCCGCCATCCGCGCCAGGCCATCGGCGATCCGCGCCTGATCCGCTTCATCGGCCGCCACCGCCGCCAGTGCCGCCGCTTCGGGTTCGATCGCGACGCGCAGCTGGTTGAACTGGCGCAACAGCTCGACCGAGAATTTGCGGTCGAGCAGCCAGTGCAGCACATCAGGGTCGAACAAATTCCATGCCGCCGCCGGGCGGACCACCGTCCCCTGGCGCGGGCGGGCGCTGACCAGCCCCTTTGCGGTCAGCATCTTCACCGCCTCACGGGTCACCGATCGGCTGATGCCATGCGCCTTGCCGATCTCGGCTTCGGTCGGGAACGGCGTTTCGTCATATTCGCCGGTCACGATCGCGCGACCGAGCGTGTCGAGCGTCGTACGGGTCAAATTGCCGCCGGGCATTCCGCTCATCCGCGCCGCCATCCCGTCTCCTTTCGGTTCGTCCGTACCGCTTGGCACTGGACACGTTGCATTCGTCGTATAATTGTCCGCCTCCAAAAGCCAGTGGGCGGGGAGGACATCATGCGTCTGTCGACGATCGATCTGATCGTCGTGGTCATCTATGCGATCGGCATTTTCGGCCTCGCGCAATGGGTGAGCCGCGACAAGGGGGGGCATCAGAAGGATAGCTCCGACTATTTCCTCGCATCCAAGTCGCTACCATGGTGGGCGATCGGCGCGTCGCTGATCGCGGCCAATATCTCGGCCGAACAGATCGTCGGCATGGCTGGCTCCGGCTATGCGATCGGCCTTGCCATTGCTTCGTACGAGTGGATGGCGGCGCTGACGCTGCTGATCGTCGGCAAATTCTTCCTGCCGATCTTCCTGCGCAACGAAATCTACACGATGCCGCAGTTCCTCGAACAACGCTACGGCCCGTCGATCCGCACACTGATGGCGGTATTCTGGCTGGCGCTGTACGTGTTCGTGAACCTGACCAGCATCATCTGGCTCGGCTCGATCGCGGTGACGCAGGTCGCGGGCGTCGACCAGACGGTAGCACTGATCGGCCTCGGCCTGTTCGCCTTGCTCTACCAGCTGCGCGGCGGGCTAAAGGCCGTGGCGCTGACCGACATCGTGCAGGTCACGCTGCTGGTATTCGGTGGTCTCACCATCTCGTACCTGACGCTGTCGCAAATCGGTGGCGATGCCGGGGTCGTGGGCGGCTTCCACGAACTGACCCGCCGCGCGCCCGAAAAATTCCAGATGATCCTGACCCCCGACAATCCCTTCTACAAGGATCTGCCGGGCCTGTCGGTGCTGATCGGCGGCATGTGGATCGCGAACCTCAGCTATTGGGGCTTCAACCAGTATATCATCCAGCGCGCGCTGGCCGCCAAGTCGCTGCCCGAAGCGCAGAAGGGCATCGTGTTCGCGGCGTTCCTGAAGCTGCTGATGCCGTTGGTGATCGTCGTGCCGGGCATGGCGGCGGTGCTGCTCGCGCCCGACCTCGCCAAGCCCGACGAAGCGTACCCCACGATGATGCGGCTGCTGCCCTCGGGGTTGCTCGGCCTCGTCTTCGCCGCGCTGATCGCCGCGATCATCGCGTCGACCGCGTCGAAGATCAATTCGATCGCGACGATCTTCACCCTCGACCTCTATGCCAAGCGCACCAGCGAGAGCGGGCAGATGGATGCCGGGCAGGAACGCAAGCTGGTCCGCATCGGCCGCATCGCCGCGACCATCGCCATCCTGATCGCGATCGTCGCCGCCCGGCCGCTGCTGGGCGGCGCGGATCAGGCGTTCCAGTTCATCCAGGAATTTTCGGGCTTCTTCACGCCGGGGATCACGGTCATCTTCCTGCTCGGCCTATTCTGGAAGCGCGCGACCGAAGCCGGCGCGATCGGCGCGGCGATCGCCTCGGTCGTGCTGTCATACCTGTTCCGCAGCTTCGCGCCCGGCATCCCGTTCATGGACCGGATGGGGATCGTGTTCCTGCTCAGCCTCGGCCTCGCGGTCGTGTTGTCGCTGGCAGTGAAGGGACGCGGTGACGCCAACCGCATCACCATGCAGGGCGTATCGTTCGGCACCTCGACCGGCTTTAACGTCGCCGGTCTGGGCGTCATCCTGATCCTCATCGCCCTGTACGCGACATGGTGGTGAGCCCGTTCATCGCCCTCGACTGGGGCACCACCAATCGCCGCGCCTACCGGCTGGAGGACGGCCGCATCACCGCCGTCGTCAAGTCGCCCAAGGGCGTATTGGCCACGGGGGCGGACGACTATCCGCAAGAGCTGGCGGCGATCCGGGCGGAGCTGGGCGACCTGCCGGTGCTGATGGCCGGCATGGTCGGATCGACGATCGGCTGGCGCGTCGCCCCCTATGTCGCGGTCCCGGCCGATATCGCCGATATCGCCGCGCACCTCACCTGGATCGACGACCGTACCGCGATCGTGCCCGGCCTGTCCTTCACCGATGGCGATCATGGCGATGTGATGCGCGGCGAGGAGGTGCAGTTGCTCGGTGCGGCGCTCGCCGGACAGGTGCCGGCGGACGCGCTGCTCTGTCAGCCCGGCACGCATTGCAAATGGGTCGAGCTGACCGGGGGTAAGGTCACCGCCTTCACCACCGCGATGACCGGTGAGTTGTTCGCGCTGCTGAAGGGCGGCGGCGTGCTTGCGCCGCAGCTGACCGCGCCGGTCTCGGCCGGCGACGCGTATTGCGAAGGCGTGCGCGAAGGCGCGAAACGCGACCTAGCCGCCAGCCTGTTCGGCATCCGCGCCTCGCATGTGCTGGGCCTTCGCGACGAGGCGCAAGCCGCTTCCTATGCCAGCGGCGTCCTGATCGGCAGCGACGTTGCCGCACGCATCGGCGATGGTCGCGACGTCCACCTCGTCGCCGATGGCGATCTCGCCACCCTCTATGCCACCGCGATCGAGACGCTGGGCGGCCGCGCCATTGTCAGCGGCTGCGAGGATGCCTTTATCGCCGGTATCACCCACATCCGAAAGTTGTCCGCATGAGCCATTTGTCCGCCTTCGACGCCGCCTTCGCCCGTTGTCCGCTGGTCGCGATCCTGCGCGGGGTTCAGCCGCATGAGGTGGAAGCGATCGGCGACGCACTGGTCGATGCCGGCTTCACCATCGTCGAGGTGCCGCTCAACTCGCCCGATCCCTATGAAAGCATCACCCGCCTGTCGAAGAAGCTGGAGGGGTACGCGGCAGTAGGCGCGGGCACCGTGCTGACCGTCGAACAGGTCGAACGGGTCGAGGCGGCGGGCGGCACGCTCATCATCTCGCCCAACGCAAACACCGCCGTGATTTCGGCCGCGGCCGAGCGGGGACTGGTGGCGATGCCCGGCATCGCGACCCCGACCGAGGCCTTTGCCGCATTGGAAGCCGGTGCCGCCGCGCTGAAGCTCTTCCCCGCCGAAGCCGCCAGCCCGGCGGTGATGAAGGCGATGCGCGCCGTGCTGCCGCGCGACGTGCGGATGCTGCCGGTCGGGGGCATCGTGCCATCGGTGCTGGCGGACTGGCACAAGGCGGGGGCGGCGGGATACGGGCTGGGGTCGGCGCTGTACGTGCCCGGCATGGACGCGGACACGGTCGGCGAGCGCGCGCGGGCGTTCGTCGCGGCGTGGGCGGCGCTGGAGAAGTAGGCGCCTTCCGTCAAAGCGCGGACCGTCTTCCTCCCAGAACCCGTACCCCCGCGCAGGCGGGGGTCCAGAGCCAAACAGCGCACCGTTTGCGGCTCTGGATTCCCGCCTGCGCCGGGACAAGCCGTTCCGTACGGACGGGGGACTTGAGGGAAACCCCCGCCCCCTCAACCGTTTGCCTCGCTCCCCCCTTGTCGGAGCACCGCCAATGTCGCACCCCCGCCCCGTCCTCGGCCTGTTCGCCGGGATCGCCGCCGGCCTGATCGCGTCCGCCGCGATGGCCGCGTTCCAGTCGGTCGCCGCCAAGCCGATGGGACAGGACCAGGGCGACGACGATCCCGCGACGGTGAAGGCCGCCGACAAGGTCGCACTCGCCGCCACCGGCACGCGCGTGCCCGACGCCTATCGCGCCCCCGCGGGACAGGCGGTGCATTATCTCACCGGCGCGGCGCTGGGCGGGCTGTACGGCGTGCTCACCGAATATCGGCCGGGTGCTGCGAGCGGCTTCGGCAGCCTGTACGGCATCGCCACCTCCGCCCTGCTCGACGAAGCGGCGGTACCCGCGGCGGGGCTGGGATCGGCACCCTGGGACACGTCCGCCGCGACCCACGCCTATGGCGCGCTGGCGCATCTGGTGTTCGGCGTGTCGCTGGAGGGAGCGCGGTCGCTGTTGGGCGGGCGGCAGGGATAGCCCCCCCTCCCCCTTCCGTTCGGTTCAAGGCCCCCCATCCGTTTGCTTCGAGCGCAGGTTCGAGCCTGTCGAGAACCGAAGTCGAGAAGGGGTTGCCCCAAGCGGGGCGTTCTCGACGGACGCTTATCGACTTCGCTCGAAGCTGCTCGAACCGAACGGGTAAGTAGGACAGGTAAGGGCAAACCTACCGCCCGACCATCTCCACCGTCCCGACCTCGATCACCGGTATCTCCCACGGATGCGCCGCCGCGATCGCCACCAGTTCGGCATCGATATCCATACCCGTCGCCGCATAGGTCTTCACCACCACCATTGGTACGACCGCCGCCTCGCCGGCCCGCCCGGTGGTCGGCACCGCCTCCGCGCTGGGCACGAAGCTTTCCAGACCGAAGCCTAGTTCGAACACCCCGCGATACGGCCCGATAGCGCCCAGCACGTCGCTGCCCCGGATCACGCCGACCACCCCGGCCAGCACCGGGTCGTCGCCCAGCGCCGCCGCATCGCCCGCCTGCAACCGCGCCAGCACATTGCCGGACACCGGGCAATGCACCCGCACCACCTGCATCGTCGTGCGCGTCACAGCAGCAGCCAGTCGTTGCGGCTGCGCGGCTTGATCTCGCCGCCGCCCTGCCGCCGCGCCAGTTCGGTCTCGGCGGTGAAGCGGACATCCTCGTCGCGGTCGGTCAGGAAACCGTCGAGCGAGTCGTCGTCGATCTCGGTCCAGGCGCGTCCGCGATCGGGGCCATAGCGCACCCGCGGCAACAGTCCCGGCAGGCGCGACCATTCGAGCAGCTGCGCGATCGACGCCTCGTTCAGCATGTCGCGCAGGTGGAAGGCGGTGACATAGGCATCGGGAAACGCCCGATGCGCCGGCAGCCCGCGTTCATGTTCCATACCCTGCGGCTTGCGCCAGTAACGCAGCATCTGGTTCGAAAAGCCCGGGCTGTCCGGCCACAACCGCAGCGCGCACTTCCACGTGCAGATCCAGTCGGCCCCGTGCGTCAGCTGCGCGGTACAGAATTTCTGTTCGAAATCAGCACGATGCGCTGCCAGCGCCACGCGACGGGGGTAGGGGTCGAGCACACGGCGCGCGATATCCTGCCACCACGGCGCATCGGCGACCTGTTCATCAAGGATATGATGCACCGCCTGCGTCACCGGCGGGATCGGTCGGCCGGGATTGACGAAATGCTGCCCGCCCTCGCCCAGCAATTCCCAGCGGCCGTCCTCGCCCAGCGCCACGTCCTGCCAGCCGACCTCGCACACGCCATGCGCGGGGGGAGCCTGCCCGGTGGTTTCGAGGTCGACGACACGGATGATCTGCGGTTGCGCCATGGGGCACAAATGGCGCTTTGGTGCCGAAAATGCCACCCCGGGGGGCGGTGAGGGTCCGGTTTGGAAGAAGGAAGCGCTGGTTCGCGCAAAGGCGCATAGGACGCCAAGGGGTTACGTGCGCGGCACGGCCGGCGCGAACGGCAGACAGTTTCGCTCGTGGAAATTGCGATACCGTGCCGTTACGCGAAGCCGCTTGGCGCCCTTCGCGCCTTTGCGCGAACTGACCGGCTACCCCCGGACCACCCCCGACGCCGCGAGTTGCGCGTCGACCTCACCCAATAACCGCGCTAACCCATCCTCGGTCCGCGCCTCCGCCCGCGCAGTCAGCACGTCCTGCGTGTTCGAGGCGCGCAGCAGCCACCATCCGTCGGCCGTCGTCACCCGCGCGCCATCGGTCGTGTTCACTTTCGCCCCCGCCGCCGCCAGCCGCGCCAGTACTTCGTCCACCACCGCGAACTTGCGCGTCTCGTCGACCGTGAAGCGCAATTCGGGCGTAGTCGCCATTTCGGGCATCGCATCGCGCAATTCGGTCAGCGACCGCCCGCTCAGATGGATTGCGCGGATCAGCCGCACCGCCGCATAGGGCGCGTCGTCGAACCCGTAATTGTCGCCGCCGAAAAACACATGGCCCGACATTTCGGCGGCGAGCGGCGCGCCGGTCTCCAGCAGCTTGGTCTTCATCGGGCTGTGCCCGGTCTTCCACATCAGCGGTTTGCCGCCCAGTTCGGCGATGCGGTCGAACAGCAGCTGGCTGGCCTTCACATCGGCGATGATCGTCGCGCCGGGCGTCTCGCGCAGTTGCGGTTCGGCGAGCAGCATCAGCAGCTGATCGCCCCACAACGTCCGCCCGCGGCCATCGACCGCGCCGATGCGGTCGCCATCGCCGTCGAACGCCAGCCCGAAATCAAGGCTCTTGTCGGCGACCAGCCGCTTCAGGTCGACCAGATTGGCCTCCTCGGTCGGGTCGGGATGATGATGTGGGAAACGGCCATCGACCGCGGTGAACAGCAGGTGATGTTCGCCGGGCAGCAGCGCCACGAGCCGTTCGATCACCGGGCCCGCAGCACCACTGCCGGTGTCCCAGCCGATGCGATAGCTGCCCCCGGCATAGCCGGCCATCAGCCGCCCGACATAGGCGTCGACATGGTCATGGTCGGTGACGGTCCCCGCACCCTCGTCCCAGTCGCCCGCCGCTGCCATCGCGCCCAGCCGCTGGATATCGTCGCCGAAGAACGGGCGGTGCTGCAACACCATCTTGAAGCCGTTGTGATCGGCCGGATTATGGCTGCCGGTGACCTGAATGCCGCCATCGACCTCGAGCATCGCTTCGGCATGATAGAGCATCGGCGTGGGACCCAGTCCGATCCGCACCACGTCCACCCCGCTCGCGGTCAGCCCGGCGACCAGCGCCGCCTCCAGCTCGGGCGACGACAGCCGCCCGTCGCGCCCGACCACGACCCGCGTGCCGCCCGCCCGGCGCACCAGCGTCGCGAAGCCGCGCCCGATCGCATCGGCGTCGGCGGCGCCCAGCGTCCGCCCGACGACCCCGCGAATGTCGTATTCGCGCAGCGAACTGGGGTGGAAATCATGGGCCATGCCGGTATCCTCGCCATTACAAGGCGGACGGGTTTAGGTCGAAGCGGCGACGGAGAGTAGGGAAAAGAAGCGGTTCGCGCAGAGGCGCAAAGCCGCAGAGAGGTTACGCCTGCCGCGAACCGCCCGCGACCGGGAGACCTTCTGCACGGTTCAGACCAGACGACTAGGCCGCCGGCGCGGGTGCCGTTGCGCCGACCGCAACCTCTCCGCGCCTCTGCGCCTCTGCGCGAACAACTATCTTCTTATCTTCGAACAGCGGCTCAATGCCGCAACCGCCCGAGCAGCACATCCCGCGCGGCATTGATCCGCCGCGCCAGATCGGCCGACCCGCCGCGATCGGGATGGACCGCCTGCATCAGCCGCCGGTGCGCGGCGCGGATTTCGCTCGCCTTCGCATCCTTGCCGACGCCGAGGATCGCGCGCGCCTCCGCCTCGCCGCCCACTTTCTTCGGCTTGGCGCGCAGCCACAGCCAGAAGGCGAAGATCATCGCGACGATCAGGACGAACTTGAGCATCGCGCCGGGAACGTCAGATCGCGGTCGGCGCGCCGAGCGGTTCGGGCAGTTGCAGCCCGCCCATCATCTCGCGCAATTCCTGCCGCGCCGCGACATGCGACAGCCCCATCTCGCCGAATTCGTTGCGGTCGAGCATGGTCAGCCCCGATGGGAACAGTTCGCGATAGACGACGCGTTCGGACAGGCCCGGCGTCACGCGAAAGCCGACGCGCTTCGACAGCGAATTGATCGCCTCCGACACGCGGCGCATGTTGCGCGCCTCGATATGCTGCAGCCGGTTGCGCAGCACGACCCAGTCGATCGTCGACCCGTCGATTTTCGCGCGGTGCTTCCGCGTTTCCCAGATCAGTTCGGAATAGAAGCTGGGCCGCGTCACCTTGAACGTGTCGGGATCGACCTGCCCGATCAGGTCGAAATCGACGAAGCTGTCGTTCATGGGCGTGACCAGCGTATCGGCATTGGTCACCGCGATCCGGGCGAAGCGGTCGTCGCGGCCCGGCGTGTCGATGACGAGGAATTCGGCATTCTCGCCCAGCCGGCCGAGCGCGTCGTTGAAGCGCGTCATGCTCTCGCCGTCATGCGTGTCGTAGATCGGCATCGGCAGGTTGCGGCCGGTGCGCTTGATCGTCTCCGCCCGGTTGTCGAGATAGCGGCCCAGCGTCCGCTGGCGATGGTCGAGGTCGAAGCATGCGACGCGCGCGCCCTTTGCCGCCAATGCGATGGCGACATGCACTGCCGTCGTCGACTTGCCGGTGCCGCCCTTCTCGTTGGCGAACACGATGACGTGCAACCGATCCGAACCTTCGTCCAAGCGCGCAACCCAACCTTGTTGATCCCGGACGGCCTGATCCAGTACAGCCGCCTCCCCCACCCATATCGAAGGGCCATCGGCCGTGCAAATTATACGTCGGTTGGAGGTGCTTCGCGAAGCGCTCGACCAGTTTACCCAGGCGGGGGAAGGCGTTGCGCTGGTCCCGACCATGGGCGCGCTTCATGCCGGGCACATGGCGCTTGTCGATGCCGCGCGCCGCCGCGCGGCCCGGGTGGTCGTATCGATCTTCGTTAATCCGAAACAGTTCGGCCCGAACGAGGATCTGGCGCGCTATCCGAGGCGTGAGGCCGCCGATGCGCAGATGCTGTCCGAAGCCGGCGTCGACATCCTCTGGGCGCCCGAGGTCGAGGAAATGTACCCGGCGGGCTTTGCCACCAATGTCAGCGTGGCCGGTGTCAGCGAGGTGCTCGACGGGGCACACCGCCCCGGCCATTTCGACGGCGTCGCGACCGTCGTAGCCAAATTGTTCGGGCAGGTCCGCCCGGCGGTCGCGCTGTTCGGCGAGAAGGATTTCCAGCAACTGGCGGTCATCCGCCGCATGACCGCCGACCTGCACCTCACGCCCGAGATCGTCGGCGTGCCGACGCAGCGCGAGGATGACGGATTGGCCCTGTCGTCGCGCAACATCTATCTCGACGAAACCGAACGCGCCCGTGCCGTCGCCTTGCCGCGCGCACTGGGCGAGGCGAAGCGCGGCATCGAACGCGGCGACGATCCGGCGACCGCGCTGGCGGCGGCGATCGCGACGCTGACCCGCGCCGCCTTCGACCCCGATTACGTCACGCTGGTCGACGCCGAAACGCTGACCGCCCCCATTCGCGGCCGCCCCGCCCGGCTGCTGGCGGCGGCACGGATCGGCACGACGCGGCTGATCGACAATATCGCGGTGACGTTCGAGTAATAGGGAGAGAGGTTCCCGCGAAGGGGGTTCCGGACGCGCCCCCCTCTCCTATAACGTCATGATAGCAGGCAGAACCGTTCGTGCTGAGTAGGGGCTGAGCTTGTCGAAGACCCCCGTATCGAAGCACCCGCCACCAACGGTCCTTCGATACGCCATTTCGACAGGCTCAATGGCTACTCAGGACGAACGGGTCGGGGTCAGATCATTCGACCTAAACCCGAACCAGCATCCACAGCGCCATCGCCACCATCAGCAGATTCTCGGTCAGCGACACGAAGCCCAGCGGCACGTTGCTGTTCCCGCCGACACACGCGCATTTGAGCGAGCGTTTGTCGATATAGACCGCCTTGACCACCGACACCGCGCCGACCGTCCCGATCACCAGCGCGACCGGAATCGCGATCCACAGCAACGCGCCGGCGATCATCAGCACCCCCGCCAGCCCCTCCGCCCATGGATAGACCCATGCATAGCGCACCACCCGCTGCGCGAGCAGGTCGTACCCTAGAAAGCCATTGGCGAAGCCGTCGATATCGCGCAGCTTCTGTAACGACAGCAGACACATGGCAATGCCGACGAACCATTCGCCCGCCCGCATGGTCAGCGCGTCGCCGAACGCCGAATAGCTTGCCGCCAGCGCGATCGCCGCCGCCATGCCAAAGATCGCCAGGACCGGGGCATAGGTCGTCGCCTTGGGATCGCGGACCTTCAGCCCGAAATGGCGGCGCAGATCGTCATGCCCGCCGATCCGCTGTCCGTCGATGAAGGTCTGCGGCGTGGTCTTGACGCCATGCTCGGCCTTGAACGCATCGACCTCGGCGCGCGTCGTCAGATGCCGGTCGTCGACCGTAAATCCATGCCGCCGCAACAGATCGAGCGCCCGCCGCCCGAACGGGCAGACATGGTCGGGCATCACCATGCGGTAGAGGGTAGCGGTCCTGGCCATCGCGACTCCTTTCGCCCGCTATATGGGGAGGCGCAGCGGCGCCTGCACGTCCGGCTTTCCTACAGCGGGGACGAATGCCATGCTCGGCAGGCTCTTTGACATGGTTTGGCTGGCGGGACGTCGCCGACGACAACCGCGCCCCGCTCAGGCGGGGGTCCAGTGCCAAGCAAAATAAGGGTCTGCGCCCTGGCCCTGGGTCCCCGCCTTCGCGGGGACACGACGCGGCGGAGGTACGGACTGGCAGAAATCGACCGCGCACAAACCGCGCACGAGTGTGAACTTCGTGAACTTTGGCCTAGCCGCTGTTGCGCAGCGCGGTCGCGATCGCGTTGATCGACAACAGGATTCCCTCGCCGATCCGCGCATCGGCCTCGCCTGCGCGGTGCCGCTTGAGCAGTTCGATCTGCAGCAGGTTCAGCGGCTCGATATAGGGCGTGCGCAACCGGATCGATGCTTCGAGCGCCGGGCTCTTCTCCAGCAACCGTGTCTGGCGGGTGACCGACAACAGCCCGTCATGCGTCGCCTGCCAGCCATCGCGGATCCGGCCAAAGATCGCCTCAGACAGCGCCTTGTCCTCGACAAGGCCAGCGTAGCGCGCCGCGACGTCCATGTCGGACTTGGCGAGCACCATCTCCATATTGGCCAGCGTCGCGGCGAACAGCGGCCATGCGCTCGCCATTTCGCGCAGCAAGCCCTTGTCCTCGAAGGATTGCAGCGCCGCGCCGACTCCGTACCAGCCCGGCAGCATGATCCGCGCCTGCGCCCAGCTGAACACCCACGGGATCGCACGCAAATCCTCGATCGCATCGGACTTCTTCCGGCTGGCCGGACGCGACCCGATCTTGAGGCCCGCGATCTCGGCGATCGGGGTCGCCTGTCGGAAGAAGGTGGTGAAGCCGTCGGTGCCGTAGACGAGACCACGATAGGTCTTGAACGCCGTATCCGACAGCGCGTCCATCGCCGCCGCGAAGCGCGCCGCATCGGCCGGGTTCAGCGAATCGGGTTCGAGGCTGGCGAGCAGCGTCGCCGACGTCATCGCCTCCAGATTCGTCACCGCACTGTCGCGCGTGCCGTATTTGGCCGCGATCACCTCGCCCTGTTCGGTGATGCGGATGCGACCCTGCACCGTGTCGTGCGGCTGCGCGCGGATCGCGGCGAAGGACGATCCGCCGCCACGCCCGACGGCGCCACCGCGGCCGTGGAACAGTTGCATGCCGATGCCGGCCTCTTCGAACACCGGCGCCAGCGCCGTCGACCCCTTCGACAATTGCCAGGTCGAGGTGAGGTAGCCGCCATCCTTGTTCGAATCGGAATAGCCGATCATCACTTCCTGATGGCCGCGCGCCTGCGCAATGGCAGCTACTTCGGGCAGCGCCAGCCAGCGGGTCATGATCGCGGGCGCGGCCTCCAGATCGGCGACGGTCTCGAACAGCGGGATCGCCATGATATGCGCC
Organism: Sphingomonas epibiotica; assembly: GCF_039615155.1. Classification (NCBI taxonomy): domain Bacteria; kingdom Pseudomonadati; phylum Pseudomonadota; class Alphaproteobacteria; order Sphingomonadales; family Sphingomonadaceae; genus Sphingomonas; species Sphingomonas epibiotica. Next base: position 132,061 of record NZ_JBDGHY010000008.1, on the reverse strand, counting down.
TGCGGCGGCTCGCCCGGCACGTACAGCCCCGATTCCTTGAGCAGCAGATGCACTTCGAGCAGGTCGGACACCGACTGTGCCATCGACACGATATAGTGGCGGATGCATTCGCGGCCGTAGCGGGCATGGGCGTCGGCGGCGGCGCGCAGGATCGCCAGTTCGGACGCGGTCTGCTCCGAATAATCAGCATAGGGGCTGGTCAGCGGGCGCGGGCTCTGCAGTTCGCGACGCAGCAGTTCGACCCGGGCATCCTCGTCCAGTGCCTTATAGTCGGCCTCGACCCCGGCGACCTTGAGCAGCTCGGCGACGACGCTTTCATGGATCACGCTGTTCTGGCGCATATCGAGCGTGGCGAGGTGGAAGCCGAAGGTCTCGACCGCGCGGATCAGCCGCCCGAGCGCGCCGCCGGTCGACAGCGGGCCATTGCCCTCCTGCACCAGCCCGCGCGCAAGGGTCGCGAGATCGGCACGGAACGCCGCCGGATCGGCATAGGGTTCGCCGGTCAGGTTGCCGGGGCGCGGTGCCACCTTGCCGGTCAGCTTCTGGTGCGTGGCGGCAAGACGCGCATAGATGCCACTGATCGCCCGACGGAACGGTTCGTCGGCGCGGCTCGGCGCATTGTCGCCGCTCCGCTCGGCCAGCGCCGCGATCGCTTCGTCGACCGCGACATGCTCGGTCGAGATCGAGAGTTCGGCGCCGAGGCTGTGGAGCTGGTCGAGATAATAGCCGAGCACCGCCTCTGCCGCTTTCGCCAGCGCCAGCCGCATCGCGTCGGCATCGACGAACGGATTGCCGTCGCGGTCGCCGCCGATCCAGCTACCGGGTTTCAGGAACGAAGGCGGCCGCTGCCCCAATACCCGCTCCCACCGCGCATAGAGCGCAGGCAGCGTCGGCAGGAACACGTCGCGCAGATAGCTCAAAGCCGTCTCGACCTCGTCGGCCACGTACAGCCGCTCGCGACGCAGGACGCGGGTCTGCCACAACAACGCGATCTGACGCAGGATCGCCTCGTCGACGCGATCGCCTTCGGGCGTTTCCTCGGCGCCCTGATCCTTGAGCAGCATCAGGTCGGCAATGCGGTTCTTGTGGTCGATCATCGACTTGCGGCGCACCTCGGTCGGGTGCGCGGTCAGCACCGGCGCGATCAGCGCATGGTCGAGCAGCGCCAGCACCGCGTCGCGGCCGATCCCTTCGCCCTTGAGCTTCTCGATCGCGGTGGCGACGTCGGCGCCCGGTTCGGCGGCGATGCCCTGCCGGTCCTCGGCCAGATTGGCGAGCATCGAGAACATCATGAACCCGCGGACGAAGGCGATGGTGTCGTCGAGGCTGAGGCTGTCGAGCCCAAGGTCGATCGTATCGGCCCCCGCCACCCCGCGATGCCGGTCGACCGAGGTCGATCGAATATGCTCGATCCGCTTGAACAGCGCCTCCCCGCCATAGGTGCGGATGACGTCACCGAGCAGCCGGCCAAGAAAGCGGATGTCGGGATTGTTCGTGATCGGGGGCAGAGTCGTCATGGGCACACTTGCTGCAATGCGGCAGGATGCGGGTCAAGGCACGATGAGTGACATGGCGCAAAGATCGCCCATCGCGTACAGCGGCGCCGCTGCAATCGATCCGCGGCGGACCGTTCGAAGGAAATACCGATGACGACGCCAGTTACCCTGTGGTGGCAGATGTGGACCGATGCCGCGCAGACCGGGCTGCGCCTGTGGGAGACGATGGCCGCTTCTGCCGTCGTCATCGACCGGCGCATGCCGATGATCGATGCCGGGATGCGCAATCCATGGACCGCCGATCATGTCGAACTGACCGGCATGGTCACCGAAAAAACCCAAGCCTTCTCGAAGGCGGGCGACTCGCTGGCGAAGGACATGGCGGCGATGCAGGGGCTGTGGATGCAGGCGTTGCAGGACGCATGGTCGCTCAGCACCGCCGGGCGGATGCCGTCCGCCCGCCGGATCGCCGCCGGACAGGACCGGGCGATGCGGCTGACCGCGGGCATGATCGGCGCGGGAGGGCGGGCGCTGACCCCGATCCATGCCAAGGCAACCGCCAACGCCAAGCGGCTTGGCAGCTCGAAAAGATAGTCCGTACGCAATCGGCGTTGAACCGTTCGCCGCGCGTAACGTTTATCCCGGCGAACCGTCTTTCAGGACCTCCGCCGTCATCTTGACCCAGCCCGCCCCCGCGTCAGTCGCGCCAGTCGAGCACCGGCCAGCCCTTCTTGCGTGCCAGCGCCTTCAATGGGGCATGGGCGTTGACCGGAAACGGTTCGTCGGCCCAATCGAACACCGGCGCGTCGGAAACATGGTCGCTATAGAATCGCACCGCGACGTCGCCGCGCGCGATCCCCTGTTCGGCGGCCCATGCCTCGATCGCGCGCAACTTGGCCGCGCCATAGCAATTCTCGCCATCGATCCGCGCCAGCACATTGCCGCCGCCCTCTTCGGCGCAATTGGTCGCGATGACCGCATCGAAACCGAGCAGCGCGGCGATCTCCTGTGCATAGAATCGATAGGATGCGGTGGCGAGCACCAGCATCCGCCCCTCGGCCCGGTCGGCCTCGATCCGCGCGCGGGCGCCGTCGAGCAACCCGGTGGCGACCGTCGCCCGGGCAAAGGCGCGCGCCGTATCGGCGAGCCGCTCGCCCGGCACCGCACGGCCCAGTACCAGCCGGTGGGTCATCTCCTTCAACCGGTCGCGGCCATAGAAGCGGAGGACATAGCCGGTGACGGCGATCCCCGCGATCGGCAGCAGCCACAAAGCCCCCCGCCCCCGTTCCTTCAGCGCGTGGCGGAGGAACGGCGTCCACGTCGCGACGCGGGTGATGGTCTTGTCCATGTCATAGATGGCGAGATCGCGGTGGCGCATGCAAAAGGCGCGTACCACCTTGCCGCGACGCGGCAAATCGCCGATGGATGGTGGCGATGAGCGCTTCCGCCGATTTTTCGCACGACCGGGCCGATGGCGGCGACGTGCTGCGCTTTACCGGGAATTTGTCGCTCGCCCATGTCGGCGACCTGCCCGAACGGCTGGGCGCGTTCGACGGCCGGGTGAGTCGCATCGACCTGTCGCAGGTCGATCGCATCGATACGGTCGGCGCATGGCTGGTCCATCGCTTCGCCCGCGACCGCGACGTTGCGATCGAAGGGCTGAACGACGACAGCCGGCATCTGTTCGATCAGGTCGCGGCCGCCGACGATCCCGTCGTCCGCAAGGAAAAGGCGCTCAGCCCACCGCTGCGCGTACTCGAGGAAATCGGCGACGCGGTCAGCGGCAGCGCCCGGCAGTTGCTCGGCCTGCTCGGCTTCATGGGCGCGACCGTCCTCGCCTTCCTGAACGTGCTGCGCCATCCCAAGCGCTTCCGCTTCAACGCGACGGTCCAGCGCTTCGAGGTCGTCGGCGTTTCGGCGCTCGGCATCATCGGGCTGATGAGTTTCCTGATCGGCATGGTCATCGCGCAGCAGGGCGCGGTGCAGCTGCGGCAGTTCGGTGCGGAGGTGTTCACGATCAACCTGATCGGGCGTCTGACCTTCCGCGAACTGGGCGTGCTGATGACCGCGATCATGGTCGCGGGGCGCTCCGGTTCGGCCTTCGCCGCGCAGCTCGGCACGATGAAGCTGACCGAGGAGATCGACGCGATGCGCACCATCGGTGTATCGCCGATGGAGGCGCTGGTCCTGCCGCGCGTGATCGCCGCGATCGTGATGATGCTGCTGCTCGGCTTCTATGCCTCGATCATCGCGATCATCGGGGGCGGCCTGCTCAGTTGGGCACAGCTCGGCATCCCGCCGATCACCTTCGTCACACGCATCCGCGAAGTCGTGCCGATCACCGACCTCTATATCGGACTCATCAAGGCCCCGGTCTTTGGCGCGATCATCGGCATATCGGGCTGTTTCCACGGCATGCAGGTCGAAAGCGACGCCGAACAGGTCGGCGGTCGCACCACCGCAGCCGTGGTGCAGGCGATTTTCCTCGTGATCGTGCTCGATGCCTTCTTCGCCATCTTCTTCGCATGGATCGGCTGGATATGAGCGACAACGACGCCATCATCCGCGTGCGCGGCCTGAAGAACCAGTTCGGCGATCAGGTCATTCACGACAATCTCGACCTCGACGTGCGGCGGGGCGAGATTCTCGGCGTGGTCGGCGGCTCGGGCACCGGCAAGTCGGTGCTGATGCGCTCGATCATCGGCCTCCAGACGCCTGCCGTCGGCACGATCGAGGTCTTCGGCGAGAACACGATCGGCCGCGAGGAAACCGAGGCGACCGAGATCCGCAAGAAATGGGGCGTGCTGTTCCAGGGTGGCGCGCTGTTCTCGACGCTTACCGTGGCCGAAAACGTGCAGGTGCCGCTGAAGGAATTCTACCCGAAGCTCAAGCCCGCACTGCTCGACGAGATTGCAGGGTACAAGGTCGTGATGACCGGCCTGCCTGCCAATGCCGGGCCGAAATATCCCTCCGAACTGTCGGGCGGCATGAAGAAGCGTGCCGGCCTCGCCCGCGCACTCGCGCTCGACCCGCAGCTGCTGTTCCTCGACGAACCCACCGCCGGGCTCGACCCGATCGGTGCGGCGGCGTTCGACGACCTGACCGCCTCGCTGCAGAAGACGCTGGGGCTGACCGTCTTCATCATCACCCACGACCTCGACACGCTGTACGCCATTTGCGACCGCGTGGCGGTGCTGGCCGACAAGAAGGTCATCGCCGTCGGCACGATCGACGAACTGCTCGCGCTGGACCATCCATGGATCCAGGAATATTTCAACGGACCCCGTGGCCGCGCCGCGACCGATGCGCAGGAACGCATCGCCGCCCGTGACCACGACCGCGACGCCGGCGTAGAACCGGCCTCGCTGCAAGCCCAGAGGCGCTGATGGAAACCCGGTCGAACCATGTCCTTGTCGGCGCGGTGGTGCTGATCCTGCTGGTCATGCTGGCGCTGTTCACCGTGTGGCTGGCCCGCGTCGGCGGCGGCCGTGAAAAGGAATATGACGTCTTCTTCAAACAGGCCGTCGATGGCCTGGCCAAGGGGTCGCCGGTATCCTTTTCAGGTGTGCCGTCGGGGCAGGTCGAGGATATCGCGTTGTGGCCGAAGGACCCGCAATTCGTCCGCGTCCGTATCAAGGTAAAGGACGAGACCCCGGTCCTGCTCGGCACCACCGCGACGATCGTCGGCAGCTTCACCGGCGTTTCGACGATCACGCTCGACGGCGCGGTCAAGGGTGCGCCGCCGATCACCTGCCCGGAAACCAACGCCGAACAGTCGTGCCCGATGGGCGTGCCGGTCATCCCGCCCAAGGCGGGCGGCGTCGCTGCACTGCTCAGCTCAGCACCGCAATTGCTCGAACGCGTCACGACGCTGACCGAGCGGCTGGCCGACGTCCTGTCCGACCGCAACCAGAATTCGATCGCCGCGATCCTCGACAGCACCAACCGGCTGACCGACGCGCTGGCCGATCGCGGCCCCGAAATTGCCGCGACACTGGCCGAGACGCGGGTTGCGATCCAGCGTGCCGGCATCGCGTCGCAGCAGATCGGCGAACTGGCCGCGACGACCAACGGCGTGCTGGCCAATGATATCCAGCCGACGATCCAGCAACTCAACCGCACCATCGCCAGCGCGCAGAAGAGCGCCGATACGCTGAACGAAGCGATCGGCGATGCGAAGCCGGGGCTGCAGGCGTTCAGCAAGCAAACCATCCCCCAGGTCAACCAGTTGGTCGGCGACCTGCGCGCGATGACCGGTGCGCTCGCCTCGGTCGCGGAAAAGGTCGATCAGGGCGGCGCGACCGCATTGGTCGGCCGCTCGAAGCTGCCCGACTACGACCCCAAGAAGTGACGCGGAAGACGAGGATGCGCCCCATGAAGAAGCTGTCGGTTCTGCTGCTCCTGCCGCTCGCCGGGTGCATCCGCTTCGGTGCCGAACCGCCGCCCGCGCTGCTGACGCTGGCCCCCGCCGCCCCGATCGCGGCGGGCGCGACGCAAAGCTCGGCGCAGGCGCGTTCGATCACCGTGCAGGTGCCCGTCGTGCCGCAGGAACTGGCGGTGACCCGCGTGCCGGTGCAGTCGAGCGCGACCAGCATCGCCTATGTCAAGGAAGCGCAATGGGTCGAACCGCCCGCGCGCCTCTTCGCCCGGCTGCTGTCGGATACGTTGACGACGCGCGCGAACATGGTCGTGCTCAGCACGCGGCAGGGCTTTGCCGATCCTGGTGCCCAGTTGACCGGTGAGTTGCGCGAATTCGGCATCGACGCCGGTCGCAGCGAAGCGGTGGTGGTCTATGACGCGACCTTGCAACGCGCCGGATCGACCGCCTTCGAGAAGCGCCGCTTCGAAGCCCGCGCACCCGTCGCCACGATCGACGCGAACAGCGTCGGTCCGGCGATCAATCAGGCTGCGAACAACGTCGCCACCGCCGTCGCCGACTGGGTCCGGGGCTGATCCCGCACCGCCATGGCGCTGCATAGCTGGCTGTTGTTCGTCGCGGCAGTGGTCGTGCTGTGTGGCACGCCCGGGCCGAACATGCTGCACGTCCTGACGCGTAGCGTTGCGCTGGGATGGCGCGGCAGCCTGCCGGCGATGGCGGGTTGCCTGACCGCGTTGATCGGGGTGCTTGCGGCATCGGCGGCGGGATTGGCGGCGCTGCTGACGGCGGTACCCGGCCTCTTCGACGTACTGCGCTATGCCGGTGCCGCCTATCTGACGTGGCTGGGTTTGCGCGCGATCACTGCGCGATCGGCACCGATCGACGTCGCCGCCGACGCCATTCCGTCGCGCCACCTGTTCCGCGGCGGCTTTCTGGTAGGGATCAGCAATCCCAAACTCTTGCTGTTCGCGACCGCCTTCCTTCCGCAATTCGTCGATCCAGATGGCTCGCAGCCGGTGCAGTTCGCGATCCTTGTCGCGACCTTCGCGCTGGTCGAATGCCTGTGGTACGCCGCCTATGCGATCGGCGGCCGGTCGGTCGCCCGCCATTTGACCCGCCCGCGCGTCCGCCGCTGGTTCGACCGCGCGACCGGCGGTATCTTCATCGGCTTTGGCGCGGCGCTGCTCGTCCCGCGCGTCTGACGCCTATTTGGTCGGGGTGCGCCGGACTGGCGGCATGGCGTTACATATATCCGCGCCGCCCGCCGGCACTTCGAAAAAGGGCGGCTCACGATTCTCGCGGCCCTTCACCCATGCGGCATATCGGGCATTGTCTGCCGCCCGCACCTGGAAATGCGGTCGCTCAGCCGCCGGGATTTCGCTCGCCAGCCGTACCGACACGATCGGCGTGGGCGTCTGATCGGGCGCGTAGAAGCCCATCGTGCCGGTGCCGCGCGGCAGCGACGACAGATATTCGATCCCTTCGACCACCCGCCCGACCAGCGCGATGTTGCGGTCGAGATGGCGTGGGCCATGGCCGATTACCGCGTAGAGTTCGGCGCCACTGCCGGTGCTCGGCGCCATGTCGCGCCCGACGCCGACCATCGCATAGCAGTGGGTCAGCCATGCGCCCTTGCCGTCGCTCGCCACCGGCCAGCCATCGGCGCTGTGCCCGCTCTTCGCTGCATAGGGATCGCGCCGCGTCATCTGCGTGACTGCGTCATAGCGTCTCGTGACATATTCGGCTGGCGGATTGGCGACGACTCCGGCCGGCAACGGCTTCTTCTCGGTCACGTCGCCCCATTGCGCGACGTAATTGTCCTGCACCCGGTAGACCGAACTGCCGTCCCACCAATGCGCGCGTGCCAGCTTGCGCAGATTGTCGACATGGACAGGCGCATAGCGCGGCGCCAGCCGGATCACGACCCGCCTGTCCCCCGCCAGCGTCATGACCAGCAATTCGTCGTCGGGGATCGCCCGCCAGTCGCTCTCGCTCGGATCGGCTGGGGTCGGCGGAGTGGCGGGAGCAGCGGCCTGAAGCAGCGCCGCGATCAGCGAGACGAAGTGCATGTGCCCCATCCTGCCACGCACCCTATCGCCCCCGCAACTCCCGCTTGCACGAAACCCCGCCGCGCCCTAGGGAACCCACCTTCCGGCAATGCGGAGCGGTGGCCGAGTGGTCGAAGGCGCTCGCCTGGAAAGTGAGTATACGGCCAAACCGTATCGAGGGTTCGAATCCCTCCCGCTCCGCCAACACGCCGTGCCACGGCGTCCATATCCTTCCACAACGTATGGAAACGTGACGAATTGTCCCTCATAGAGGCGGGACAAATGGTCACACTCGTCCACTCGCGTCCACCCGATACCATGGCATGGCACATGGTATGGAACGTCGGCGCCATGGTATGGAGCTCACAGCCATGGCGCTGAACGATGCCAAGGTGAAAGCGGCGAAGCCGCGCGATGCCGCATACAAGCTGACCGATTCCGGACAGCTCTATCTCCACGTCACACCCGCCGGCGGAAAGCACTGGCGGATGAACTATACCTTCGGCCGGTCCGCCTCGGGCAAACCGGCGCAGAAGACGCTGACGATCGGCGCCTATCCGATCGTGTCGTTGGGCGAGGCGCGCGAGGCGCGCGACCAGGCCAAGCGCGTTCTGATGGAGGGGCGCGACCCGGCGTTGGCGAAGAAGGAGAAGCGCGCCGTCCGATCGGCCGCGGCCATCAATACGTTCCAGGTCGTCGGCGATCGCTGGTTCGAGAAGAAGAGCGGCTGGTCGCTGGCGAAGCGCGACGCATGGTATGAGCAACATGGATCGGCCCGAGTACGCGACGCGCACAACTGGTCGTCGCCGAACGCCGGCTGGTCGGCCGTCCATAGCGACGACGTCCTGAAGTCGCTTCGACGCGATGCCTATCCGGCGATCGGCAAGATGCCGATGGTTGATATAGACACCGCGCGGATCCTCGAGCTGCTGCATGCCGTCGAGCGGCGCGGCGCGATCGAGACCGCCCTGCGGCTGCGCCAGCGGATCTCCGACATCTTCACCTTCGGGATCGCGGCCGGGATCTGCTCAGTCGATCCGGCGCCGGTTTCACTGACCAAGGTGCTGGCGACGAAGCCGAAGGCGAAAAAGCAGCCGTCGATCATCGACGGCACCCAGGACAACGACGAGCGCGTGCGCCGCGTCCGCGAGCTGCTGAAGAAATGCGAGGCGAAGCGCACCCGCGCCGGCACGAAGTTCGCCCTGCGCCTGCTGGCGCTGACGGCGGTCCGCCCGGGTGAAATCGCCGGCGCGCGCTGGGACGAGCTCGAGGACCTCGACGGTCCGGCTCCGCTATGGCGCATCCCGTCCGCCCGCATGAAGGGCGACAAGGATCGCAAGGAAGAGGCCGGCGGCGATCACTTGGTCCCACTGTCCCGCCAGGCGGTAGAGGTCCTGAAGGCGCTCGAGCAGGTCAGCGGCCGGTATGCGCTGCTGTTCCCGTCAGAGCGGCACTCGCATCGACCGATCTCCGAAAACACCCTGCGCGCGCTGCTGATCCGTGCTGGCTATTATCAGACGCACGTCCCGCACGGTTTCCGCGCGGCCTTCAGCACGATCATGAACGAGCTGCCCGATCGGCAGGATGGCGATCGGGCCGTCGTCGACCTGATGCTGGCGCACGTCCCCAAGGACAAGGTCGAGGCGGCTTATAACCGCGCCGCATATATGCCGCGCCGGCGCGAGCTGGCGCAGGAATGGGCGGACCTGCTGATCGTCGACCTCGACCCGCCGGCGTCGCAGCTGGGGCGGCCGGTGCGCTACGCTGCGACCGGCCCCGGGGAGGCGGACGATGCGTCGGAAGGGTGAACGGCCGATCGTCACGCCGCCCGAGCCATGGACGGAGGCCCATCCGATCGCCCGCGCGATGCGGGAGGGCGACGGGTGGCTGTATGCGTGGCTGCGCCAGCGGACAACGCCCATGCATGTGATCGAGCGGAAAGCGAAGATCGGTCGCGCTCGGCTGGACGACCTATGGCGTGGCGCCGAACCGACCGAAGAAGAGATCGAGCGCCTGGCCGCCTTGTGGAAGCAACCGCCCGAGGCCCTGGCCGCGTCGATCGCCTATGAGCGCGCTCTTCGTGCTATCGAGTAAGATCGTCCGGTAGCGGACCTGAGAGATCGAGCCGCTTGACCGGTACGACCTGCGCTCCGCGCTTGGCCGCTTCGATAACCAGCCGCAGGTCGTCGACGGTCAAGTCCATATCGCCGTCGATAAGTTCACCGTCGGGATAGGTCCCGGCAAACTCTTCGACGCGGGCGATCGCCGTGTTCAGGCGGATGGTGTCGTCGGTTGTGTGATCCATAGGTCGGTGCTCCGGTTGTCGCGCGCACTCTGCCCTATTGAGGCGGCCGGTCAACGATCGCCGGGATGCGATCGATCAACGCTTTCCCGTTCTCGAACGCCTCTCGATAGCTTCGGGCAGCAGGTTCGCGGGCCGACCACAACGCGTCGAGGACTGCGCCCAGAACAGCGCCTGCTTCGCGCTCGTTCTTTCGGCGACTATGCAGCCACTTGCCCTTAAGCACGTCCAGGGCGCCTACTGCGTCGGCCATCGCGCTCCGCCATACGGCCTGGCACTCACGATCGACCTCGGCTCCCCGCGGGTAGCCGAGGCCATGACGGCGTGCATTGGCTTCTACATGGACGCCAAGGCAGTCGTCGAACGGGTCTGGCTCTTGATCCTCGGCAGACGCGGAGGCGGGTTTCTCGTCGCCGGTTATATCGCCGTACCCGCGCCCATCGTCCCAAAGGACGCCGATGCCTCCGCATTCGCTGCACCCGCCGCCGGGCTGGCAGCGGAACACCGGGTCAAAGGGATAGTCTCGCTCGGAAACGTACCCGTCGACACCCTCCTGACAGCCCGAACAGGCGCGCCAGAAGCCGTCGCCTTCGTCCATCAATTCTTTGATCCGTCGGGCGGTACGGCCCCGATCCAGCTTGCCGGCAGGCGCGGAAGCAGGTTTGCGCAATTCGTCGAGAATGTAATCGCGATCGAACCCTCCGGTCCCGCGTGCGAACCCGCCCGCAATTGACGGATAGTGCGCCTTAAGCGTTTCAAGCACGTCGAATAGCGATGATTCGTAGTCGATCCCGGCAGGCTCGGGGGCGCGCGCAGCGTCTGCGTAGGCCAACGCCGTCATCCAGTCGGCGCTTTCGAGGAAATCGCTATCCCCCAACCGCGAGCGCCAATCGAATTTGCCACCGGTCATGATATCGATGATGCGGCCCGCAGCTAGGGTGCGCTCCACCGTCACCGCCGCATCGGCCGAGAGGCGGCGATAAACTCGATGCGATGTATAGTTCGGATCAGGCGCCGACCAGCCGACGCAAACGGCCGGCACCCACGACCCATCGTCCCGCTGGCACTCGTCGGTAGCTAGTATCGTCTCGCCAGCGCGAAGCCGCCGGTAGCGTGGGTCCCAGCGCGGACCTGTTCCTGATGTGTAGGCGCCGCTCATTGCATCGATCCCGGCTGAGCGAACTGACGGCTGGCCACCTGCTCGGCAGCGTCAACCATTGCCGCCATCAGCTTTTTGACGAGACCTTCGGGGACAGCTGCGATCAGCATCTCACCGTCGGTATGAACGACGGAAACACATAGGACGGCGCCACCATTCGGTGCGGGTGACGCGCCGAACGCAATCGACGCTTCCCCCGCCTCCGGCGGCAGGACGAACCCAAACGGTCGAACGACCATAGCGGGGACGACGGTCATAACCGGCGTCGCGTCGAAATCGCCGCCACCGAGCTTCGGATCAGCCATTGGCCTGCCCTTCCTTACCGGTGACCGGACGGCCGCTGCGCTCCATTATATAGAACGTCCGGCCGGGATGCTTCGCGGCGAGCTGGTGCGCGGCGCGATGCGCCGAGCCGTGCGACTTGTGCTCGACCTTCGGTGGCGTATCGCCGTCGGGCGACCAGACGATCAGCGGCGGCCGGGCGGAACGCTGCTCCTTTGCCGGCTTCGTCGTCAGCTCGATCAAGCGTGCGGCTGCCGCGTCCAGCGCGATTGCAGAGGGTGCCGAGGCGCGCAGCGTGCCATAGGATGCTGCGCGTTCGGTGCAGTGGCGGATCAGGTCCGCGTCGGTGATCTTCATGCTGCCCTCCGCTGCGCCAGCTGCTGCGCGATCCAGTCCTGCACTTCGCGCTCGCTCCACCGGGTGGAGCACCCGCCGGCCTTGCATGCCTTGGGGAAGCTGCCTTCCCGCATCTTGCGATAGATCATCGACTTGCCGAGGCCGACGACGGCCTTGACGTCCTCTAGGGGCAGCAGCCGATCAGCCGCCTCGATGCGTCCCATGACGCTCATATCCAGCTCTCCACGATAACAGGGTCGTCGGTCGGTTCGCGACCGAGGTTGACCAGACCAGCGGGCAGCTGCTCGCGGACCTGGTCGAGATTGTCGGCGATCCGCAGATCGTCGGTCGGGCCGGCTTCCTCCGCCGGCATGATGACGTGCCGGCGCGCGACGTGCTGGCCGGGATAGTCGTTTGGGTTGGCGGTGATCGTCCAGATTGAAAGGGTGTCCACGGCTGGCTACCTTCACCACATCGGTTTCGGTCGGCGCGGGATCGGGTGCAGGTCCCGGTTCGGCGTCATCATGGCGCCGTGATCGTCGAACCGGACGCCGGCGAACTTCCTCCCGACCTTCTGGACGTCCCCATGCGCGCCGCGTGGCCCGAGCTCCCCGGTGAACAGCACGCGATCACCGGGTGCGATGCCGCCCTTCATGCGGCGCGCTGCTGGTGCGGGCTACGCCCGTCGCGGCACGGCGCGCACCACCCCCGGATCAGCCGCGGCCGGTCGTAGCCGCATTCCTCGCACTCGCCGGGCTCGCCGGCCGGCACCGGCTGGCGCGCGGCGCTGATGCTGCGCGCCAGGTGCTCCTCCTCAAGCTCGGCCGCGAAGTCCATTTCGTCAGCCATGGGCCGCCTCCTTCGGCTGGGGGCCCGCCTGCGCGGCCTCGACGACATTGACCAGGTCGAGGACCGACCCTTCCTTCAGGTCAGCGATCACGCCGTCGGGCAGGCGCACGCCAAACTCGTCCTCGAGCGCGACAACCAGGCAGACGGCGTCGATCGAATCGGCCTTCAGGTCGGCGGCGATCAGCGCCTGCGGCTTCACGTCGTCGACGTGGATGCCGAGCTCGCGCGCGATCACCGCGGCGAAGCGGCGGGAGACCAGGTCAGCCATGATTGGCGATCCCCTCAAGCGTGCCGTTGCGCAGCTTCTTGTGGACGACCGGTCCCGGCTCACCCCGACGCAAGGCCGCCGCAACAGCCTTCATTTTGACAAGCCGGCCGGTGACGGTCTCGGCGGTTCCCTGGATGATGGTCGCAGCCAGATCGTCGACGTCCGAACCCTGGTGGGCATTCTGGATCACGAAAACGCATGCGCCTGAAAGGGTGGCTGCGGCGATGTCGACGAGCATCATAGCAATCTGATGGCTCGGCAGTACGGCAGCGGCGATATTCGCCCGTGTGTTTACCACCGACTGGATCTGATCGATCGTCGCAGTGGTAAGGTCGCGGCGGGTGCGATCCAATACGTCTTCGGTCATGTGATGGGTTCCCGTGGTAAGGCCGCAACGCGGCCGGGTGGTGATCAGAAGACCCAGCCGTCGGCGTGGACGAGCTTCACCTCGCCCCCGGGTGCGACGACGAAGATCCGTCCGTCCTTGCGACGACGGGCGATCGGGCATTGAAACTGGAAATACGGGCGGCGGTCGTTCCGCCGGCCGACGGGCGTCGGCCAGTAATATTCACGCGAAGAGGCGAGCCGGCGGACAGTGATGATCTCCGCATCGGTCAGGCGCAGATCCTCGATCTCGCGGCGCTGCTGAACCGTCAGGTCCTCACCGTCGACGATCGTACCGTACCACGCGCTCATCCCGTAGAGCGTGTCCGGCTGGCGACCGACAGCGGGATAGGCCGGGATGCCGCGTTCCTTGTAGACGCGCTTCGGTCGAGGTGCCTTTCCCACGAACATCAGCGCCGCCCCCGCTCGTCGAACGGCTGGCGCCGATCGCCGTCGAGGTGGACCCGGCGCCAGCGGTCCGGCTCCGGTGCCGTCCCGGCCGGACCGCTGCGAAGGATCGAGATCACCCGCCCCCAATCGGTGGTGATGAAGACGAACGCGACCAGCCCGGCTGCGATCGACAGGAAGACGATGCCCGCGAGGCTCATCGCGCCGTGCTCCCGCGCTTGGCCCAGCCAGCGACGAAGCCGGCGCAGGCACGGTCGGCCTGCTGCATTCGCACCTCGGCGCGCTGAAGGTTGCCAGTCAGCCGTTCGATCTCGCGCGCCACCTGGGCGACGTCGCCAGCGGCAGCGGTTGCCTCGTCGCACAGGTGGCGAAGGTAATCGCCGTGCGGCGCATGGGCGCCGGCCTTGCGTGTCGCGAGCTCGGCGTTGATCAGCCGGAACATATCGTCGACGGTCAGCAGGAGGCGTTCGGCCCGGGTCGCAATGTCGGCGACGAGGGAATCGATCTCCTCCGCCACCGCCCCGCGATCGCGGGCGTTCGGCAAGCCGTAGAGCAACGCCGATAGTTCGCGGATCCGGACGACGGCCGGGGTGAAGTGGGCGACCGCCGCGCGGACGTCCGCGTCGTCGTCGGCTGGCAACTCGGCGGCGAAGAGAGAGGACTGCGCGTTCACAGCGCGGCCCCGATCGTCCGGTAGAGCCATGCGATCGCGAGCGCGATCAGCAGCACCATGCAATACAGACCGACGGCGGCGATCAGGAACAGCACCGGCATCGGCAGGGAGCGGACCCGGTTCATGCTGCGCCTCGCACGCCATAGGCGCGAGCCGCCGCCTCGGCGTCCTCGCGAGCGCGGATGGCGTCGGCCCACCGGGCGTTGGCAGCGCGGACCTCCATTTTCGCAGCGGCTTCGTGCGCAACCGCCTCCTGCACCCGGTCGAGGTGGACGCGGGCGCTCTCGCGGGTCGGCCGAGCGACGCGCCGGGCACGGGCATTGTCGTCATCGTTGATCAGCAGCAGCAGCGCGCCGCCGGTCATGCCGCCGCCAATGCGCTGCGCACGGATCTCGAGCGACGCCATGTCGTCGTCGATCTGCCGTTGCAGACCGGCGCGCTCCTTCGGGTTGGTGGCGCGGATCAGCCGTTCGGTATGATTGCGAACACGGCGCCCGACGAAGCGGAAATCGGAAATCGCCTGGACGACATCAGGGTCCGGCGACTGGCTGGGCAAGGGTGACACGACGGCTGGCTCCTCGCCACCTTCTTGCGCGGCGCGGGATGCGCCGGATCAGGTGACCCCGCATTGATGCGATAATCGGAACTATGCCGTCAAGCGAAAGATTGCGATTATCGGAACGGGGCTAGCGTACGTTAGGTTTTTGTTCCTATTCCGTTCTCGAGGAAGGAATCGGGAGTTGGGCGTGCCTACCATTCGTCAGTGGCGTGTAACCTCATTTGGGAAGCCAGTTGCGCCATGGCGCACCGACCGCGATCAGGTGATTCGTGATCTTCTGGAGCTTGGGCTTGGAGCGTACGACGAATGGGGCAAGCTGTTCATAAACGTGCCGGGCGACGTCGAACGAAGGGAGATCGAAATTCGCGTAGCTTGCTAAGCGATCGAACTACATTCGGGCTGCGCGCCAAATTACCCGGCCGACGATTGTGAAGGCGCCGCCGAGGCCGAGCACAATTGGCTCATATGCGGGGTTGGTCGAACACGGTACGAGCCGTGCCGGATCATGCTCGAAACGCTTGAACGTCGCTTCGCCGTCATCGTTGAGAACGACGTAGTATCTACCTGGGAACAGCTCCTTATCATCAGGATCGACGAC
This sequence comes from Sphingomonas epibiotica, assembly GCF_039615155.1. Classification (NCBI taxonomy): domain Bacteria; kingdom Pseudomonadati; phylum Pseudomonadota; class Alphaproteobacteria; order Sphingomonadales; family Sphingomonadaceae; genus Sphingomonas; species Sphingomonas epibiotica. The sequence continues at coordinate 116,321 of NZ_JBDGHY010000008.1, read as the reverse complement.
GATCATACTGCCGTCTTCTACCAGCAGATCCATCGAATCGCCGGCGACGCGGATCGCAAAGGCATTGGGCGGGATTGATGGGTCAGGCGCCGGCATTCCGCCTGACGCTTGCTGCACAGCCTCCCTCCAATAGCCTGCCGCAACTTGTCCAATGATTGGGATGCTGCGCAGCTGCGGCGCGGCTGGCGGTTCCTTCGGTGCCAGCCATTCGCGGATTTCGTCCATCTCCTGCGCCGTGAAGCGGCGCTCGCCTTTGAACGCTTTTGTGATCTTGTTCGGTGCCAAGCCTAGTCGGCGCGCCAAATCCGCCTGGCGATAGCCGCGCTCAATCATCCGCCGTCGGATTTCTTCGATGTTCATACGGCTATGAAGGCCGGTATTCCGACTATCGCAATTGAGAGTTTCGGAACATGCCGCTTGCGTTGATGTTCCGATTATCGCAATACCAGCGCTATGAACAACTTCGCATCCAATCTGATCGACGCGCTCGGCGGCACCGTCGTCGTCTCGCGGAAGACACATGCGCCCGTTTCGACGGTCCATAGCTGGCGGGAACGCGGGCTCACTGCCTCGCGGCTGGCGCACCTGAAGTTGGTGGCCGAGAAGGACCGCGTTGCCATCGATTGGGCGACTGGTTCGCGGACCGAAGCTGCAGTTGTTCATTGCCCGACCTGCGAAGCTCGTGCGGAACACCCGAGCGTCCGGTCCTGCACGGCGCCGGACTGCCCCATGCGCGCACGGGAGGCAGCATGACGCTTCACGATCTACACCCCGCTCGGCGTAACGCGCGCCGTTGGCAGATCGCCGGTGCATGCGTTGCTGGCATCGTGCTGACGATCGCCATCCTGTCGACGGGTGTCGTATGACGCTGACCTGGGAAATCGTCGACGCCGCGGCCGCGCGGCTGGGCGCCACGGAAGCGCAGCGCCGGAAGTGGCGGCAGACCGGACGTCAGGTGCCGGACGGCTGGCGCATCCGCATCGCCAAGGATTTGGCCGACCATGGCCAGCCGGTTGCGTTCGAGGCGTTCGACGATCTGCCGCCGCGTCCTGGTCGTCTGTCTGCTCATGACGGAAGCGATACGGGTTCGGCCACCGCGCCCGCACCGGGAAACGCCCGCAACAATTCCCCTCGGCGGGAGCGGGCGCATGGCTGATCGCGCCCTTCCCTCTGACGAGCAGGTCCTCGCGTTGGCGACCAAGCGGGCCGTCCAGGCGGCTGGCGGCTTGGAGGTATGCGAACGCGAGACCGGGATCTCCGATAGCCAGCTGTCGCGCTGCTGCTCGCCCAACCAGCGCGACAGCCTGACGATTCGGGACGCGGCAGTGATCGAGGCGATCGGGTTCGGGAAGGAGGGGCATCCTTTCATCCTGAACGCGCTCGCCCGGATCGTTGGCGGCCATATCGTCGTGCGTCTGCCGGACGTGCACTATGATGACGCAGGACTGGTCGCGTCGACGCTCGAGCTCGCCACCGAGCTGGGCGACGTGTCGCGCGCGATCAGCGAGGCGATGTCGAGCAGCAGCGCCGGCGGCGCCGACGTCACGCCGGCCGAGGCGGTCGCCGTCCTCGAGCACGTCGACGAGCTCGATCGTGCCAGCGCCCGGCTGCGCCAGCGGCTGAAGGCAATTGCCGAGGGGGAAAAACCATCAGTCTGACCGAACCGTAACCGGCCGGCGCCGCCGGCCGCAGGAGGAAGCATGCAGTACCAGACCAGCGCGTCGGCGGTCGCCGGCGCGGACGAATTTGCACGTCCGGCGATCCTGCCGGTGCCGATCAGCCGGAGCCTGCCGCGATGAGCGCGCCGGCCGACCGGCTTCGCGTGGATCTAGAGAAGCACGGCCTCGGCCGCGTCGAGGCCGCGATCATGGATATGGACGATCTCGGTTTCACCTTCGCCGAGATCGCCTCGACGCTGGGCAAGTCGCTGACCAACGTTCGGGACACAGTTTACCGGTACCGGGTCGATCCGTCGCAGGAGCGGCGCGAGCAGGAATCGGCCGCAGTCGGATCGCGCGCGCTGCTGCGCGCGCAGCTGCAGGCCGGCCAGCATTACCTGCCGTCGGCGCTGGCCCAGCAGCTGGGCCGCAAGCTGGGACTGGCGGCATGACCGCGGCCGATGCGGCTGGCGTCGCTGCTACCCTGTCGGGACCGATGCGTCGCGCGCTGGCGGCGGCGCAGGAGGACCTGTTCGCCGATCGCGCCGTCGTCGTCGGCCACGGCATGACAATCAAGGCGCTGCGCCGGCGGCGGATCGTCACGCGGCAACGCCCGGCGCTGCTCACCCTCTTCGGTCGAGCAGTCATCGCCGCCGACCGTAGCGAGGACGGGACTGAATGCCACAGCCCCGCCCCCGGATCGCCCCTGACGTTACCACAAGCCGAGGATCACCCATGAGCCTTACCACCATACCCCTGTCGAAGCTTGTCATTTCGCCGCTGAACGTGCGGCAGACCGACGACACCCACGACACCACCGATCTAGAGGCGTCGATCGCCGCGCACGGGATGCTGTCGCACCTGATCGTTCACAAGGTGACGAAGCCGCGCGGATCCTACGGCGTGCTTGCCGGTGGCCGGCGGCTGCGCGCGCTTCAGCGCCTTCGCGACGCCGGCACCCTGCCAGCCGACCATGCCGTCGACGTGGAGATCCGCGAGGCCGATGCCGCGACGTCGACCGAGATCAGCGTGATCGAGAACACCGCTCGGGTCGCGCTGCCGCCGGTCGAAGAGTTCCAGGCGTTCGCCAAGCTGGCCGACGACGGCGCGGACATCGCTGCGATCGCGCAGCGGTTCGGCACGACGGTGTTGCACGTCCAGCAGCGGATGCGGTTGGGGCAGCTGCACCCAGATATCCTCGACGCGCTGGCGGCCGGGCGGCTGACGCTCGACGCGGCCAAGATCTATGCGTCGACGACCGACCTCGCGCTGCAACGCCGGGTGTTCGACCAGCGGCTGGTCCATGGGTACGAGATCCGCGCCGCGCTGAACCGCGACGCGACGGCGGCCGGCGTCGACCGCAAGTTGAAGCTCGTCGGGATGGACGCCTATGTCGCCGCCGGCGGGCAAGCCGATGAGGATCTGTTCGGTGGCGAAGGGCCGCGGCTTCGCGACCTCGAGCTGCTGACCGAACTGTACGACGGGCGACTGGCGGCCGAGCGCGAGCGCCTGCAGCTGCCCGACAATGTCACGCTACAGTTCGATGCCGGCGGTGTCGGTCTGCCGATCGACGTCGTGACGGAACTGACCGACGAGCAGCATGCGCGGCTCCGCGAGATCGACGCGCGGACCGAGGCAATCGCCGATCGGTTGGACATGATCGCCGACTTGGAAATGGATGGCGTCGCGCCGCGCTGGGTTGCGCTGGCCGGTGAGAATGCCTCCGAGGTCGCGAACCTGGTCGCCGAAGAGAAGCGGCTGGCGGCCGAGGCGATCGAGATCAATTCGATCGGCAATTATCCCGACGGGCCCGTCATCGCAGTTGGCACGGTCGAAGCGGGCCAGATCGATATCGTCGGGCTGTACCGACCGCACGGCTGGCGGCCGGCGCCGATCGGCGGCGTCGCCGCGCCGGCGCCCGGCAAGGCTGCACCAGCTGCACCTGTAACCCCTGCACCCGCCGGCCGGACCGAAGAAGCGAAGCCGAAGCCCGTGATCAACGGGTTCCGGACCGATCGCGCCGCCTATTCCGGTGTGTACCGCCAGCCGGAGGACGTCGCGCGCGAGGACTTCGGGCTGACCAAGGACGCGGTCGAGGTCATGCGGTCGCATCACCGGCAGATCCTGGCATCGGCGCTGCTGAGCGGTCCCACAGCTGAGCGGCTGGCGCATCGCTATCTGATCTTCGTCCTCGCGCGCGGGATGCTGCGCCCGGCCGATCAGGGCGCGGTGTCGCGGGAGGGTTCGGCGGAGCTGGGCGTCGATCGCCTGCCCAGCCATGACTACGATCCGCACGTTGCCCAGGCCGACCTGGTCGACCAGCCGGGGGCGGCGACACGCCGCGAGGCATTGGCGCGGTTGCGGGCACAAGCATGGATGACCGAACCGGACACCGGCGAGGCGTTCCGCCTGTTCGTCAACGCCCCGCATATCGATACCGAACGCGCGGCCGCGCTGGTGGCGACGACGATGCTGGCGCGATCGCTGGGGACTGAAGGGTTCCGCGTCAAGATCCATGATCGGCTGGCCAACCTGCTCGACGTGTCGAGCCACGTTCGCGACCATTTCACGCCGGACAAGGCGTTCTTCGCCCGTCTGCCGAAGAACCAGAAGCTGAAGGCGCTCGACGCGGTCGACCCGGCGATGGCGAAGCGCGTGGCATCGAAGGGTGCCGACGAGCTGAGCGAGATCTGTGCGCAGGCAATGAGCGGGTTGCTGGCCGACCAGCACCGGCTGGGCATCAGCGACGCAGCGCGACAGCGCGGCGCAGGATGGGTGCCGCCCTATCTGTCGTTCGAAGGCCCGCCGATCGCCGATGGGGAGGAGGCATAATGGTCGCGCCTCGCTATGTTCAGCAGCGGCCAGTCCGCATCGATCCCCGCTCCCTGCGCCGGCGTGCGGCCGACGGCTCCTATCCGTTCGTCCAGCACCGGACCTGCGCCGAATGGACGACGGCGGAGGCGGCCGGCCGATGAGCAGGAAGCGACCAACGCGGATCTGCGCAACGGGAGGGTGCGGCGCGAGGATCGGGGCGCGAGGCAAGACCGGCATGTGCCGTCCCTGCGCGATCGCCGCCAATCATGCCGACCCAGCCTATCGGGAGAGGCTGGCAGCCGGGCGGCGTGCGTTCCTCAACAATACCGAGGCGGTGGCGGCGCGACAGGCGAAGATGCTCGAAGGTGCCGCGCGGTATCGGGCAAACATGACCCCAGCGCAGCGCAAGGCGCAGCGGGACCACGGCAAGTGGCTGTATCGCACCCATGCCGCGCCATACCCCCTTTCGCAGGAGCAGAGACAGCGCGGCGCGGACAACTGCGCCGAGGCGAAACTGTCGTGGTGCCCACTCGATCGCCGCGAGGAATACAAGCGGCTGGTCCTGCGTCGGATCCCCGCGGCAGAGGCGCGGCGGATTATAGAAGCGGAGATTCCCGGCACGCGCGAGCATGCGCGTCGCGAGATAGCCAGCAACGAACTGGCAGCGCGCCTCCGACGCGAGCGCGATCAGCAGGACGCCTATTGATGGCCGTCACGCATCCGACGCCGGAATATCGCGCCTGGGCGAACGGCATGCTTGCGCGGCTGGTCCCGCGGGCGGCCGAGCTGCGCGCTGATCCGGCGCGTGGCCATCAAGTCCGGGCGGCCGCGCTCGAATCGATCGTGCAGGATCTCCGCGCGCGGCTGGACGGCACCCCGCCTGCCAGTCGCGCTCCGGCGCCACGAACCCCCGCACCTATCCACATTCAGCCGGATCTATTTTCATGAGCACCGCCGCCCTGACATGGGCCTTCGATCAAGCCGGGCTGTCCGCATCCGAAAAGCTGGTGCTGCTGGTTTATGCCAATTTCGCCAACGATCGCGGCTGCGCGTATCCGTCGAACGCCACCGTTGCCCGCCTGTCGGGCCTGAATGCGAAGACCGCGCGCGCCGCGATCGACCGGCTGAATAACGCGGCGCTGCTGGTCGACACCGGCGATCGCGTCGGGCGGACGCAGCAGGTGAAGGTCTATCGGCTGGGCATGGAAAGCCTACCGGAACCGGACGCCTTACCAGCGCGCGCGCCACGCAAGCCCTCTCCGACTGCCACAGGGGCGCGTGGCGGGCCGTTCGGCGGAAGCATCCCAAAAACGGGAGCCTTTGTGGATGGCGTAAAGACTACCGTTTCACGCCCGAAAGGCTCCCAGAATAGGGATGCAGAACCTTCTAGGAACCATACCCCTGAAAATGCTGACGCATTTTCTGCCCCCGAGGGCGGGAAAAAGCGGGCTGCGCCGATGCGATCGGATTGGAAACCGAAAGCCGCCGACGACCTGCCCGAGCCAGCACGGACGATCGCGCTGCAATGGCCGGCCGGGGCGTATGCGGCACAGGGCGACGGCCACCGGGCGCACATGGTCGGGTCGGGTCGCAAGGCGGTCGATCACGACGAGGTTTGGGCGGCTCGGGTCGTCCAGCTGGGCGCCAGCCCGATCCGCGACGGCAAGATGCTGCGCCTGGCCGAGCCGCGCGTCGACGACGGCGTGCCGGTCGACCTCGCCGATACGATCGCCCGGTACGAGCGGATGGGCATGACGGACCAGGCGGACGCCGCGCGGCGCCGTGCGGCGGGGGGCTGATGACCAAGCTCACACCGTCGCGTTCCATGTCGTCCCGTCGCCAACTCGTCCTCGAAAGCATCCGCCGCCATTTCCGCGCCGTCGGGGCATCGCCCAGCCACCGCGAGATCGCGCAGGAAACCGGCCTGACCCGCCAGCATGTCGGCCGCTGGCTCGACGAGCTGCAGGCCGCCGGCGTCATCACCTATACGCCCGGCCGCGCGCGCTCGATCGTCCTGGTCGACCGTGCGGCCAACTTCTCCGACGCCGAGCTGCATCTTGCCTGTGCAGGGCGCGGGTGGACGGTAACCGAACCCGCGCTGTCGGTGCAGCCGCTCGCCACCGCCTATCCCGTTGATCCTGTTGTGCCGGAATTCGGACTAGCTGCCTTGGACGCTCTGAAGCACGTACCGTGAACATCGCAGTCCCGCGGTGCGGGGAGCGACATGGCACGAGCAGGACGGAAGCGCAAAGCGGGCAAACGGCATCCCAGCGGTCAGCTGGTGCGCACGCCGGCGCGCGATAAGGGCACGCCCGAATTGCAGATGCAGCGGTTGGCGCGGTCGGGATCGGTCCCGGCCGCGTCGAGGGCGCTATGGGTGTCGGAGGGCGCAGCGGCGGCGCTGGCAGGCACCATGCCGAACAAGGCGCAGCGCCGGGCCGGCGTCGTTGCCGTTCCTGGTATCAAGGCGGTCAACGCCGAGGAGACGATCGATCCGATCGGGCGGGCATGGGCTGCGGGGCTCCTCGATGCCGACGAGGCGATTGCGCAGGAACTGCGCGACGCCGGCCGCCGCTTCTCGATGCTGTACTGGCGCAAGCTGCCTGCACCGTCACCGGTCAGCGGGCTATACGCGAAAATGGTGTCCGGACTGGTCGACGAACTGCCTGCCGGCGTCGATCGTGAAGCGACGATCGAAGAGGCCGATGCCCGCGACCGCCGACAGGAGGACGCGTTGAACCGCATCATCGCCGCCCTCGATCGGTTGGGACGCCCTACCCGTCGCGCCGTCGACGAACTGGTCCTCGACCCATTTGCTGATGCTGGACCATCGTGGCTGGACTGGCTGATCCAGGCGCGGGCCAGCGTCATCGGCCGGACGCAGCGTGCGGTGGCGGAGAAGATGATGGTCAGCACTGCGCATGCCCGTTCCGGCGATCCCGTCGACGCTACGCTCGGCATGGCGATGCCCCCACCAGGGCAGGATCGCATGGTCCAGCTGCAGGACTGGCACCTGTTCCTGCCCGAGCGGTACCAACTGCGCTGGTCAGATGCGCAGGCCACGCTCACAAAGGGGCTGGACGGGTTGTGGACCATCCGCAATGGCGGCCGCTTGACGCCTGCTCAATAATCGGGCATCGCTACGGAAATTCATAGTCGCACCGATGTGTGACCGACGCTTTCAAGCCCGCCGCTTACCCGGCGGGCTTTGTCGTTTCAGGGGGTGCGCGCCATGCCGAAGCCCACCGTTGCCAAAGAGCTCGAGCATCTGGCCGGCGACCTTCATGCGATCGCGTTCGACTTCGCCGAGCCGTCGCATTCGATCCAGGAAAGCGACCGTCGCATCGCCGAGGTCGAGCGGATCGTTGCCCGCGCGCGGGCGGCGGTGCGGGGTCGCTGACCCTACCCCCCCCCGGTCGCGGGTCCTCCCCCGGGGCCGGCGCCATGCGGGGTTCCGACGCGCACAGTGCCGCCAGCTACGAGTTGTGAAAGGGGTCCGCACCCCAGATGTCCGCACCCGTAAATCTGGTCAGTGCGCGGGAATTTGCGCGGCTTGACGGCTGCAACGACAAACTGGTCCGTAATGCCATAAAAGCCGGAAAACTGCCGGTTTCTGGCGATGGAAAGATCGATGCCGCACTCGCTGGCACGGGATGGCGGAGGCAAAACCGACGTACCGCGGACGGTGCGGACAAGGGTGCGGACAGCAGCAAAATGTCCGCACCTTCCACGGCCAGTGCGGACCCCGGCGCCGCGGTCGTTCAGATCGACGATTTCATCTCGAAGGTGCTCGCCGGACAGTTCCTTTCGATGACCGATGCCGAACGGGTGAAGGAGAACGGCGCGGCGGCGAAAAACTTGCTCGTCGCAATGAAAGAGGCTGGCGATGTCATCGACATCGAGGTCGCTGAAACGGTCCTTTTCAATCAAGCTCGCCAATTTCGCGACGCCTGGATGAATTGGCCGGCGCGTGTCGGCCCACTGATCGCGGCCGAGTTGGGGGTGCCGCCCGACCCGGTGCTGGAGGCGCTGAACAAGCATGTCCAGCAGCAGCTCAACGACCTTGGAGATCCCGACGCGGCTTTCGAGGACGACTAGCCCTGAGCTTTCGAAGGAGGAACGGCTAGAACGGGCGTGGCGGCGCGGGATGACGCCGCCGCCGCGCATCAGCGTGCCGGCATGGGCGGACCGCTTCCGCAAGCTGGCAGCGGGCGCCGGTTCGACGTCGGGCGATTTCCGGACGTCAACCGTCGAGGCGGCGCGGGGACCCATGCTCGCGGTCACCGAACCCGGCGTCCATGTCCTGACGCTCATGGTCTGCACTCAGCTCATGAAAACGGCGCTGATCGAGAGCGTGGTGGGCTATCACATTCACCTCGATCCATGCCCGATGCTTTTGGTCCAGCCCAAGGACGATGCGGTCGAAGGGTTTTCGAAGGAACGGATCGGGCCGCTGATCAAGGCGACCCCGAAGCTGCGCAAGCTGGTCGGCAACCGGAAGACCAGGTCAGCCGAGGATACGCTGACGTTCAAGAGTTTCCCCGGCGGCTTCCTCGCCATGGTTGGTGCGGGCAGTCCCGATAACCTGGCGCGCCGGCCGGTCCAGGTAACGCTCTACGACGAGGTCGACAAATACGTCGTCACCCGTGAGGGCGACGCGATCGCGTTGGGCGACGAGCGGCAGGCCACCTTTCCGCGCTACCTGTCGATCCGGACCTGCTCGCCAACGATTTCGGGCGAGAGCCGGATCGAGGATAGCTATCTCGATGGCGACCAGCGGCAGGCATCGGTCGACTGCCCGCACTGCGGCCACCGCAATTTCCTCGAGTTCTTCCGCAACGTCGAATGGGATAAGGATTACAGCGAGGCCGGGGTGGTCGTCGCACACCACCCCAAGACCGCCGCGATCCATTGCGAGGCATGCGGGGTGCCTTGGACGCAAGGCCAGCACCTGGCCGCGCTTCAGACGACCCGCTGGCACCAGACGAAGCCCTATCACTGTTGCGGCCAGCACCGCGACCCGATGGTGGATTTCGAGGCCCACTGGAAAGGCGGTACCCGCGATCCGGTCGCTGCGGTGTGGGACTGGTGGGCATCGGACCGGCACGCGGTTTACCGGGCGCGCTGCCCGGACTGCGGCAAGTGGCCGATCGACAACGAGCATGCCAGCTTCACGGCCGGCAAACTGTTCAGCCCGTGGCCGAAGGATGCCCCGCCCAAGCAGGCGGCGAAGTTTCTGGCGGCCGAGAATGATCCGGATCTCCGGGTCGTGTTCGACAACACGCAGCGCGGCCGACCGCACAAGCGGCAGGCGTCGAAGGATCTGCGCGCCGAGGTCCTCGCGGCCCGGGCGGAGAATTGGGCGGCCGAGGTGCCAGACGGTGTCGCGGTCATCACGGTCGGCGGCGATACGCAGGACGATCGCGTCGAGTTGGAGTTCATTGGCTGGGGTCGCGGCGAGGAAAGCTGGTCGATCGCCTATGTCGTGATCGAAGGCGACACGTCGAAGGCCGAGACTTGGGACCGCGTTGACGAGCAGCTGCTGCGCGTATGGCGACGGGCGGATGGTCGACCGTTCACGGTCGACGCCGCCTGCATCGATTCAGGCGGCCACCGGACACAGGAAGTCTACCGTTTCGCCAAAGACCGTCTCGGCCGGAAGGTCTGGGCTGTGAAGGGCGCGTCGGAGCAGGCGGGCAAGCGGGCGCCGGTATGGCCGACCGTCAAACCGTCGACGAAGAAGAAGGCGCAGTACCGGCCGACGATCGTCGGGACCAATGCCGCGAAAGATACGATCCGGTCGCGGCTCGGCCTCGACAAGCCCGGTGCCGGGTACATGCACGTTCACCAGTCGCGGGACATCGGGTGGTACGAGCAGATGCTCGCGCCGAAGCTGATGCTGAAGATCAAGGCCGGCCGCCGCTTCACGACCTGGGAAACGCCCAAGAGCAAGGCCGACGAGGCGTCGGACTGCCGGGTCTACGGGTATGCCGCGCTTCAGGGGCTGATCCACCTTGGCGTGAACCTCGACAACGCCGCCGCGGCGGTACTGGACCGGTACGTCGAACCGACACCGGAGCCGGTCACCGAGCCGGAGCGATGGGCGGAATCGTCGGGTGGCTGGATCGACGGCGGCAGCGGCGGAAGCTGGTTCGGAGGATAATTCATGTTCACTCCCGAAGACATCGTCGCGCTGAAGCGCGCGATCGCCACCGGCGCCACCAGCGTTCGCTATGCCGATGGCAGCGAGGTCCGGTACCGGTCGCTGTCCGATATGCGCGAGACCTTGCGCGTGATGGAGGCGGAAGTCGGAACGCCGGCGGCCGGATCGACGTCGCGCAGCTGGGTGGCGTCGTTCTGATGAACTTCCTCGATCGCACCGTCGGATGGTTCAATCCCCGCGCGGGCTTGCAACGGATCTCCGCCCGCCGCGCGATGGACATGCAGGCGCGGGCCTATGATGGCGCGAAACGCGATCACCGGACCGCCAACTGGATGACGCCGGGCACCAGTGCGAATGGTGAAGTCGCCGGCGGCGAAGAGATCGTCCGCAACCGATCGCGCGACCTTGTGCGCAACAACGGATACGCGCTTCAGATCGTCGAGACCTATGCCGACAGCATCGTCGGTACCGGCATCGTCGGCGCGCCTACGGGCGTGAAGGGCCGTAACGCCAAGACCATTTCCACCGGATGGCGAAACTGGTCGGAGGAATGCGACTTCGACGACGACCAGGATCTGAACGGGCTGGTCTGGTCGTCGGTGAAGGGCATGGGCGAGAGCGGTGCCACGATCATCCGTTTCCGCCGGCAGCAGTTCGATTCGAGCGTGAAGATCGCCCCGCTGAAGCTGCAGGTGATGGAACCCGATTTCATCGACACGATGAAGGACGGTGCGGTCGCCGGCGGCGGATGGATCGACCGGGGCATCGAATACGACGCGCTGGGCCGCAAGGTCGCCTATTGGCTGTTCCCGGCGCATCCAGGCGACGTCGCCAGCTTCCGGATGCGTCGGATGGTCAGCGAGCGCGTGCCCGCGGGTGAGATCGTCTACCTCTACAACAAGCTGCGCCCGGGGCAGGATCGTGGCATGCCGCTGCTCGCGCCGGCGATCATGACGCTGCAGAACCTGCGCGGCTATTTCGAGGCCGAGCTGGTCCGCAAGCGCACCGCCGCGTGCATGGTCGGGTTCATCAAGACCGAAGATCCCGACGTACAGATCGGGCTCGACCCTGATACCAAGCGAATGAAGACCTTTGGTCCGCAGAAGCAGCGGATGGAACCGGGCATGATGACCCGGCTGCTGCCGAACGAAGACGTCACCTTTAATCCGCCGCTCGCCGATGCCGGTATCGACGCCATGGCCGCGCAGTATCTGCGCGAAGCGGCGGCGGCGGCCGGGCTGATGTACGAGCAGGTCACTGGCGACTTTTCCCGGGTCAACTATTCGTCGTTCCGTGCCGGCGGCCATGGGTTCCGCCGGCGCATGGAGCGCATCCAGTGGTTGGTGGTGATCCACAAACTGTGCCGGGTGATCGCGCGCCGGTACCGTGATGCGGCGCTGGCGGCGGGGCTGTTGCCGACGTCGAACTTCGGGTGGCGTTTCACGCCCCCGGGCTTCATTTCGGTCGATCCGTACAAGGATGCGCAGGCCGACCTGCTCAACCTGCGGATGGGCAAGGTCACCTTGTCGCAGCTCGTCGAAGAGCGCGGGTACGATTACGTCGAATTCCTGTCGCAATATGCCGAGGATCTGGCGGCGGCCGAGGCGGCGATCGCGCCCGGGTTCATGTTCGACGGCGATCCGCGCAAGGCGAAGGGCGGCGATCAGTCCGCCACGTCGGGCCAGTCCGACGACAAGCAAAAGACCGACGCGGCCGACGACGCCGCCTGACCTCCCGGAGAAACCGATGAACGACAAACCGACGGCGCCGCCGGCGTCGCCCGATCGCGCGCGTGTGGCGACGATCGGCGCAACTGCGCGACCCGCGTCCGACTTCGCCAAGATGGCAGCGACGACGATGATGGTCGCGCCGTTGACCCGCTCGGCACCGGCGACCGACGAAGCCGAGGAGCGGCGACAGCCGCAGACGGGCGGACGTGGCGAGCGCAGCCTGACCGTCACCCCGGACAGCTATGACGCCGCCGCGCGGACCGTCGAGGTGGTGCTGTCGGCGGGTACCGGCGTCCGCCGCTACTATTTCACCGAAGAGCTGGAGATCTCGGCCGAGGCGATCGATCTGGCGCGCGTCGCCAGCGGCGTCTGCCCGCTGCTCGACACGCATAATCAGTATTCGCTGTCCGGCGTCATTGGTCGCGTCCTGTCGACCCGGATCGATAACGGCCAACTGATCGGCGTCGTCGCCTTTGCCGATTCCGATGCCGGCCGTGCGATCGAGGCGCGCGTCGCCAGTGGCGAGCTGCGCGCGATCTCGATCGGGTACCGCGTGACCGCGTGGCAGCGGACCGCGATCGATGAAAACGACCATGAGACGTGGCGCGCAACCCGTTGGGAGTTGCTCGAGGCCAGTCTCGTCCCCGTTCCCGCTGATCCGAACGCCGTGGTTCGATCCGCCCCGGGCAATCCCCAACCGCACGGCAATCAAGAGGAAGACGATATGCGACGCAACCTAGCGGGCGGCGCGGCTGCGGCCGCCCCGACCACCGCCGCCGCTCCGACCGCCCCGGCCGCGCCTGCCGGTACCGAACAGCGGCAGGATCCCGCCACCCCTGCCGCTCCGGCCGTGCCCGCCCAGGAACAGCGCCAGGCACCGGCGACCGTCGATGCGAACGCCGTCCTGACCGCCGCGCGAAATGCCGGTCTCGACGGGGCTGCGCGCGAAGAACTGCTCGTCCGCCATGCGACCAACGCCTTCACCCACGACGGGCTGATGGCCGATATCGGCCGCCGTTTCGCCGAGCGCGACAGCTCGGCTCCGACCGTAAACCGGGTGCCCGCCGCTGGCGGCGACAATGTGAGCATGGCCCGCGCGATGTCGGACGCGGTGCTGCATCGCCTGTCGCCTGGTTCGCAACTGCCCGAGGCATCGCGGCAGTTCCGCGGCATGGGCCTGCTGCGTATGGCCGAGGATCTGCTCGGATCGAGCGGTATCTCAACGCGCGGTATGACGCCGCATGAGATCGCCGAACGCGCGCTGCATACCACCTCGGACTTCCCGGCGCTGATGGCCAATGCCTTGGGCCGTCGCCTGCGCTCGTCGTACGAAGAGCATCAGCCGACCTACCGCCAGTGGGCACGTCGCGCGCCCAACGCGCCGAACTTCAAGTCGATCGACGTCGTCCAGATGTCGGCGATGCCCGACCTGATGAAGGTCAACGAGGGCGGTGAGTTCCGGTACGGCACCTTCTCGGACGGCAAGGTCAGCTACGGCATCACGACCTACGGCCGGATCGTCAGCCTGTCGCGGCAGCTGATCATCAACGATGACCTGAACGCGCTCGATCGCATTCTGACCGGTTTCGCCGGCTCGGCCGCACGCCTCGAAAACCGCACGGTCTATGCCCAGCTGACCGACAACAAGGCGATGCCCGACGGCGTACCCCTGTTCCACGCGGATCATGGCAACCTCGGCGCTGCCGCTGCGATCTCGGTCACGTCGCTTGGCGCCGGCCGCACCCGCATGCGCAAGCAGAAGGGTATGCAGGGCGAGTTGCTGAACCTCGCGCCCACGCACCTGATCGTGCCGACCGATCAGGAACAACTCGCCTACCAGTTCACCAGCGCGCAGTTCGTGCCGGCGAAGTCGACCGATACGAACGAGTTCCGTTCGGGCGGCCGCACCGCACTTGATCCGATCGTCGAACCGCTCCTCGACGAAACGTCGACGTCGGCGTTCTATTTGGCCGCATCGAACAGCCAGATCGATACCGTCGAATACACCTATCTCGAAGGCGCCGAGGGTGTGCAGCTGTCGAACCGGATGGGCTTCACCGTTGACGGTGTCGACCTGAAGGCGTCGCTCGACTTCGCCGCCGCCGTCATCGACCACCGCGGCCTGGATCGTACCGGCGGCTGATCCGCCGACGTCCCGACCAACCTTTGACGCGGGCGGCCATCGTGCCGCTCGTCGTCGTTTGGGAGACCCCGAATGAAGAATTTCCTGCACGCAGGCCGGACCTGCACGTTCGTTGCCCCCTATGCCGTCGCCTCGGGTGCCGGTTTCGTCGTTGGTTCGCTGTTCGCCGTCGCCAATTGCGACGCCGCGCAGGGCGCCGAGGTGGAGGGTGACGTCGAAGGCGTGTTTGCCTTCCCGAAGGCGACCGGTGCCAACACCGACGCCGCCCCGGGCACGAAGATCTATTTCGACACGGCGCTCAAGACGTTCACCAAGACGTCGGGCGGCAACACGGTGCTCATCGGTGCCACCACGCGCACCGCGTCGACCACCGACACGGTCTACCGCGTCCGCCTGAACGGCGTGACGTTCTAATGGCCGATCCGTTCGCCACCGGGCTGGGGACGCTCTTCGCCGGCCCCCGCGCGGTGGCGGCGGTCTATGTTTCTGCGGACGGCACGACCCGTCCGATCTCGGTCATTCCGCGCCTGCGCATGGAGACCGATGGTACCGTTCGGCCGCGGCCGGTCAGCAACGGCAAGACGTTCGACATCCAGGCGCGCGACGTCGAGGAGCCGATTGTCGGCGACACGCTGATCGTCGGCGACGATGTCTATGTCCTGGCGCTGCCGCCGGAAGGCGACAGCCATGGTCTCAGCTGGATCTGTGACGTCCCGCTGCTCGACCATGACGTGCTGGTCCAGGTCAGCGGTTCGACGAAGGACCGGTATGGGGACGCCCGGCCGGGCTTCACCGACGCCGGCACCTTCAGCGCCGCGCGGATCGATCTCGTCGGCGCGGAAACCGATGATGTTGGTGCCGACCAGCTGGTCGCCTGGCAGACGGTGCGGTTCTTCTTTCCGTGGTCGCCAGCGATCGCCGCGCTGACGCCGCGCGACCGCCTGATCGACGATGGGCAGCAGTTCGACGTCCGCGCGATCGCCGAGCTGGGCAAGCGCGCCGCGATCGAGGTCACCGCGCAGGCGAGGGTCGACTGATGCGCCCGAAGTTCCGGATCGAGGGTCTCGACGAAATGGACGAACGGCTGCGCCGCGTCGGCGACGCGCTGCAGGACCGCGACCAGGTCGTGCCGGTGTTGATGGACGCGCTCGAACCGGTCGCCGACCGCGCGCGCCAGATCGTGCCGGTCCGCTCGGGCAAGCTGCGCGACGACATCACCGTGTCAGACCAGGCCGAGGGGGAAAGCTCGAGCGAACTGGCCGCTTATGTCGGCCCGACGCCCGATGCCTATTACGCCGTCGACGTCGAGATGGGCCGCCCGGCCGAGATCTCGGCATCCGGCCGCCAGTATGACGCGACGCAGGCGCACCCGTTCATGCGTCCCGCCTGGGACGAACAGGAAGGCGACATCGTCCAGGCGGTCGCCGACGGGCTGACCGGCATTCTTCACCGCGCGGCGAAGGGCTGACCATGTCGGTCTCGGCCGCGCTTCGCGATGCCCTGCTCGCCGCCCCGGGTGTCGCGGCGCTGGTCGGCACGCGGGTTTACCGCGACGAGCGGCCGGAAGGCGATCCGCTGCCGGCGATCGTGATCCTGCTGGTCAGTGATCCGCGCCCCATGACCTATTCCGGTGCGCAGTCGCTGCGCCGCGCGCGGTTGCAGCTCGATTGCCTCGGCAACAGCCGCGGCCTGGCCGACGAGATCGGAGAGGCGGCGATCGCGGCCGTCGAGGGGAAGGTGCTTGGCGCCCCCTTCGACAGCGTCCGCATCGCCAATGTCCGCAACGACAGCAGCCGGGGCGACCCGGCGACGACCTTCCGCACCGCCGTCGACGTGATGGCGTGGCACCACTCCTCATAAGCAAGGAAGACGACCATGGCAGGTAACAGTCAGGCGATGACGGGTCTCGGCATCATCATTGCGATGAAAGCCACCGCCGCCGCCGCAACGTACACCGATATCGGCGAGCCGTTCGAAATCGAGCCGCCCGAGCAGATGGACGACGAGATCGAGGTGAGCAATTTCGCCAGCCCCGACGGGTTCAAGGAATATATCGGCGGCATGACCGATCCGGGCGAATGCACCTTCGGCATCAACTACATTCCCGGCGGCGCGACCGAAGACCTGATCTTCGGTGCCAAGGCGACGAAGCGCAGCGTGCCGTTCAAGTTCACTTGGCCGAATGGTGCGGTCTGGTCGTTCAACCTGCTGATCCGCGGCTTCAAGCCGACCGCGCCGCTCAATGACCGCCTGACCGCGCAGATCACCGGCCGCGTCAGCGGCTCGATCGTCCGCGCCGCACCCTCGGCGGGCTGATCGTCATGGCAAACGCGATCAAGGGCGAGGTCCCCTTCACCGCCGCCGGCGGCAGCTTCATGCTGCTGTACGACTTCAACGCGCTCTGCACGATCGAGCAGGATCTCGAGATCGACGTCGCCGACATCGGGTCGAAGCTGTCCAGCGCGTCGATGCTGCGCTCGGTGTTTCGGATCGGCCTCGAGGCGCATCACGGCGCCATGTCCGACATCGAGGCGGGTCGTCTGATCCACGACCTCGGCGTCGAACAGGCCGGTGAGATCATCGGCAAGGCATTCAAGGCCGCGTTCCCCGACGCCGCGAAAGGAGACGGGGAGGGAAACGTGCCAGCGCCGAAGAAGCCTGGGACTGGTCGAAAGCGCTGACGATCTGGGTCGAGCTAGGGCTCGACCCAGATAGCTACTGGCGGTCGACGCCGCGTCTGCTGACGATGATCGTCGAGGGCAAGCGGCGGAAGGCCGAAGCCGACCACGCGGACCGCGCGTGGACGGCATGGACGATCGCCGCGCTGACCAGGGCGAAGCGCATGCCGGCGCTCGCCGATCTCACCAAACCCAAAAAACGCACCCCAAAACGCCGGGCGATGTCCGGCGACCAGATGCTGACGATCGCGCGCATGTGGTCGGCGGTGGCGGGACCGGAAAACGACAAGGAGGTCACATGAGCGCAGACGCAGTTGTCGGCGCCCTTCGCGGCGTCCTTGTCCTCGATACCGCCGACTGGACGCCGGCGATCAGTCGGGTACGCAGCGACCTCGGCACGGTCGCGACCGCATTCGAGCAGCTGCGTGGCAAACTCGACAATATAGCCGGGTCGACGCAGCGACTTGGACTTAGCATCACCGCCGGCCTGACGGTGCCGCTGGCAACGCTCGGGGCGGCGGCGAACAAGACGGCGTCGGGTTTCGAGGCGTCGATGAAGCGCGTCGAGGCGGCGCTGAAGGGCGTGTCCGGTGGCGAGCTGAAGGCGCTGTCCGACCAAGCGCGATCGCTGGGCCCGGCGGTCGGCAAGGGCGCGACCGAAGCGGCCGACGGCATCGAGGCGCTCGGCCTCGCCGGCGTCGCGACGGCGGACATCCTTGGCGGCGGTCTGAAGTCGGCGCTCGATCTCGCCGCCGCCGGCGCCGCGCCCGTCGCCGATGCCGCGTCGCTGGTCACCGACGTCATGGGCCAGTTCAAGGTGAAGGCCGACGAGCTGCCGATCGCGGTGCGCAATGTCGTGGGCGCGCTCGATGCGTCGAAGTTCGGCTTTATCGATTTCCAGCAGGCGGTGGCGCAGGGCGGCGGCGTCGCCGCGTCCGCCGGCGTGTCCTTCTCCGACTTCGCGACGGCGATCGCCGCGACCAGCACGCAGTTCAGCAGCGGGTCGGACGCCGGCACGTCGTTCAAGACTTATATCCAGAGCTTGGTGCCCGTCTCGAAAGAGGCCGAGCGCGCCATGAACAAGCTCGGTATCAATTTCTTCGACCTGAAGACCGGGCGCATGAAGCCGCTCGCCGAACAGGCCGAGATCCTACGCAACGCGCTGATCGGGCTATCCGACCAGTCGAAGACCGACGCGCTGAAGACCATCTTCGGGTCGGACGCGGCGCGGACCGCGATCGGCCTCATGGAGCAGGGTCGGCAGGGCATCGTCGACCTGCAGGGGACGATCGCGGGCGGCGACGTCAGCGGCAAGATTTCGAAGCGTCTGGAGGGCGAGGCCGCCGCGACGCAGCGCATGGCGAATGCGTTCGAAAGCCTGAAGATCTCGATCGGGGAAGCCGGGCTGACCGCCGCCATGACCGCGATCAAAAGCAGCTTCGCATCGGTGCTCGAATCAATGGCGGGCGCCAGCCCGGCGGTGCACAAGGTCGGCGTTGCCTTCGGCCTGCTCGCCAGCGCGGCCGGGCCGCTGGTGCTGATGCTCGGCACCATCGGCAAGGTGATCATCGCAAAATTCGCTTCGGGCTTCGGGATGATCGGCCGCCTGATCGGGCTGATCGTGTCGCCGGTGACGACGATCATCGGCCTGCTGGGCGAGGTCGGCCTGCGCGGCGTCCTGACCATGCTCGGCCGCGCGATGCTCGGCGTTACCGGCCCGATCGGGATCGCGGTCACCGCGTTCCTTGTCTTCAAGGACTATATCATCGACGCGCTGGCGTTGGTGTGGAAGAGCCTGAGCGAGACGCTCGGCCCGCCGCTGTCGGCGATCATGGACAAGTGCCAGGCGATCTTTGCCAAGCTGTCGGGCGGCGCGATCGGCAGTGCCTTCTCGACGCTGATGGGCTGGCTTGGCGATCTGCGCGATTTCCTCGGTACCGGCCTCGCGGCGGGGATCGTCGTGTCGGGTGAGATCATCGAGCGGACGCTGGGCGTGATCATCGCCGCGTTCGGTGGACTGGTCGACGTCGTCAGCGGCGTCGTCGACGTGATCTCGGCATTGCTGGCCGGCGACTTCTCCGGTGCATGGCAGGCGGTCGTCGGTATCATCGAATCAGTATGCGGCGCGATCGTGGACATGGCGGCCGCGCTGGTGCCCGAAGTCGGGACCGAGCTGCAGCTGGTCTATGCCGCGGCTAAAGCGTGGCTGGGCGACGGCTTCGCGAGCATCGGCCAATGGTTCGCCGAGACGGTCCAGACCGCGGTCAACTATGTCGCCAACGCCTTCCCGACCGTCGTGACCGCCGCCAAGGGGGTGTACGAAGGAGTGAAGGGCTGGCTCGTCGACAAGTTCGGCGGGCTGATGACCTGGATCGGCAACGCGGCGAAATGGATCGGCGACAAATATGCCGCGCTGAAGGAACGGCTCGGGCTGGGCGGGGTCGGGCAGGATGAGACGCCGGCGGCGCCGGCCGCGCCTGCTGCTGGAGCCGCGCCGCGCGTGTCCGCTCCCCCCGGCACCCGCACCGTCAGCTTCGACGATCCCAAGGCGCCGAAGAAGGCGCGCAGTGCGCGCGAGGGCAAAGGGCGCGACACCAGCCACGATCAGGAAAACCGCGAACAGCTGGCGCTGCAGGTCGAGCTTGAGGCCGCGCGCGAGCGGGGCGACAAGGCGGCCGAACAGCGGCTGCAGGATCGCCTCGCGCTGTCGCGCCAGATCGAGGCGTACACGCGCGCTGGCCTGACCGTCGACCAGGCGCGGGTCGCTGCGAGCCGCGACATGGCGGCGATCGCGGCGGCGCGCGCGGAATCGTCGGCGCGCGAGATTGCCGACCAGCAGGCGTCAACCGCGATCGAGGTCGCCCGTCTCGGCCATAATCAGGCACTGGTCGAAAGCCTCGAGCGGCAGGCCGAGCTGAAGCGCCGGATCGCCTTCTATTACGAGCAGACCAAGAACCTGGCCGAGGCGACCCGGCTTGCCGAGGCCGACCAGGTCAAGATGGACGAGGCGCGCGCGGCCGTTCGCAAGGAATGGTTCGAGGTCGACCAGCGCGAGCGTGCGGTCGACCTCGCGCGTGCCCGGGGCGACAGCGAGGAGCGCATCCGGCTGCTTCAGCGCGAGATCGATGTGAAGAAGCGGGCGCGTGAGCTGGAGAACCAGGGCGTCGACAGTGCCGAGGCGGCGACGCGCGCAGCCACCGAATGGGACGAGGCGGACAAGGCGCGCATGACGGGCAATTTCCGCCAGACCTTTAAGGACGGGGTGCGCGCTGCGCTGGACGGCAATCTCGGCGACTTCTTCAAGAACTGGTGGAAGGATCGGATGGCGAAGGGGATGGAGGACGCACTCAACTCGCTGTCCGACGTCATCGCCGGCCTGTTCGACAAGCTGAAGGGCGGCACCGGCGGCGCGGGCGGCGGCAGCTTCTGGGATACCATCGGCAGCGTCTTCGGCTCGCTCACCGGCAAGGGCAAACCGTCGTTCGGCGGCGGGTCGACCGGAGGTAATGATCCGGTTCTCGGGCCGATGGATTTCCCCGGGTTTCGCACCGGCGGTTCGTTCACGGTCGGCGGCATGTCGGGCGTTGATGCCAACCTGGTCGCCTTCCGCGCGACGAAGGGCGAAATGGTCGATATCCGCCGGCCGGGGAACGACAACCGGTCGCTCCCGACGATCGTGCAGCTGGTGGTCGGTGAAGGGCAGACCTTCGAACCGCGCGTCCAGTCGATCAGCGGCGACGTGTCGGTGCGCACGACCCGCGCATCGAACCGCCGGGCTTCGCTCCAGGCACGGCAAAGCCTCGGCTGATGCTGTTGCTGCCGAACAACATCGCGCCGAGCGGCGCCACCCCGGCGCTTGTCGATCGCGGTGGCGTCCAGCGCGGCGCGAGCGCGCTGCGCGTCAACCGCCTGGGGTCACATTACCGGATCTCGCTGACCCTGCCGCCGCTCAATGACGCCGCCGGCGCGGCGATCGTCGTGTCGCGGCTGATCCGGGCGAAGCGGCAGGGCCTGCGCGTGCCGTATCCACTGCTGTCGGTCGACCAGTCGGGGTGCGGGACCAGCGTCGTCGTCGACGGCGCGGGGCAGACGGGCGGTTCGATCCAGGTGCGGGGACTGCCGCCGTTCGCGGTGGTGCGCGAAGGGTTCTGGTTCTCGATCGAGAGCAGCAGCGGCCAGCATTACCTGCACAACAGCGGGTCGGAGGTCACCGCCGGCGTCGACGGCCGGGCGACGCTGTCGGTCGCGGACACGATGCTTCGGCGGTCGTTCGCCGATGGCGCGCGCGTCCATCTCGCCCGCCCCATGATCGAGGGCCTGATCGAAGGCAGCGAGCAGGAATGGGACCTCGCGGTCGACCATAACACCCGCATCGCCTTCGTGCTCGAGGAGACCGCCTGATGGAACGGGTCACCCTCGTCGGGCTGCTGAAGCTCGAATTGCCCGGCCGCGACATCCTGTTGTGCGATGGCGGTGTCGTTCCGTTCGACGGGCAGCTGTACCAGTCGTCGGACGACGTTTTCGGCACCGTTTCGATGTTCGAAGCGCTGACCGAGGGCACCGGCGACGAGCTGCCTGCCGGTACCATCACTTTCCTGCCGCGCGACGTCGCCGGCGCGGTCGAGCTTTCGCAGCCCGCCTATCAGAATTCGCGCCTGCGCATGTGGATTGCGGAGGTCGACGAAGCGTCCGGCCGGATCATCGGTCAGCCGGACCTGATGGCCGACTGGCAGACCGACAAGACGGTGCTGCGCAGGGCGACCGGCACGCGGGCGCTGGAGATCGGGTGCGTCACCCGATCGCAGCGGCTGCTGATCCGCAACGACGGCAACGCGCTGACCTCGCCCGCGCACCAGCGCGTGTTCCCGGGCGAACGCGGCTTCGACAACGCGGTCGGCATGGACATCGAAATTCCGTGGGGCGTCGTGTCGCCCCCTCGGGGGGTGCAGCGCGCATGATGAACCTCCACACCCGCGCCGAGAAAACGTCCGAGGTGATCGCCCGATTCCGCGCGCGCTCGTTCTCTTGGGGGCGCGGCGGGACCTGTATCCACCTCGCGCGGGCGCAGATGCGGGCGCTCGGCCACCGGCCGCCGACGATCCCGCGTTTCTATTCGGCGATCGGCGCTGCCAAGGCGCTCCGCGCAACCGGTCACCCGGATCTCACCAGCCTGCTCGATTCGATGCTCCCGCGCATCGCGCCGGCGGCGATGTGGATCGGTGACCTGGCGCTGATGGAAAGCGGCGACGAGGATCCGTTCGACGCGATCGTCATCGCCACCGGCCAGACGGGCTCCGGCCCGATCGGCGGCGGACAGTTGGTCGCCGGCTATCATGCCGATCACCTCGGCACCGGCATCGTCAACATCATCCCGCAGGCGTTCAAGGGCGCGTGGCGGCTATGAGCGCTGTCGCCAAGTTCATCGGCACCGTCGCCGGCATCGCCGCGCTGATCCCCGGGCCGCACCAGCCCATCGCTGCGGCCGTCGCGGTCGCCGCCAACGTGACCGCGCAGCTGACCGCGAAGAAGCCGCCGGCGATGACCGGCAGCGTCAACCGCGTCAGCATCGGCGCCAACCAGCCCAAGCCGTATCTGATCGGTGAGACCTATTACGGCGGCAACCGGATCAACCACGAGGGGTTCGGCGGCAAGGTTTCGAAGGTCAACAACCCGTACATGGTGCTGGTCGACGTCTATTCGGGCGCCGGCCCGATCGAAGGCTTCGTCGCACCCTATCTGGACTTCGTGCCGGTCACCCTGAACGGGAACGCCGCGACCGGCTATGCCGCCAACCATCTTTACGTCTATCACCAGCTTGGCCGCACGCCCGAACCGGCAGCGCTGTCGACGCACTGGAACGGCGCGCAGACCTGGGGGCCGCAGCACAAGCTGTCGAGCTTCGCCGCCATCTCGTGGTGCCTGCGCTTCGACGAGGACGGCAAGCGCTTCGCCGCCGGCACGCCGCAGACCGGCGCCGTGTGGCGCGGCGTGCTGGCCTATGATCCGCGCAAAGACAGCACCTATCCGGGCGGGAGCGGTCCGCATCGCTGGGCCAGTCCGACCGACAAGGTCGCCTTCGCCGCCGCCAAGGCGACGTGGGAATGGTCGCGCTGCCCCGGGCTGCAGGGCCTGCGCTATGCGCTCGGCACTTGGGAGCGCGACGAGAACAACGCGGACGCGACCTATCGGAAGACGTTTGGGATCGGCATTCCGCTCGACGGCATCCGCGTCGCCGATTTTGTCGCACTGGCGAATGTCTGCGATGCGAATGGTTGGTACGTGGATGGCGTCATCCACGAGCCGGGCAATCGCGACGATAATCTGAAGAATATCCTGATCGCCGGCGGCGCCGAGCGCTGCTGGATCGGCGGCAAGCTCGGGCTGAAGCTGTCGGCGCCGGGCGTCGCCCTCGATACCATCTCCGAATACGACCTCGCGACCGACGACGTCGAGGTCGGCGCGATGCAGGGCTGGGAAAGCCGGCTCAATACGATCATTCCGAAGTACCGGTCGGCCGCGCACAAATGGGAATATGTCCCGTCGGCCGCGGTGACGATCGCCGGCTACCTTGCCGAGGACGGCGAGGAGAAGGCCGAGGAGCGGCAGTACAACCTCGTCCAGTCGAAGGACCAGGCGGCGCAGCTTGCCGCGTACGAGCTGCTGGACGCCCGCGAGCTGGGCGAGATCGTGCTGACCTGCAAGCCGCGCCTGCGACGCTATGGCGCGGGCGACCTGCTGATCGTGCATCTGCCCGACGACGGCCTGGTCAATCAGCCGTGCGTCGTGCTGAAGCGCACCTTCGATCCGGTCTCGATGACGGTCGAGCTGATCCTGCGCGGCGAAACCGCGGCGAAGCACGACTTCGCGCTCGGCCGCACCGGCACCGCACCGGCAACGCCGCGCCTGACCGGCGGCGAGATCTTCGACGACGTCGCGGTCGACACGCGCCTGGTCGGATCGAACGGGAGCAACGGGGCCGACGCACCGCTGCTGATCACGCAATGGTCGATCGACGGCACGACGAACTGGCACAACGAATACCAGCTTGGCGACCGCTATTTCCGCATGTCGAATGACGGCGGGAATGTGTTTGGCCCGGCCGTTCTTGCGGTCGGCGAGGATGGCAGCGACGGTGTGCGTGGAGCCGATGGCGGATATGTCGACAGCCGTTTCCGCCATCGTTCCGTCGTTCCGACGACGCCTGCCGGTACCGCGCCTCTGCATTGGTACGATGCGCCGACGCCTACCGCGTTTCAGGATATCGTCCTACGCGGCCGCGATGCCTATCCGAGCGGGGATCAGTGGCTGGGCGTTCAGCCTGGCGAGGTCTACCGGGTCACTGGCTCTGCGAACGCATATGAAACGAACGCTCGAGGCAATCTCGGCCTGAACTTCGCGAGTAATCCGAACGACGGATCGACGTTCGATTGGGTGGCCGCCGGCGGGGCGAACGCAGGTACCGCTGCCGACGTCGACGGGTATATCGTCGTGCCGCCGGGCAAGACGTTCATGCGTCCGTGGGGGCAGATCGACGCCGTCGACAATTTCGGCGTGTTCGCGTTCCACTACAAGCTGGAAAACCCGCCGCCGCTGTTCCTGTCGCGAGCCAAGCGCTTGGCGGACGGCAGTCTCGACAGCGCCTGGTCAGCTCCAGTGCGGATCAGCGGCGAGGACGGCAAGGAAACGCTGTCCGCCTACCTGACCAACGAAACCTTTTCCCACCCGACCGACGCCAACGGCGCGCCGACCTCGATCACCGGTGGGATCGGCGACGGGCAGATGAAGGTGTTCCTCGGCAGCCGCGACGTGACGTCGCTTTGCACCTTCACGGTCCAGCAACCCTACTGGCTGGGCGTGACCGTCGACGCCGCTGGCAACTATTCGGCCAACTATCTCGGCAACGACCAGGGCTATGCGTTCGTCATCGCCGTGTTCCAAGGGCGCGCGATCGCCAAGCAGCTGAGCGCGACGCGGACCAAGACGGGTGCGACCGGCCCGAACATTGTCCTGACGGCGTCCGACCAGTCGTTTACGCTCGATACGGCCGGAGCAATCAAGGCGAAGACGGTCCGCCTGACTGCGACTGCCTTCAACACCACCGCCGGTATCGAGTGGGCGGTTTTCCGTGCGGATGGACATGCGTTCATCGATTGGACGGATGCACCGTCGCTTGCGTCGATAGGCTGGGTCTCATCGCACCTCGACTATAACAACGTCCTGCTCAACGAGGACACGTTCAACTTCCTCGCGAACAATTACGGCGAGACGATCACCTATCGCGCGCGGCTCGCCGGCAGCGACGTCACCGACAGCGTCTCGATCGTGCGCCTGCGTGACGGCGCGAAGGGCAAGGACGGGGTTGACGGCGTGCCCGGCGTCAAGGGCGCGGACGGTACGACCAACTATCTCTATTTCGCTTATGCGAATTCAGCCGATGGCTCGGTCGACTTTACCACCGGATCTCCGGTTGGGCGTGCCTATGTCGGCTTCGGTACCGGCACTTCGCCCACCGAGCCAGACAGCCCGATCTACTACGCCTGGACGCCGTATCGCGGTCCGGCGTTCGGTCTGACCGGTGCCGGGGTGGCGATCGCGGGATCGCAGATCACGAAGACGAATCCGTTCGACGATTGGAATTCGGGCGCCTACTCGACCACAGGATTTTCCGGCGGCGCGGTCGCAACGGCACGAGCCGGGCAGACTGACCGGGCTGTGATGTTCGGGCTTAACAGCGATCCCGCAGCGAACGACAGCTTCGACACGATTGACTATGCCTGCTTCCTCGCTGGCGACGGGATCTGTCGCATCTACGAGAATGGCGTCCATATTGATGAGTATGGCGCCTATTCGACCGCTGATACGGCACAGGTTAGCTATGACGGCCGCTTCATCCGATACACCCTCGGCACCCGTGAATTGCGCAAGATCGCGGCACCGGCCGACCTAACGCTCTATTTCGATTGCTCGCTCTACAATCCGGGCGCGAAGCTGACCGACATCACCTTCGCAGCCGCCGGCAAAGCGGGTGCGGATGGCGCGGCCGGTCGGAACGGTACGGACGGTGCACCGGGGCAGAAAGGCGCGGACGGTCGGACTTCGTACATCCACTACGCCTATGCCGACAGTCCCGATGGCTCGGTCAACTTCAACGCCGGTCGGGTACCAGGCGGCCGCGCATGGCAGGGCAGCTATTCGGATTATACCGAGGCGGACAGCCTCAATTTCCGGGACTACACCTGGATCCCGTACAAGGGACCGCCCGCATTTGGCTTGGCCGGCAGCGGCGACGTGTTCGTCGGCGGCAACTCGCTGATCAAGCAGGGCAGCGGCGGATGGAACAGCGGCGGCGGATACTCGACGGAAGGGTATGTCGGCGGCGCGCAATGCAGCTTCAGCGCGCAGAATGTCAGCGAGCTGATGGCTGGGCTCAACAGCGATCCGACCGCGGATAACAGCTACGCCTCGATCGATTACGCCTGGTACCTGATCGGAAACGGCCAAGCCCATATCTACGAGAGCGGCAGTCCCGTGGGGCATTTCGTTTCGGGGTACGGCAGCGGTACGTTCCAGGTCGTCTACGACGGCCGGACCGTCAAATACCTCTACAACGGGGTCGTCTATCGCACCGTCGCGACGACCGCCGATCGACTGATGTATTTCGATGCGGCAATCGCCGGAGGTCCCGGAAGCCGCATCGACAACATCGCCTTCCTCGCTGCCGGCAGAGCGGGCGCGGACGGTACCAACGGCACGAACGGCACGGACGGCCGCAACGGCACCGATGGCCGGAACGGCACCGACGGCAAAGATGGCGCGCCAGGGCGAGACACGATCGTCTATTACCAGGACGCGCAACCCACGAACCCCGTCTTCAACGATACATGGGTGACCCGGACCGCGCCGCGGATCTGGCGGCGGTGGAACGGCGGCGGATGGGAGCAGATCCTCGGCACCGTATCCGCGCTGGAGATCATCGACAGCGCCTACATCGCCGACCTCGCTGTCGGCTCCGCCAAGATCGCCGAGCTGTCGGTCGGCACGCTGAAGATCGCCAACCAGGCGGTGACGTCTAACGTCGCCGTCTCGGGTGGCAGCGAGGAGGCCAGCAACGGCGAGGTCCGGATCGCACAGTCCGCCTCGCTGAGCGCGACCGGGCTTGGGTACACGCGGGTCGATATCCAGTACGAGACCTCGGTGTCCGCGGGCACGAGCGCGGGTGGCGCTGAGATGTACCTGAACCGCACCCAAGGCGGCCAGACCGTGCGGATCGGAACCCCGATCACCGTCAGCACGGCCAGCGCCCGCGCGCCTTACTCGTTCTGGTTTCTCGACAGCCCTGCAGCCGGCCAAGTCACCTATGACCTGGTCCTCAGCACGTCGGGGGGGACCCGTATCTACTACGTGTACCGGGCGAGCATCGCGGTTTCGGAGTTCAAGAAGTGAAGCGTTACGCAATGGTCCGGCAATCCGATTCAGTCGTGCGCCGCATCGTCAGCGCCGACGATCTGGATACGTTGATGATGAACTGCCCGGCGGACTGTGATCCGATGCCGTGCCCCGATACAGCCGTCATGCCGGACGACTGGCAATTCGGACCCAGCGGCTTTGCGCCGCGCTCGATGACGGATCCGACACCGGCCGTATTGCGCGCCGACCTGATCGCCAAGGTCAAGCAGGACGCCGAGGATTGGCGCATGCGCTATATGTCGCCTGGCGGCGCCAAGAAGGCGGTCTATTCGATGAAGCAGGCCGAGGTTGAAGCGTACAATGCCCTCGCCACGACCGCGGTCGGACGCGTCCAGGCGCTGCTCGGGCTGACGCCGGTGGCCCGCGGCCGACGCTTCCGGTTCGCCTTGGCTGAAGCGACGGCGCGCGGCGAGACGGACATTGCCAAGACGATCGACCGGTATGCAGCCGGCGCCGACGCATCGAACGCTAGTACGGCACGGATCGAGGCGATCGAACAGGTGACTGTCGAGAAGCTGCTGGCAGCGAAAACGCTCGCCGAGATGCGCGCCATCTACGCCGCGGTGAAGTGGCAGTGATCAGTCGCGGCTGACCCATACCGAAGGAATTGCGATGACCGACACGACGCCCTTGCCGGCGCCGCGGTGGCTGGCGTGGATGCCGGCCGCTTCGGTTGGCGCACTCATCGCCGGCGCGCTGCTGACCGGCGGCGGGTACATTTCCAAGCTCGACGAGCAGGGCCGCCGCATCGCGGTGCTGGAGGAAATGGCGAAGCAGCAGCAGGAAATCGACAAGCGGACCACGCGGATCGAGGCGAAGCTCGACGTCCTGGTCCCGCAGCACGACCGGGAGGCAAGGCGATGATCGACGGCGGACTTTTCCTCATCCTGGTCGGCGCGCTGCTGCCGATCGCGCAGGCGGTCGTGGATACCATTCGCGGCTGACGCCGCCCTTTCCAGAGGAATTCAAATGCTGACGTCGCTCCTTACCCGGGGGCGCGTGCTCGCGCGCGCGCATTCGGTCCGTATCGCCGTGGTCGGTGCCCTGGTGTCGCTGTTCGCGGCGATCGATCCGGTCTCGCTGCAGGCCGCATGGCAGTCGCTGCCGCCCGAGGTCGTCGCCTTCATCCCCGCCCGCTTCCAGGAATGGATCGGCGGCGCGCTGTTCGTCCTGGTGATCATCGCCCGCGGCATGCCGCAGCCGGCGGTTGCAGAACGGCTCGGCCTGCTGGGCGGGGCGGTGCCGGCGTGGCTGCGCGCGGTCCGCACGCCGATCAATCGTGCGATTACCGGCATCGTCGTGCATTGCTCGGCGACGCGCGAGGGGCAGTCGGTCGACGCAGCCGAGATCCGCCGCTGGCATCTCGCCAAGAAATGGTCGGACATCGGCTATCACTTCGTCATCCGCCTCGACGGCACGATCGAAGTCGGCCGGCCGCTGCGCACCGCCGGCGCGCATGTCGAAGGGCATAACCGCACAACGGTCGGGATCTGCTACGTCGGCGGCGTTGCCAGCGACGGCAAGACGCCGAAGGACACCCGCACCCCGGCACAGAAGGCGGCGCTGCTCGACCTGCTGCGCGCGCTGAAGGCGGAATATCCCACGGCAAAGATCTGCGGTCACCGCGACCTCTCGCCCGATCGGAACGGCGACGGTCGCATCGATAAGAACGAGTGGGTGAAGGCTTGCCCGAGCTTTGACGCTCGCGGCGAATACCTCTTCCTGTGATCGCTCGGCTCGCCAAGCTGGCGATCGGCTTCGGGGTTCCGTCCCGGGCCGCGAAGCCGCTGGCGATCGCCGCGGTGGTGCTGGCGATCGGCGGCGCGATCTGGCTGGCGATCGCGCTGATCTATCGCTCCGGCCGGACTGCCGGCGGCGCCAGCGCCAAGGTCGCGATCGGCGAACAGCATCGCCAGCGCACTGCCGAGGCGCGCGGTGACGAGCGCCTGGCAGCGGATGTGACGACGGCGATCGCCGACCGGACCGTGCGCGCGGACGCGCTGTCCGAGACCCTTCTCCGCCACACCATCGAGGATCTGCGCAATGCGATCGATGCCATGCCGCCGGCTGTTGCCGGCGCTGCTCCTCCTGTCGTGCCTGTCGACCGGCTGCGCGACGACCTCAATGCGAGCATCGCTCGCGCGAACCGAACGGCCGAAACTGCCGGCGCTCCCTGAAGCGCTGACGCGGACCGAGACGATCAAGCCGCTGACGGCACCGCAAACCGGCGAGCTGGTCTCGGTCCCGAAAGCCTTCCTCGCCGAGCTGCTGGAGCGGTTCGCCGAAGCCGTCGCGGCCATCGGCCGCGGGAACGGCCGCGCCACCGCCGTCCGCCACGAGCGGACCTGCCTCGACGCCATTCTGAGCACCGGCACCGCCCCTGCCGGCTGCACCACCGATCAGCCGCGCTGATCCTGCGGGAGCATATCCATGACCAAGGTTCTCTATTTTCATCCGCCGTATCTATTCCTTGCGCCGGTGCTGCTCGACCTGACGGAAACCGCGGCCGCTGCACTCGTCACGTCTGGCGCCGGGGCGTACCCGGTGCCGATGCCGCTCGATCGAATGCCCGGTGGGGTAACGCCGACGCCGTCGCCTACGCCAACTCCCAGCCCAACGTTGAGCGCCGTTTCGGTGGCACCGTCTTCGGGCACGGTCGGTTCGCCTTATAGCGGTACCGTCAGCGGACGGACCGCAGGCAGCAACTTAGCGCTGACCGGCGCCGGCTCGGCCGGACTGTCGATCAACAATTCGACCGGCGCGATCACTGGTACGCCGACGGCGTCGGGAGCAGTCAACGTCGTCGAAACTTTAGCCGGGGCTACCAACAGCCCGCGGACGACCAACACCGCTCTGTCGGTGGTTGCCGCGGGGGCGGCTACGTTGATGCCGCTGTGGCAGGCGCAGCTCAACAAGGCGAAAACCGGCCAAGGTCAGGCCTTAGTGTTCGCGGCGGGCGACAGCACCACGGCAGGTTCGCAAAGCGGTGACACGGCGGACGGGTACAACAATAACGCCTATGGCAACTCGCCGCCGATCGTGGCGAACAAGCTGTTCCAGACGGACATGGGCCTTCCGTCCATCGGCAACTCACTGACCGGTATGGGTGACAGCGGTATGGGCAGCGGCAGCACGCTGTCGTACCGGCCCGACCTGCGCAACGGCCAGTGGGGATCGACCGCTGCGCCCGAAATGTCGATCGGTGGTGCCATGGCGGGCGGCGGCAGCACTACCGCGCTCGGGTTCAATGACGACGGCACGAAGAAGTACAGCCGTCTCGACATCATGTATCCGTTCGGGACGAACCTCTCGACCTATAACGTGCTTTATCCCGGCGCATCTGGGGTACAGATCACGGGCACGAAGACTGATAGTGCGGCGGCCGACGAACTGCGGTTCTCGACGTTCACTTATGCCGCCTCCACTACAGCCACGTCTGGTTCGCCAGCTGTAAGCGGCCTTTCGAAGATCGCCAGCACCACCACGAACAACCGCATCATTGCCGTGATCGCCCGCGACATGACGGCAAGCGGTGTCATGGTCATGAACGGTGGTTGGAGCGGCGCGACCACGGCAAGCTGGCGCGGTGCTGCCGGGAATCCGGATGGTCTATCGCCGATCTACGGCCCGCCGCAGGCATTGCGTCGGATCATCACCGAACTCGGCATCAAGCTGGTTTCGGTCAACCTGGGGATCAACGACGCTCGCAGCGATACGCTCGGGGTAGCGGTTGCGACGTTCACGACCCGGTTGGGTGACATGGTGGACGA
This sequence comes from Sphingomonas epibiotica, assembly GCF_039615155.1. Lineage (NCBI taxonomy): Bacteria > Pseudomonadati > Pseudomonadota > Alphaproteobacteria > Sphingomonadales > Sphingomonadaceae > Sphingomonas > Sphingomonas epibiotica. The sequence goes on along the minus strand of NZ_JBDGHY010000008.1, from coordinate 84,898 downwards.
CATCAAAGCGTGCGGCGCGGACGCAATGCTCATCGTTCCGCACTGGGTTGCAACAGGATCGCGGCCGCAGTCGAAGCAGGTCGAACTGCATCAAGCAGTTAAGGACGTTGCGGCGGCGAAGGGCGTAGCGCTGTTTGATATTACGACCATCCCGGGTTTCGAGACGTTGGAAGCTGCAACCGCCGCTGGCTACATGCACACGGACGGCATTCACCTGAACAAGCTGGGATCGAACGTCGTCGGCACGGCCTACTACAACTTCATCAAGAACGGGTGATCCCGGCGAAGCCGGTCAGGGTGCCGCTACAGCGGCACCTTCGCCGGGCGCGTCCTTTCCCACTCGACGCGCTCCGGATCGCTGTCCCGCCACACCGCTAATCCGCTGATAGCAATCAACGCCGTCAGCCAGAACGCCAGCCAAGCCTTCTGCCACCTTGGCATCCCCCACACCCCACGATCGAGGCCGGAAAGCCCGGTGCCTCACCTGTCCCATATCTGGGCAAATTTCGTGGTTTCAACAATCCGTCTGATCCGAAGTGGAGCAATCATGACCGACGTCACCACGATTGATGCGAAGCACGGCGCAACCCCGAAGCTGCAGCCCGGCCAGCAGATCAAGTTTCCCGCCGTGCTGAACACGACCGAAGGCGATTGGGACACAAAGAAGCGGAAGTACGCCTATCGTTGGGGCACCCGCGTATGCTTCCTCGTCGGCATCGAGCGGCTGTACCTTGTCGAAGGTACGACCTACAGCACGACTGCGCCGGTCATCGTGCAGCCGCCAGCGCAAACGAAGGTCCGGACCGCCACCTTCACCACCGACGCCGGCAAGCTCGAGGCTTTCCTGCTGACCGACTTTTACACCTTGGGTGTCGGTCGCCTCGGCAGTCTCGGCACCGCTGGCCCGCTGCCCGCTGGCATCCCGACCGATGCCGATCGCGGCTTCCTGCGCGCCGCGCTCTTCTGCCACGCCACGATGCCGCTGATGGCCGACGCGATCATGTATGGCCGATCGGTCGAAGGCTTCGTCGTTGCGCACCGCGTGGACGGCAAGAAGGTCCAGTCGGCATCGGCGCTGCTGACCGGCTATACCCAGATCGCCGGCGCCGTGTCGGCAGAGGCGGATGCGATCCGTTTCGTTGGCAACACCCCGGAGAAGGTCTTCGTCGACCAGCGGATCTCGGTTGACGGAAAGCTGATCGCGATCGACGTCGAGCTGACCAACCGGACCGGCGCCGAGCTGGTCGACCTGCGGTATATGCGCCTGATCGACTTCGACCAGCCCGGGGCGTTCGAGACCGTCAACGAGGTCGTGGAGCGCGGTCGGGCCCGGGCGACGATGGCGGGCGACCGGGTGCTGCTGGTCGGCAGCGACGATCCTCGCGCGACGATCGGGCTGGCGACCGCCGTCCCGCCGACGCTCGATCCCTATGCCATCACCGCGCTGCCGGTCGGCACCAAGCGCAAGGGTGACGATTCAATCCACGTCGTGTTCGACATCGGCACGCTGGCGATCGGCGCGTCGACGCGCTTCCGGATCGTGATTGACGGGTCTGCGATCGCCTCTTGAGGCACCTTGCCCGGCAGGGCATAGCGACCGGGCTGGTCCGAATTTAGCAGTGAGGATCAGCCCGCGCGCGCGGACACAGGCTGACCGGTTTTGCCGGGTGGCCTGCGGAATATAAGACCTTCGGGGAATACGCGGGAGGCAGTCGCCTGTGCTGCTCAGCTAACCACCCGGTACCAGGTGGTTAGGCAGGCGATCCGCCAGCGAAACCCCGAAGGCCACCCCAGCAGCTTAGGTCTGAGCTTCGGCCTCAACTCCGGACAACCGCGATCGTCCTAACCTTCGGATCCGCGAGGTCCGGCGGTTCGGAGGGTTGCGGCCCTCGCCGCGATCGCGGCGTCATCAGCACGCGTTAGCTGACGTGCTTCCTTGTGGAAGATGCTGACTTTGACCGAACTGCCTGTTGCCCGTCCGCCTGCCCCCTACATGGGCGGCAAGCGCAATCTAGCCGTGCGCCTGTGCGCGATCATCGAGACGATCCCGCACCGCGCCTATATCGAGCCGTTCGTCGGCATGGGCGGCGTTTTCCTTCGCCGTCCCCGGCCGGCGCCGGTCGAGGTGATCAACGACTTGTCCTGCGACGTCGCCAACCTGTTCCGCGTCGTCCGCCGGCACTACCGCCCGTTCGTCGACGAGCTCGAGCTGCTGTTTGCCAGCCGGCAGGAATTTGATCGCCAGCGCCGGGTTGATCCGGCGACGCTGACCGATATCGACCGTGCGGTCCGCTTCCTCTTCCTTCAGCGCCTGGCGTTCGGGGGGAAGGTCGAAGGCCGCACCTACGGGGTCAACCGCGGCGGTCCGTCGCGCTTCAACCACGCAAAGCTCCGCGTCGATCTGAAGGCGCTAAGCGCGCGCCTGGCGCCGGTGGTGATCGAGCAGCTGGACTATGCGGATCTGATCCGGCGGTACGACGCGCCGGACGCGCTGTTCTATCTCGACCCGCCGTACGATGAGACGACCGGTTATGGCCTGCCGTTCGGACGGGACCAGTACGTCGCGATGGCCGAGCAGCTGGACGGTATCGCTGGCGGCTTCGTGCTGTCGATCAACGCGACCCCGTTCGTGCGTGAGACGTTCGCGCGCTTCGCGATCGAGGAGGTCGCGACGACCTGGACGGTGTCGGGCCATGCAGCCGGCGCCGGGCGCAAGGTGACGGAGCTGATCATCCGCAACCGATGATCTCCGATCCTGACTTCCGGTTTGGGGAGATTTTCCGTCCATGGTATAAAACATGGACGGAATGTCCCGAACCGATTTTCAGAGACGGTTTTCTGCGGGTTTCGGAGTTTGGTTCAACGGCCTCCCGCTCCGCCACCTGGTCCCCCGATATGTGCTTTCGGGGAAAATGTCGGCAAATCCGCCCGGTCGTAACCTTACCGTAGCGACACGCCATGCGCCGCCCATCCCGATCGAGACGCCTTGCCGGCGAACATTTGCATCAGCATGGCGGCCGGCAGGATGAGAGGATCATCCCGCCGGTCCGCTCGGGTCAAAAACCGCGACGCAGCGTCACGAACCACTGACGCGGCGCGCCCGCGAGCAGCGTCTGGTTGTCGCCCCGCGCGGTGTAGCCGTTGGTGCCGATGGTCGCGATATACCGCCGGTTGGTCAAATTGTTGACGCTACCCTCGATCGCCAATCCGTCGAGTACGCCCCCGATGCCGGTCAGGCGATAGCCGATGCTGGCGTCGACCAGCAGCCGGGAACCGACCGACTGGTCGTTCAGATAGGTGAAGTAGCGCTTCGATAGATAGTCGCCGCCGACCCGGGCGAAGAAGCGGTCGTCGTCATAGGCGATTTCCCCCTTCGCCATATGCTCGGGGGTATCGACCACGGTCTTGCCCGCAGTCGGTTGCAGCACCACGCCCGCCGCGTTGCGGACGTCGTCACGATAGGTCGCCTTGTTGTACGAATAGCTGGCGAACAGCGTTAGCGGGCGAATGACGCGATAGGTCGCGGCGAGTTCGGCACCATAGCTTTCGACACTGCCGGCATTGTTCAGCGTCGGCGGGTTGCCGATGATTCCGGCGCCATTGGCGAAGCTCAGCAGCCGGTTCGCGAAATCGACATGATAGGCGACCGCCGACAATTGCAGCCCGCCCGAGCGCAGGCGCGCGCCGCCCTCGATCGTCTTCGAGGTTTCGGGCTTCAGCGTCGCACGGATCGCGTTGAACCCGTTTTGTGTCGTCGCGAACGGACCGGTGGTCGCCGCGGATACGAAGGCCCGCAGATTCTCGGTATAGCTGGCGAACAATTCCGCCCCGCCGCCGAGGCGGTACAGCGCCGACGCCTGTGGCAGGAACCAGTCGCGCGCCTTGATCTCACCGACGACCAACGAGCCGGTCCGCAGATTGGCGGCGTTGTTCACGCGCAGCCCCTTCCACCCGCCGTTCAGCGTCAGCGCGCCGAGGTCGAGCGTATCCGCGATGTGATATTGCAGCGTCTCGGTGTCGTACTTCCCGTCCCATTGGGTGCGATAGGCATTGGCCTGGAAATCGCGCACATTGCGGTTCGGCGACGCGGCGTCGTTCATTCCGTAGAAGCGGCGCGCTTGCTGGAAGGTGTTGGTTTCGTACCACAGGCCGATCTCGATCCGGTTGTCGCCGGTGGTCAGCGCCATGCGCGTCTGGTTGCCGGCACGGTCGATGCCATATTCGGTGGTCCGGAAACCGAGCGGCGAGGCAAGACCGCTGGTGGAGGTCGCCGAAGCCGGCAGCGCGGTGCCGTCGGGGCCGAGCGCGCCCGCCGGGGTCGGCGAATAGGGGGTGATCCACGACCCTTGCCCCTTGTTGTGATGATAATAGCTGGTCGAGGTCAGCGACAATTCGGGTGTCAGCTTCGCATCGACGGTCAGCCCGCCCAACCAGTCGCGCCGCAGCCCGGCGGCATCGTAATAGGCATCGTCAACGGTGCCGAACCCGGTCGGGAAGGTGAAGCCCGCTCCGGTCCAGGGTGCCACGAAGCCGGCGGTCGAACCGCCATTGGCGGCGGCATAGGCGCTGCGCGCCGCCTGATTCTGGTACACGCGGCCAATCTGCAGCGCGGTTGGATAGTCGTTCGAGATATTGTCGGCACGCAGGCCGCGACGGGCGATAATGTCGTAGCTCAGATCCTGATAGTCGTTTTCGCGCCGGTCGGAGAAATTGACGAACGCGGTGATGCTGCCACGCGTATCGATTTCCTTGACCAGCTTGGCATTGGCCTGGTGCTGGCGCTGTATGCCGAAGCCCTTCCACTTGTCGGTGCCGAGATAGCCATAGGACAGATAGCCCATCAGCCCGCCACCCATGTCGCCGCTGTCGATCCGGGCGAAGGCACGGACGGTATCGTTGCTGCCATAGGTGCCCGATGCGACGACATCGGCGGTGTCGGACGGCTTGCGGCTGACGAACTCGAGGGTCCCGCCCAGGTTGCTTGTCGAGGTGGTGCCGAGCGCACCGGCACCCTGTGCGACGGTCGTCGTCGCGATATTTTCCGACAGGATCGCGCGGCTGATGTGCAGGCCGTTGACGTTGCCATAGCTCATGTCGCCGAGCGGCACGCCATCGAGCGTGAAGCCCAGCTGGTTCTGGTTGAAGCCGCGCAGCGAGATGCGCGTCGACCATTCATAGGCACCGAATGCGTCGGCCGACTGGAAATTGACGCCAGGCAGCTTGGCCGCCGCTTTCAGCGGCGACGTACCGGGGGTCAGCCGCTCCATGTCGGCCGCCGAGATCGTCTGCACCTGTCGGGTCTGGCCAAAGCCAAGGACGACGATCTCATCGCCCTCGACCGGAGCAGCTTCGTCGACATCGGGTGCGGCAGTCGCTGCCACGACGACGGGTTCCTGCGCATGCGCGGAAGATGCGATAAGTGCGATCGGTGCGGTGCCGAGCAGCCATAGGCGTGCAGTCATGATATTCCCCCCGGACGTGCTGAACTGCCGTCCTTTCGGGGCGCGCCCTGCGATGCGTTGGTTAATCCTGCGCGACGGATCGATGACCTGTCGGTGACAATCTCCGTCGGTACGCCGGAGTCCTGGAAAAACGGGCGGGAGCAGTCCCCCGCCCGGTTTCCCTTCATGCGTCGACGATCCCCTTCGACCGGTCGGTCGTCACCCGGTGGCGCGCGGCGACGGTGCGGGTGAACGGTTTCGCCATGACGCTCGACACCGCGACATGCTCGGTCACGACCGCATCGGGGGTCAGCGTCAGCAGCGAATAGCCCTTGTGATCCTGATCGCAGAACAGGACCTCGCGGTTCGTTTCGGCCACCAGCTTGCCGATACCGGGTAGCAGCGCGCCATAGGACGGGCTGGTAATCGCCGTACAGCCGAACTCGACCGCGGCCAGCCGCCCGCCTGCATCATACAGGTCGTTCGACCATGCGGCGTGGCTGTCGCCCGACAACACCACTGGTCGGCTGCCGGCCCGGGCAAAGGCGGCGTACAGCCGCTCGCGCGCCGCCGGATAGCCGTCCCACGAATCGAGGCTGAACGGCACCCCCGCACGATAGCCCGCGACCAGTGCCGGCAGGCGTTGGCGGAAGGAGGCGGGCATCGTCGCCAGCGCCGCTTCATAGCGCTCCCGACCCATCAGCACCGGCAGATCGGGTCCGGCGACGCGCGCCATCACCACCTGATTGCCGAGCAACTGCCATGGTTTCCCCGCCGCGACCGATTGCGACAACACCTGTTCGAGCCAGCGCTGCTGCTCGGCACCCAGCATCTCGCGGTCGGGTCGGGCGCGTGTCGCCAGCACGGCGGCAACCTCGTCCGGCTCGGGTGCGTCCCCCTTGAACGCGGCCTGTTGCGACCGGGCCAGTAACCGCGTCTCCACCATCGCCAGCGTCGCGAGATCGCCGAACTCGAAGCTGCGATAGATGGCTTCGCGCCCCAGTCCACGTCGGGTTTCGCGGATCGGCATCCATTCGAAATAGGCCTGCATCGCCGCCGCCTTGCGCGCGGTCCAGTCGCCCTCGGTCGCGGGGTCATGGTTCTCCGCCCCACCGACCCAGCCATCATTGGCGACCTCGTGATCGTCCCAGACGCAGATGAACGCCGCACGGGCATGCGCCGCCTGCATATCGGGATCGCGCTTCACCTGCGCATGGCGGCGGCGATAATCGTCGAGCGCGACGATCTCGTGCGGCGGATCGGGCAATCGGCCCAGCGTGCGACCGATGTCCGCGCCATAACCGTCGGCGCCATATTCATAGATATAGTCGCCGAGGTGCAGGACCGCATCGAGCTGCGGCAGCGCCGCCATGTCGGCATAGGCGTTGAACAGTCCGCCGGGAAAGAGCTGGCAGGAGGCGATGGCGATTACCAGCCGGTCGACCCTGCCACGCGGCAGCGTGTGGAACCGCCCGACGGGGGAGCGCGTGCCGTCGGGCGCGATGAACCAGAAATGATAGTCGCGACCGGGGGCGAGGCCGGTCGCCTCGACCTTCGCCGTATGGTCCGCCGCCGCACGCGCCGTCACCCGTCCCGAACGGTAAGGTTTGGCATCGGGCGCTTCGGCGACGTGCCAGTCGAGCGCGACGTCCCCCGCCCCCGTATCGACAGTCGCGCGGGTCCACAGCACCGCGCCGTCCGTCGCCGGATCGCCGCTGGCGACCCCGTGGTCGAACCGCGCCGTCGCTGCGCTGGCCGCCGCCCCCGGCACCAGCATCCCCGCCCCGCCGCCGATCAGCGCCAATGCGCCGCGTCGTCCGATCATCGTCATCGTCATCATCCTTGTTAGAAACGGGCGGTCAGTTGCGCACCGTAGAAGCGCGGCTCGCCGGGGATAAAGGTTGGGATGCCGGAGCCGCCGCCGGTATTGCCGGCGTCGAGCAGATCATCCCGGTCGAACGCGTTGCGCAGGAACCCGGTCGACGCCGTGATCGGCACGTCCCTGGCACGCTGTTCGATCCTCTGTGCGGTGACGATGATGTCGTTACCGCCTGCGTCCTTGGCGTCCGCGACGGGCTGTGCCGATGCCTGCGCCGACACGGCCGGCATGGCGAAGCAGGATGCCGACGCCAGCAGGATGGAGGAAAATGCGATACGCCCAACCATGTCTGCCCCTTTGCAATACAGGGCGCCCCACTGACGGCGCATGATGAAAGCTAAGCGACGATGGCATGACGCGGCGGTTACACTGCGGGAAGCATGCCTTAGCGATCGGTGGTGCGCTGTACCGCTTAGTGCCGGCATATACCGTAACTGACGCGCCGCATTTTGCGGATTGACGGTGCGGGCGAATTCTTGTGCGTTGCACAACGACCTAGCAGGAGGCCGTTTGTACGATGGAGGAACCGCTCGCGCTCGACCAAACCGATTATCGGCTTCTGCAGGAAATAACCGCGGACGGACGCATATCCGACGTTGCATTGGGCGAACGTGTTCACCTTTCGAGTACCGCCGCAGCACGGCGGCGCAAGTTCCTTGAAGAACGCGGGGCGATCAACAGCTACACGACCAATCTCGACATGGAGCGATTGGGGTTCGGCGTGACCGTGCTGGTGTCGATCGAACTGCGGTCGCAGGCCGAGGACGTGTTGAACGAGTTCGAGGAAGCGGTGGTACGCTGCCCGTCGATGAGCTTTTGCAGTTTCGTGTCGGGCGACACCGATTTCGTGATGATGGTCCATGTGCGCTCGTTCGGCGACTATGACCGGGTCTATCGCAGCGAGTTGTCGAAGCTGCCGCATGTCGCGCGTATCCGCAGCAGTTTCGTCATGCGGCAGGTCGCGGATCGCAATGCGCCGCCGGTGCTGTTCGGGAATCGCGACCGGTGATTGCCGGATCACGGCACATGGTGCCGCTAACGGACCCAAAATCCTGCGTCGATCGACGATTCGGCGTCGTATTTCGAAGAAACGACAGAAATATAAGCGACATTTTGCCGGGATCATGCGCGCGACTTCGTGCAATATTCGCTTCACGAAAAGGATCAGGGGGAAACATCCTGTCTTAGGCAACGGACTTCGTGAAATCGGTCGGACGCCGGCATCGGCATCCGATCGTTTCGCCGATGGCTTCGGTCGGACGAGCGGACCGCTCTCCACCCGATGCCGTCGAGTTCGCCACAATGATGTCGGGGGAGCGGTGCCCGGAGGCTTTTGAACAAAGCTTCGGGGAGTCGACATGGCGGGGACACAGACGCGCACAGGGGCGGTCGAACGGATGGCGGGTTGCGACGTCAGCATACGCGCGGCGTTGCTGGCGACGGTCGCAGCGGCGCTAATCGCACCAACGCCGGGTCGGGCACGACAGGTAATGCAGGTTGCGGACGCGACCGGGGCGGCACCCTCGCCTGCCACCGCCGCGACGGACGCGCCGCAGGACGCGGCCGACGAGGAAAAGGTCGACAACGACATCGTCGTCACCGGCAGCCGCATCGTCCGCGACGGCTATAGTGCCCCTACCCCGGTCACCGTGCTGGGCGCCGCCGATATTCAGGCGCAGAAGCCTGCCAACATCTCCGACTTCGTGAACCAGCTTCCCAGCATCGGGCAGGGCAGCACGTCGGGCAACAGTTCGGGATCGCTGTCGAACGGCATTGCCGGCATCAATTCGGTCAATCTGCGCGGCCTTGGCGCCGGGCGCACGCTGGTACTGCTCAACGGGCAGCGTTCGGTGGCGTCGGCGGTCAACGGCGTCGTTGACATCAACACCTTCCCACAGGATCTGGTCGAGCGGGTCGAGGTCGTTACCGGCGGCGCATCGGCGCAATATGGGTCCGACGCGGTCGGCGGCGTCGTCAACTTCATCCTCGACGAACGGTTCAAGGGGCTGAAGCTGTCGGCCGATCAGGGTATTTCGACCTACGGCGACGGGCGCAACTATCGGTTGGCGGCGACGATCGGCGTCTCGGGGTTCGACGACCGCCTGCACGTCCTGCTGAGCGGCGAATATTTCCGGCAGGACGGCGTCGACACGATCGCGCGCGACTGGAACGACAATGGCTATTTCCAGATCAACAACCCCGCCTATACCGCGACCAACGGCCTGCCCCAGCGGCTGGTCGGATCGGGTTTCGGTCCGGCAACCTATACCAAGGGAGGGCTGATCACCGCCGGGCCGTTGCGCGGCACCTATTTCCTGGGGGACGGTCAGACCGGGCAACTGACCTTCGGCACGACCAACGCCACCTCTTCGCCCTGGATGATCGGCGGCGACTGGCGGACGACGCTGGAGGGCCATGTCGGTACCAATTCGCTGATCCCGCACGAGGAGCGGATCAGCTTCTTCGACCGGATCGCGTTCGACGTCAGCGACGCGCTGCAGGTCTATGGCCAGGCGTCGTATAACCGCTATCGCGGGCAGAGTTTCTACCAGCAGACGCCGAGCACCAACGTCACCATCCGTAGCGACAATGCGTATCTGCTGAGCCAATATCCGGCGGTCGCGGCGGCGATGCGCGCCAATGGCCTCGCCTCGATCGCGATCGGCACGTCGAATTTCGGCTTTCCGGTACCGGGCAGCGACAATACGCGCGAAGTCTATCGCTACGTTCTCGGTGCCAAAGGCAAATTCCAGCTATTTGGGCAACGATGGACGTGGGACAGCTATTACCAGCATGGCGCGACCAAGTCGCATGAGGAGCTGACCAACACCTGGAACAATGCCCGCATGGCGCTGGCGCAGGATGCGGTGCTGTCGGGTGGGCAGATCGTCTGCCGGTCGACGCTGACCAATCCGACCAACGGCTGCGTTCCGATCGACCGGCTGGGCACCGGCGGCGTGTCGGCGGCGGCGCTCTCCTACATTTACGGCACCGCACAGCCGCAGCGCGACCAAACGATCCAGCAGGACGTCGCCGCCGCGAGCGTCAACGGCGCGCTGTTCAAACTGCCCGGCGGGGTTGCGGCGATCGCGTTCGGCGGCGAATGGCGCAAGGAACAGATTGACGGCACCGTCGACCCGCAATTCTCGTCGGGTTGGCTGTACGGCAACTATCTGGTCAATCGCGGCGAATATTCGGTGAAGGAAGGGTTCGTCGAAGTCGACCTGCCGGTGCTGCCCGGACTGAACCTGAACGGTGCCGGGCGCTATACCGATTATTCGACCTCGGGCACGGTCCAGACGTGGAAGGTGGGCGCGACGTGGCAGCCGGTCCCCGACATCAAGTTCCGCGGTACCTATAGCCGCGACATCCGCGCCCCCAATCTGCAGGAACTGTTCGCGGCAGGCACCGCGCGGACCAACACGGTCATCCTGCCGTCGAACGCGCCGCTGACCGGATCGCAGCAGTTCCTCGAAACGACGATCGGTAATACGAGCCTCGACCCCGAACGGGCCAAGACATGGACGCTGGGCGCGGTGTTCAGTCCCGGCTTCGTCTCCGGCTTTACCGCCTCGTTCGACTATTTCGACATCACGATCGACGATGCGATCGGATCGATCACGTCGCAGAATACCGTCGATTTCTGCTACACCGGGTCGAACCAATATTGCGGCAACATCGTCTATACCGGCGGCGCGTTGCAACGGATCATCATCCAGCCGTTCAACTTCGCCAGCCAGCATGAACGCGGCTTCGATATCGAGGCGAGCTATCGCACCGACCTGTCGGCGATCAGCGGGTCGCTGCCCGGCCGGATCAGCATCCATGGCGCGGCGACGCATTACATCTCGAACGTAATCGACAACGGGATCTTCCCGATCGACTATGCCGGAGTGAATGGCGGCAGCCTGTCGGGCGGCTTCTCGGTGCCAAGCTGGCGCTACCGGGTCAGCGCCTTCTACGAACTCGATCCGGTCAGCCTGAACCTGGTCGCGCGCGGGTTCGGCAACGGCGTCTATGGCAACGACTATATCGAATGCACCGCGGGATGCCCGACCTCGACAACGCGTGCGCGCACGATCAACGAAAACAACATTCCCGGCATGATGTACCTCGACGCATCGGTCGGGGTGAAGCTCAACGCCGGCGGGCATCAGGGCAGCCTGAACTTCATCGTCAACAATCTAACGAACCGCGATCCGGTGCTGGTCGGCAACGGCCCCGACGGCAACAACGTGCCCGCCTACGCCCAGACCGCGCGGTCGATGTACGACGTGATCGGTCGCACCTTCCGCGTCGCCTTCACCATCAAATTCTGACCTATCCAAGGGGAGTGACAAGATGACCTATCTGCACAAGGGCGCAGCCGCGCTGCTGATCGCCGCGATGGCCGGCACCGCCCTCACCCCGGCCATGGCGCAGGCGCCCAAGCCGCTGAAGGTCGAGGCCGCCGCCGCCGTCGACGCGCAGGCCAAGGATATCCAGGTGATGGTCGACACCGTGTTCAGCTTCGCCGAACCCGGGTTTCAGGAGGTGCGCACGTCTGCTTATCTGGCCGATGTCCTCGAAAAGAACGGGTTCAAGGTCGAACGCGGTGTCGCGGGCATGCCGACCGCCTTCGTTGCGACCTGGGGTTCGGGCGGCCCGCTGATCGCGCTCGGCAGCGATATCGACGGGCTGCTCGGCCTGTCGCAGATGCCGGGCGTGGCGCAGCAGAAGCCGCTGGTGCCCGGCGCGCCGGGCCATGGCGAAGGACATAATTCGGGCATGCCGATGATGATCGCCGCCGCGATCGCCGCCAAGCAGGTGATGGAAAAGAACAAGATCCCCGGCCGGCTGATGCTGTGGCCCGGCGTCGCGGAGGAATTGCTGGCGACAAAGGCCTATTATGTCCGCGCCGGCGTGTTCAAGGATGTCGACGCCTCGATCTTCTCGCACGTCAGCAGCGACTTCGGCACCGCCTATGGCGAACTCGGCATGAACGGCATGGTCTCGGTCGAATATACGTTCCACGGCAAGACCGCGCATGCCGGCGGCATGCCGTGGGAGGGCCGCTCGGCGCTCGACGGCGTCGAACTGATGGACACCGCATGGAATTTCCGGCGCGAGCATCTGCCCGTCACGCAGCGGTCGCATTACGTCATCACCAATGGCGGCGGGCAGCCCAATATCGTGCCCGACACTGCGTCGGTGTGGTATTATTTCCGCGACCGCACCTTTGCCGGGGTCAAGACGCTGTTCGATACCGGCAACGAGATCGCCGAGGGTGCCGCGCGCGCCAGCGGAACGACGGTGACGCGCCAGATCCTCGGCTATGCCGCGCCCAATTTCGGCAACAAGCCGCTCGCCGAAGCCGCCTATGCCAACATCACGGCGGTCGGCATGCCGAAATGGACGCCCGCCGATCAGGCCTTTGCCAAGACGGTGCAGGAAACCAACGGCCGCAAGGTGGAAGCGCTGCGCAGCGCGCCCAGCCCGCTAAGCACCCCCGAAAACCGAACCGCAGTGTTCGGCGGCGGGTCGGACGATATCGGCGACATCATGTGGACGGTGCCAACGATCACCGTCCGTTTCCCGTCGAACATCCCGAACATGATCGGCCATCACATCTCCTCGGCAATGGCGATGGCGACGCCGATCGCGCACAAGGGCGTGGAGGCGGGTGCCAAGGCGGTGGCGATGACCGTGCTCGACCTGATGACCACCCCGAAACTGGTCAGCGCGGCCAAGACCTATTTCCGCGACGTCCAGCTCAAGACCGACAGCTATGCCCCGCTGATCGGCCCGGACGACAAGCCTGCGATCTGGCTGAACGAAAAGCTGATGCGCGAGATGCGGCCCGAGATGGAGAAATATTACTACGACGCGAGCAAATATCCAACCTATCTCGATCAGATCGGCGTTCGTTATCCAGGTTCCGGTTCCGCGAAATGATCAAGACGGGCCGCCCCCCTTTCGGGAGGGCGGCCGCATTCGTCCTGTTCGAATATGGCGCCGGACTCTGGACCCCGGCGTGCGGAACGTCCATCTTCCGGCCAGGCTGCCGGATCGAGCGCGGCAGCGCCAAGCCGGCATCCGATTTCCCGCAACGCCGTAGAGTGATGCATGTCCCAGTTGAATTGCGAGTTGCTGGACCTGCGCGCACTCCTCGCCGTGGCGGAGGGCAAGAGCTTCCTGCGCGCGGCGGAACAGCTCAACCTGTCGCAGCCCGCGCTCAGCCGGCGGGTGCAGAAGCTGGAGGCGATGGTCGGCACGCCGCTCCTCGAACGGACGACCCGCAGCGTCCGGCTGACCCCCGCAGGGCAGGAGATCGTACCGCTGCTGCGGCGGTTGCTGGAGGAGGTCGACCATTCGCTGCTGGGCATGATGGCACTGGGCGAGCGGCGCGCCGGGCGGCTGACCGTCGCCAGCATCCCCAGCGCGACGGTGCGGTTCCTGCCCGACGTGCTGGAACAGTTCGGGCAGGAATATCGCAACGTCCGCGTCCGCGTGCTCGACCTGTCGGCGACCGAATGTGCCGAGGCGGTGCGGACCGGCGAGGCGGAGTTCGCCATCACCCTGCCGGTGCTGTCGGATGCCGACCTGTCGTTCGAGCCGCTGACCGACGATCCCTATGGCCTGGTCTGCCGGCGCGACGATCCGCTGGCCGCGATGCCCGCACCGGGCTGGGCCGACCTTGCGGGCATGCGGCTGGTGACGGTGCATATGGGAAGCGGCAACCGGACGGCGCTCGACGCCGGGCTGGCGCGGGCGGGGATCGAGTTGCGCTGGTTCTACGAAGTGACGCGGCTGACCTCAGCGCTGGCGCTGGTGCAGGCGGGACTCGGGCCATCGGTGCTGCCGCGCCTCGCCTGTGAGGGGCCGGAAGCGCGCGATCTGGTGTGGCGGCCGCTGGCCGGCGCGGAGGTCGTGCGGACGATCGGCGTGCTGCGCCGCGCGTCGGCGACGCTTTCACCAACCGCGACCCGGCTGATGGCGCTACTCGCCGCGGCGTGGGGTCGGTAGGGCGGGGCGGACCCCGCTCCACCGGGTGACCAGCAGCGACGCGGCGACATTGGCGGTACCGCTGGTCAGCGCGCGGATTTCGGACAGGAAGCGGTCGATCGCGATCAGCAGCGCCGCCGCCCCCACGGGGACGTCGGGCATCAGCGACAGGGTGAGCAGCAGTGCCGAAAAGCCGCTGCCGGTCACCCCGGCCGCCGCCTTCGACGTGACCAGCATCACCGCGAAATAGGCGAGGATGCGCGAGGGGGAGAGGGTCACGTCGACCGCTTCGGCGAGGAACAGCGTCGCGACGATCAGATAGACGGCGGTCCCGGCGAGGTTCAGTGAGTAGCCAAGTGGTACGGTCAGCCCGACGATGCCGCGCGGACACCCCATCGCCTCGAGCTTTTCGATCAGGCGCGGCAGCACGACCTCGGTCGAGGAGGTGCCGAGAACGATCAGGATTTCGTCGCGGAACAGGCGCCACAGCCCGCCGGGGCCGATGCCGGTGGCCAGCCTTACCGCCAGCAGCAGCCCCGCGACCAGCAGGGCGCAGGCCAGCGCCAGCGTCGCGACCAGCATGCCGAGCGACCCGATGAAGCCGACGCCGTAGGTGCCGACGGTGAAGGCGATCGCCCCGAACGCCCCGACCGGGGCGGCGCGGATCAGGAAGCCGAAGATCGCGAACTGCAACCGCGTCAGCGCCTCGATACCGCGGACGATCGGCGCGCCCGCTTCGCCGATGCGCAGCAGGCCGAAGCCGACCAGTGCGGCGACGAACAGCACCGGCAGGACGTCGCCGGCGGTGAAAGCAGAGAACAACGTGTCGGGGACGATATGGAGCAGGAAATCGCCCGGCCCGGCGATCGCGCGCGCGCGGACCTGTTGCGCGACGAGGTCGAGCATCGCCGTGTCGGGGGCGAGCACCAGCCCCTCGCCCGGATGGAGGATCAGCGCGGCGCCCAGCCCCAGCCCGAGTGCGGCGAGGGTAATTGCGAGGAAGATCAGGATGCTGCGCAACACGGTCGCGCCGGTGTCGCGGGCCGCGCCGTGGCGCACGATTCCCTCGACGATCGTGCAGAACAGGACCGGCGACACCATCATCCGCATCGCCTTCACAAAGGCGATGCCGAGCGGACCCAGCGCGCGGCCGAGGTCGGGCAGCCAGACGCCGATCAGCGTACCGGCCGCGATTCCGAGCAGCATCTGAACCCAAAGGTGACGAAGGTTACGCGTAACGACCGTCCTTTCGCGGCAATTTATGCGCCTGACGCATAAAGCGGCTCGATCATTGCATTTGATCGAAAGGCCGCCGGTGCTGCTTAGTGTCGCATACGGCACGCCGGCTCAAGCCTTTGCCGCCACGGGAATCCGCCGGAGAGCGGGACGAACGAGAGGTGTTCATGCACGATCCACTATCCAGGCCGATGGCCGTCCTGTCGCGGCGCACCGCGCTGTTCCTGGGACTTGCCGCGCTGATCGGCTTCCAGACCGGCGATGCCTCCGCGCAGCGCCGCCCCCGCGAACTCCATGTCTTCACCTCGGGCGGGTTCACCGCCGCGTTCGAGGCACTGGCCAAGCAATATGAACGCGATACCGGCGTCCATATCGTCACCGAACACGGGCCGTCGATGGGTGACACGCCACAGGCGATCCCCAACCGGCTTGCCCGGCACGAGGCCGCCGATGTCGTCATCCTGGCGCGCAGCGGGCTCGACAAGCTGGCCGAACAGAAGGTCGTGACGCCGGGCACCACCATCGATCTGGGCCTGTCCAAGATCGCGGTCGCGGTGAAGGCAGGCGCGCCCACCCCGAACATCACCACCCCCGACGCGCTGCGATCGACGCTGCTGACCGCCAAGTCGGTGGCATGGTCCGATAGCGCATCAGGCGTGTACATCCAGTCGGCGATGCTCGACCGGCTTGGCATCGCCGATCAGGTCCGGCCCAAGGGACGGATGATCCCCGCCACCCCGGTCGGCAAGATCGTCGCCGACGGTCAGGCCGAAATCGGGTTCCAGCAACTGAGCGAACTCAAGCCCGTCAAGGGCATCCGCATCGTCGGCCTGCTGCCCGACACGTTGCAGAAGGTCACGCCCTTCTCGGCCGGTGTCGTCGCCTATTCCCCGCATCAGGCCGAAGCGCGCGCGCTGATCGCCTATCTCGCCTCCCCCAAAGCCCACCGGCAGATCCGCGACAGCGGCCTCGAACCGGTCGTCGCAAAGGTGACACCATGACCCAAGCCATCCCCTATCCCGCCGACAGCGCGGGCGCCGCGCCGCCGATTTCGGCCGCCGCCAAGAAGTCGGCGTTCAAGTCGATCTTCATCGTCGCCAGCGGCAACTTCCTCGAAATGTTCGACTTCATGGTGTTCGGCTATTACGCCACCTACATCGCGAAGGCGTTCTTTCCGACCGGCAGCGAGTTCGCGTCGCTGATGCTGACGCTGATGACCTTCGGCGCGGGCTTCCTGATGCGGCCGGTCGGTGCGCTGGTGCTGGGTGCCTATATCGACCGGCACGGGCGGCGGCAGGGCTTGCTGCTGACGCTGGGGCTGATGGCGCTCGGCACGCTCGCGATCGCGGTCACGCCGACCTATGAACAGATCGGCCTCGCCGCGCCGATCATCATCCTGATCGGGCGACTGGTGCAGGGTCTGTCGGCGGGCGTCGAGGTCGGCGGCGTATCGGTCTATCTGAACGAGATCGCGCCGCCCAACCGCAAGGGCTTCTTCACCTCGTGGCAGTCGGCCAGCCAGCAGGCGGCGGTGGTGTTCGCCGCGCTGATCGGGCTGCTGGTGTCGACCAACCTGTCGCCCGACACGATGCAGGCATGGGGATGGCGCATCCCGTTCATCATCGGCTGCGTGATGATCCCGTTCCTGTTCGTCATCCGTCGCCACATGGAAGAGACCGAGGCGTTCCTGAACCGCAAGGAGCATCCGCAACTCGGCCAGATCCTGCGCACCATCGGCGGCAATTGGGGCGTCGTGCTGCAGGGTACGCTGATGGCGGTGATGACCACCGTTTTCTTCTACATGATCACCGCCTATACCCCGACCTTCGGCAGCAAGGTGCTGTCGCTCAGCCCGGGCGAGAGCCTGTTCGTCACCGCCTGTGTCGGCATCACCAACTTCGTGCTGCTGCCGGTGATGGGCGCGCTGTCGGACCGGGTCGGGCGTCGCCCGCTGCTCATCACCGCGACGGTGCTGGGTGCGGTGCTCGCCTATCCGCTGATGAGCTGGCTGGTCGCGTCGCCCAGCTTCGGGCGGCTGCTGGCGGTCGAGCTGCTGCTCGCGGCGATCTATGCGACCTATAATGGTGCCTTCATCGTCTATCTGACCGAAGTCATCCCGGCGCATGTCCGCACCGTCGGCTTCAGCCTCGCCTACAGCCTTGCCACCGCGATCTTCGGCGGGTTCACCCCGGCGATCAGCACCGCGCTGATCGGGGCGACCGGCGACAAGGCGATCCCCGGCGCATGGTGCGCCGCCGCCGCGATCCTGTCGCTCCTCGCGCTGCTGATCGGCAGTGCGCGGGCGCGGCGCAAGGCGGGGTGATCGATCGGACATGCCCCGGCGGATGCCGGGGTATGTCAGCTGGACGAACAGCGCCGGCATCGTCATTCCCGCAAGGGCGGGGCCGCTGCAAACGTCGCGTCGTTGAATGCAAGTTGGTCGTACCCCGGCGGAGGCCGGGGTCCAGTTGGTACGTCTTTTCAGAGATTTACGAACGTCCCCCAACTGGGCCCCGGCCTTCGCCGGGGTACGGGAACCGCGTTCCGCAGCGATACTGCGTCTGCCGGAACGACGGTCCGAGACGAGGAGGCACAACCTCCATCCGCCCCATTCGGAGAAATCCCATGTTTCGTGCCAGCCTGTTGGCCACGAGCCTGTTGATCGCCGCGCCGGCAGCGGCGCAGGACGCCGATGTCGCGACGCTGGCCCGGCTGGTTCGCGAACAGGCCGCCCGCATCGAACGCCTCGAAGCGCGGCTGGCCGCGGTCGAAGGCACCGCTGCCCCCGCGACCGATGCGCCGCCGCCACAAGTGGCGCAGACCACGCCCCCGGTCCGCACCCCCGCCCCGCTCGGCCAGTCGCTGCCGTCCGACGCGCATCCGCCGTCGCTGGAGGCGCGGATGGCGCGGGTCGAGCGGGCACAGCGCGAAAATGCGCATGTCGACTGGTCGAAGGGCACACCCGAATTCGTCAGCGCCGATGGCGCGCTGAGCTTCCGTCCGCGCGGCCGCATCCTGATCGATGCCGGCACCACGACCGGCAGCGACGTCGCCAGCCGCAACGTAACCGCCACGCAGGCGCGATCGCTCCGCCTCGGCATCGAGGGGACGTTCGGCAAGCATCTGTCCTATCTGCTCGAAGGCGATTTCGCCGATAACGAGGTGGCGATCAAATCGGCCTATCTCGCCTGGACCACCGGATTCCTGGGGCAGCAGGCCGAGTTCGCACTCGGCAACCGGTTGAACGATCGCGGGCTGGACGGGTCGAGCGGCACGATCGCGGTCCCGTTCCTCGAACGCAATGTCGTGGCGCAGGGGATCATCCCGGCCCGCGGATTTTTCGGACTGGGCGCGGCGGCCCGCGTCTATGGCAAGGGCTGGCATGTCGGGGTGCAGCTGTCGGGGGACGATATCGCCAACCCCGGCACCGCGGGCGACGGGATGACCATCGCAGCGCGCGCGCACTGGAACCCCGTTCGCACCGACGACTGGCTGGTGCATCTGGGGCTATGGGGTTTCCACGAACGGCTGGCGAGCGATGTCAGCCGCCCGACGCGCAGCATCGCCGTCGGCGGCTTCTACAACGACAATCTGCGGATCGCGCCGGGCAGCTTCCCCGGTCCGGTGTCGGGCGATGGCTATGGCGTCGAACTCGGCACCTTCCACCATTCGCTCTGGGCCTATGCCGAGGCGGGCAGCCGGCAATTGGCGAATCGCGCGGGCGACACCACACATCAGAACGCATGGGCGGTGCAGGGCGGCTGGTTCCTGACCGGCGAAACCCCGCCCTATCTGACGCGGGGCGGGGTGTGGAGCCGGCCGAAGGTGCTGCGGCCCTTCACCACCGGCGGCAGCGGTGCGGTCGAACTCGCCGCGCGATACGAGGAACTCGACTATAGCGACAATCCGACCGCCGGGCGCGGGACGGCATTGACGCTGGGGGTCAACTGGTACCTCAACAATTTCGTCCGGCTGCAGCTGAACGCGATCGACTGGATGTTGGCAAACCCGGTCGCGGGCGCGATGGCGCGCGACCATGGCCGCAGCCTGATCGGACGGGCGCAAATCGCGTTCTGATGCGTTCAAGGTTGCAGTGCAGCAACGAGTGGGACGGCATGGGGTCGCGACGCGGTAGATTGGCGACGACGATGGCGGATGCGGGCGACGGGGTCCCGCCGGGCAGCGGCCTGCCGGACGTCACCGATGCCAGCCCCGCAGCGGCGCGCGGCTACCGCGTGATCGCGCTGGTCGTGGCGTCGGCGCTGTTCATGCAACAGCTTGACGGCACGGTGCTGACCATCGCGCTGCCGACGATGGCGCGCGACCTGGGCGTGCCCGCCACCAATCTCAGCCTTGCGCTGACCAGCTATCTGCTGTCGCTGGCGCTGTTCATTCCCGCGAGCGGGACGCTGGCCGACCGGTTCGGGTCGCGGACGATCTTTTGCGGAGCGATCGGCGTGTTCCTGCTCGGGTCGATCCTGTGCGCACAGGCGGGGTCGCTGCCGATGCTGGTCGCGGCGCGCTTCCTGCAGGGCATTGGCGGGGCGATGATGGTGCCGGTCGGGCGACTGGTGCTGCTGCGCAGCGTGCGACGCGAGGACATGGTGCAGGCGCTGTCATGGCTGGTCATGCCCGCATTGGTCGGTCCGATCCTCGGGCCGCCGCTGGGCGGGTTGATCGTGACGTGGCTCGACTGGCGCTGGATCTTCTATCTCAACATTCCGATCGGCATCGCCGGCATCCTCGGTGCGCTGACGCTGATCCCCGACATTCGCGGCGACGGGCCGCAGCGGTTCGACACAAGCGGGTTCGTCCTGTCGGGGATCGCGCTGGGCTGCCTGTTGTTCGGGTTCGAACTGTCGAGCCGGTCGGGGACCGGCTGGATCGCGCTGGCGCTGGTCGGCACCGGGCTGGCCGCCGGATACGCCTATATCCGCCATGCGCGGCGCGCCACCGACCCGATCCTCGACCTGAGGTTGATGCAGGTGCCGACCTTTCGCCTGTCGGTGATCGGCGGGTCGCTGACGCGGATCACCCAGGGGGCGCAGCCGTTCCTGCTGCCGCTGATGTTCCAGATCGGGTTCGGCCTGACGGCGGCGACGACCGGCACGATCACCATGGCGACCGCGATCGGCGCGTTGGCGATGAAGGCGTTGGCGCCGCGCGTGCTGCGCCGGTTCGGTTTTCGCCGCAGCCTGATCGTATCGGGGCTGGTCAGCAGCCTCGGCTATGCCACCTGCGCATTCTTTCGGCCCGACTGGCCGATCGCGGCGATCATCGGCGTGCTCGCTTTGTCCGGCTTCTTCACCTCGTTCCAGTTCACCGGCTACAATGCCATCGCCTATGCCGAGGTCGCGGACGAGCGGATGAGCGCGGCGGCCAGCTTCTATGCGACGTTCCAGCAGCTCATGCTGTCGCTCGGCATCTGCGTCGCGGCGACGGTGCTGGAGGTCGGCACGCTGGCCCGCGGCGGGGGTGCGCCGACCCTCGCGGTCTTCTCGACGTCGTTCATGGTCGTATCGGCGATCTCGGCCGCGGCGTTCTTCTGGAACCGGCAATTCGCGACGGACGCCGGCGACACGATGAGCGGCCATCGCCCATAAAGGCCGATGCCTAGCCCGTCACGCCCAGTTGCGACAGCATGAACGCTTGCCACTCGGCATTCTGGCGAAGGCGTTCGAACCGGCCGGACTTGCCGCCATGTCCCGCTTCCATATTGATGCGGAACAACAGCGGGTTGGTGTCGGTCTTGCGCTCGCGCAGCTTCGCGACCCATTTGGCGGGTTCGTAATATTGCACCTGGCTGTCCCACAGGCCGGTGCCGACATAGAGCGCCGGATACGCCTGTGCCGCGACATTGTCGTAGGGCGAGTAGCTGAGCATGTAGTCGTAATAGGGCTTGTCCGCCGGGTTGCCCCATTCGTCATATTCGAAGGTCGTCAGCGGGATCGAGGCGTCGAGCATCGTCGTGACGACGTCGACAAAGGGGACCTGCGCGATCATCACCTTGTAATCCTGCGGCGCCATGTTGGCGACCGCGCCCATCAGCAGCCCGCCGGCGCTGCCCCCCATCGCGGCGACGCGCCCCGGGGCGGCATATTTCTGCGCGACGAGATAACGGGTGACGTCGATGAAATCGGTGAAGCTGTTCTTCTTCTTGAGCAGATGGCCGTCGTCATACCAGCGGCGGCCCATTTCCTGCCCGCCGCGGATATGCGCGATGGCATAGACCACGCCGCGATCGAGCAGCGCGATCTGTCCCGGATCGACCGACGGATCGGTCGAATAGCCGTAGCTGCCATAGGCATATTGGAACAGCGGCGCGGTGCCGTTGCGCTGCACGCCCTTGCGATAGACGATCGAGACGGGAATGCGCGTCCCGTCGCGGGCCGGCGCCCATAGCCGTTCGGTGACGTAGTTCGACGGATCATAGCCCGGTACCGGCGTCACCTTCAGCGTCCGGCGCTCGCCGGTCCGCGCGTTGATCTCGAAGGTCGTCGTCGGCGTGACCAGCGAGCTGTAGGTGTAGCGGACCCATGGCGTATCCGGCTCCTCGTTGGTCGACAGGCCCATGCGATAGGCGGGTTCGCCCGCCTGCACCGGGACCGATCGGCCGGTATCGGTCAGCAGGCGGATCATGCGGTTGCCACCCTCGCGCTGGTCGATCGCGACGAAGCCGGCGAACGGCTTGAAATCCTCGATGAACACCGTGTCGCTGGCCGGCACCAGATCGCGCCACGCGGCGACGCCGCTTGCCGCATCCCGGTCGGCAAGCGTCACCAGCTTGTAGTTCAGCGCATCCCGGTTGGTGCGGATGATCCAGCGCTCGCCCAGATGGTCCGCGCCATAGCGGAACTCGCGCCGGCGCGGCGCGATCACGGTGAACGCGTCCGGCCGGGTCGCCGGCGCGCAACGCTGTTCGTCGCTGACCGTGCTCTGGACGGTGATGCAGACATAGCGATCGTCGGTGGTCCGGCCGATCCCCATCTGGAAAGTGTCGTCCTTCTCCTCGTACAGCATCCGGTCAGCGCTCACCGGCGTGCCGAGGGTATGCGCCATCACGCGGTAGCCGCGCAGCGTCACCGGGTCCTTCGCGATATAGAGGATCGTGCGGTTGTCGCCGGCCCAGACGATATTGGGTTCGATGTTCGAAACGGTATCGGCAAGGACCCGGCCGGTCGCGATATCCTTTACCTTCAGCACATATTGCCGCCGCCCGACCGTATCTTCGGCCCAGGCGACCATCCGGTTGTCGGGACTGACCGACCAGCTCGACAGCGCGAAGAAACTATGCCCCTTCGCCATGGCGGGCTGATCGAACAGCACCGCCGGAGCCGCGGTCGCGCTGCCCCGACGCCGTTCGATCACCGGATAGTCGGCACCGGTCGCGAAACGCGACGCATACCAATAGCCGTTCTTCAGGAACGGGACGCTGCTGTCGTCCTGCTTGATATGTCCGACGGCCTCTTCGTAAAGCTTGGTCTGGAGCGGCTTGAGCGCGGCCAGCTGCGCATCGGCATAGCCGTTCTCGGCCGCCAGATAGGCCAGCATGTCCGGCCGCTTGCGGCTGTCGTCGCGCAGCCAGTAATAGTCGTCGTCCCGCGTGCCGTTCGGCGAGGTCACCTGATACGGTTTCTTCGCGGCGACCGGCCCGCGCGCCCACGCCCCTTGCGCGAACACCGGAACCGCCAGCGACACCAGCATCGTCGCCGTCACCCACCGCATTCTCATGGCCCTGCCCCCGAAACATCGTCGCGCGGGAGGATGACCGGGCCGGGCGATCAACGCAAGGGCGCCCGATCCGGTGGCCGGGCACCGGATCGGGCGGGCATCGGCTATTTCGCGACCGTTGCCGCCCCGTCGGTCGCGATGCGCGATCCGTCGGCGTTGAGGCCCAGGTCGCGCAGCAGCGGGCCGACCTGCGGGTCGGCGCCGTTGAAGTTACGGAACATCGTCGCGTAATCCTCGGTATGGCCCTTGGACAGGATCAGGTCGCGGAAGCGCTGGCCATTGGCGCGGGTCAGGCCGCCATGCCGTCCGAACCAGTCGAACGCATTCGCGCTGAGCATCTTGGTCCAGCTATAGGCGTAATAGCCCGCCGCATAGCCATTGCCCCAGATGTGCAGGAAATAGGTCGAACGATAGCGCGGGGGCACGTCGGCAATGTCCAGCCCGGTCGCGGCCAGCGCCTTCGCCTCGAACGCATCGGCATTCTGCACCCCGTCCGCGGCGGTCAGCGAATGCCAGCTCATGTCCATTTCGGCGGCGGCCAGCGCCTCGCCGAACGAATAGCCCGAATTGAACGTGCCGGCACGCTTGATCTTGTCGATCAACGCCGGCGGAATGACCTGTCCGGTGCGGTAATGCACCGCGTAATGCGGCAGGATCTTGGGATCGAGCGCCCAATGTTCGTTGAATTGCGACGGAAACTCGACGAAGTCGCGCGCGGTGTTGGTGCCCGAAATGCTCGGATAGGTCTGGTTCGCGAACAGGCCGTGCAGCGCATGGCCGAATTCGTGGAACATGGTCGTCACGTCGTCGAAGCTGATCAGCGCAGGCTGTCCGGCGGCGGGTTTGGTGAAGTTGGCGACGTTATAGATGACCGGCTTCGTGCCGAGCAGCTTCGACTGGTTGACG
The DNA here is from genome assembly GCF_039615155.1 of Sphingomonas epibiotica. Lineage (NCBI taxonomy): Bacteria > Pseudomonadati > Pseudomonadota > Alphaproteobacteria > Sphingomonadales > Sphingomonadaceae > Sphingomonas > Sphingomonas epibiotica. The sequence continues at coordinate 60,721 of NZ_JBDGHY010000008.1, read as the reverse complement.
AAGTTCGACATCCACGCGCCGCCATTCTTGTTGTCGCGCTTCCACAGATCGAAATACATCAGCCCGACGGGCGTGCCGTTCGCCCCCAGCACCTCATAGACGCTGATGTCGGGATGATAGACCGGAATGTCGGTCCGCCGCTTGAACGTCACGCCGTACAGCTGGTTGGCGGCATAGAACACGCCGTCGGTCAGCACCTTGTCGATTTCGAAATAGGGCTTCAGTTCGTCCTGGTTGAGGTCGTAGCGCGCCTTGCGGACCTGTTCGGAATAATAGTCCCAGTCCCATGGCTTGAGCTGGAAATCGCCGCCGGTCGCGGCGATCTGCGCCTGCAGCTCCGCCGCCTCGCGCCGCTGTTCGGCGGCGACCGGCGTGCCCAGGCGCTGCATGAAGCCCAAAGCGGTCTGGGGGTTCTGCGCCATCTGGTCCTGGAGCACGTAATCGGCCCAGGTCTTGAAACCGAGCAGCTTCGCCTTTTGCGCACGCAGCGCCGCGATCTGCACGATCGTCGCGCGGGTGTCGTTCGCATCGCCCTTCGCCGCGCGGGTCCAGCTGGCGTTGAACAGCGCCTCGCGCGTCGCACGATCCTTCAGCGTCGCCAGTTCGGGTTGCTGCGTCGTATTCTGCAACGTCAGCACATATTTGCCGGCCAGCCCGCGCGCCTTCGCCGCATCGGCCGCCGCGGCGATCTCGCCCTCCGACAGTCCGTCGAGTTTGGACCGATCGTCGACCACCAGCGCGCCGGCCTTCGCCGCGGCGAGCAGTTTCTGCTGGAACGCGGTTTCCAGCGTCGAGAGTTGGGCGTTGTACCCGCTCAGCGTCTTCTTGTCGGCGGGCGACAGCAATGCCCCGGCGCGGACCATGCCCTGATAGGTGAGCGTCAACACCTGCAACTGTTCGGCGTTCAGCTTAAGCGACTGGCGCTGGTCGTACAGCGTCCTGACCCGCGCGAACAAGGCGGGGTCGAGATTGATCGCGTCCTGATGCGCGGCGAATTCGGGGGCGAGTTCGGCCTGCGTGCGTTGCAGCGTGTCGTCGGTATTGGCGCCGACGACGCCGGAGAAGGCGAGGCTGGCGCGTTCGAGCAGCCGGCCCGACCGCTCCATCGCCGCGATCGTGTTGTCGAAGGTCGGCGCACTGCGGGCGCGGGTGATCGCGGCGATCTCCGCACGTTGTTCGGCCATGCCGGCGCGGATCGCCGGGCCGTAATCGTCGCTCTTGATCCGGTCGAACGGCGGCGCCTGAAACGGCAGCGTGCTGGCGCGCGCGAAGGGGTTGGTCGCGGGCAGCGGCGCGGCGATGGCGGTGGTCGACAGCATCAGGATAGTAGCGGCAGCGGTAACGGGAAACAGGCGCATGACGGCTCCGTCGGTACAGGGATGGCGACGGTGTCGCACCGCCGGCGCCGTCCCGCAATGGCCGCCGACATGCGAAGCCGGCCGCATTGCGTGGCGGCAACCGCTTGTCATCGGATGCGCAGCCGCTAAGCCATCGGCAACGCGGCGAAAACGCCGGTCGATAGGTAGGAGAAACCCATGCGCACGGCATTCGGCATCGGTTTGGCGCTGGCGATGATGGCCTCCCCGGTCATGGGCGGACCTGCGCAGGAGCGGAGCAACGTCCTGAGCGCGCAGGAACGGGCACAGGGGTGGCGGCTGTTGTTCAACGGGCGCGACCTGTCGGGATGGCGGTCGTTCGATGGTTCGGCGCCGGCCGCTTCCTGGGTAGTGCGCGATGGCGCGTTGATGCTCGACAAGCGCGATGGCGAGATGCGCGGCGACGATCTGGTCACCGCCGATCGCTATGGCGCGTTCGAGCTGACGCTCGACTGGAAAGTGGCGCGCGGCGGCAATAGCGGCGTGCTCTACCTCGCCCGCAACACGACCAATGCGCCGCTGCTCTACCAGAGCGGGCTGGAGATGCAGGTGCTCGACAATGCCGGCCATGCCGACGGCCGGATCCCGACCCACCGCGCCGGCGCGCTATACGACCTGACCGTGCCGCCGACCGACGCGGCGCGGCCGGCGGGAAGCTGGAACCATGCGCGGCTGCTGGTCGAGCGCGGCCGCATCCGTCAATGGCTGAACGGGACGCCGACCGCCGACGTCTCCTATGGCGACGCGGCGTGGCGCAAGCGGGTGGCAGGATCGAAGTTCGCGACGATGCCGGCGTTCGGCACCTTTTCGAGCGGGGTCATCGGCCTGCAGGACCATGGCGAGCCGGTGGCGTTCCGCAATATCAAGCTGCGCCCGATCGCCGCATCGGCCATCGGAACGCGCCGGTAACGGTCGGGCGTCGGCCCAGCGCCGCAACAGATTGTGATACGGCCCGGTCAGCCGCACGACGACGGCATCGCCCTGCCCGCGTTCGGCGGCCAGGGTGTGCACCGACGGGTCGAGGTCGAACAGCATCCGCCGCGCGCCATCGTCGCGGACCATTGACTGCAATCAGAAGAAGGCGGCGGTACGCACCCCCGCGCGTGACCGGCGCCCCTTTCCGCTCCCCGGTGGCGCCCAACCGCGTCAACCCCGACAGCTCATGCGCAGTGCCAAACCGGTCCGCCACCAAACATGTCGCCCACGTCGATCAGATCGTTTCGGTGTCGACACGGTTGGCGTGTCCATAGCTCTTGAAAAACCTGAATATTTCAAATGATCGGCGCTGAGACCGAACGTCGAAGCAGAACCGCAACAAAATGGCGGTACATAAGAGATTTAGGAAAATACAACTCGTACTAAATATTGACCTGTCATTGAAAACCCTCGCGAATTTCTGGTTTTGACGGTCATTCTATGGTATATCCGTTCACATTGTCCCGGAATATGTCACTAGTATCAGTTGACACAAGGTTTCATCGATGACTTAATCCTTTCGAAACCAGTGGAAAGGATTGAAATAAACCCTTCTACAAAAACAATAAAATAGCTGCATTGCAGTAATGTCGAACCCGGCCGATTCTTCGTTCGAGAGCGAAGGGATCAGGATCGGCATCGATGCGCCGTATTTCGGGCATCGGGTCGCATGGCACGCGGGAACTGACGGATTTCGAACGGATCTTCCGATGCGGGTGCCGCAACGGTTGGGGGAATGCGTCCTGCCGACAGCGCAGGCGCGTAATTGTTTAAATGCCGACTTCAGGGGGCTACATTGAAAATACCGACGATTTCGTCCGCACCGACTATGTCCTTGGCACAGGCGAAGGCAGCCGGCGCGCTCACCGCGCAAACCGCCTATGTCTCAACCTTTGCCGAACCCACCGCCGTCGCCGGGATGACCCAGGCGGAGATGATGGCGAACATCGCGAGCGCTCCCCTCAGCATGACGTTCGACCTGACCACCGGCAAGGCGGTCACCCTGAACATGGACCTGTATTCGCCCGGCAACGGCAATCGGGAAGCCTATGGCCAGTGGCATCTGCGCTACCTCGGCGATCTCGCCACGGTGTGGAAGGACTATACCGGCAAGGGCGTCAGCGTCGGCGTCTACGACCAGGGCATCGAGAGCGCGCACTGGGATCTCGGCAAGAATATCGACACGTCGAAGCAACTCGTCGACGATAACGGCAAGGTCCTGAGCGGTGAACCGGTTTATTTTTTCCCGGAGGACCTGACCGACGGCGCGCATGGCACATCGGTCGCCGGCATCATCGGCGCCGAACGCAATGGCAAGGGCGGCATCGGCATCGCCTATGACGTCAAGATGACCGGCGTGAACATCTTCGATTACTATTCACAAGCAGCCAATACCGACTGGTCGATCTCGCAGGGCGGCCATTTCGACATTCTCAGCAATAGCTGGGGCTTTCCGGCCTTTTTCATGCTAGCAACTTCGGGCTTCTCGCGCGCCAGCGACGTCGGCTTCAAGTCGACGATGGACGTCCTCGAAAACCTCGCCAAGGACGGGCGTGACGGGCTGGGTTCGATCTTCGTGAAGGCAGCGGGCAATGACAGCCAGGACAATGCCGGCGACGGGATGAACACCACCCGCCACACGGTCGCGGTCGGCGCCTATCGCGGACCCGACGGCGTCGCCTCCTATTACAGCAACCATGGCCCGTATCTGCTGGTCTCCGGCCCGTCGAACGACTATCTGACGCTGGGCGGCACCGGACAGGTTACCGCCGACCTGCTGGGCGAGCGCGGCTATAACCAGGCCGTCAACCCGACCGGCGCCACCGACTATACCGACGATTTCGGCGGCACGTCGGGCGCGACGCCGGTCGTGTCGGGGGTCGTCGCGCTGATGCTCGACGCCAACGAAAATCTCGGCTGGCGCGACGTGCGCGATATCCTCGCCGCATCGGCCAAGATGCCGATCGCGTTCGAAACCGGTCCGGTCGCGTTCACCATTCCCGTTGAAGGTGGCACGCGGACGCTGCCGCTGAACGAGAGCCAGTTCAAGCTCGGCGGTGCCGATGCCAACTGGAACGGCGGCACGATGCATTACAGCAACGACTATGGCTATGGTGCGGTCGACGCCTATGGCGCGACGCGCATGGCCGAAGTCTGGTCGCTGTTCGGTCCGGCCAAGACCTCGGCCAACGAAGCCCATGTCACCGTCGAGACCAAGGTCGGCGTGACCGCCGTCAGCAGCGGCAGCAACCTCAATCCCGGCCATTTGCAGATCTACAACAGCTTCGCCGACACCCCGGTCAGCTTCCAGTTCGAGGTCAAGGATTCGATCGACGTCGAACATGTCGACCTGTCGCTGCTGTTCACCGAACTCGCCACCATCACTGCCCCTGGCTATAATAATGCATTCAACTCGGCGCTCAGCAATGTGCAGATCAAGCTGATCGCACCGGACGGCACCGAAGCCTTCTGGGCATCGAACCGCTGGTATGTCGGAGGCCCGGAGAACGACGAATTCACCTTCGGGCTTGCCGGTTTCCACGGCGTGAACAGCAAGGGCACGTGGACGCTGCAATTCTCGACCTATGGCCATACTGGCAAGATGGACGACAGCGCCGATGCCGCGATCTGGGGATCGATCAACAAGCTGACCGTCAACGGGGTGAAGATGGACCTGTACGGCGCTGCGCCGACCAAGGACGACGTCCACACCTATACCAACGAATTCTTCAAGATGCTGGCCATCGCCGGGGAATCGGACCGTGCGGTGCTGACCGACACCAATGGCGGCAGCGACTGGATCAACGCGGCGGCGGTGTCGAAGAACATCGTACTCGACCTTGCCGCCGGCACCGGTGGCGCGACCTTCGGCGGACAGAAGGCGTTCTCGATCGCGGTCGGCAGCGTCATCGAAAACGCCGTGACCGGCGACGGCAACGACGTGATCACCGGCAGCAGCGTCGCCAACAAGCTGTACGGCATGCGCGGCGACGACAAGCTGTACGGGCTGGCCGGCAACGACACCATCGACGGCGGGGCCGGCAATGACTGGATCGACGGCGGCAAGGGCAATGACGTCCTGACCGGCGGCGCGGGCAACGACGTGTTCTTCTTCGACAACAAGGGGACGTCGGGCGTCGACCGGATCACCGACTTCGGCAGCGGCGACAAGTTGATGCTGACCGCGGCGCTGCGCGACGGCAACCGCGACGGCATCATCACCTTCGGATCGAACGGCGTCCTGAACCTCGATTCGTCGAGCAAGGGCGACCGGGTGACGATGGAAGGAGTCGATCCGGCGGCCGGCCTGAAGTTCGCAGGCATGGAAAACGGCTATTACGTCTATGTCCTGAACGAACCGACCGCCGCGCTGCACGGCTGATGCAGACGGGCGCGCCGGCAGGTCCGGCGCGCCCCTTTTTTCACGACCGACGTCGCACGGTCCGCCGCTCCCCTGCCCGTCGCCACCGGTACATGCCGTGGCCGGACGGGATGGGCCGGCACCGATCGATGACGCACGCCCGACCATCTTGGGGAAATTTCCGCCATGTCACGACAATCGCCGACCGCCCGCACGATCCAGCTCGACGCCAACGATATCGTGCCGCTCGCCAGTGGCACCGACACCGCATCGCCGGCCAGCACGCCGCGCGACATGTCGTACGACACGCGGACGGGTGCCGAGGTGAAACTCGCCATGCCGGTCTATTCGACCGCCAGCGTCGCCGAAACCGCCGGCCAGTGGCATCTCGGCTTTCTCGGCGACATCACGAAGATCTGGCAGGACTTCACCGGCAAGGGCGTCAAGGTCGGCGTCTTCGACGACGGCATCCAGGGGCGGCACTGGGATCTCGCCCCGAATTACGATGCCGCCAACCATCTGAACGTCGATGGCTTCGTCGTCGACGGCAATTGGGACGGCCCCTATCACGGCACGGCGGTCGCCGGCCTAATCGCCGCCGCGCGCAACGACCGGGGCGGTGTCGGCATCGCCTATGACGCGAAGCTCAGCGGGATATCGATCTATTCCGACTGGGAGCCATCCTATGTCGACGGCCATGATTTCTGGAAGGCGCTGGAGGCGGCGTCGCATCAATATGACGTCGTCAACAACAGTTGGGGCGGCGGCGGCAGTTCGCTCGACACGAGCACCTCGCGTTCCAACCCGGACAGCGCGGCAGCGCGATATGCCAAGGGGTGGGCGGCGCTCGCCGAACAGGGTCGCGATGGCCTCGGCACCATATCGGTCAAATCGGCGGGCAACAGCGCGGCCGACGTGCAGAGCGAAGGCGGCGACACCACCCGCTACACGATCAGCGTCGGCGCCTATCGCCAAGTCGATGGCGTCGCCACGAGCTACAGCAACAGCGGCTCCTATCTGTTGGTGTCGGCACCGTCGAGCGACCGGCTGTCGATGCAGGGTACCTATCTCGTCACGACCGATCTGCTCGGCGACGATGGGATCAACTGGTATGCCGATATAAACACCGGCAAGATCGACTATAGCAAGTCGGATTACACCAACGCCTTTGGCGGCACGTCCGCGTCCGGGCCGATCGTGAGCGGTGTCGTATCGCTGATGCTCGACGCCAACGACCAGCTCGGCTGGCGCGACGTGCGCACGATCCTAGCGCAATCGGCCAAGATGCCGATCGCCTTCGACACCGGGCCGGTATCCTATACCGGCTTCATCCAGGGTGCCGACCGCACGGTGATGATGAACGAAAGTCAGTTCGCGCTGTCGGGCGACGCGGCGAACGTCAATGGCGGGTCGCTGCATTACAGCAACGACTATGGCTATGGCGCGGTCGATGGCTATGCCGCGGTGCGGATGGCCGAAGTCTGGTCGCTGTTCGGCGCGGCGAAGACCTCGGCGAACGAGGTCCACGCAACGGTCGCAACGAATGTCGGCCTGACCGCGCATGGCGACGCATCGGCGGTGCCGGTCAGCCGCGAGGCGCAGGGCGGGTTCCTGACGACGCCGGTCCGCTTCACCTTCGAAGTGGGGGAAAAGGTCGATCTGGAACATGTCGACCTGACGCTCAGCTTCCTCAACCGGCTGACCATCGACAATGGCAGCAGCGCATCGACCTATGATTCCGACCTGACCAACGTCCAGATCCGCGTGATCGCCCCCGACGGGACCACGGCCTTCACCGCCCAGCCGGGCACGATGGCCGGGGTCGACGGGGCGCAGGAATTCACCTTCGGCCTCGCCAGTTTCCAGGGCGTGGAGAGCAAGGGGACGTGGACGCTGGAATTCGCGACCTATGCCCGGACGACCGACCAGGACGGCCAGTCGGCGGTGGTCACCAGCGACCTGACCATCAACAGCCTGAAGATGGACCTGTACGGCGCGGCGCCGACCAATGACGACGTGTACAGCTATACCGACGAATTCTTCACCATGGCGGCGATCACGGGCCAGTCGGACCGGACGGTGCTGGTCGACAGCAATGGCGGCATCGACTGGATCAATGCGGCCGCCGTGTCGGGCGACGTCGTGCTCGACCTCGGCACTACCGGCGGAGCAAGCTTCGGCGGCACCCGCGCATTCTCGCTCCAGCGCGGTACGCTGATCGAGAATGCGGTGACCGGCGACGGCAACGACAAGGTGACCGGCAACGCCAGCGCCAACAAGCTGTACGGAATGCGCGGCGACGACAAGCTGTACGGGCTGGCCGGCAACGATACCATCGACGGCGGGGCGGGCAATGACTGGATCGACGGCGGCAAGGGCAACGACATCCTGACCGGCGGTGCGGGGAACGACACCTTCCTCTTCGACAACAAAGGGACGTCGGGCGTCGACCGCATCACCGACTTCTCCGCAGGCGACAAGCTGATGCTGACCGCCGCGCTGCGCGACAGCAACCGCGACGGCATCATCGCCTTCGGTCGCGACGGGATCCTCAACCTCGACAAGTCGAGCCGCGGCGACAAGTTGCTACTCGACGGCGTCAATCCCGATACCGGGCTGAAATTCGCCGGCATGGAGAATGGCTATTACGTCTATGTCCTGAATACGGGCGACGTCGACGGGCTTAGCTGACCCCGACCGCCCGGCCCGGAGCGATCCGGGCCCGTTCCGCATCGGTTCGCATCGCCGGACCGATCGCGATCACCGGACCGGCACAAGTCCCGTTCCGATCATTCGCGCACGACGATCTCCGGGGGGAGTTTGAATCATGACGCAGACCATCTCGAACACGCACATATTCGCCAGCGAAGCCGTCGACAGCGTATTGCCCTTCGCCGGTTCGCAGGCGCCACGGCCGTCCGGGACAACACAGGACGCAGCCTTCAGCCCGCCCGAACGGGTGTCGTACGACACCCGTACCGGCAAGGCGGTGACGCTGGCGATGCCGATCTACGACACCGGCAAGGACGATCCCGAACTCGGGCTGCAATGGCAGCTGGGTTACCTCGGCGACTTGGTGAAGATCTGGGCGGATTTCACCGGCAAGGGCGTTCACTACGCCCCGCTCGACAATGGCGTGCAGGTCGAACACTGGGATCTCGCCGCCAACTACGATGCCGACAACAGCCTGGTGCTCGATGGCCAGGTTCGTTCGGGCGCCAATTACTGGGGCGACCACGGCACGGCGGCAAGCGGTCTGGTCGTCGCGGCGCGCAACGGCCTTGGCGGGGTCGGCGTGGCTTATGGCGCCAGCTTCACGCCGGTGAACGTCTATGACTGGTGGGAGCCGACCTATGTCGACGGCTGGAACTTCGTCGCGGTACTGAAGGCCGCTGCCAACCAGTATGACGTCACCAACTGCAGCTATATCCGTCCCGACCATTATGCCATCGCCACCTACAATTCGCGATCGCAGGGCGGCTGGGCATGGGGCTATAACGAAGGCTATGCCTATCTCGCCGATCATGGCCGCGACGGGCTGGGCACGATCACGGTCAAGCCGGCGGGTAATTTCTCCTGGGATGCCCAGCATGATTCGAGCAACACGTCGCGCTATCTGATCAACGCCGCCGCCTATCGGCAGGCCGACGGCGTTTCTTCCAGCTGGTGCAATTATGGGCCGGTTCTGCTGATCTCGGCACCGTCAAGCGACCGGCTGTTCGTGGGCGGCACCGGACTGGTCACGACCGACATGGTCGGCGGGGACGGCTATAACTGGTGGAACGATCCGTATGACGACGATCCGAACCTCGCTATGTCCGACTATACCAATGCGTTCGGCGGCACGTCCGGCTCCGGCCCGCTAGTCGCGGGCGTCGCGGCGCTGATGCTCGACGCCAACGACCAACTCGGCTGGCGCGACGTGCGCACGATCTTCGCACAATCGGCCAAGATGCCGATCGCCTTCGAAACCGGACCGGTTTCGTACATCGGCGAGTATAACGGCCGGATGTACAACGTCTCGCTGAACGAACGCTATTTCACGATCGGCGGACAGGCCGCGAACGTGAATGGCGGCGGTCTGCACTACAGCAACGATTATGGCTATGGCGCGGTCGATGCCTATGCCGCGGTGCGCATGGCCGAGGTCTGGTCGCTATTCGGCCCGGCGAAGACATCGGCGAACGAAATGCACGCCGCGGTCGATACGAAGGTCGGCATCACGGCGCTTGGCGACCCGGCATCCGTGGTCGGCGACCCCGCATCCGCGATCGGCGACCGCAGGGCGATTACCGATTTCGTCGACGACCCGGTCCGCTTCAGCTTCGAAGTGACCGACGCGATGGATGTCGAGAATATCGACCTCACGCTGCGCTTCACCTGCCGGATCAAGGTGCAGGATGCCGATGGCAACATCCTCGACACCTATCTGTCCGACATGTCGATGACCCAGTTCAAGCTGATCGCGCCCGACGGGACCGAAATGTTCACTACGCAGCCGGGTAATCGCGGCTGGGTCGACGGTTCGCAGGAATTCACCTTCGGCCTCGCCAATTTCCAGGGGGTGGAAAGCAAGGGCACGTGGACGATCGAGGTAGCCACCTATGCGCAGAACGGCGATCGCGACGGCCGGCCGGTAATCATCACTACCGACGTGACGATCGAAAGCCTGAAGATGGACCTGTACGGCGCGCCACCGACCAATGACGACGTCTACAGCTATACCGATGAATTCTTCACCATGGCGGCGATCGCCGGCGAAGCCGATCGCGCGGTGCTGAGCGACAAGAATGGCGGCATCGACTGGATCAACGCCGCCGCGGTGTCGGGCGACGTCATGCTCGACCTCGGCACTACCGGCGGAGCAAGCTTCGGCGGCACCCATGCCTTCTCGCTCCAGCGCGGTACGCTGATCGAGAATGCGGTGACCGGCGACGGCAACGACAAGGTGACCGGCAACGCCAGCGCCAACAAGCTGTACGGCATGCGCGGCGACGACAAGCTGTACGGGCTGGGCGGCAACGACACCATCGACGGCGGGGCGGGCAATGACTGGATCGACGGCGGCAAGGGCAACGATGTCCTGACCGGCGGTGCGGGGAACGACACCTTCTTCTTCGACAACAAGGGGACGTCGGGCGTCGACCGCATCACCGACTTCTCCGCAGGCGACAAGCTGATGCTGACCGCCGCGCTGCGCGACAGCAACCGCGATGGCATCATCACCTTCGGTCGCGACGGGATCCTCAACCTCGACAAGTCGAGCCGCGGCGACAAGCTGCTACTCGATGGCGTCAATCCCGATACCGGGCTGAAGTTCGCCGGCATGGAGAATGGCTATTACGTCTATGTCCTGAACGTGCCGGATATCGCCAGCGAGGGCTGATGCACGGGTGCGACCGGAACGACCGGTCGCGCCCCCTTTCCCGATGGAGCGCGAAGCATGACCGTTTTCGACCCGAAACCGAACCCGATCTCGGCGGGACTTGCCGGCAGTGCCGCGCCCTGCGACCTTGGCGGTTGCGGGGCGGAGCGGGTCGAACGCGGCCAGCCGGTGCCCGACGCGCTGCTGGCGCAGGCGCAGGCGCATCCGGGGCAGGTCCGCATCGTGCGGCGCGGGCAGGCGATGACGATGGATCTGCGCCCCGAGAGGCTGACGATCGTCGTCGACGATGACGGCAGGGTGATCGCCGCACGCTGCGGTTGATCGATCGGATCGTTCCGGCCGTCGGCACAACGCGCACCGGACCCGCGCTTTTTCCGGCAATCTATATGCGGGGCGTTGGAAAGGTCGGCGGTGGCGGTAAAGGTCCAATGTGACCGAATCGGAAGCCCTTGCCCGCCTGACACCGCGCGAACGCCGTTGCCTCGAATTGGTAGCGCGGCATTACGACACCGGACAGATCGCCGCCGAACTCGGCATCAGCGTCGCGACGGTGAACGGATATCTGGCCGATGCCCGTCAGAAACTGGGGGCGCGCAACCGCAAGGAAGCAGCGCGGATGCTGGGCGCCGCCCCGGTTTCCCCCATCGAAACAACGGTTTCCGACACCCCGTCCGAAGATAGGGGTATGTTCGAACGGGTTGAGCCGGCCGCGCCGATCACGCCACCATCCGCCCCGCAGGTCGAGAGTCGATCGGGGGGATGGTTGTCCCGGCTGCTCTATCTCGAACGGACGACCGAACCGCGTCGTTTCGGGGTGGGGGGTCGCACGTTGATGATCGTCGGGCTGGTCGTGGCACTGTGCGCCGCGCTCGCCATGTCGGTCGTCGCCGCCGTGGGCCTCGTGTCGATCTTTGCGAGCCTGCGTCCTTGAGCGACGAAGGGGGCATTTCATGCATACACCACTGCATCCGGTGGTCACCGACATTACCCACGGCCTGCTGACCGCCGAACGGTCGAACGACGATGCGATCGCATCGGCGGCGGCGATGATCCAGGCGCTGGTCGCCGATCGCGGGCAGTTGCAACTCCAGTTCGGCACGATCCAGGCGCCGCTGACCGATGCGGCCAAGGCGATGATGCTGGCGGTGGAGGCCCGCGCGCATCTCGGCCGCTGCCACAAGCGGATGCACGAGATCGGCGTCGAGCACGCGTTGTTCGCGCCGACCGCGCATGGCGACGTGTTTCCGACGACCGGCGCGAGCGAGCCGGCCCGATCCCCGCTGCCCCTGGCGGCCTGACCGATCGGGCAACCGCGTGAACGCCTGGCTCTATTTGGCACTGCTGCTGACCGTTTCGGTCTGGACGCTGTGGCGTGGTGGCGCACCCGAACGGATCGCGATGCTCGCGATCCTGTTCGCGGTCGCCGCCACGATCGCGGTCGCGTCCAACCATGTGTTCACCAGCCGCGAGACCGGCATCTTCGTGGTCGACCTGGTCCTGACCCTAGTGATTTGTACGCTGGCGATGCTGGCGGAAAGGTTCTGGCCGTTATGGCTAAGCGCAATATTGATCGTCGGCGTAATGCTGCAACTGGCGATCTGGTACGCTCCGCGCTCGTACCGGGAAGTCTACCTGATCCTGCACGCGATGAGCGCCTATCCGACGCTGATGCTGATCCTGGCGGGGACGCTGCGCCATCGTCATCGACTGCGTCGCGCGGGGCACGATCCGGCGTGGTCGACGACGCGACGCCGGAAAACGCCGCCCGCGCCCGCCGCCTGATCGCGATGAAGGACCGGATCGCCGGCTTCTATCCGGTCAAGGTCACCGACCCCGTCTATGACGCGCTGTTCCAGCTCTATATCGCCGAGGAGGAGGGGCGGCCGATGTCGGTATCGGCGGTGGCGCCGATGATCCGCGTGCCATCGACCACCTGGCTGCGCTGGGTGGCGTTGATGGAGGAGGCCGGACTGGTCGTACGCCAGCCCGATCCGACGGACGCCCGCCGCAGCTGGATCGCACTGACCCGCGAGTGCAAGGCGCGGCTGGACAAGCTAATCGCCGATCTATGGTAACGACGCGCGTGCGGTACCGTACCATCGGACCGGTTCCGCAACGGTCGTCGCCGCCACGGGTGCATTTCCGGCACATCGGCCACGCGTCGACGCCTCGCAAGGCAAATTGTTGATAGTGTTGCGTAAATAATCGTTCTCAATTCGCGTGACATCGAAACTACCACGGTTCGTCGCGAAATATGCCGAACCTATTGGTACTTTCCCACTAGGACTTCTGGCAGAAATACCAGGAACGCACCTCCTTTCGGACGGTTGATGCGCCCGAACCGGACGCGTCCTTACGCCCCGGCCGGAGGAACCGACCATGAAATCGTTGGCGCTGATCTTGCTGGGTGCAGCCACGCTGTCGGCCTGTGCTGCACCCGCCACCCGTATCTCTACGGGGTTGCAGCGCTATGGTCTCGATACACAGCGGGCCGATTGCGTCGGCACCCGCCTGCAGGGCGATCTGTCGCTCGGGCAGCTGCAGCAACTCGGCCGTGCCGCTGCGGCCTATGGCAAGAACGATCCCAATCCCGGCGTCCTGACCGTCGGCGACCTCATCCGGGTCGCGAGCGAGTTGAAGGACCCGGCGATCCCTCTGGCGGTCGGCAAGGCGGCGGCGGGCTGCAACGTCCTGCCGTAACGCCCCGGTTCCCATTCGCAACCAGAGGAGCAATTCGATGAACAGCGACGAATTCGAAGGCAATGTCCGCTATGCGACCGGCAAGGTCGAAAAGGCCGTGGGCGATGTTACCGACCGCCGCGATTGGCAGGCCGACGGCGTAGTCGACCAGGTCGCGGGCGGCGTGCAGCATGGCTATGGTCGCGCCAAGTCGATCCTGAACGACGCGATCGACAGCGCGCCGGGCCTCGTCAAGGACGCGCGTGACCGGTTGGAGACCACCGGCAGGCAGGTCGCCGACGCCGCACAGCGTGGTGGCCAGACGACCGCCCGCGCCGCGAAGGAACAGCCGCTGGTCTGGGCGCTTGGCGCGATCGCGCTCGGTTATGGTCTTGGCTGGCTCATCCACGGGCGGCACGACTGAGCGCATCATGCCGACGGCGTCGTTCAAATCTTTGCGCGAGACGGCCGATCTGCGGCATTTGCGGCAGATCATCGTCGGTCTCGACGAAGGCGTGATCCTGATCGATCCCGATCAGAGCCTGTTATGGGCGAACGACGCCGCGCTGGCGATGCACGGCGTGCAGGACCTTTCCGAACTGGGCGCGACCGTCGACGAATATCGGTCGCGCTTCCAGCTGCACTATCGCAACAACCACCGTTTGTCCGCTGACGACTATCCGATCGACCGGGTCGTGTCGGGCGACAGTTTTTCGGAAGTGGTGGTCGAGGTGACCGTGGCCGGCGAGGACAAGCCGCGCTGGACGCATCAGGTACGCAGCCTCGTGCTGAACGACAGCGACGACGGCGAACCGACCTGTCTGGTGCTGATCGTGCAGGACGTGACCGCGCAGTATGAGGCGGAGGACCGGTTCGAACAGTCGTTCAACGCGAACCCCGCGCCAGCGGTCATCTGCCGTCTGCGCGACCTGCGGTTCGTGAAGGTCAATCAGGGGTTTCTCGACATGACCGGCTACGCCCGTGACCAGGTGCTCGATCGCACGGTGTACGACATCGACGTGCTGCGCGGTGCCGAACGCCGCGATCTGGCCAAGGAACGGCTGACCGAGGGGCGTACCATCCCGCAGATGGAGGCCGAACTCGACCTGCCGAGCGGCGAGACCAAGCTGGTGATCGTCGCCGGACAGCCGATCGAGATGGGCGACGAACCCTGTCTGCTATTCACCTTCGCCGATCTCGAACCGCGTCGCCGCGCGCAGGAGGCGCTGCGCCACAGCGAGGAACGCTTCACCCGGACGTTCCAGATGGCACCGGTGCCGATGGCGATCGGCGCGCGCGACGGACATCTGCTGTGCGAGGTCAATGCGAGTTTCACGCAGATGACCGGCTATGCCCCCGACGAGATCATCGGCCGGCCGCTCGGCGATGTCGGCCTGTGGGAAAGTGCCGCGGTCCGTCGCCGGGTCGAGGCAGCGATCGATGCCGGACACGACCTGCGCGACGAAGAGGTGCGTATCCATGCCAAGGACGGCGCGATCCTCGACTGCATCGTGTCGACCGAGGCGATCCGGCTGGGCGACGGTGCCTGCATCCTGTGGGCGATGCAGGACATTACCCAGCGCAAGGCGACCGAAGTCGAACTGGTCGAGGCGATCGAGGCGGTGATGAAGGATACCAGCTGGTTCAGCCGGTCGGTGATGGACAAGCTGGCCCGATTGCGCACGCCGCAAGGCGAGAAAGCCGGTCCCGGGCTGAACGACCTGACGCCACGCGAACGCGACGTGCTGGCGCTGATCTGTCGGGGACAGGACGACAAGACGATCGCGCGGACGCTGGACGTGTCGGGCAACACCGTGCGCAACCACGTCGCGCGCATCTATGCGAAGATCGGCGTCAATCGCCGGATCGCGGCGGTGGCATGGGCGCGCAGCCGCGGGTTCGACGACGGCACCCGGCTGGAAACCGGCGATCGGGAGGCAGCCGCATGAACGACAGCAAGGCGACCGATCGCAAGCGCAACCCCGACGAACCGTCGGTTCGCGCTGCAAAGGGATCGGTCCACGAAGCGATCGGCAAGCTGATCGGCGACGACAGTGCGCGCGCGCATGGCTCCGCCGAAAAGGCGGCGGGCGAAGCGGCCGACAAAGACAAATCCTAGCGGCTCCAAGCCGCAAGCGATCCGTAACAACAGGAGTATCCATGGCGACGAATCTGAACACCGGCTATCGGCCGGCCGACCCCGTTTATGTCGACAAGACGCCGACCCGCATCTCGTGGGGCGCGGTCTTTGCCGGCGTGGTAATCGCGATCGCGGTACAATTGGTGCTCGGCATTCTCGGCGCCGGCATCGGGCTGACGATGGTCGACCCGGTCGAGGGTACGACGCCGGGGGCGGCCGGCTTCGGCATCGGCGCGGGTCTCTACTGGCTCGTCACCACCGTCGTCGCGCTGGGGGCGGGCGGCTATGCGGCGGCGCGGGTGTCGGGCGTGACCGAACGGTTCGATGCGCTGGTCCATGGGCTGGTCGTATGGGGCGTCACGCTGATCCTGACGCTGTATCTGCTGACCTCGGCGGTCGGCGGCATCATCGGCGGCGCGTTCCGTACCGTGGGTGCGGTTGCCGGTACGGCGGGCAGCGCGGTCGGCACGGTCGCGTCGGCAGCGCCCGCCGCAGCGGCGGTCGCCGGTGTCGACGCCAATGACGTGAAGGACGCCGCGCAGGACGTGCGCAGCGAAGCCGCCGCCTATCTGTCGGACGCGCCCAATGATCCGGCGCAGATGACGCCCGAACAGGCCCAAGCCGAGATCGCCCGCCAGCTGCCTGCGCTCGCCCGTGGTGGCGCCGAGGGCCAACAGGCCGAGAGCCGCATCGTCGACGTCGTCGCCGCACAGCGCAAGATCAGCCGTCCCGAGGCGCAGGCGCAGGTCACGCGCGCCAAGCAGCAATTCGTCCAGACCAAGAACGAAGCCGTCGCCACCGCCAAGTCGGCCACCGACAAGGCAGCCGGTGCTGCGGCAGGCACCTCGTTCGTCCTCGTGCTTGCGCTGCTGATCGGCGCGGCTGCAGCAGGTTTCGGTGCAACCACGGCGGCACGTCGTAAGTTGCGCTGAGTGTAGGTGGCGGGTCGGCGTATTTCGGCCCGCCACAACCCCGTTTTGATAAGGAAGGAGCATCACCATGACCCGCAAGATCGGTCTTATCGTCGCCCTCGCCGCCACCGTCACGCTGGGTGCGTGCAACACCGTGAACGGCGCCGGCAAGGACCTGAAGTCGGCCGGATCGGCGATCGAAGGCGCCTCGGGCACGGACAAGAAGTAAGTCCGGCAACATGCGGGCGGGGCGTGGAAGCGCTCCGCCCGCTTTGCAGTCGCGCTGCCGCGATCCTACATCGTCGATCGTGCGCGACCTTCCCACTCCCCTGTCCGACTGGTTCGCCGCACGCGGCTGGACACCCCGCCGCCATCAGCTCGACATGCTCGAACAGGCGCAGGCCGGCCGCCATGCGCTGCTGGTCGCCGCGACCGGGGCCGGCAAGACGCTGTCGGGCTTCCTGCCGACGCTGGTCGACTTGATCGAACGGCCCCGCGACGGGCTGCACACTCTTTATATTTCACCGCTCAAGGCATTGGCGGTCGACGTACAGCGCAACCTGCTGACCCCGATCTCCGAAATGGATTTGGCCATACGGGTCGAGACGCGCACCGGCGACACGCCGTCGGACCGCAAGGCGCGGCAGCGCGCCAAGCCGCCGCATATCCTGCTGACCACGCCCGAGTCGCTCAGCCTGTTGCTGTCCTATCCCGACAGCGACAAACTCTTCGCGTCGCTGTCGACGATCGTCATCGACGAAGTCCATGCCTTTGCCACCGACAAGCGCGGCGACCTGTTGGCGCTATGCCTGACCCGGTTGCAGAAGTTCGCGCCCGCCCTCCGCCGGGTCGCGCTGTCGGCTACCGTAGCCGACCCCGATGGCTATCGCGCGTGGCTCGCTCCCGATGGCGATATCGATGCGGTGGCCGCAGTGCAGGGCGAGGCTGGCGCCGACCCCGATATCCGCATCCTGTTGCCGCAGGAGCGCATCCCATGGTCGGGCCATTCGGGACGCTATGCCGCCGAACAGGTCATGCGCGAAATCCGCGCGCACCGCACGACCATCGTCTTCTGCAACACCCGCAGCCTTGCCGAGCTGATCTTTCAGGATTTGTGGAAGGCGAATAACGACCAATTGCCGATCGGCGTCCATCACGGCAGCCTCGACCGCGAGGCGCGGCGCAAGGTCGAACAGGCGATGGCCGACGGCAAGTTGCGCGCGCTGGTCGCGACGGCCAGCCTCGATCTGGGCGTCGACTGGGGCGATGTCGATTGCGTGATCCAGATGGGCGCGCCCAAGGGGTCGTCGCGCCTGCTGCAGCGCATCGGCCGCGCCAACCACCGGCTCGACGAATCGTCGAAAGCGTTGCTGGTCCCCGGCAACCGCTTCGAGTTTCTGGAGGCGCAGGCGGCGCTCGACGCGGTCGATGCGGGCGAACTCGACCGCGACATCTTCCGCCCCGGCACGCTCGACGTGCTCGCCCAGCATCTGATGGGCTGTGCGTGCGCCGAACCGTTCGACGCCGCCGAAATGCTCGACGAAGTGCGGGGTGCCCTGCCCTATTCGGCACTCGACAGCGACACGTTCGACCGCGTCCTGCATTACATCGCCGAGGGCGGCTACGCGCTGAAGGCGTACGACAAGTTCAAGCGCCTGCGCCTAGGCAGCGACGGTTTGTGGACCGTCACCAAACCGGGTTTCATCGCCCAGCACCGGCTGAACGCGGGTATCATCGTCGACGCGCCGACGCTCGACGTGCGGTTCAAGAACGGGCGGCGGCTGGGCACGGTCGAGGAATATTTCGCCTCGACGCTGTCGCCGGGCGATACCTTCTTCTTTTCCGGATTGAGCCTCGAAGTCGAGAAGATCGAGCTGACCGATCTGGTCGTGCGCGCGACCAGCAAGCCGGCGCGCATTCCCAAATATGGCGGCACGCGCATGGCGCTGTCGACCAACCTCGCCGACCGGGTGCGCGGCTTCCTTGCCGATGCGGGCGAATGGCACCGCTTTCCCGACGATGTCCGCGAATGGCTGGAGATACAGGCGCGGCGATCGGTGCTGCCGCGCGCGGGCGAGCTGCTGGTCGAAACCTTCCCGCATGACGGGCGGCATTATATGGTCGCCTACAGCTTCGAAGGATGGAACGCGCATCAGTCGCTAGGCATGCTGGTCACCCGGCGGATGGAGGCGCTGGGGTTGAATCCCATCGGCTTCGTATCGAACGACTATGCGCTCGCGTGCTACGCGCTCGAACCGATTACCGATCCGCATGCGCTGTTCTCACCCGACATTCTCGAACATGAATTCGTCGACTGGGTACAGGGATCGGCGCTGCTCAAACGCGCCTTTCGCGAGGTGGCGGTGATCGGCGGCCTGGTCGAGCGCCAGCATCCGGGCAAGCGCAAGACCGGCAAGCAGGTCACCTTCTCGACCGATCTAATCTACGACGTGCTGCGCAAATATGAACCGGGCCATTTACTGTTACAGGCGGCATGGGAGGATGCGCGCGCGCGGATGACCGATGTCGGGCGTCTGGCGACCTTGCTGGAAACCGCGCAGGCCCGGATGCGGCATGTGACGCTGGAGCGGGTCAGCCCGCTGGCGGTGCCGGTACTGGTCCTGATCGGCCGCGAGCGGGTGACTCAGGGGTCGGCCGACGATGCGCTACTGGTCGAAGCGGAGGCACTGGCGGCGCAGGCGATGGCGCTGGATTGAGAGGGGCGGTCCGCGTCTACCGCCTGCCCCGGATCATAGCCCCTACCCATACCCTCTCACTCCCGTTTGCTTCGAGCGCAGGTTCGAGCCTGTCGAGAACCGAAGTCGAGAAGGGGGTGCCTCAAACACCGCATTCTCGACAGACGCTTCTCGACAAGCTCGAAGCTACTCGAACCGAACGGGATAACAAGAGCCGTACCCCCACGCAGGCAGGGGTCCAGGGTAATGGAGCGCAACGCCCTTGGCCCTGGATCCCCGCCAGCGCGGGGATACGGTCCGGCCTCAAACGTCGAGATTGGCGACGTTCAGCGCATTCTCCTGAATGAAATCGCGGCGCGGTTCGACGACATCGCCCATCAGTCGCGTGAATATCTCGTCCGCCACATCGGCCTGATCGATCGCGACGCGCAGCATCGACCGGTTGGCCGGGTCTAGCGTCGTCTCCCACAGCTGTTCGGCATTCATCTCACCCAGCCCCTTGTAGCGCTGGATCGAGAGCCCCTTGCGCCCGGCCGCCAGGATCGCGTCGAGCAACTGGCTGGGCCGCGCGACCAGCGTCTCGCCCTTGCCCGCGACTGCAGGCGTTTCTTCCTCGCCCTCGGCGACCGGATCGGCGGCGCTGCGCGCGCTGACCAGCTTCGAGACGCCGGCATAGCTCGCCGCTTCTTCTGCGGCGAGGCTGTGGAGCTTCCGCCCCTCCGCCGACAACAGGAACGCCGGTTCGATATTGTGAGTGTCGGTTACCCCGCGCCAGCGCCGCTGGAACTGCAGGCCATGATCCTCGGTCACGCGCGCGGTCCATTCGGCCTCGACATCGGTGCGGCCGATGCGCGACACCGCATCCTGCAACCGCGTCTGGCGATCCGCATCCCCGATTGCCGGATCGAGCACGCCGGCCAGCGCCAGCACCTCGACGATGCCCATATCGTAGCGGCGCGGGACATAGCGCATCAACGTCCGCATCCGCCGCGCATGGCTGAGCAGTGCCTTCAGATCGTCGCCGCTGCGCGCGCCCGCGGGGGTTTCCAGCACCTGCGCGCTAACGCCGCCTTCGACCAGATATTCGTCGAGCGCGTTGTCGTCCTTGAGGTAGACCTCCGACCGGCCCTTGGTCGCCTTATACAGCGGCGGCTGCGCGATATAGAGGTGCCCCGCCTCGATGATCTCGGGCATCTGGCGGTAGAAGAAGGTCAGCAGCAGCGTGCGGATATGTGCGCCGTCGACATCGGCGTCGGTCATGATGACGATCTTGTGATAACGCAGCTTGTCGAGGTTGAAGTCGTCGCGGATGCCGGTACCGAGCGCGGTGATGATCGTCCCGATCTCGCGACTGGCGAGCATCCGGTCGAACCGCGCACGCTCGACGTTCAGGATCTTGCCGCGCAGCGGCAGGATCGCCTGGAAATGGCGGTCGCGGCCCTGCTTGGCCGAGCCGCCAGCCGAGTCACCCTCGACGAAGAACAGTTCGGACTTGGCGGGATCGCGCTCCTGGCAATCGGCGAGCTTCCCGGGGAGAGAGGCGATGTCCATCGCACCCTTGCGCCGCGTCAGCTCCCGCGCCTTCTTCGCGGCCTCGCGCGCGGCGGCGGCGTCGATCACCTTCTGGATGATCGCCTTCGCATTACCCGGATTTTCCTCCAGATAATCGGCCAGCTTGTCGGCCATCAGCGCTTCCAGCGGCTGGCGCACTTCGGACGAGACCAGCTTGTCCTTGGTCTGGCTGCTGAATTTCGGGTCGGGCAGCTTGACCGACACGATCGCGGTCAGCCCTTCGCGCATGTCGTCGCCGGTGAGGCTGACCTTCTCCTTCTTCAGCATGCCCGACTTGTCGGCATAGCTGTTCAGCGTCCGCGTCAGCGCGGCGCGGAACGCCGCCATGTGCGTGCCGCCGTCGCGTTGCGGGATGTTGTTGGTGAAGGCGAGGACATTCTCGTAATAGCTGTCGTTCCATTCCAGCGCGACGTCGATGCCGACATCGTCGCGGAACCCATGGATCGCGATCGGATCGGGCATCAGCGGCGTCTTGGTCCGGTCGAGATACTTCACGAACGCGGCGATCCCGCCTTCGTAGAACAGCTCGACCTCGCGCGGCTCCTCGTGCCGGGCGTCGACCAGCACCAGTCGCACGCCCGAATTCAGGAACGCCAACTCGCGGAAGCGGTGTTCGAGCTTGTCGAAATCGAACTCGACGATCTTGAACGTTTCGGGCGATGGCAGGAAGGTGACGCGCGTCCCGCGCTTGTCCGACGGCCCCATCACCTTCAACGGCGCTTCGGCATCGCCACGGCGGAAGCGCATATAATGCTCCTGCCCGTCACGCCAGATGGTCAGGTCGAGGAAGTCGCTAAGCGCGTTCACCACCGACACGCCGACTCCGTGCAGGCCGCCCGACACCTTGTACGCATTGTCGTCGTTGGTGTTCTCGAACTTACCCCCGGCGTGGAGCTGGGTCATGATGACCTCGGCCGCCGACACGCCCTCTTCCGAATGGATGCCGGTCGGGATGCCGCGGCCATTATCCTCGACCGACACCGAACCATCGGCGTTCAGCGTGATGAGGATGCGGTCGCAATGCCCCGCCAACGCCTCGTCGATCGCATTGTCGCTGACCTCGAACACCATGTGGTGGAGGCCGGAGCCGTCGTCGGTATCGCCGATATACATGCCGGGGCGCTTGCGGACCGCGTCCAGGCCCTTCAGCACCTTGATCGAATCTGCGCCGTAGTCGTTCTGATTGGGGTTCGTTGCCATAGCGAGTATATAGGGTTTCGTGGCCGGGAACTAAAGCAAAACCCGCATGGGCCCGTGGGCGGTTTGCGGGACGATGAGCCCCCCTCAACGTTCACCGTACCCCGAACAGGCGGGGGTCCAGAACCAAGCAATGTTGCCGCCCGCCTTTGCAACCCTGGACAGCCACCTGCGAAGGGGTACGCGAAGGTCGCGTGAAACGGCCCATCCGTCCCGGCCGATACTGAACGGCAGCTAACAGGCGCATTCAGTATCGGCTCAAGCGAATCAGGGCATACCCCAAATCACAGACGGACATCCCGATCAGGAACCGTCACCAGATTTTGAGGGAGAAGACCCATGTTCAAGAAGCTGACGCTCGCTGCCGCCGCCCTTGCCACGGTCGCCACCGCCGCCGCCCCCACCGCCGCTTCGGCGCAGAGCTGGCGCGGGGACCGCTATGAGCGGGATTACCGGGACGGCCGCAGCTACCGCGAATATCGCGGCGACCGCGGCTATTACAACAACCGCTACGTCAACCGTCGCGGCGAACGTTGCGAAAATGGTGACGGCGGCACGGTGATCGGCGCGATCGCCGGCGGCCTGCTCGGCAACCAGGTCGGCGGCAACGGCAACCGCCTGCTCGGCACCATCCTGGGTGGCGGTGTCGGCGCCTTGGCCGGCCGGGCGATCGATAAGGCGGACGCCCCGCGCTACTGCCGCCGCTAAGCGCTTTCCCGAACCCCCGGTGGCGTAACGGGGTCACGGGAATGGGCCGGTCCTCCGACAAGGAGGGCCGGCCTTTTTGCGTTGCGCCCGCCCGGTTGCCGAAACCAGGTACGACGCCACCTTGTCGCCGGACCGCCGTTCAATTGCCCCGTTCTGCCACGATCCGGCCGGAAACCCTGCGTAGTCCGCGGGCGCAACGGTAACGGAGTGGCGTGCATGACGCGATACGGGCGGGACGGCTGGCGGACGCTCGCCGGCGCGGCACTCCTTACCGCTCCCGTCCCGGCATGGGCACAGGACGATACCGAGCAACCGGGCGGGGAAACGCCCGGGCAAGAGATTGTCGTCACCGGCAAACGTCCGCCGGGATCGGCTCTGGGCGATGCGGCGCCGGTCGCGGTACTCGATGCCGAGGCGATCCGGGCAATGGGCGTGACCAGCATCGAGGAACTGCTCAAACTGCTGAAACCGCTGACCACGTCGAACAGCAGCGGCGAACCGGTATTCCTGCTCAACGGCCGCCGCATTTCGGGCTATCGCGAGATCCAGACCCTCCCGCCCGAAGCGCTGGAGCGGACCGAAATCCTGAACGAACAGGATTCGGCGCGCTTCGGCTTTCCGGCAACGGTCCGCGTCGTCAATTTCGTCACCAAGAAACATTTTCGCGGACTGACCGTCGAACAGGGGGCGGGCACCACCACCGACGGCGGCGGCGGGACCGCGCGCACCCAACTGGGCGCGACCCGGATCGAGGGTAATCGCCGCACCACGCTGGCGATCAACTACGACCGGCAGAACCCGTTATTCGCCGATGAGCGTCCCTATCAGGTCGACAACGATACGCTGTTCGACCGGACCGGCAATCTGCGCGGGCTGAACGGCGGCAGCATCGACCCCGCGCTCGACGCCCTTGCCGGGCGGGCGATCACCGCCACCGCCGTGCCGACCGATCCGACACAACGCGACACCGTGAACGCCTATGCCGCCGGCACGACCCGCGCGACCGACATCTCGCCCTTCCTGTCGCTGCGCAGCAACGACCAGTTGAAGGTCGACATGACTCACGCCGTCCCGATCGGCAAGACCATGACCGGGTCGCTGAACCTGATCATGGACGCGCAACGCGGTTTTGCGCTCGCCGGGTTGCAGGGCGCGACGCTGCGCCTGCCCGCCGCCAATCCGGCCAGCCCGTTTGCCGGCGACGTGCTGCTTTACCGCTATCTGGACGAAGCCGGGACGCTGACCCAGCGCAACGACAATCTGACGCTGCACGCCGGATCGGCGGTGCAGGGCGGGATCGGCCGCTGGATGTGGACGGTCAGCGGGGAATATGACCGCGTCCGTGCCCGCGCCTCGGTCGATCGCGGCGTCGATCCGGCGGTGTTGCAGGCGGCGGTCGATGCCGGCGCCGATCCCTACGACCTGTCCGACCGCATCGCCACCGCCGGCCGGATCGTCACCCGCAGCCGCACCCTGACCAACACCGCCACTGCCAAGGCGACCGCCAACGGCCCGGCCTTCCATCTGCCGGCCGGGCAGGCGTTGCTGACGCTCAACGCCGATTACGCCTATTCGAACAGCAACGGGCGGCTGGCCGACGATATCGGCGCGGCGACGTCGCTGACGCGGACGATCGCAGGCACCAGCGCCAGTCTCGATCTGCCGATCACCTCGGTCGATCGCGGCGTGCTCGACGCGATCGGCACGGTCTCGGCCAATGCGACGCTGGGGGTCACCGGGGTGTCGGACTATGGCAATCTGACCAGCAGCAACCTTGCGCTCCGCTGGAACCCGTGGCGCCCGATCCAGATCACCGCGTCGATCAACACCGCGCAGACCCCGCCAGCCATCGCGGCGTTGACCAACCCGATCGTCACCGTTCCCAACACGCCGTTCTTCGACTTCGTTACCGGCACCAGCGCGCTGATCGCGGTCACCGGCGGCGGCAACACCGACCTTGCGCCCGAGGAACGTCAGGTTCGTACACTCGGCCTCGACTGGCAACCGATCAAGGGCAGCGAGCTGCGCCTGAACCTTGCCTATGTCGACACGCGCATCACCGATCAGCTCGTCTATCCGGGCAGCGCGACCGCCGAATTGCAGGCCGCCTTTCCCCAACGATTCCCGCGTGATGCCGCCGGACAATTGCTGCGCGCCGACCTGCGCCCGATCAACGCCTTCGACGAACGCGAACGCAAGATCACGGCGGGCTGGTCGTTCTTCGGACAGATCGGCCCCAAGCCGCCCGCGCCGACGCCCCCGGCCAAGGACGCGCCGCCGCCGCCGCCACCCAAGCAGCGGCCGATGTTGTGGAGCTTCACCACCGTCACGGCACGGCTCGACGACCGGCTGGTGCTCAGCCCCGGCCAGCCCGAACTCGATTTGCTCGATGGCGCCTCGCTCGACGGCAATAGCGGGCGGTCGCGCTACGAGGCGCAGGCGAATATCGGCGGTTCCTATGGTCCGGTACGCCTTGGCACCTATGCCTTCTGGCAGGCACCGACCCGCATCCGCAGCAGCATCGCCGAATCCGACCTGCGCTTCACCCCCGCGACGTTCGTCGGCTTCTATTCGCAACTCGAAGGGCAGCAACTGGCACCCAGAGCCGCCTGGACCAAAGGCATGACCGTCCAGTTCGAAATCCAGAACCTGCTGAACGACCGGCCCGATGTCCGCGACCGGAACGGCGCGGTGCCGTTCCGCTTCCAGCCGGCGTTTCTCGATCCCTATGGCCGGATCATGAAGCTCTCGGTGCGCAAGCTGTTTTGAAGGCCTGCGCGGGGATGACGAGGTCGTAAGTGAAGGACCGCCCCCTATTCCACCCAGTCCAGCCCAATATCCCGGTACAGCATCCGGTCCTCTTCCCAGTTCGGCTTGACCTTCACATGCAGGTAGAGATGTACCCGAACGCCCAATAGCTCCTGCAATTCCTTGCGCGCGGTCGCGCCGATTTCCTTGATCCGTTGCCCACCCTTGCCCAGCACGATCGCGCGTTGCGTGTCGCGCGCAACATAGATTTGCTGGTGGATTTCGACCGACCCGTCCTCGCGCTCCAGATAGCGTTCGGTGTCGACCGCGCTCGCATAGGGCAGTTCCTCGTGGAGCTGATGGTATAGCTGCTCGCGCGTCACCTCCGCCGCCAGCATCCGGTCGGTGGCGTCGCTCACCTGATCCTCGGGGAAATGCCACGGCCCCTCTGGCATCCGCTTCGCCAGCGCCGCCTTCATCTCGGCCAGGCCATCGCCGGTCGTCGCGCTGACGAAGAACGTCTCCTCGAACGCCGCCATCTCGTGCAGCCGCGCGGCATGGTCGAGCAGGCGCGGCTTGTCGGCGATGTCGACCTTGTTCAGGATCAGCAGCTTCGGCTCCTTGCGCGCGGCCAGTGGCTCGACGATCGCGCGGACCTTCGGCCCGATCCCGCCCTTGCCATCGACCACCACCGCGATCGCATCAGCACCCGCCGTACCTTCCCACGCTGCCGACACCATCGCCCGGTCCAGCCGCCGCTTCGGTTCGAAAATGCCCGGCGTGTCGACCAGCAGCAGCTGCGTGTCGCCCTCGATCGCGATGCCCATCAACCGGGTGCGCGTCGTCTGCGCCTTGGGACTGGTGATCGCGACCTTCTGCCCGACCAGCGCATTGACCAGCGTCGACTTGCCCGCATTCGGGGCGCCAAGGACCGCGACCAGGCCGCACGACTGGGGAGAAGACGTCAAAAGCTAACCTCGCTATAATATCCGATGACGCCCTTCTTACCCGCGGCAGCGACGCAAGCAAAGCGCGCGCGCACCGCAAGTCGGTGCTTGATCCGCCCCGGCAGGCCCGCTACCCAATAGTCCGACAAGAACAGAGGAGGGGGCGAGAACCCATGCGTACTCAATCGACCGCGCGCCGCACATTGCGGACCCGCGCACGCAATTTCGTGCTCGGTACGGCATCGGTGCTGATCGCAGCGTCGGCATCTGCCCAGGCCCCCGCCCCCGCGACGCCGCAGCCGGGCGAACCGGCGCAGATCGCGATCCGCGGCGATCAGCAGGGTCCGACCTATGACCGGCGTATCTTCACCCAGTTCGCCGAACATCTCGGCAACGGCATCTATGGCGGCCTGTGGGTCGGCAACGACCGCCGCATTCCCAACACGCGCGGGTTCCGCAACGATGTCGTCGCCGCGCTGAAGCGCCTCGGCGTGCCGGTCATCCGCTGGCCCGGCGGCTGCTTCGCCGACGAATATCACTGGCGCGAAGGGATCGGGCCCCGCAACAAGCGCCCGGTCAAGATCAACACCAACTGGGGCGGCGTGACCGAGGACAATGCGGTCGGCACCCATGAATTCATGGACCTGACCGAACAGGTCGGCGCCGAAGCCTATATCTCGGGCAATGTCGGCAACGGATCGCCGCGCGAAATGGCCGAGTGGGTCGAATATATGACGCAGGAAGCCGGCACCCTCGCCGACGAACGCGCGAAGAACGGCCGCAAGGCGCCGTGGAAGGTGCCCTATTTCGGCATCGGCAACGAGCTGTGGGGCTGTGGCGGCAATATGCGCCCCGAATATGCCGCCGACGAGACGAAGCGCTTCGCGACCTTCATCAAGTCGCCGGCCGGCAGCCGCGTTCTCAAGATCGCATCCGGCGCCAATGTCGAGGACTATAACTGGACCGACGTGATGATGCGCGAGGCGATCAACCAGATCGACGCCGTCTCGCTGCATTACTACACCGTGCCTGGCGGCGGCTGGCCGCCCAAGGCATCGCCGACCGAGTTCGACGAATCCGCCTGGGCCGAAACGCTCGCGCGGACGTGGAAGATGGACGAGCTGATCACCAAGCATTCGCAGATGATGGACAAGTACGACCCGCAAAAGCGCGTCTGGCTGGCCGTCGACGAATGGGGCACGTGGTATGCCCAGGATCCGGGCACGACGCCGGGCTTCCTGCGCCAGCAGAACACGCTGCGCGACGCGCTGGTCGCCGCGATCAACCTCGACATCTTCGCCAAACATGCCGACCGGGTGAAGATGACCGCCATCGCGCAGATGGTGAACGTGTTGCAGGCGATGATCCTGACCGACGGGCCGAAGATGGTCCTGACGCCGACCTATCACGTGTTCGAAATGTACAAGCCGTTCATGGACGGCACGGTGCTGCCGATCACAGTCAACAGCCCCTATTACTCGCGTGACAAATGGGTGATGCCGGCGGTGTCGGCCTCGGCGGTGCGCGGCAAGGACGGCGTGGTCCATGTCGCCTTGTCGAACGCCGATCCGAACCGTCCGACCACCGTGTCGGCGGCGCTGACCGGGATCAACGGCGCGACCGTGACGAGCCGGGTGCTGACCGCGCCGACGATCACCGCGCACAACACGTTCGACAACCCCAACGCCGTGACCCCGACCGCCTTCACCAGCGCACAGGTCGCCAACGGCACGCTGACGGTGACGCTGCCAGCCAAGTCGGTAGTGATGCTCGACATCAAGTAAGGGCATGGGGCGGCGTCGGCCGCCCCATTCTCCCGCTACGGACGGGGACGTTCCCGCCGTGCGTCAGTCGGCCCAGAGCCGTACCGCCAGCCCCTCGATATAATCCGCCGCCCGGCCCGCCGCGCCCGCATCGTACAGCGCGGCCAGCGCCGCCGGATCGAGCGCCTTGGCGGCGTCCAGCAGCCCGCGCCACGGTGCCAGCGCCCCCGGCCATTGATGCAGCGCCACCGCCGCGCCGACCTCGGCCAGCCGGTCGGCCTTGCGCGTCTGTTCGGCGAAATACCGCCATTCCGGCGCGCAGATATAGGGGCGGCCGACCCGCGCGATCTCATGCACCGTATTGTCGCCCGCCGATGCGATCACGACATCAGCGGCGGCGATGTGATCGGTGACGCCGTCGACCCAGCCGCGTTCGACCAAATTGCCGAAATCGGTTTCATGCCCCTCGCGATGCACCGGTCCGATCACCAGCCACAGCGCGTCGGGCACCGCCCGCGCCGCCATGGTCAGCGGGGCATAGGGCGTCCCCGCCCCGCCGCCGCCGGTCAGCACTAGCACAACTTCCTTGTTAGGATCGATGCCCAGCTTCGCGCGTGCCTCGGTCTTGGTCGGCACGGCATCGGTCGTGGTGCACAGCCCGCCGGTATAACAGGTCTTGGCCCGGCCCCAGTCGGGAAAGTCGTCCTGCTCGATTCGCTGATCGAACGGCGCCAGCAACCCGACGCACGCCTGATAGGCGCCGAGATGCCCCGGATCAGTGCGGTCGCCATGCATGCGGATCTTGATCGCCGGCACGCTGGCGATGCGCGACAGCAGTGCGATCTCTGCCGAAACATCGACCACGAACAGCGCGGGGGCGGCATCGTCGAGATGGTCTAGGATCGTCCGCATCGTCCGCCGCGTCGCCTCGACGCCCAGCGGCACGCAGTGCAGCACCTCGGGCGTCGGCTGGTCGAACAGCGCGCGCGTCGGGACCGGCGCGCCGATCATGTTGGGCAGCGCCACGATCTCGATCGGCCGGTCGAAGCCGTCGAACAATTCGGGCCGCGCGCACAGGATCGTCACCGGCCGCTCGGCGGGCAGTTCGCGAATGATCGCCATCGCCCGATTGGCGTGGCCGCGGCCCTGATGATGGATGAAAAAGGTGATCGGCCGCGTCGTCATCTGTCCCCCGGAGAAACCCGTCTTCGTACCTGCGCACGAACGCGGCGGAACCGTTGCCGGCTCCCCGCGTAACCGCCATACCAAAAATTATTTCGGAATCACAACGATTTCCGATGATTCAGATGGGAATAGAACCTGCATGACGACGCATGACGGCTGGTCCAATCCGCGCCCCGGCCTGACGATACTGCGCCGTGGCGACGCGCCGATCCGCGCGATCCAGGTCTATGGCCAGCGATGTTCAGGCACCAACGTCCTCATCCGGTCGATCGAGGCCAATCTCGGCCGCGCCGCCTTTACCGAACAGCATGGCTTCAAACACTGGTTCGTGCCCGAACAGATACTGTTCCCGCGCGACGTAATGGTGTTGGCGGTGGCGCGCGATCCGGTCGACTGGGTGCGCAGCCTGCACCGTCAACCATGGCACGCCCATCCCGAACTGAAGAAACTCGGTTTCTCCGACTTTATCCGCGCGCCGTGGCATAGCTATTGGGACAGCGAATTTTGGGGGGTCGAGGACGATCATCCGGTGCTGGGCCGCGAGATGCTGCACGAACGCTGCCCCGACACCGGCGAACGCTTCGCCAACCCGCTCGCCAAGCGTACCGCGAAGCTGCGCCATTGGGCGGGACTGCACGACCGGGCGCATCATGTCGCGCTGCTGAACCACGAGGCGTTCGTCACCGATCCGGTGGGCGTGATCGCCGATCTTGCCGCCGCGACCGGCCTGACCATGGCCGAACCGTTCGTCGCGCAGGACACGTACAAGGGGCAGGGTCGGCGTGCCTTCCGTCCGACCGCCTACCCACCGGTGTCCGACGCCGACCTCGCCCATATCCATGCCTGGCTCGATCCGGCGGTCGAGGCGCGCTACGGCTTTATGATCCCCGAACCGCAGGCGCAGGCAGCCGAGTAGGGTTGGTTCGCGCGAAGGCGCAAAGGCGCGATGGGGTTTCGCCGATGGACATCCCGCCCGCGCCACCGGCCTCATCTGCGTTGCAGCCGGTGAAGGCGTCTCCCGCTCGCGCGACCGTCACCCGGAACGCAACCCCTTCGCGCCTCCGCGCCTTCGCGTGAACCCTATCTTCTTTCAGCCCTGGCGCGACCGACAAACACCGACAGCGCCACCGTCAGCACCCCGGCGACGACAGCCCAGATCGCCAACCCCTGCCACGGCGTGAACCCAAGCCATTCATCGGCGACGGTACGCAGATAGCCCGGATCGAACCGCTCCCGGAACACCGCCACCGCCAGCGCGCGCGGCTCGTCCTGCGGCGCGGTGATCTCCGCGCTGGCGATCGCCATGTTGAGGACGACCGACCCCGCCAGCAACGCCGCCACCGCCACGCGCGACCAGCGCGTCGCCTGCGCCCAGAACGCGCCGATACCGATGCACAGAAACCCGACCGCCGGCAGCGCGTGGCGCGGCCCGGTCGCGTTGCCGCCGTCCCAGTAATAATAGCTGGCGTTGATGAGGAACGGCACCACCGCCCCCGCGACCGCCAGCCAGCCGAGGTCGCGCGTGGCGCGATCGCGCACCAGCATCGCCAGCCCGAACGGCGCGACGATCAGGATCGGCGCGACCCACAACATGCCGCGCCGTTCGCCGAGGATCAGTTCGTACAGCACATAGGGCTTGGGATAGGTCAGTCCGAACAGCCCCTCCTGCATCCCCGCAAAATCGGTGACGCCCGAATAGCCGAGCCGGAACACCGTCCCGAACGCGATCAGGTTATAGGCGAGCAGCACGACCAGCGCGCTGGCGCCCGCTGCCAATGCGATGGCGACGGTCCGCACCGCCTCCCCCCGCGCGACCGTCCGCAGCCGCCACAGCGCGAAGCCCGCGACCGGCAACCCGGCGATCAGCGCCGAATGTTCGATCAGCACCGCCCAGCCGAGCGCCAGCCCGGCGACGACCGCATGACCGGGCGACCGTGCCGCCCCGGTGCCCCGCCACACCGCCCAGGCGGCGATCAGCAGCAACGCCGCGACCGGGGCATGGCCGAAGATCGTCGTCGACCAGCCCCAGATGGTGGTGCCAAGGCCATAGGAAAGCGCGGCGACCACGCCCGCCTCGACATCGCCGGTCACCCGTCGCACCAGATCGTAGAGCAGCATCGCCGCCAGCGCGCTCAGCACCGCACAGATGGTGACGGCGACCAGCCGGATGCGGATTTTCAGGAACCGGTTGAACTCGCGATTTTCGAAACCGGGGACGAAGTCATCGGCGCGCTGTCCCGACAGCCGATCAGCGATAGCAACGGCGGGCATGCCCAGCACGGTCATCCCCGGCGCCTTGTCCGAATAATAATGGCTGCCGAACTGCGCCTTGTCGATCGTCAGGGGGGCGAATTCATCGATCGTCGCGTCGCCCTGTTCGACCAGCGACAGGGTGGCGAACATGCGCACGGCGTTGTTGGGATTGAACTCCCACGACCCGAACCATGCGCAGGAAAACCAGACCAGCAGCAGGATCAGCCATGCCACCGGATCACGGCGCAGCGGCACGACCGACCGGTCCCCCCGCTGCGTCGCCACCGTCATGCGATCAGAAGACCCGGTTCAGCAGCAGGTAGAGCGACCCCGACAGCAGCACCGACACCGGCAGCGTCAGCACCCACGCCATCAGCAGGTTGCGCACTGTCCCCATCTGCAACCCCGACCGGTTCGCCGCCATCGTGCCGGCGACGCCCGACGACAGGACGTGCGTGGTAGACACCGGCAGGCCGAGGCTGTCGGCACCGAAGATCGTGCCCATCGCCACCAGCTCGGCCGACGCGCCCTGCGCATAGGTCAGGTGGGTCTTGCCGATCTTTTCGCCGACGGTGACCACGATCCGCTTCCAACCGACCATCGTGCCGAGACCGAGCGCGAAGGCGACCGCGACCTTGACCCATAGCGGGATGAAGCGCGTGCCGGCGTCGAGCGAACCGCGATAATCGGTCAGCACCTGCTGGTCGCGATCGTTCAGGCCCAGCGACTTCTCCTTGCCGATGCGCTTCACCGCTTCGGAGGCAAGATACATGTCGTTGCGCATATTGCCGCTGACCGCCGCCGGAACCTTGGCCAGCGAACCATATTCGCGGACCTGGCGGTCGATCGTCCCGACCAGCGCGGTGACGGCGGGTACGGTTTCGGCGTCCAGCTTGCGCTCGGTGATATAGCGCTGCGTCTGGCTGCGCGCGGCCATGTCGTCGAGGCCGACGCGCGGGCCGCGCGGGGCCAATACCTGCACCGCCGCCGCGCTGTTGGTGGCGAACTGCGCCTCATATTCGGCGGGAACCGCACGGTTGAGCGCATAGGCGGTCGGCACCGTGCCGATCAGGATCAGCATGATGAGACCCATGCCCTTCTGTCCGTCGTTCGACCCGTGGGCGAAGCTGACGCCGGTGCAGGTGAAGATCAGCAGCGCGCGAATCCACAGCGGCGGCGGCGTGTCGCCGACCGGCGCCTCGTACAGCTTGCGGTTGCGCACCAGCGTCTTCATCGCGAGAAACAGCAGCGCCGCGACCCCGAAGCCGATCAGCGGCGAGATCAGCAGCGCCTTGCCGATCTCGGTCGCCTTGTCCCAATCGACGCCAGCCGATCCGTTGCGCCCCTGCAGGATCGCATTCGCCACGCCGACGCCGATGATCGATCCGATCAGCGTGTGCGACGACGATGACGGGATGCCCAGCGCCCAGGTAGCGAGGTTCCACACGATCGCCGCGATCAGCAGCGCGAACACCATCGCGAAGCCCGACGACGACCCGACCTGCAGGATCAGTTCGATCGGCAGCAGCGAGATGATGCCGAACGCGACCGCACCGGTCGACAGCAACACGCCGAGGAAGTTGAAGAACCCCGACCACACCACCGCGACATGGGCGGGCATCGAATTGGTGTAGATGACGGTCGCGACCGCATTGGCGGTGTCGTGGAAGCCGTTCACGAATTCGAAGCCCAACGCTATAATGAGCGCAAGCACCAGCAGCGCGAAGGGCATCAGCGTCAGCGGATCGACGCTGGCCGCCGCTGCGTCGTGATATACGTTATAGACGACATAGCCGAGTGCGGCGACGATCGCCGTGGCGAATCCAAACGTACCGGCGCGGCCGAAGCCGTCGTCCAGTTTCGGGCCGGGGCGTCCATCCCGCTCCAGCGCTGCGCTCGTCATCGAAATTCCCCTGCCGAATGGACGAGTCGCCCTACTGGCGAAGTGTGACAGTTCCACACCGCCCCCGCGTCGGCATCGCGATCGGCGAGGCGCCCATAGCGGATGGAAGATGCTTTGGCGATATGCCGCGCATATGCGTCCGATTCCGGAACGACGCCGTTACCGGTGCGCCACACTATGCGCGCGCAATGCCGGTCAGGGCAGGACGCGCAACCGTTCGATCACCACCCCCGGATCGACCATCCACAAGCGGATGCGATGCCGCCCGGCCTCTGCCACCTGATGGCTGGACCGGGTCGCGCGAACCGCATTGCTGACCGCCTCCGCCCATTCCTTCTCACCCGTTCCTTTCCACAGGTCGATCACCTGTGGCGCGGCATCGTCGATGGCGATGGCGTAGCGCCGCCCGCCGCCGGTCACATCGAGCGACGGCGCCGCCAGCACCTCGACCGTCGCGGTGCCGGCAGGCAGCGTGACCGTGTAATCGAGCGCAGGCCCCTTGCCCGGCACCTGCGCCGCCGCCGTCTGCGGCCATGGCGTCACCGCGCGACCCGCGATGCCGAGGCCGGGCACGATAACCCAACGCACCGCGTCGGCAGGACGGTTGGCAGCGAACGCCGCCGCATCGATCTCGGTCGGCTTCGCCGGCGGCTGGACCGCAATCGGCGTGCGCCGCGTGCCGGGCGCGACGCGACGCACCTCTGGCATCACATCGGTCTCGGGCTGTTGCCAGCTCGTATAGCCGATATGCGTCTGCGCCATCATGTACCGCCACTTGCCGCCGTTCAGCCCCTCATAGCGCGCGCGGATCGCACGATCGTTGGCGAACAGCCGCTCCGCCTCCTCCGCGAGGCGGTTGGCCGCCGGATCGCCCGCCGCCGCCGCCGCGCGGTTGCGCGCGACCGTCACATAGAGCCGGGCGAGATTGCCCGCCGCCTCGACCGGATGCGCGACCAGTTGATAGAAGGCGTCCTGCCCCGCGACTTTGGGCCGCACCGCCGCGACGTCGCGGTCGAGCGCCGCCCATTCGGCCAGCACCCGGTCGGCGGTGCCGTCGGTCAGGCTCCAGCTATCGGGCGACCATAGTTCGGGCTTCTGCCGCGCCAGATAGCGGGTCGTGCGGTCGAGGATCGACGCGATCGCGTCCGCCTGCCCCGCCCCGAACTGTTCGGCTGCCCAGCGGCGATGATAGTCCGCCATCGCGTCGACGGTCATCGCCTTCGGATTCCACGCCATGTCGAGGAAGAAGCTGGTCGGCAGCTCCATCGGCTTCAGGTCGCCGACATTGACGATCCACATTCGGTCGACACCGTGCGCGTCGGCCAGCGCCATCTGCTCCCAGGTTCGCGAAATCTGGTTGGTGTTGAGCCACTTATAGTTGCGCGGACCGCCGACATAATCAAAATGATAATAGACGCCGTACCCGCCCGGTCGGGTTTCGCCGACCTTGGGCAGGCGACGGATATTGCCCCAATTGTCATCGGCGAACAGCAGCGTCACGTCGTCTGGAACGCGCATCCCGGAATCGTAATAGTCCTGCACTTCCTTGTAGAGCGCCCAGACCTGCGGCGTCTGCGCAGCGGGCTTGCCGGTCACCTCGGCGATGATGCCGCGCTGGTCGGCGACGATGCGTTCGAGCAGCTTGGTCGCGGTGCCGCTGGTCATCGGCTCGTCGCCATCGCCGCGCATGCCGACCGTCACCACCGCATCGCGCCCGGCATTGCGCACGATTCCCTCGCGCCAGAAGCCGCGCAGCTTCTCGGCATTGGTCGTGTAATCCCACGCCCCGCCCTTGCCCCGCGCCCATTCGATATGCGCGCGCTGCATCGGTTCGTGGTGCGAGGTGCCGAGTACAATCCCCATCCGGTCGGCCAGTGCGGCGCTCGCCGGATCGTCCTGCCACAGCGATTTGCCCCACATCGCCGGCCACAGATAATTGCCCTTGAGCCGCAACGTCAGTTCGAACACCCGCGCATAGAAGCGCGCATTGATCCCGCCAAAGCTGCTGCGCGCCCATTCGCCCAGCGCCGGTTCCTCGTCGTTCAGGAAGATGCCGCGATAGCGCACCTGCGGCGCGTCGATCCGCCGCCCTGTCGTCACATACAGGTTCGGGCGCACCGGCACCGGCACGTCCGCCCACCAGTTCCAGGGCGACACTCCCGCCCGACGCGACAGGTCATAGGTGCCGAAGATCGCCCCGCGCTTGTCGGCGCCGACGATCACCAGCGCGCGGGCGACGCCCGGCATCGGTGCCTCGACCACCTGCTGGACATAGCCCTCCCACCGGCCCTTCAACGTCGATACGTCCAGCTTGCCCGCCGCGACCAATGCGTCGATCGTCCGGCTTTGCCCCAGCACGCCGATCAGCACCGCCCGGCCCTGCGCCTCTCCGCTGCGGCCGGCGAGTCCGGTCAGGTCGCGGCTTAGATCGTCGGCGGCATCGCGAACGCCGCCATCGACGGTCGGTTCGACAACGACCCGAGCCGGCACCCCGTCCTCGATCAGCGTCATCGCGCCCCTCGACGCTTTCCCGCAGATCGCGACCAGTCCGGTACAGGCCGATGCCGGGCTCGAGGCCAATATGCCGACCGCTGCCGCTATCAGGCCAATTCCTCGGATCGTCAAACGCCGGTCAGGACGATGAATCGATTGCTGCATGACCTCTCCGGATATCGACATCGTTGGTCGAAAGCATTGCTCGCGTGAGCAAACATGCCGCTCATCGGTCAAACCAGTCACAGCGTCAACGTTTCGTCCAATAGTTGCAGCGCTTTCCGTGCGGGACATGGCTGTCATCGATGTGACCGATATCGGCCAAACCAATTGTCCGGACTGGCTTGACGCCTATCATGTGATAGCGCTACCACACCAACTGATCATTCGTTGCGAATGGACGCGACCCCGAATTCGGGGCGCTGGTGGGAGAGTTGAGATGTTGACGAACACCCTGTTGCGCCGTGCTGGTACCGTGTCGGCGCTGCTGCTGGCCGGCACCGCCTGGCCCGCCCTCGCCCAGACCGCAACGACCACTACCAACGAAGCGCCGACAGCCCAGACCAATGACGGCGCGGGCGCGACCCAGCCGACCGCGATCGATTCGACCGACCAGCCGCCGGCCGATCCGTCACTGACCGGCAATGACGAAATCGTCGTCACCGGCTACCGCGCCTCGCTCGCCAGCCAAACCAATGCGAAGCGCAATTCGATCGGCTTCACCGACACGATCTTTGCCGAGGATATCGGCAAGTTCCCCGACACCAACATCGCCGAATCGGTCAACCGCATCCCCGGCGTGACCATCAGCCGCGAAGTCACCGGCGAAGGCGCCAACGTCGCGATCCGTGGCCTCGGCACCAACTTCACCCGCGTGCTGCTCAACGGTGCGCCGGTCGCGATCGCCTCGGTCCGCTTCGATGCGCAAAGCACCAATCGCGAGGTCGATCTCGACCTGATCCCGACCGAGCTGTTCACCCAATTGACCGTCAGCAAGTCGCCGACCGCCAGCCAGATCGAAGGCGGCGCCGCCGGTACCGTCAACCTGCGTTCGGCCCGGCCGTTCGACAATCCCAAGCCCTATGTCAGCTACGGCCTGCAGGGATCGAAGGTCAGCAGCGCCGATAAATGGGGCTATCGCGGCCATGTGCTGGCCAGTGCGACGTTCGGCGATTTCGGCATCCTCGTCGGCGGGGCGGCGGTCCATAACCAGTTCCGCGTCGACGGGTTCGAAACCATCGGCTGGACCAACCCGAACCTGACCGCGGCACAAAGCAGCAGTTCGACCCGCAACGCGACCGGCGGCGGCAACTTCACCATTCCGGGCACCGTGCCCGCCAATGCCGGCAACGGGCTGATCCCCGGCACCGTCATCGACGAAGCGTTTTTGCTGCGCAACAATCCCGGTGCCACGATCCAGCAAATCGACAACGGCCTGCTTCCGCGTCTCGGCCGTCCGCGCACCGAAATCGGTGAACGCACGCGCTATAACGGTCTCGTCAGCCTCGAATGGCGGCCGAGCGACGCGCTGCATTTCTATGTCGATGGCATGTATGCGAAGCGTGATACCGAGTTCACCCGCAACGCGATGAACTGGGCGGTGCGCAACGGCGCGGCGATCCCGCTCAACACCACCTATGACAAGACCGACTGTTCGGTCGGCTGCACCGTCACCGGCGGCACCTATGCCAATGCGCAGTTCTTCCTAGAATATCGCCCGTACAAGGATACGCAGGACTATTGGGGCGTGAACCCCGGCGTCGAATTCGTCGTCAACGATTTCATCAAGGGCGATTTGCAGGCGAACTACACGCAGAGCAATTTCCGCCGCGAAAGCCCGACCTTCCTCGTCATCACCCCCGCCAGCAGCGGCACGACCGTCACCTACCGGAATGACGGCGGCATCCCGTCGATCACCAGCAATATCGACCTGAACGATCCGCGCAATTTCGGCTGGGCCGGCGGCGGCCGCGTCAACCTCAACGGCGAAGAGCGCCGGACCGAGACGCGCGGCATCCGCGGCAGCCTGTTGTTCGGCGACGATCAGCGCTTCAGCGTCCGCGTCGGCGGCGCCTATGACGATACGCAGCGCCGGATCACCCCGTTCGACAACACCAATCCGTGGCAGGCCGCGATCTGCGGCAACAATCCGAACGTCATCCTGCCGGGTCCGAACCGTCAGCCGCTGTGCGATGGCGCCAACTTGCCCGGAACGGTCGCGCCGAGCGGCTATCCCACCTATCCGGCCTATGGCACCGGCTTCACCGCCGGCGGTCAGCCGCTGGTCTATGGCGGGTCGCTGATCCCGACCGCCGCCGTGCCCTCGTTCCTGCTGCCCGGCGACAACGGCTTCATCACCGTCGACTGGGCCAAGGTGAAGGCCGCGACCGGCTATGACCAGTTGCTCGCCGGCGCGACGGAAATCGGGTCGGGCAGCAGCGGCGCAAATGGCGGCCTGATCCGCGAAAAGGTCACCGGCACCTTTGTCGAGATGAACGACGTCATCGATATCGGCGACAACGACACGCTGCGGCTGAACGGCGGGCTGCGCTATGTCCGCACCGAACAGATCGTCGGCGGGCGCACCACCATTCCGAACCCGCTGAACACCCGGGGCGGCGTGACCTGCCCGGGGAGCAGCGCCAACAACTTCGCGCTCGACGGGTCGTGCTATCCGGCGCTCATCAACTTTACCGAGACGAACCGCCTCTATTCGAACTTCCTGCCCTCGGCCAGCGTCGCCTACAGCTTCGGGCGCAAGGCGGTGGCGCGCGGCTCGATCTCGCGGACGATGACTCGGCCCGATCCGAACCAGCTGCTGCCGGGCGCGTCGTTCACCTCGCCCTCGGCCGATGTCGGCACGCTCGGCAACAATGCGCTGAGCCCGTATATCTCGAACAACATCGACCTCGGCTTCGAATATTATACCGGCGGCGAAGGCGTCATCGCGTTCGCGGCGTTCCGCAAATCGATCACCGGCTTCACCGTCAACGGCATCACCACCGTGCCGTTCTCGACGCTCGAACCGTTCGGCATCACCTTCGCCTCGCTGACCCAGGCACAGCAGCAGGCGCTGCTCGACCGGGCGCGTCCGGCGGGGATCGCTCCCGAAGCGGTGCCGGTGCAGATCCAGCAGCAGGTCAACGCCGACGGCAAGCTGAAGGTCAATGGTCTGGAATTCCAGGTCACCCAGCCGCTCGACTTTCTGACCCGCTATATCGGCGTCGAAGGCTTCGGCGTGCAGGGCAATCTGACGCTGATCGACCAGCGCGGCGAGGGGCAGGGCGCGCCCGCCATCGCGCTGGGCGTCGCGCCGACCACCTATACGCTGACCGGCTATTATGAAGGCAACGGCCTGTCGGCGCGGCTGACCTATACCTATAACGAAGGGTCGCAGGGGTCGGGCCTGAACCAGAACGGCCTGCCCGCCGCCGCGATCTTCGGCCGCAGCTATGGGCAGCTCGACTTCTCCGGCAATCTCGACCTCGGCAAGATCCTCGGCAACGATTACCTGCCGACCGTCGTCGTCAACGTGATCAACATCACCAAGGAAGCGCAGTCGAGCTACTTCCAGTTCCCGAACGCGACCTTCAACGAATATAATCCCGGCCGCACCTTGCTGGTCGGTGTGCGCGGGCGCTTCTGATCCCGCCCGAACCCTCCCCCAACTGACGGGCGTGGCCGATCCCTCGGCCACGCCCGTTTCTTTGCTTGACGTCGCCGCCCGGTTCGCCGCACCGCAGCACCGTCATGACCAGCCGCATCGATCCGCCGCGCGCCGGACGGCGCAACCGTCGCGACACGCTTGACGAGCGAACCTGCCAGATGATCTGCCCGATCGCCGCGGCGATGGTCGGCGTCTGTCTGACCGGCATCGGCCTGCTCCACGTCACTATCACCTTCCGCGCGCGCCAGACCATCGCCGACGATCTGCTGTCGATCGACGCGCTGATCTTCCTGATCGCGACGCTCAGTTCCTATTTCGCGTTGCGCGTTCAGGGCGTGCGCCGGCTGCACTGGCTGGAGCGGATCGCCGATGCGACTTTCATCAGTGCGATGCTGCTGCTGACCGCCGCCTGTTTCCTCATCACCTATTCGCTCAATCGGTAGAAGATTACCGATTGTTCAGCGCGCGCTGAACGCCCGGCAAGAATGCGGCGGCTACATCCCCCGATCATGAAGGGGATGCGGGCGATGCGCACATGGTTGGCGATACTGGCGGCGACACTCGCCGTGCCGGCGGCGGCGGCACCCGCCCCGGCGGGGATATGGATCAGCCCGCACCACGACGTGGCGGTACGCACCGCCGCCTGTGGCAGCCGGCTGTGCGGCTGGGTCGTCTGGGCCAGTCCCACTGCCCAGGCCGATGCCCGCGCCGGCGGCACCGACCGGCTGATCGGCACCGAACTGCTTGAGGATTATGCCGCCACCGGCAACGGCGCCTGGGCGGGCACGGTGTTCGTCCCCGATATGGGCCGGCGCTTTTCGTCGCGGATCGAACTGCCCTCCGCCGACAGCCTGCAGATTCGCGGCTGTCTGATCGGCGACATGCTGTGCCGGACGCAGCGCTGGACCCGCATCGCTCAGGTGCCGCATGGCTGAGCTGCGCCGCTGGATCGAACGCTATCGCACGCCGATCGGCGTCCTGATCGTCCTCGCGCTGATCGGGCTCGGTTTCGCCGCGCTCGAACATCTGACGCAGGAGGTGCGCTTCGCCGATGTCCGCGCGGCGATGCACGCGCTGTCGCCGCACCGGATCGTGCTGGCGCTGCTGGCGACGGCGGGGAGCTATCTGGCGCTGACCTTCTACGACCTGCTGGCCCTGCGCGTGATCGGCCGCCCGCTGCCATGGCGCACCGCCGCGCTCGCCTCCTTCACCAGCTATACGCTCAGCCACAATCTCGGCCTCGCGCTGCTGACCGGCGGGTCGGCCCGCTACCGCATCTATACCGCCGCCGGGCTTGACGGCCCCGATGTCGCCCGCGTCGTCGCCATCGCCAGTGGCACCTTCTGGGCCGGGGTCGTCAGCGTCACCGGCGCGGCGTTGCTGCTTCACCACGGCCCGCTCGATCTGGTCGGGCTGAAGCTGAGCGCAGGCCAGGTCGCGCTCGCCGGCTGGGCGATCGCCCTCCTCGCCATCGCCTCGCTCGCCGCCTGCGCGCTGGTCCGCAACCCGATCCGCCTGTTCGGCTTCACCATCCCGCTGCCGACGCCGACGCAATTGCTGCTCCAGATCGCCATCGCGCTGCTCGACATCAGCTGCGCCAGCGCCGCGCTGTTCGTGCTGATCCCCGGCGCGACCCCGGCGCTGCTCCCCGCCTTCATCCTCGCCTATGCGCTCGGCATCGTCGCGGCGGTCGTCACCCATGTTCCCGGCGGCATCGGCGTGTTCGAGGCGGTGGTGCTGGCGGTCGTCCCCGCAGGTCGCGCGACGCTGTTCGCCGCGCTGATCGCGTACCGCGTGCTCTACTATCTGTTGCCGCTCGCGCTCGGCATCCTCGTGCTGGCATGGCATGAGGGCGCACGGCAGCGGCGGCGCTCGGTCCGCTTCCTGTCGGGCGTGCGCGCGGTCGCCACCGGCGTCGCCCCGCTCGCCTTAAGCGCCGCGACCTTCACCACCGGCGCGATGCTGCTGCTGTCGGGATCGCTGCCGTCGGTCCGCGCGCGCATGGGCGACCTCGCCGCGATCCTGCCGCTGCCGATGATCGAGGCGAGCAGCATCGCCGCCAGCCTGACCGGCACCGGGCTGCTGTTGCTGGCCCCCGCTTTGTATCGCCGGCTCGACGGCGCATTCGTCGCCGCCCGTGGACTGTTGATCGTCGGCGCGCTCTTCTCGATCGGCAAGGGGCTGGATTATGAGGAAGCGACGATCTGCCTGACCGTCGCCGCGCTGCTGCAATGGACGCGCAGCGCCTTTTACCGCCGCACGACGCTGACCAGCCAGCCGATCGGCCCCGGCTGGATCGCATCGGTCGCAGCGGTCATCGCGCTGACCATCTGGGCGGGCTTCTTCGCCTATCGCCACGTGCCCTACTCCGAAAATCTGTGGTGGAAATTCGCGCTGCACAGCGATGCACCCCGCTTCCTGCGCGCATCGCTGGGCGTGATCGTGATGCTGGGCGGGGCCTGTATCTGGCGGCTGATGGCACCGACCGCCGCCCCGCTGCGTGCCGCCCCCTCCGCCATCGACGCCGCCAGCGTCCGCCGGATCCTGAACGCCGCCAACCGCACCGATGCGATGCTGGCGCTGACCGGCGACAAACGCTTCCTGCTGTCGCAGGCGGGCGACGCCTTCGTCATGTATCAGGTGTACGGCACCAGCTGGATCGTAATGGGCGATCCGGTCGGCCCGCGTGAAGCATGGGGCGAACTGCTGTGGAACCTGCGCGATCTCGCCGACCGCGAACAGGGGCGGCTGCTGCTCTACGAAGTCTCCTCTCCCGTTCTCGACATCGCGATCGGCATGGGGCTGAACATCGTTAAATATGGCGAGGATGCGGTGGTCGACCTCACGACCTTCACCCTCGACACCCCCCGCCTGCGCGCGCTGCGCAAGTCCGAACGCGCCGTCGCGCGCAAGGGCGCGACGCTGCACATCGTCGCTGCCAGCGAACTTAGCACCATCATCGACGAACTCGAAAGCGTGTCCGACGAATGGTTGATGGCCAAGGCGCAGCGCGAAAAGGGCTTCAGCCTGGGCCATTTCGACCGCGCCTATCTCAGCCATTTCGACGTCGCAGTGGTGACGATCGACGACCGCATCGTCGCCTTCGCCAATCTATGGCTGACCGCATCGAAGAACGAAGCCTCGGTCGACCTGATGCGCCACCGGATCGACGCACCGCCGGGAACGATGGATTTCCTGCTCGTCAACCTGATGCTGTGGGCGCAGGCGCAGGGCTATGCCCGCTTCTCGCTCGGCATGGCGCCGCTGTCGGGGATCGAGGATCGCCGCCTCGCCCCCGCCTGGGCCAAGGCGGCGGCATTCATCTTCCGCCATGGCGAGCGTTTCTACGGCTTTCGCGGGCTTCGTACGTACAAGGAAAAGTTCGCCCCCGGCTGGGAGCCGCGCTACATCGCCGGCCCCGGCGGCATCGGCCTGTTGCAGGGGTTGCGCGACCTTTCCCGCCTGATCGGCCGCCCGCAGCCTGCCCAATATCTGCCCCCCGCCCCCGCGTCCGCCGCCCCCACGGACGAAGCGAAAGTCCATCCATGACCCTGTCGCCTCGCGCCCGCCGCCGCCACCGCCTGCGCCGCCGGATCGGCATCAGCGCGCTGCTCGCCGGGCTGCTGATGCTGCTCGCGCTGGCCGCACCCGCCCTCCACCTAATCGATACCCAGTCGATCCGCTTCTTTCAGGGGCGCGAGCATCCCGACGTCGTCGCGGTGTACTTCTCCGGCGACATGGGGCTGCGCTTCGGCATGGGCAGCAAGGTCGTTCCCGCGCTCGCCGCGCACGGCATTCCGGTGATCGGGGTCAGCTCGCCGGTCAATTTCGGCACGACGCGCAGCCGGGCACAGGCCGATGCGATCGTCACCGGCGCGATCCGCACCGCGCTGGCGCAAACCGGGGCGCGCCGCGTGATCCTGATGGGCCAGTCGTTCGGCGCCGATATCGTCTCCGCCATCGCCCCCGACCTACCCGCCGACTTGCGCGCGAAGGTCGCGGCGATCAACGTCGTCGTGCCGGCGCAGACGGTGTTCTTCCGCTCCGACCCGACCGGCATCCTCTATCACGGCACCCCCGACGCGCACCCGGAGGCCGGGATGCGCGCGCTGCACTGGGCGCCGGTCATCTGCATCTATGGCAGGCAGGAAACCGAAAGCCTGTGCCCGACCCTGCGCGGCAGCGGCGCGCAGGTCGTCGGCCTGCCCGGCGGGCATTTCCTGCGGAACGACGATC
The DNA here is from genome assembly GCF_039615155.1 of Sphingomonas epibiotica. Lineage (NCBI taxonomy): Bacteria > Pseudomonadati > Pseudomonadota > Alphaproteobacteria > Sphingomonadales > Sphingomonadaceae > Sphingomonas > Sphingomonas epibiotica. The sequence continues at coordinate 16,525 of NZ_JBDGHY010000008.1, read as the reverse complement.
AGTTGCTGATCGCCACCATCCTCGCCACCCTCCGCACCGCCGACCCATCGATCCTGACGTGAAGAATCTGACCCGTCGACCTTGAACCGGACACTTTGTCCGCTTATTGTGCGATGCAGCGGGCGAAGCGGCGTTCCGCGGCTTTTCGGAACGACCACGCATGACCGACCACCAGCCCGACGAAGTGCCCGCCACTGTCCAGGACGAACCCGTCCCGACCCGCAAGAACGGCCGGGCTAAGGTCATCCTGCTGCTCCTGCTCGTCGTCGCGCTGGTCGCCGGCATCTGGTGGTACATCGGCTACCAGAACCACGGCAGATATATGCAGGAGACCAACGACGCGACCGTGCAGGCCGACATGGTCACGATCGCCCCGCGCGTGTCGGGCTATGTCGCCGAGGTGCTGGTCGCCGAAAATCAGGACGTGAGCGCCGGCCAGCCCTTGGTCCGCATCGACCCCCGCGACGCGCGCGCGCAGGCGGCACAGGCCGAGGCGCAGATCGCCGTCGCCGGCGCACAGGCCGATACCGCCCGCGCCCAGATCGCCGAACAATATGCCGCGATCGATCAGGCGCGCGCGCAACTCGCCGCCGCGCGCAGCAAGGCCGCCTATGACGCTGCCGAGGTCGCGCGCTATCGCCCGCTCGCCGCGTCGGGCGCCGAAACCCGCCAGACGCTGGCCCAACTCGAGGTCACCGCGCGTCAATCCGCCGACAATGTCCGCGCCGCGGAGGCCGCCGTCGCCGCCCAGCAGCGCCGCGTCGGCTCGCTCGACGCCCAGGTGGCGCAGGGCCGCGCACAGGGGCAGGCCGCCCGTGCCCAGCTTGCCGCTGCGAGTGTCGATGTCGGCGCGACGCAACTGACCGCGCCGATCGGCGGGCGGATCGGCGACCGGACGGTGACGATCGGCCAATATGTCCAGGCCGGCACCCGGTTGATGTCGATCGTGCCGCTCGACCGCCTCTACATCACCGCCAATTTCAAGGAAACGCAGCTCGCGCTCATGCGGCCGGGCCAGCCGGTCGAGATCCATGTCGACGCGCTCGACGATGTGCCGATCAAGGGCCGCGTCGAAAGCCTCGCGCCGGGTACCGGCGCGCAATTCTCGCTGCTGCCGCCACAGAATGCGACCGGCAACTTCACCAAGATCACGCAGCGCGTGCCGGTCCGCGTCTCGATCGAGGCGACGCCCGCCGCCCGCCGCCTGTTGGTTCCCGGCCTGTCGGTGACCGTCACTGTCGACACCAAATCGGCGAAGGACGAAATCGAGCAGCTTCGCGAGCAGGCGGGGCGCTGACATGGCCAGTGCGGCGAAGACCGCCGCCGCCCCGCCGCAGCGCGCCGACCTGAGCGCGTGGCTGGCGGTGATCGCGGGCAATCTCGGCGCGCTGATGGCGACGCTCGACATCTCGATCGTCAATTCCGCGCTGCCGACCATTCAGGGCGAAATTGGCGCCAGCGGGACCGAGGGGACGTGGATCGCCACCGCCTATCTGGTCGCTGAAATCGTCATCATCCCCATGGCCGGCTGGTTGCAGCGGATGCTGGGCCTGCGCACCTTCCTGCTGATCGCCGCCGGGCTGTTCACGATCTTCTCGGTCGTCTGCGGCATCGCCACCACCTTGCCGATGATGATCATCGGCCGCGTCGGACAGGGGTTCACCGGCGGGGCGATGATCCCGACCGCGCAGACGATCATCGCCCAGCGCCTGCCGCGCTCGCAGCAGCCGATCGGCATCGCCGTGTTCGGCGTGACCGCGATCCTCGGCCCGGTGCTCGGGCCACTGGTCGGCGGCTGGCTGACCGAGAATATCAGCTGGCATTATGCCTTCTTCCTCAACGTCCCCATCTGCGCGATCCTCGTCACGCTGCTCCTCGTCGGCCTTCGCCACGAAAAGGCGAAGCTGGAACTGTTCCGCGAGGCCGACTGGTTCGGCATCGCCGGCTTGGCGCTGGGACTTGGCGGCCTCACCGTGTTGCTGGAGGACGGGCAGCGCGAACAATGGTTCGATTCCGACCTGATCCGCTGGATGGCGTTCGTCAGCGCGACCGGTTTCGGCTTGCTCTTCTACGGACAGGCGACGGCGCAGCGCCCGATCATCAAGCTGAAACTGCTGCTCGACCGGCAATTCGGATCGGTCGCGCTGATGGGCGTGGTGCTCGGCATCGTCCTCTACGGCACCAGCTACGCCATCCCCCAATTCCTCGCGGCGCTGGCCGATTACAACGCGTTGCAGGCGGGCAAGGTCGTGCTGCTCTCGGGCATCCCCAGCCTGATCCTGATGACGATGGTCCCGATCCTGCTCAAACGAATCGATATCCGCATCGCTGTGTCGGCCGGGCTACTCATCATGGGCAGCGCCGCGCTGCTCGACGCGAACCTGACCGCGCAATCCTCAGGCCCCGACTTCACCGTGTCGCAACTGCTGCGCGGCGTCGGGCAGATATTGGCGATGCTGTTCCTCAGCCAGGCCTGCGTCCGCTCGGTCCCGCCCGAGGAGGCCGGCGACGCGTCGGGCCTGTTCAACGCGATGCGCAATCTGGGCGGCAGCTTCGCGCTGGCCGGAATCTCGATCCTGCAGGACCAGCGCATGTATTTCCATTCGCGCCGGATCGAGGAAAGCCTGAGCGCCAACAGCCCGTCGGTGCAAGACTATGTCCACGGCCTCGGCCAGTCGGTCGGCGACCCGGCCGCCGGATTACGCCTGTTATCGCAACAGATTGCGCAACAGGCGCTGACGATGACCTACAACGACATCTTCTGGATCATGGGCATAGGCGCCTTCGCCGTCCTGCCGTTGGTCCTGTTCCTGCGACCGCTGCCTACGGGCGCCGAACCGGCAATGGTGCATTGATGACCCGATCTTTTCCCCTGCTCGCCCTGTTGCTGCTCGGTGCCTGTACCGTCGGCCCCGACTATGCCGGCCCGCCTGCAACGGCATCGGATACGAACCGCTTCGTCCGCGCGACCGACGCGGCGCTCACCCCCGCGCCCGGCCTCGCCCGCTGGTGGGAGGGTTTGAACGATCCGCTGCTAACCCGCCTCGTCGACGACGCGCTGACCGACAGCCCGACCATCGACCTCGCGACCGCCCGCCTGCGCGAGGCCGAAGCGCGGCTGGGGCAACAGCGCGCCGGCCAGCTCCCCAGCGCCAGCGCCAACGGCACCGCGATCTTCGCCGAACTCCCGCCGATCGAACGGGGGGCGGGCGGCACCAGCGCCAGCTTCTACAATCTCGGTCTCAATGCCTCGTGGGAGGCCGACCTGTTCGGCGGCGGCCGCCGGACGGTCGAACAGGCACAGGCGACCGCCGGTGCCCGCCGCGCCGACCTCGCCGACGCGCAGGTATCGCTGTCGGCTGCCGTCGCGCAGGCCTATGTCGCGCTCCGCGACGTCCAGGCGCGGATCACCTTGAGCGAAACCAACGCCCGCCTGCAACAGCGCCAGCTCGACCTCACCCGCCAGCGCTTCGCCGCCGGCACCGCCTCCAAACTCGCGATCGAGCGGCTCCAGACCCAGCTGGAAAATACGCAGGCGGAGACGATCCCGCTCGCCGCGCAGCGCGATGAATATCTGAACCAGCTCGCGGTCCTGACCGGCCGCACCCCCGGCACGCTCGACGCGACGCTGGCCCCGCCCGCCCCGGTGCCGCTCCCGCCGCAAAGCGTCGCGGTCGGCGATCCCGCATCGCTGATCGCCCGCCGCCCCGATATCCGCGCGGCCGAGCGTCAGCTCGCCGCCGGTACCGCCGCAATCGGGGTCAGCAAGGCGCGCGAACTGCCCGGCATCCGCTTCCTCGGGTTGTTGGGGCTCGGCGGCACCTCGCCCGAAAAGATCTTCGACCTCGGCAATCTCGCCGCGCTCGCCGTACCGTCGCTCAACTGGTCGTTCCTCGATTTCGGCCGCGCAAAGGCCGCGACGCGCGTGTCGGAGGCGCAGCGCGATCAGGCCGATGCGACCTATCGCCGTACCGTGCTCGACGCGTTGCAGGATGCTGAGACCGCGCTGTCGCGCTTCGGCAACCGCCGCCGGCAACTGGGGCAATTGGTCCAGGTCGAGGCGACCGCCGCCCGCGCCGCCGCGCTCAACCGCCAGCGCGTCGCCGCCGGCACCGCGACGTTGATCGATCAGCTCGACGTGGAGCGCCAGCAACTCGCGGCCGCCAGCGCCGTCGCGCAGGCGCGCGCCGGGCTGACGCAAAGCTATATCGCGGTGAACAAGGCGCTGGGCCTGGGCTGGACCGATCCTGTCAGCGCGGACGCAGCCCCGTAAACAGCAGCCGCAACCCCGTCTCGATCTGCACGCCGACTTCGTCGTCGCTCATCACCGGCAGCACCAGACTGCCGGCCATGCGCAGCGCGATCACCAGATCGCGGGGGGTGGCGTCGGCCCGCACCTCGCCGCGCCGCTGCGCCGCGTGGAGCGCCGGTGCGAGAATCGCTTCCATGCGGACGCCCAGCGCCTGAAACGCCGCGCGATTGGCATCGTCGAGATGCAGTTCGGCCGAAATCCGTGCGAACAGCGAAAACGCACCCGTCCCGGCGCGCACCATCGTCGCGATCGTATCCATGATCGGCGCATCGGGATCGAGCATCGCTGCCAGCCGGTCGACCTCGCGCGAAAAGATCGCCAGCGCCAGCGCCTCGCGATCGTCGAAATTGCGATACAGCGTCGCCCGGCCGACCCCGGCGGCGGCAGCAACGGTCTCCAGCGGCACGCCATAGCCCTGTCCGGCGAAACAGGTCGCCGCCGCATCGATCAGCGCATCGCGCCGCAACTGCGCATCGCGCCGCGGCGCGCGGTTCGGCCGTGGCTCGGCATTGTCGGTCATCGCCTCATCCTACCGGGATTTACCGGCGACGTCATCGGGTGGACACAGGCTACCGCTCGCACCGTCACTCCCACGAAGGGGCGCGGGAGAATACAAACCATACCGTTCGTGCTGAGTAGGGAATGAGCGAAGTCGAAGGCCCGTATCGAAGCACCTGTGGCGGTCCTTCGATACGCCGCTTCGACAGGCTCAGCGGCTACTCAGGACGAACGGTGTAGCAGGTGACGATCCTCCCCAACTGGCCTCCCCCCGTCGAACCCGTTACACGCGCGCCCATGACCAACGCAGCCGCCCCTGCCGCACCCGCCAGCGCCCGCGCCGAACTGGCCGCGACGCTGCGGTTGGCGGCACCCTTGGTCGGCGCGAACCTGTTGCAGATGGCGGTTTATGCCGTCGATGTGGTGTTCGTCGCCCGGCTGGGTGCGGTCGAACTCGCCGCCGCCACGCTCGGCGTCTATATCTACAGCGTCATCCTGTTCGCCATGTCGGGTCTGGTCGGCGCCGCCGCGCCGATCATCGCCGCCGAACTCGGGCGTCGCCGCCATGCCGTGCGCGAGGTACGACGCTCGTTCCGCATGGGCGCATGGATCGCGGTGCTGGGCAGCCTGCCGTTCATGGCGCTGCTGGCGCATGGTGAGAGCCTGTTGCTGCTCGCCGGACAGGATCCGCGCGTCGCGGTGCGCACCGACGCGTTTCTCGACATTCTGCTCTGGGCGATGATTCCGGCGCTGGCCGGCACGGTGATGCGGATCACCGCCTCGGCACTTGGGCGCGCCGGCTGGGCGATGGCGATCACCGCCTTGGGCCTTGTCGTCTCGATCCTCGCCAACTGGTTGCTGGTGTTCGGCAATCTCGGCTTCCCCGCATTGGGGCTTGAGGGGTCGGCGATCGCCAGCCTGAGCACCGCGATTGCGATGATGCTCGCCTATGCCATCGTCCTGCTTGCCGATCGCCGGCTGCGGCGCTTCCGCCTGTTCGGCAATTGGTGGCGCGGCGAATGGGCGCGCCTGCGTCAGATCGTCGTGCTCGGCGTGCCGATCGCGGCGACGATGACGTTCGAGGGCGCGCTGTTCTCCGCCGCCGGCTTCCTGATGGGCCGGATCGGCGTGACGGAGGTTGCTGCGCACGCCATCGCGCTGCAGATCGCCGCTTTCCTGTTCCAGGTGCCGTTCGGCATCGCCCAGGCGGCGACGATCCGCGTCGGTCTCGCCTATGGCGCGCGCGATCGGGTGTGGATCGGGCGGGCGGGCTGGGCGGCGCTGGCGGTCGGCACCGGCTTTATGGGGTTCACCGCGCTGCTGCTGTGGATCGCACCGCGCGCGTTCATCTCGGTCTATGTCGATACGCAGGCACCCGCCAACGCGGCGATGGTCGCGCTGGCGCTGCAATATCTCGCCGTCGCTGCCGTGTTCCAGTTGGCCGACGGGGCACAGGCGGTGGCGGCGGGCGTGTTGCGCGGGGTACAGGATACGCGGGTGCCGATGGTAATCGCGTTGATCGGTTATTGGGGGATCGGCTTTACCACCTCGGTCGTGCTCGGCTTCTGGACTGGACTGGCCGGCGTTGGGGTGTGGATCGGGCTGGCGCTCGGGCTGCTCGCCGTCGCGCTGCTGCTGGTCGACCGCTGGCGTCGCCGCGATCGGCTCCGGTTGGTTCGACCCGTCTGACGGGCGCCACGTACCAGCATCAAAATTGTTCCCGGTGCGCTTGACGGTCGATGAACGGCTGCACATATCCCGGCTGCTGGCACTCCCGAACGGTGAGTGCCAAGACATGTTTCGGACTACCAATTAAAGGGAATCGCGCATGAACTTCCGTCCGCTGCACGACCGCGTGCTCGTCCGCCGCGTCGAAGCCGAGGAAAAGACGCTCGGCGGGATCATCATCCCCGACACCGCCAAGGAAAAGCCGCAGGAAGGCGAAGTCGTCGCCGCCGGCGCCGGTGCCAAGAACGACAAGGGCGAAGTCGCCCCGCTCGACGTCAAGGCCGGCGACCGCATCCTGTTCGGCAAGTGGTCGGGCACCGAGGTCAAGGTCAACGGCGAAGACCTGCTCATCATGAAGGAATCGGACATTCTGGGGATCGTCGGCTGAGCCGACGGGTATCAACCCCGGCGAAGGCCGGGGCCCAGATCAAAGAATCCTGACCAACTCAATTCCATTCTGAAAGGGTAGCCACCATGGCAGCCAAGGACGTAAAATTCGGTCGTGACGCCCGCGAACGCATCCTGCGCGGCGTCGACATCCTCGCCGACGCGGTGAAGGTCACGCTGGGGCCGAAGGGCCGCAACGTCGTCATCGACAAGTCGTTCGGCGCGCCCCGCATCACCAAGGACGGTGTGTCGGTCGCCAAGGAAATCGAACTGAAGGACAAGTTCGAGAACATGGGCGCACAGATGGTGCGCGAAGTGGCCTCGAAGACCAACGACATCGCGGGCGACGGCACCACCACCGCCACCGTGCTGGCCCAGGCGATCGTGCGCGAAGGCATGAAGTCGGTCGCCGCCGGCATGAACCCGATGGACCTGAAGCGCGGCATCGACATCGCCGTGACCAAGGTGGTCGAGGACGTGAAGAGCCGTTCGAAGCCCGTCTCGGGTTCGTCGGAAGTCGCGCAGGTCGGCATCATCTCGGCCAATGGCGACCGTGAAGTCGGCGAGAAGATCGCCGAAGCCATGGAAAAGGTCGGCAAGGAAGGCGTCATCACCGTCGAGGAGGCCAAGGGTCTCGAATTCGAACTCGACGTCGTCGAAGGCATGCAGTTCGACCGCGGCTATCTGTCGCCCTATTTCATCACCAACCCGGAAAAAATGCAGGTCGAACTCAACGACCCGTACATCCTGATCCACGAGAAGAAGCTGTCGTCGCTGCAGGCGATGCTGCCGATCCTCGAAGCGGTGGTGCAGTCGGGCCGTCCGCTGCTCATCATCGCCGAGGACATCGAAGGCGAAGCGCTGGCGACCCTCGTCGTCAACAAGCTGCGCGGCGGCCTGAAGGTCGCAGCGGTCAAGGCACCGGGCTTCGGCGATCGTCGCAAGGCGATGCTCGAAGACATCGCGATCCTGACCAAGGGCGAAGTCATCAGCGAGGACCTCGGCATCAAGCTCGAGACCGTCACGCTCGGCATGCTGGGCACCGCCAAGCGCGTCACGATCGACAAGGACAACACCACCATCGTCGATGGTGCCGGTGAAGCCGAAGCGATCAAGGGCCGCACCGATGCGATCCGTCAGCAGATCGAAGTCACCTCGTCGGACTATGACCGTGAAAAGCTGCAGGAGCGTCTGGCGAAGCTCGCCGGTGGCGTCGCGGTGATCAAGGTCGGCGGTGCGACCGAGGTCGAGGTGAAGGAGCGCAAGGACCGCGTCGACGACGCGCTGCACGCGACCCGCGCGGCCGTCGAAGAAGGCATCGTCCCGGGCGGCGGCACCGCGCTGCTGTACGCGACCAAGGCGCTCGAAGGCGTGACCGGCGTGAACGACGACCAGACGCGCGGCGTCGACATCGTCCGCAAGTCGCTGACCGCGCTGGTGCGTCAGATCGCGCAGAATGCCGGCCATGATGGTGCGGTCGTCTCGGGCAAGCTGCTCGACCAGAGCGACACGTCGTTCGGCTTCAATGCTTCGACCGACCAGTATGAGAACCTCGTCGCCGCCGGCGTGATCGACCCGACCAAGGTCGTCCGCACCGCGCTGCAGAACGCGGCCTCGGTCGCCGGCCTGCTCATCACCACCGAAGCGACCGTTTCGGAACTGCCCGAGGACAAGGCTCCGGCCATGCCCGCCGGCGGCGGCATGGGCGGCATGGGCGGCATGGACTTCTGATCGAACGTGGCCTGCGCGAGCGATGGCTCGCGCAGGACGCACGTCGATCCGGCCGGCGGGTGCCTGTCACCCGACCGACGGGCGGCGGCTTTGCCGTCGCCGGATCCGGACCCGAACAAAAAGGCCGGGAAGGGTGGTCCCTTCCCGGCCTTTCTGCGTCCACCCCTCATCCGAAAAGCTGACGAAGATACTTCACATCCGGTTAGCGACTTGCGCGTAGAACGGCGGCAGACGGGAGAACTCCGAATGCCATCAGGTTGCGACGGTTGCCGCACAAGACAACAGGATTTCGCGATCGCGATGGCGTTCCAGCCGATCGTCGACGTCGAAACCGGCCTGCCCTTTGCCTATGAGGCCCTGGTCCGTGGCAGCGAAGGACAAAGCGCCGCGACCGTGCTGTCGGGCGTGACTCGCGAAAATCGCTATGCGTTCGACCAGCAATGTCGCGTCGCCGCGATCGAGGGCGCTGTCGCCGCCGGCATCCTCGACACCGACGCGCGGCTGTCGATAAACTTTTTGCCCAACGCGGTATACTCACCAGTCGCCTGCATCCAAGTCACCCTCGCCAGCGCGCGGGCGAGCGGCCTGCCGACCGAACGACTGATCTTCGAATTCACCGAGAACGAACAAATGGGCGATGTCGGTCATGTCCGGACGATCGTCGACGCCTATCGCCGGATGGGCTTCGCCACCGCGCTCGACGATTTCGGCGCCGGTCATGCCGGCCTCGGGCTGCTGGCACAGTTCCAGACCGACATGCTTAAGCTCGACATGGACCTGATCCGCGGCATCGACGTCAGCACGCCCCGCCGCCTGATCGTCGAGGGAATGGTGCGGATCGCTACGTCGCTCGGCATGGCGATCATCGTCGAAGGGGTCGAGACGATCGAGGAATATGCCGTCCTGCGCGCGATCGGCATCCGCTTCATGCAGGGCTATCTGTTCGCCCGCCCGGGACTGCGCTGCCTGCCCGAGATCACCCTGCCCCGGATCGCCGAGGCCGCCTGATCGTCAGGCCGCCGGCTTCCACGTCTGCGTCTGGCACAGGAACGCGATACACCCCTGCACCTTCAGCGTGCCGTCGCCGTTGCGTGAGACAATCGACTTGTACGTCTTGCCGTTGCGCGGATCATAAATCCGGCCGCGCCAGTCCTTCCCGGCATCGGTGAAACCACTGAGGATCGGCATCCCCAGAATCGGTCGCGAGCGCAGCGCCGGGTCGCTGTTGTTCACGTCGGTCTTCGGCGCGTTCGGCTCGGCCTTGAGGATACGGACCAATTTGCCGCACATGGTGGCGCCGCAACGGCCGATCTCGATCACGCCCGACCCGTCCTCGGTAACGTAGCGCCCGGCGATGGGCGTCGCCGCCAACGCCGGCATGGCAATCAGCATGGCGGTCGCGGCGAGGCAGGTGCGGATCATTTGAAGTTGTCAGCGTAGGCTTGCAGCTTCAACTTGCGTTCGGGTGCCGGCACGACGTGGAAATCGATACCTTCGCGCTTCGCATAGTCGGTCGCCGCGTCGAGCGAAGGGAAGCGCAGCTTCACCTGCTCGCGGGTGTCGCCCGACCCGGCCCAGCCGGTCAGCGGATCGGCCTGCTTCGGTTCGGCCGGTTCGAATTCGAGCATCCAAATCTGCGTCTTGGCGCGCCCCGACTGCATCGCGTTCTTGGGATACTGATAGATACGGGCGTTGGGCATGGACGAAACCTTGAGTAGCGATCGAGATTATAGGTCTGCATAGCAAAGCCCGCGCCGCTTGCCATCAGAGTCGCACGTTCGAACGCACCGAATCGCGCTTTGTCGCCTCGATCGGCCGATATGGCGGCATATTTTGAGATGTGCGAACGCCGAACCGGGAATTTCTGCGGTATTGGTACTTTATTGCATTTGCGATCCATTATCGATAAGATACGCTTTAGGGTTGTTTCTCATCCCGAAACGCCGTACAGCGCCCGCGTCGCGGCAGGACCGCGCCCGACTTGCTACGGAGAGAGACGTCTTGGCTCGCAAGAAGATCGCGCTGATCGGCGCTGGCAACATCGGCGGCACGCTCGCCCACCTCGCTGCTCTGAAGGGGCTGGGCGACATCGTTCTGTTCGACGTCGTCGACGGCGTGCCGCAGGGCAAGGCGCTCGACCTGTCACAGTGCGGCCCCGTCGAAGGGTTCGACGCTACGATCACCGGCACCAACGACTATGCCGATATCGCGGGCGCGGACGTCATCATCGTCACCGCCGGCGTCGCCCGCAAGCCGGGTATGAGCCGCGACGACCTGCTCGGCATCAACCTGAAGGTGATGAAGGCCGTCGGCGAGGGCATCAAGAACAACGCCCCCGACGCATTCGTCATCTGCATCACCAACCCGCTCGACGCGATGGTGTGGGCGCTGCGCGAATTCAGCGGCCTGCCGCACAACAAGGTCGTCGGCATGGCCGGCGTGCTCGACAGCGCGCGCTTCAGCCACTTCCTCGCGGACGAGTTCAAGGTGTCGGTCAAGGACGTCAACAGCTTCGTGCTGGGCGGCCATGGCGACACGATGGTCCCGGTCCTCGAATATTCGACCGTGTCGGGCATCCCGGTCACCGACCTGATCGAAATGGGCATGTCGACTAAGGAACGCGTCGACGCCATCGTCAAGCGCACCCGCGGCGGCGGCGGCGAGATCGTCGCGCTGCTCAAGACCGGTTCGGCCTTCTACGCGCCCGCCACCAGCGGCATCGCGATGGCCGAAGCCTATCTCTATGACCAGAAGCGCGTCCTGCCGTGCGCGGCGTATCTGTCGGGCGAATATGGCGTCGACGATCTGTATGTCGGCGTGCCCGTCGTGATCGGTGCCGGCGGTGTCGAAAAGATCGTCGAAGTGAAGCTGGGCGACGAAGCCAAGGCGAACCTTCAGGTATCGGTCGATGCGGTCAAGGAACTGCTGGTCGCCTGCAAGGGGATCGACGAGACGTTGGCGTAAGGTCGGTGAGCTACGACCTCCTCGTATTCGACCCTAGCGTCGCTCCCAGAGGACGTGCTGCATTCATGCAGTGGTTCGAAGCGCAGACGGATTGGGGCGAAGGCGAGGGAACGGTCGAAGCACTGCCCGAGGCTTTGCGACACTGGCATCAGGCCATGCTTCTGGCATGGCCTGATATGCAGGAAGTAGAGGACGATCGGATCGATGACCCGCACGTCACCGGGTACAGCGTGGGCGCCCATGTGATCTACGTCGATTTCCGCTGGTCTGTTGCCGAAGAAGCCTATGAAGCAGTTCGCCGGCTAGCGGTCGAGCATCGGGTCGGTTTTTACGATGTAAGCGGAGACGAGGGGAACGGAGAAATCTATTTCCCCGGCGACGAACGCAGCCCTCCCTCCGGCGGTGCATGGCGTGAGGTCGCCGATCAGTTCAAATCGCTTGAAGATACGCCCGCGACGCCGAAGGCGAGCTGGCTCAATATATTTCGGAGAACGCAATGAGCATCCTCGTCAACAAGAACACCAAGGTCATCACCCAGGGGATGACCGGCGAAACCGGCAGCTTCCATACCAAGGCGGCGCTGGAGTACGGCACGCAGATGGTCGGCGGCGTGACGCCGGGCAAGGGCGGCACCGAGCATCTGGGTCTCCCGGTCTACAACACCGTCGCCGAAGCCAAGTCGAAGACCGGCGCCGACGCCTCGGTCATCTACGTTCCGCCGCCCTTCGCCGCCGATTCGATCCTCGAGGCGATCGACGCCGAAATCCCGCTGATCGTCGCGATCACCGAAGGCATTCCGGTGCTCGACATGGTCAAGGTCAAGCGCGCGCTGTCGGGGTCGAAGTCGCGGCTGATCGGCCCGAACTGCCCGGGCGTGCTGACGCCGGGCGAGTGCAAGATCGGCATCATGCCGGGTTCGATCTTCAAGAAGGGTTCGGTAGGCGTCGTCTCGCGCTCGGGCACGCTGACCTATGAAGCGGTGTTCCAGACCTCGAACGCCGGCCTGGGTCAGACGACCGCCGTCGGCATCGGTGGCGATCCGGTCAACGGCACCAACTTCATCGACGTGCTGGAGCTGTTCCTCGCGGACGACGAAACCCAGTCGATCATCATGATCGGCGAGATCGGCGGCGATGCGGAGGAACAGGCCGCGCAGTTCCTGATCGACGAAGCGAAGCGTGGCCGCAAGAAGCCGATGGCCGGCTTCATCGCGGGCCGCACCGCCCCTCCGGGCCGTCGCATGGGCCATGCCGGCGCGATCGTGTCGGGTGGCAAGGGCGACGCGGAAAGCAAGATCGCGGCGATGGAAGCCGCCGGCATCAAGGTTGCGGCGAGCCCCAGCGAGCTGGGTTCGACGCTGCTCGAAGTGCTGAACGGTTGAAGGTGACTTGCCCCGTGCGACCACCCGCACGGGGCACCGCCCGGTTCGACCGGGCACAAGCGGACAGGATGTGACCATGGGCTACGAAGGCCAGGATTTCGACATCGCCGCCGGCGTCAGCCCGGCATTCGTGGAAACGCTTTATGGTCGCTACCGCGAGGATCCCTCGTCGGTCGATGCCGGCTGGCGTCAGTGGTTCGAAGGGCTGGAGGGCGCGACGCAGCATCCCAGCTGGGCGAGCAAGCGCTGGCCGCTGACCGACACCGACGAGCTGACCGCCGCGCTCGACCCGACGCAGATGGAGCCGGCGCCCAAGCCCGCGCGCGGCGGCAAGCCCGCCCCGGCAGCCGCTGCCCCCGCTGCGCCCAAGGTCGATGTGGCGAAGGCCGCCGGCGACGCGATCCGCGCGCAGATCCTGATCCGCACCTATCGCGTGCGCGGCCATCTTGCTGCCAATCTCGATCCGCTCGGCCTCGCCCGGCGCGAACTGCCCGAAGACCTGCGCACCGAATATCACGGCTTCTCGGATGCCGAGATCGACACGCCGGTGTATCTTGGCGGCACGCTCGGCCTCGAATGGGCGACCGTACGCGAGATCGTCGACATCCTGCGCGCAAATTACTGCGGCAATGTCGGCCTCGAATATATGCACATCGCGGACGTGGAGGAGCGCAAGTTCCTGCAGGACCGGATGGAAGGCCGCGACAAGGCGATCCAGTTCAGCCCCGAAGGCAAGCGGGCGATCCTCGCCAAGGTCATCGAGGCGGAACAGTGGGAAAAGTTCCTCGGCCGCAAATATGTCGGCACGAAGCGCTTCGGCCTCGACGGCGGTGAATCGATGATCCCGGCGCTCGAAGCGGTCATCAAATATGGTGGTCAGCTCGGCGTGCGCGAAATCGTCTACGGCATGGCGCATCGCGGTCGCCTGAACGTGCTGACCAACGTGATGGCCAAGCCGTTCCGCGTGCTGTTCCACGAATTCGCGGGCGGCAGCGCCAACCCCGACGATATCGGCGGTTCGGGCGACGTGAAGTACCACCTCGGCACCTCGACCGACCGCAGCTTCGACGACGTGTCGGTGCACATGTCGCTGGTCGCCAACCCCAGCCACCTCGAAGCGGTCAACCCGGTCGTGCTGGGCAAGGTGCGCGCGCAGCAGACCTTCCGTGGCGACCTCGAAAAGCACGAACAGGTGCTCCCGGTCCTGATCCATGGCGACGCGGCATTCGCGGGTCAGGGGATCGTGTGGGAATGCCTCGGCTTCTCGGGCATCCGCGGGTACAACACCGGCGGCTGCGTCCACTTCATCATCAACAACCAGGTCGGCTTCACCACCAGCCCGCAATTCGCACGCTCGTCGCCCTATCCGTCGGACGTGGCGAAGGGCGTGCAGGCGCCGATCTTCCACGTCAACGGCGACGATCCCGAAGCGGTGACCTTCGCCACCAAAATGGCGATCGAATTCCGTCAGGCGTTCAAGCGCGACATCGTCATCGACATGTGGTGCTATCGCCGCTTCGGCCATAACGAAGGCGACGAACCGTCCTTCACCCAGCCGCTGATGTACGCGAAGATCAAGGGCCATCCCGGCGTCAGCGACATCTATGGCAAGCGGTTGCAGGAAGAAGGCGTGATCGACGACGCATTCGTCGCCGCCAAGACCGCCGAGTTCACGCAGCTGCTCGAAGGTGAGTTCGAGAACGCCAAGAGCTACAAGCCCAATCGCGCCGACTGGTTCGCCGGTCGCTGGTCGGGCCTGCACGCGCCGATGGATGCTGAAGGCTCGCGTCGCTCGGTCGATACCGGCATCGAACAGAAGCTGTTCGACTCGCTCGGCCGTACGCTGACCACGATCCCTGACAGCATCCAGGTCCACAAGACGCTCTCGCGCGTCCTTGACGCCAAGCGCGCCATGTTCGCCAATGGCGAAGGCTTCGACTGGGCGACGGCCGAGGCGCTGGCCTTCGGTTCGCTGCTCTCGGAAGGCTTCGGCGTCCGCCTGTCGGGGCAGGATTCGGGTCGCGGCACCTTCTCGCAGCGCCACGCGGTGTGGGTCGACCAGACCGACGAGCATAAGTACGTCCCGCTCAACAATATCGAGCATGGCAGCTTCGAGGTGCTCGACAGCCCGTTGTCGGAATATGGCGTGCTCGGCTTCGAATATGGCTATGCGCTCGCCGATCCGAAGGCACTGGTCATCTGGGAAGCGCAGTTCGGCGATTTCGCCAACGGTGCGCAGATCATGATCGATCAGTTCATCGCGGCGGGCGAGGCCAAGTGGCTGCGCGCCAACGGCCTCGTGATGATGCTGCCGCACGGCTATGAAGGCCAGGGTCCGGAGCATAGCTCCGCACGTCTCGAACGCTTCCTGCAACTGTGCGCTGGCGACAATATGCAGGTCGCCAACGTCACTTCGCCGGCGAACCTGTTCCACCTGCTGCGCCGCCAGATGCATCGCAATTTCCGCAAGCCGCTGGTCATCATGACGCCCAAGTCGCTGCTGCGGCACAAGCTGGCGGTGTCGAAGACCGAGGACTTCCTGCCGGGTACCCACTTCAAGCGGCTGCTGTCCGATCCGTCGGCACCGGCCGATGCGAACACGACCCGGCTGGTGCTGTGTTCGGGCAAGGTCGCGTTCGACCTGATCGAGGCGCGCGATGCGGCCGGCGATACGCAGACCCAGATCGTCCGCGTGGAACAGATTTACCCGTTCCCGTCGGACGCGCTGGTCGAGCGCCTGAAGCGACTGCCCAACCTGACCGACGTGGTCTGGGCACAGGAAGAGCCGAAGAATAACGGTTCGTGGTTCCTGGTCGAACCGGCGATCGAGGAAGCATTGGCCGAGGCCGGTGCCCCGGTCGCACGCGCCCGCTATGCCGGTCGCGCGGCGGCGGCATCGCCCGCCACCGGGCTGATGAAGCGGCACCAGGCCGAACAGGGCGCGCTGGTCGCCGATGCGCTCGGCCACAATGTCCGCGACGAAATCCGCCGCACCCGTCAGGCCGAGGGCGACCGCGCCACCGGCAAGGCCGCATCCTAACCGTGTTATTACCCCCGACACGGGGGAGATGAGGAAGATCCGATGGCAACCGAAGTTCTGGTCCCCACGCTGGGCGAATCGATCACCGAAGCGACGCTGGGCGAATGGTTGAAGAAGCCCGGTGAGGCGGTCGCCGCCGACGAACCGATCGCCAGCCTCGAAACCGACAAGGTGTCGGTCGAGGTGCCGGCACCCGTCGCGGGCGTCATGGGGCAGCACGCCGTGCAGCCCGGCAACACGGTGTCGGTCGGCGCGATGATCGCGACGATCGAATCGGGCGACGGCGCCGCCGCTGCCCCGAAGGCGGAAGCCGCTCCGGCACCCGCCGCAGCCACGCCTGCCGCCGCCCCGGCCGCTGCGCAGCAGGCTCCGGCCGCTGGCGACAGCAATGTCGACGCCGCCGCGCTGTCGCCGTCGGTGCGTCGCGCGATCCTCGAACACGGTGTCGACCCGGCCAAGGTCAAGGGCACCGGTCGCGACGGTC
>NZ_JBDGHY010000007.1:0-323198 GCF_039615155.1 Sphingomonas epibiotica | reverse complement strand
CCCGCCCGCCCTTCTGCTCTACGGGACGGAGGACAGCGTCGTACGCCCCCGGAACAGCGATGCGCTGGCTGCCAGACTGCGCGCCGGCGGCGTGGCGGTCGAACAACATGCCTATCCTAGGCTCGGCCATATCGGCATCCTGCTCGCGCTCGCCCGGCCGTTTCGGGGTCGTGGACCGGTGCTGGACGACGTTTCCCGTTTTATACAGTTAAGGGTTCGAGCAGATGACGCCCACCCTCGCTAAAATCGGGCCGGAAAGATGTTCCGATTGGACCCAAATGTGGACGTCCAGACCTGCCTTTTCACTCCCAACTTCTGCCATTCGTTCATCGTAGCTAAGCCGCCGGTTCAACCTGCGAGAATGCCAAGACAAGACTGGTGAAAGGAATTTCTGTTGCGGGACCCTCCTTGCGGAATGTTGGTAGCCGCAACCCAAGCCCTCGGGGGGTCAAGCAGGTTGCGCTAAATCCTCGTCCAACGTGGCGACACCCATCAGGGGATGCATTACAAAAGTCCATCCATCGCCACCAACGATCATCAGCCGCAGCGATTGACGATCCGCCGTGCCAAGCAATGATGCCGCACCCGCCGAAGCCGACAAGGTTACGTTCGTACCATCCTGCCGGATGCCGGTTGCCCAGCCACGCCGTCCATCCCGTATCTCCTGAGCGAGACGTTCGAGTGCGGTCTCGAGTGCGATCCGCGCACGCGAGCCTGTTACCCATGTATAACCGGCCGGTTCGGGCATGGTGATGTGACGCGGACTGGGGACCGGGCGCGGCCTGCTCTTGGGGGACGAAGCAGTCTTCGGCTGTTCCAAGCGACGTACGCCCTCCATCCCCATTATCCGTGCAAAATCATCCATGTTCTTCCCTTTGCTTCCGGGACCTGGAGCGCCCGGATCATCGGGCAGGTTCCAACCCGGTGCAGCTTTCTTCGGGTCATCTCTTACGTAGATGAACAAGCTGATTGGCGTACCATCAAATTATGGAAAGCACACTTGACGTCAAGTTCGCTTTCCATGACAAGCTTCCTTTACAATGAATAGAAGGAGCTTCACAGTGGCCGCCTCCCCAGCCCAACGACGCTACAACCGCCGCGTCCTGATCCTCTCTCTCGTCTAAGTCGCGCTGCTGTTCCCGGCGGTGTACCTGCTCGATCGCCATCTGGTGACGGCACCCGTCGCCTACCTGATCGGCGTGCTGCCGCCGCTTCCGGTGATCGGCTTCTTCGTCGCGATCGGCGCATATATGGTCGAGGAACGCGACGAATATCTGCGCATGCTGCTCGTACGCCAGTCGCTGGTCGCGACCGGGCTGGCGATGACCGCCGCTACCTTCTGGGGGTTCCTCGAAGGCTTCGACCTCCTTCCGCATCTGGTCGGCTACGCGTGGCCTATCATGTGGTTCGCCGGGTTGGGCGTCGGCATCTGCGTCAACATACTGATTGAACGGCGGACGGCATGATCAACCACCTCCGCGAGCTCCGGGCAACCCGTGGTTGGTCCCAGCAGCATCTCGCCGACCAGCTCGAGGTCAGCCGTCAGAGCATCAATGCGATCGAAACCGGCCGCTACGATCCCTCGCTACCCCTCGCCTTCAAGATAGCCGAATTGTTCGAGCTTTCGATCGAAGCTGTCTTCGTCAGCCCTTCAAGGGAAAAGTGACATGCCAATCGGGACTTTTCATCGCCTCGCCGCTGCCGTGCTTGCCTGCGGCCTGTTCACCGCGTCCACCCCGGCACAAACCGCGAAGTTGTCGACGGCCCACGCGCCACAGTCCGACACTGTCCAGATAACGCATATTTCCATCCGAACGATCGGACGGGGTGCTCCGGTCATTCTGATCCCTGGCTTGTCGAGCCCGCGTGCGGTTTGGGATGATATCGCGCCCGAACTCGCGAAGGGGCACAGCGTGCTGCTCGTTCAGGTCAATGGCTTCGGTGGCGACGATCCGCGGGCTAACCTTGCGCCTGGCCTACTCGACGGCATTGTTCGGACATTCATGCGACCATTGCACAGCGCCGTCTGAAGCGGCCCGTATTCATCGGCCACTCTATGGGCGGTCTTGTTGGTCTCATGCTCGCCGCGCGTCATCCGGCGGACGTAGGCAAGCTGATGATGGTCGATTCCCTGCCGTTCTTTGCAGCGACCATGGCCCCTCCGGGTACAGCGGTCACCGTGACAATGGTCGAACCGCGCGCCGCACAGATGCGCGATGCCGTGGCGGCCAGTTACGGCAGGACGCCCGATCGCACCGCCGCTGCCGCGCAGGTTACCGGCATGGCACTCAATGCCAGCTATCATCCCCGGTTGATCGAATGGGCGATGGCCTCGGATCCGCGAGTGGCGGCCCGTGCGATGTACGAGGATCTCACGACCGATATGCGTCCTGGTTGTCGAAGGTGCGCGCTCCGGTCACGGTCGTCTATGCTTGGAACGAAACCTATTCTCGGCAAGAGCGCGCGGAAGCCTTCTTCCGCCAGCAATTCGCCGGAACAGCAAATATCGACTTCAAGGGCATTGGCCCCTCTGCCCATTTCGTGATGTTCGATCAGCCGACCGGGTTCCGGCAAGCAGTTGAGGAATTTCTGTCCTGACCATCGTGAAGCGGATGCCTGCAATCAAGCATCCGTTCACAGACAGCTGACGACGACATTTTTGGAGCAGACGCATCAGGTCAATTGCTTGATGACGTGCCAGCGCCGCGCGAACGGCACGACGCTGCCTTGAAGTGGGTTGCGGTCCAAAGCGGGTCTTCTCCTTCGCCCCCCCTGGTGACGAAGCGAGGCGGACCCCGCATTAACAATGATCAAAGCGCCCTGCCGCAGCCCTCAGCGCTGGCGGGCAAGGTGCCGGTGAATGGTGCTGCGATGAACGCCCAGTAGTCGCGCAGCCGCTGAAACATTGCCGTCATGCGCCGCCAGCGCCGCGTCGATCGCTTCTGCCCGATCGTCGGCCAGCGGCCGCACGACCGACAGTTCGATCCCATCGCCCCGCCCCTCGGCATCCCAGCCGCCGATCAGCGTCGCGCCGTTGGTCAGGCGCAATCGTCCCCGCGCCGTGGGACCCTGCATATCGACCAGCTCGCCCAGTGCCGTATCGTCCAGCGCTTCCCAGCTGCGCCCGACCAGCGACAAGCCGCGTCGGTTCGCGGCCACCAGTCGGTCGTCGCGGAACACCAGCACGCCCTCGCGCGCCGTGCCCAGCATCGCCGCATCGTCATGCATCCGCAGAACCCGGCAATCTGCGAAACCGCTACGGAACAGGCGATGCTCGATCTGGTCGACCGCCAGCCGGATCAGCCCCAGCGCATGGCCATGCCCGCTGACCGAGGGGCCGGAGATGTCGAGCGCGCCGACAATGGCCCCACGCGGGTCGAGAATCGGAGTCGCGGCACAACTCAGCACCGCATGTTCGGCGAAGAAATGTTCGGGGCCATGCACCGCGATCGGTCGACGCTCGGCAATGGCGGTGCCGATCGCGTTGGTGCCGGTGCTCGCTTCGGTCCAGGACACGCCGGGCCTGAGCGCCACCTGCGCCGCGCGCGACAAGAAGCCGGTGTCGCCGATACTGTCCAGGATCATGCCGTCGGCGTCCGCCAGGATCACGACGCTGCCCGTCTCGCGCGCTTCGCCCGCCAGCATCTCCAGCTCGGGGCGGCACAGGCGGCGCAGCGACTCGCGACGCTGGCGCAGCGCATTCAACTCGCTTTCGGTTAGCGGCCCGTCGCCGCGCGGCCGCCCTTGCGCCAGCCCCATGTCAGTGCAGCGCAACCAGGAGCGCAGCACCGGCTGGCGCACGCTTTCCAGCGGCAACTGCCCCTCGTCGAAATAGGCTCGCCGCCCCTGCTCTATCCCGGCGCCGTCCATCGCCGCATCCTCTCCTATTGTCGCAAGTTGCGACACTGGCGCAGCTTTGGCGTCGCGCCGTGCGACACATGCTACGCCTCGGCCCTGCAAAGTCCATCACTTCACCCGCACTTCGTCGCGGATCACCTTGTCGCGAGAGCCGCACAGGCAGAGCCTTGGCCCATAACAGACCAAGGAGAGAGAGTGTGACGATCCAGGAAGCCATCAAGGCCCGCACCGCGCCGTTCAAACAGCGTTATGCCAATTTCATCGGCAGCCGCTGGGTCGATCCGGTGGACGGACGCTGGTTCGAAAACCGATCCCCCATCGACGGGCAGGTCATCTGCCAGGTCGCGCGCAGCCAGGCCGCCGACATCGAACTGGCGCTCGATGCCGCGCACAAGGCGAAGGACGGCTGGGGCCGCACCAGCGTCGCCGAGCGCGCGCTGATCCTCCACCGCATCGCTGATCGGATGGAAGAGAATCTCGCCCTGCTTGCCACTGCCGAGACCTGGGACAATGACAAGCCGATCCGTGAGACGACCGCCGCCGACCTGCCGCTGGCCATCGACCATTTCCGCTATTTCGCGGGCTGCATCCGCGCACAGGAAGGCGGCATTTCGGAGATCGACCACGACACCGTCGCCTATCATTTCCACGAGCCGCTGGGCGTGGTGGGGCAGATCATCCCGTGGAACTTCCCGCTGTTGATGGCCTGTTGGAAGCTGGCGCCCGCGCTGGCGGCGGGCAATTGCGTGGTGTTGAAACCCGCCGAGCAGACCCCCGCCTCGATCATGGTGCTGGCCGAACTGATCGCCGACCTGCTGCCCGAGGGCGTGCTGAACATCGTCAACGGCTATGGCGTCGAGGCGGGCAAGCCGCTCGCCCAGAACCCGCGCATCGCCAAGATCGCCTTTACCGGCGAGACGACGACCGGCCAGCTCATCATGTCCTACGCGTCCGAAAATCTGATCCCGGTGACGCTGGAGCTGGGTGGTAAAAGCCCCAACATCTTCTTCGGCGACGTGGCGGCCGAGGATGACGATTATCTCGACAAGGCGATCGAGGGCTTCGCCATGGTCGCGCTCAACCAGGGCGAGGTCTGTACCTGCCCCAGCCGCGCACTGGTGCACGAATCCATCTATGACCGCTTCATGGAAAAGGCGGTTGCGCGGGTCGAGGCGATGATCCAGGGCGATCCGCTCGACCCCGCCACCATGGTCGGCGCGCAGGCCTCGCAGGAGCAGATGGACAAGATCCTCGGCTATCTTGACATCGGCCGCGACGAGGGTGCCGAGGTGCTGACCGGCGGCACCCGCAACCGGCCGGAGGGGCTGGAGGGCTATTACGTCAAGCCGACCGTGCTGAGCGGCCACAACAAGATGCGCGTGTTTCAGGAGGAAATCTTCGGCCCGGTCGTCTCGGTCGCGACCTTCAAGACCGGTGAAGAGGCGCTGAGTATCGCCAATGATACGCTTTACGGCCTGGGTGCGGGCGTGTGGACGCGCGACGGCACCCGCGCTTACCGGATGGGACGCGCCATTCAGGCCGGACGCGTCTGGACCAACTGCTACCACGCCTATCCGGCGCACGCGGCGTTCGGCGGCTACAAGCGCTCGGGCATCGGGCGCGAGACGCACCGGATGATGCTCGATCACTATCAGCAGACCAAGAACCTGCTGGTCAGCTACTCGGCCAAGAAGCTCGGCTTCTTTTGATACCGGTCAAGGCAGGGGTCGGCGGGTGCGCCCATCTCTGCCCCATCACATCCGATAGGAGAAACACCATGGCGAAGATGATGAAGGCCGCCGTCGTGCGCGCGTTCGGCCAACCGCTGACCATCGATGAAGTCCCCGTGCCGGAGGTCGGCGACGGCCTGATTCAGGTCGCGATCCAGGCTTCGGGCGTGTGCCATACCGATCTGCACGCCGCTGAGGGCGACTGGCCGGTCAAGCCCAACCCGCCCTTCATCCCGGGGCATGAGGGCGTCGGCTATGTCTCGGCGGTCGGCAAGGGCGTCAAGCACATCAAGGAAGGCGACCGGGTCGGTGTGCCCTGGCTCTATACCGCCTGCGGCCACTGCGTGCATTGTCTGGGCGGGTGGGAGACGCTGTGCGAGAGCCAGCTCAACACCGGCTATTCGGTCAATGGCGGTTTCGCTGATTATGTCATCGCCGACCCCAATTTCGTCGGCCATTTGCCCGGCAGTATCGGCTTCACCGAGATCGCGCCCGTGCTCTGCGCCGGGGTGACGGTCTATAAGGGGCTGAAGATGACCGATACCAAGCCGGGCGATACCGTCGTCATCTCCGGGATCGGCGGGCTTGGCCATATGGCGGTGCAATATGCGGTCGCCATGGGGCTGAACGTCGCGGCGGTCGATGTCGACGACGCCAAGCTGGACCTCGCCCGGCGGCTGGGTGCGAAGGTGACGGTCAATGCCCGGACCGAAGCGGACCCGGCGACGGCGATCAAGCGCGAGACCGGCGGTGGCGCGCAAGGTGCGCTCGTCACCGCGGTCAGCGAAAAGGCGTTCGCCCAGGCCGTGGGCATGATGGCGCGGGGCGGCACGGTGGCGCTCAACGGCCTGCCGCCGGGGGACTTTCCGCTCGCCTGACCGCGCTTCCGGTCGGGCACGCTCGGCGCGATATAAACCCGCCACATCGGCGTGCCGGGCGGCAGCGACTTCTGCAGCAGCACGGCGGCCCAGCGGATCTGGCGCAGCGTCTGTTCGCCGACGCTATCCTTCTCGCGCTTGCCGCCCTTGCGATGCTCCAGCAGGCGGAGCGTCGTGGCGATCATCCGCTCCGCTGCCTTGACTGGGGTGCAATGCAGCCAGTCGTCCGGCACCGCTGGCGTGGCACCGACCGGCGCCGGATGAACGCCAGCGACCGGCAAAGCCGACGGCTGCGCCGGTGCAGGCGTGGGCGAACTGCTAGGCGCCACCGTCCCGGGCATGGCCGCACCTCGAAGCTGCGCCTCTGCGGCGGCATAGGCGTCGCGGTAGACCGGATAGAGCGCTAGCTCCAGCATCCAGCGCAGCCGGTCATCGACCGCAAAACCGGCGGCGGCAAGATGGCGATCGATCTCCTCCTGCCGGATCGGGTCGATGCCGCGCTCCTCTCGCATGGCGATGATCCTGCGCAGGTCGACGATCCGCTGCGCGCTCCAGCCCTCCGCCTCCAGTTTGCGCTCTTCGGCCGGCAGGAAGGACATATGGCCGCCCTGGTTCTTCAGTCGCTCGAAATAATCGACGAACGCCAAATTGGCGGCCGAGTGGGTCTCGACATCGTATGGCGTCGATCGCTGCAGGGTGCACACCTCGGCCAGTCGCTCCTCGTACATCGCCTTGGCGATCGCCTGGAGCTCCTGCTCGGTGATATTGGTCTTCTGCTTGGCCCGCCGGTCCAGCATGTCCAGCACCCTCGGCGTCACCGCCGTGAGCGCCGCCCCCATGTTGCGCGCTGCCTTCCGGTCGGTGGTTCGCAGCGACAGCCGAATATCTAGGGTGCCATTATCCAATAAACGGTGAATTCGGCGCCACCAGAAAATGTGCCCGCGCCGGTAAACGTGTTGAAGACAGTCCAAAACCGCGGCCTTCCCGGCCAGCGCATTGGCACAATCCGATGCACAATTGTGCAGGTGCCAACAGCCGACCCTGATAGTCAGCCAGCGTCTTCAGACACTTAGCAGCCAATTGGCTGGGATTTCAGGCAGATGGCTGGGGCGGCAGGACCGTCACGCCAGAATGTTAACTATTTAAGCGCCTGAATTCACGGCAGAACGTCTGGGGCTCGTCGACCATGATAGCCGCGCACGTGTCGCATGAAAAGGCATCCCATCCAAAAAACAGCACGGCTCCAATGGAGCGGTCGGTGACTGTCGCATCGTGCCGCCAAATTGTCGGGAGGCCGCATTCCAACTACATCATAACGGGCCCTGAACTCTAGAGTCCGATTCAACCGACGAGAATCGTTGGGGGGATTCCCAAGGGGGTATAGCTATGATTCATGTTGCTGGCCGTGCGGAGGTCGGCAGCTGTGGGTCGAGGTTATTCGAATGATCTGCGTGAGCGGGTGGCGGGTTCGGTTGCAGCGGGACGTTCGTGCCGGGCGACAGCGGAGCTGTTCGGGGTGAGCGTGGCGACGGTAGTGCGCTGGTCGCAGCGATATCGGGCAACCGGGAGTGCAGCGATCGGCCCGCAAGGCTACCGCCATCCACGGTCGCTGGCGGCAGAACGCGACTGGCTGCTGCAGCGGCTGGCGGCCAAGCCGGACGTGACCTTGCGCGGCTTGGTGGCGGAACTGGGTGAACGCGGCGTGGTGACGAGCTACGGCTCGGTGTGGCGGATCGTGCGCGAGGCCGGGATCACGTTCAAAAAAAGACGCTGATCGCCCGCGAGCAGGATCGGCCGGCGATCGCCAGACGTCGGGCGCAATGGCGTAAGTATCAGGGCCGGATCGATCCGCGTCGGCTCGTCTTCATCGACGAGACCTGGGCCAAGACCAACATGACGCGCCTGCGCGGCTGGTGTGCTCGCGGTCTGCCGCTGGTCGACAAGGTACCGCACGGCCACTGGCGCACGCTCACCTTTCTGGCCGCGCTCCGGCATGATCGCATCGATGCGCCGCTCGTGCTCGACGGCCCCGTCAACGGCGAGAGTTTCACAGCCTATGTCGAGCAGTTCCTGCTCCCCACCCTCTCGAGCGGCGACATCGTCGTCATGGACAATCTGGGCAGCCACAAGGGCAAGGCCGTCCGCCAGCTCATCCGCTCCGTCGGCGCCAGGCTCCTCTTCCTGCCGCCCTACTCGCCCGACCTCAATCCCATCGAGCAGGTCTTCGCCAAGCTCAAGACACTGCTTCGCAAGGCCAACACCCGATCGGTCGAAGCAACATGGAAGCAGATCGGCTCGCTTCTCGACGCCTTCCTACCCCATGAATGCGCCAACTATCTTCGCAACAGCGGATACGCTTCAAGTTGAATGGATCAGACTCTAAGTCGCGCCGTCGGAAGCAGCGGATGCGTTTGCCGCACGACGCACTTCGACGCTGACCCGTTTGCAGAGATGTCAACTAGCATTACAGTTGCGTTTTTGATCGTGTTCTGAATCAATGTGTCACCATGACGAGGAGGTCGTGGTGACGGGAGCATCGATTGAAGCGACGCTGGAGTTATGGGCGTCATCGCTGCGCGAGGTGAAGGCGCGGATGCGGCCCTTGTTCAGCCAGGCGCGTGTGGCGGCATCGGCGAACAGTTTTCTGGATGGCCTGCTGGGCGACGAGCGCCGCAAAACGGGGTGGATGCGCGCCGAGGCGGCCGGCGATACGGGGCCATGGCGACAGCAGGCGATCCTGGGCCGCGGACGGTGGGACGCGGATGCCCTGCGCGACGTCGTGCGCGATTACGCGCTGGAGCAGCTGGGCGCTGATGATGCGGTGCTGGTCATCGATGAGACCGGATTTCTAAAGCAGGGCAAGGCATCGTGCGGCGTGGGGCGCCAATATACCGGCTCGGCGGGCAAGGTGACCAACTGCCAGATCGGCGTGTTCGCCGCCTATGTTTCTGCCAAAGGCCATGCCTTCGTCGACCGGGCGCTGTACCTGCCAAAGAGTTGGACGGCTGACCCGGCACGCCTGGCGGCTGCGCATGTGCCGCAGGGCACGGCCTTCGCAACCAAGCCGGCGCTGGCAGCGAAGATGATCGAACGCGCGATCGCGGCCAGCCTGCCGTTCGCCTGGGTCGCAGCGGATGCGGTCTACGGTGTCGGCGACATCGAGCAGGTGCTGCGCCGTGCTGGCAAAGGCTATGTGCTGGGCGTGAAGGGCGACCATCGCTTCGGCTCGTGGGGCGACAAACCGGTCGTCGCGGGCACCGCCGCGCAGATCGCAAACGACCTTGATCCTACTGCCTGGCAGCGTCTGTCAGCGGGTCAGGGCACCAAGGGCGAACGCCTCCACGACTGGACCTATTTCGAGCTCGCCGACCTTGAGGCCGATGAATACGCTGACGGTGCGTCCGGCACATGGACCAGGGGGCTGCTGATCCGCCGCCACGTCGCCGGTGATGACCTTGCCTTCTTCACCACCTGGTGCCCGGCCGGTACGACCATTGAAACCCTGGTCGGGGTGGAAGGTCATCGCTGGGCCATCGAGGACAGCTTCGAGACCGCCAAGAATGAACTCGGCCTCGACCACAACGAAACCCGCTCCTGGCATGGCTGGCACCGGCACGTCTCGCTCGTCATGCTGGCCTTCGCGATGCTGGCGGCCATCCGTACCCGCGCCAATGCCGCCCCCCCAAAAAGAGCCAGGACGAGGCCACGGGCCTGATCCGCTGGTCCGTCCAGGAAATCCGCCGTATCGTCATCAGGCTGGCACAGCGACGCATCGAGCCTCGTCACGTTATCGCTTGGTCATGCTGGCGACGTGCCCATCAAGCCGCCGCTCAACGGGCACATGTCCGATCAAGAACGCAACTGTAATGCTAGGGCTCAAACTCAATTAGCATCTTGAGGGATGCTGGTTTTCCTGATTCACTGGCGCGTGGATCAGGAGGAGTGAGGCATGGCGCTGTTCTGGTTGTCGGATGAGGCGTGGGCGGCGATCGAGCCGCATCTGCCGAAGAACCAGCCCGGAGCGCGGCGGGTAGACGACCGACGGGTGATCTCCGGGATCGTGCATGTGCTGAAGGTGGGCTGCCGCTGGTGCGACTGCCCGGCCGATTACGGGCCATCCACGACGATCTACAACCGGTTCAACCGCTGGTCGCGCCGTGGCTTCTGGCTCAAACTGCTCGACGCGCTGGTGGATGCCGGCGTGGTCAAGAAGAGTACCGCGATCGACAGCACCTACATCAAGGCACAACGCGCGGCCTTCGGCGGAAAAGGGGGCGCCAGATCCAGGCAATCGGTCGCTCGCGCGGCGGATGGACGACCAAGGTCCACGCGCTCACCGATGTCATCGGTCGTCCCTACGCCCTGATGCTGACGGCGGGCAACGTCAGCGACGTGAAAGCGGCACCTGCGCTTCTCGAACGAGCTGGCCGAATGCGTTACCTCCTCGCTGACAAGGGTTACGATGCCGACCGGCTGCGCCGTTCGCTACGTGACGCCGGCGTCGTTCCTGTCATCCCCGGTCGACGCAACCGCAAACGCGCCATCCGCTACGACAAAGACCGATACCGTGGCCGCCACCTGATCGAGAACGCCTTCTGCCGTCTCAAAGACTTCCGCCGCGTCGCCACCCGCTACGACAAGCTCGCCGCCAACTTCCTATCAGGCGTCGCCATAGCAACCGCCCTCGCATTCTGGCTCTGATTGAGTCTGGACCCTAGAGCGAATTCCATTCAGTCTGGATCATAGCTGCAGGAGCTGAAGTAGTTGGCGCATTCTTGCGGCTGGAACAGATCGACCAGTCTGCCGATGAGGGACCAGAGACCGGATACGGTGCGCTCGCCGGCCCTGCGCAGCATTGCCTTGAGGCGGGCGAACGCCTTCTCGATCGGGTTGAAATCGGGACTGTAGGGCGGGAGGAACATGAGGCGGGCGCCGGCGGCTTCGATGGCCTCGCGGACGCTGGCACGCTTGTGGCTGGACAAGTTGTCCATGATCACCACGTCGCCGCGCCTGAGGTCGGGCACGAGGATCTCTCGGACATAGGCCTCGAACCAGTCGCCGTTGATCGGGCCATCGAGCACCATCGACGCGACCATGCCGGTCATGCGCAGGCCAGCGACCAGCGTGGTGGACTTGCGATGCCCATGCAGGTAGCCCATCCGCAGCCGCTCGCCCCGCCGGCAGCGGCCGTGGCTGCGGGTCATGTTGGTCGCCGTCCAGGTCTCGTCGATGAACACCAGCCGCGCAGGATCGAGTTCGAGCTGACCATCAAACCAAGCCTCCCGCTGGCTCAGGACGTCGACGCGATCCTGCTCAGCCGCGTGCCCGGTCTTTTTTTGCGCGTGATGCCGTGTCGGGCGAAAAAGCGGTGCAGCGTCGAGATTGCCACCGTCACGCCCGCCTGGGCCAACTCGCGGCGCAGTTCTTCCAGCGTGATGTCGCGCCGTGCTTCGTGCAGCGCCAGCACCGTATCTCGATCCGCCGCGACCGCGTATCCCGACCCTGCGCCTTCGCCGCATAGCTACCCGTGCTGCGCCACTGATCGTACCACCGGATCACCGTCGCGGCCGCAACTCCGAACCGCTGTGCCGCAGCCCGGCAACTCATTCCCTCGTCAACCGCGGCCAGCGCTCGCGACCGAAGATCCATCGACAACGGCTTGCCCATCCATGCCGGCCTCCATCCAGCCAGCACCGTGAATCAGATCAGCGCGCCCGTGTGAATCCCTCTTCGACCCAGGTCGGCCGGAAAACGCTCTCATGCCACAAGGTTCGAAGGGCGATGAAAGAACAACTCGTTGGCTTCAGACGGGAAACAGTTTGGTGCTGCCCGGTGATCGATCCCGCACTGGCTAGTGTTGAGAACTGTATTCTCCCCGGACTTTCCCATCACTTCGATGACCATCCTGCACGCACTTTTCGACATCATGCCATGTCTGTCGTCGTAACGTTCAAGCGGCCACGACGTACGGCTCGTACTCGGTGTTATCGCGCTCGATCACGCCATGGTTCTTGAGCAACGTGTTCACGACCATCGGCGAGACGAGGAAATAATCCGCTATGTCCTGCTGCCTGTCTTCCGAGTAGTCGCCGCCAAGCATGGTCCGCACCTCGTCGAACGGCGCCAGAAGTTCTGCGGCGAAGGACCGCTGCGCCTTCTGGCGGTAGGTAGCTGCATGCGTCGCCGGATGAAGTGCGCCCTGCCTGTGCATGATCTGATCGCCGATGATGCGCGCAAGCGCGAACCGCCGCGTGGTCGCACGTCCACCTGACGTGACGATTCGCGACCGACTTCCAACCCTATCTTTCAGCGAGAACGCAAACGCCGCGTCGCCTTTCGAGTGCGTGACCGCCCTAGTGGAAGTACCTGCCATCTCCGCAAGCCGACCGTTCGCGATCGGTGCAGTTCCCAGTCGTTCCTGTAGCCGTACGGCCCGCGCCGCATCGGTGCCGAGGCGCCATGCAGGCACGTCTGCCCGCAGCGGCAGCCGCTCTGCGGACGCTAGCCGCACAGCATCTGCGGGTGAGGCGCCATGGCCGACGCTCCGTGCGAAATCGTCGAGATCACTTGCGGTCAGAACATGAACATTCTCGCCGACACCCACGTGTTCCGCAGCGATCTCCTCTACCGCATCCTCACCGAGCCTCGCCGAGTCCGCGATCAGCATTTCGACGGCATCGTCCTCGACTGCGTCGGGGTCACGGCCCATCAGTGCCTCGATCCTGCGGCGTCTTGCGACCTCTCCATCCGATCGTTCGGCCAGGATATCATGCCAGAGACGATCCAAGTTGGTATCGGGCACGCGCTCGTCCCGAAGACGAGTCAGTACTCGCGGCATGAACTCGTCGATGGCGGAACGGAAAAGGCTGGATGGAACGATCGTTGGCACCGCTCCGAGGTACCGGAACGGCTTGGCTTCAGGGTTTTCCGACGGTCGCGAAATCAACATCGTGCGAACACCGTCCGACCATATCTCGAGATTGGGCCATACGTAGCCTTCTCCGATCGAAGTCATCTTGTGCGCCGTCGCCCAGTCGGCCGCCTTAGTCCTAGGCTCGTAGCACAGTCGCCACCAGTTCCAGGCCAGCCACTCCGCCGCATGATAGCCCGATACCAGCGGACCTTTCCGATAGCTGTTCAGAAAGGAGTCGAAGCCCTCGGTCAGGGTCTGAGCAGCGGTGCGCACGGAGAACAGACCGAAGGCTGCGCGTTCCTCCGCACTTCCTTCATCTATCCGCTCCGGCAGTAGATCAAATTCCAGACCTATCGGCACCGCCGCTTCCACTCCTTCACCAGGTACGCACGCAGCTCGAACTCGTCATCGCCCAATCGATATCCATGGTAGTCGGTTTCACGCTCCGGCTTGGCCTTCGCCTCGAACACGTCACCCGCATCGTCGATCGCCCATATGTACTTCGGCAGCGCGCCA
The DNA here is from genome assembly GCF_039615155.1 of Sphingomonas epibiotica. Taxonomy (NCBI): domain Bacteria; kingdom Pseudomonadati; phylum Pseudomonadota; class Alphaproteobacteria; order Sphingomonadales; family Sphingomonadaceae; genus Sphingomonas; species Sphingomonas epibiotica. Next base: position 309,303 of record NZ_JBDGHY010000007.1, on the reverse strand, counting down.
TCCGCAAACCGGCTTACCATTCCGCGGCGTATTCCGTTCATCATGAGCGCTGATGCCTCTGCACGCAGTACGGCGCGCACTGCATCGCAGGGTGACTTCGATGGCCGGGGGTTATGTGATGGCTGAAAACCGTAATCGCCTGCACGCAGCTTGTGGTTTGCGGAGCCGACGTAGCGAACACGTTCCATCAACGCATCCCGCGCTTCCATATCTAGAAATGTATCCTCAGCAAGCCGCCGGTCGGGACGATTGCCTTCCCGCCTGCGAACGCTCATTGGAGAACCGCACAGGAATAAAATCTAGAAAACATTCGTACCGACCACCCCCGATGCCTCGATTACTTCGCATGAATCCGAAGCAGGCCGCAAGCGCCGCGTATGCCATGCCTGCCTAACCAATCGTTTAGGCGTTCCGGCAGACAACAAGACATCCCACCGGCGTAGCGGGAACGGCATCCCGAGCGCGATCTTAGAACCCACCTGCTGGTTCTGCCGTCGTCCGTGTACGGTCCATCAGCGTATTCGGGTAGAACCGCTTACAGGCTGTGACGAGCGCCGAACCTTGAACCCTGGACATCGTCTTCGGCGCGACTAGCATAAGGCTATGCGCATCTTCATCAGCTCGCTCATATCCGGGTTCGAACAGCAGCGCGCCGCGGCACGCCGTGCCGTGACCGCTCTCCGGCACGAAGCCGTCATGGCCGAAGACTTTGGCGCTCAGCCGAACTCTCCCCAGATTGCATGCCTCCGGGGTCTGCGCGAATCCGACATGGTCGTCTTGATCCTCGGCGAAGGATACGGCTTCGTACCGCCAGGCTCGACGCTTTCCGCGACACATCAGGAATATCGCGAAGCACGCGAGACGAAGCCCGTTCTTGCCTTCCTTCAGGAGGGGATCAGTCCTGGCCCGGAGCAGGCGGCGTTCATCGCCGAAGTCCAGGCGTGGGAAGGCGGCCTGTTCCGTGGCACCTTCCGGCAACCCGACGATCTTCAGGACGGCGTGACCCGCGCGTTGCACGACGTCACGCTCGCTAACGCTACCGGTCCGGTCGACGAACGAGACATGATGACGCGCGCCCTTGCCATGTTCGCGCCGGAAAACCGCAATCAGGTCGTACCCACGATGCTGGAATTGGTCGTCGTCGGTGGCCCCAACCAGCGGATCTTGCGCCCAGCGGAGATGGAAGCTCCCCAACTGGTGGAGCACCTGGAGCAGACGGCACTCTACGGTGAAAGCCGAATGTTCGACCGGTCGCTCGGCGTCATAAGTGGCCTAGACGGTTCCGACCTTCTCTTGCGGCAGGAACGAGGTGCATCCATCCGCCTTACCGAGCAAGGATCGATCGTGGTACGCCTGCCGCTGGACGAACCGCGGAGCGCACGAGGCTTCGATCCGATGAGCGGCATGGTGCTGGTCGAGGAGACGGTAAAGGAAAGGATCAGCATCGCGCTTGCCTATGTCGCCGCGGTTCTCGACCGGATCGACCGGACACAACGCCTGACCCATCTTGCGATTGCCCTGCGTGTCGCTGGAGCGGATCATCGAGGGTGGCGGACGCGGGCGCAACACGCTGCCAATACGAACTCCATACAGATGGGCCATGGCGGCGTGCAAGCGCGTGATCCCATCAACTTGCTGGCTCGTCGTGCTGCGTTGGGGCTGGATCGAAGTGCGCTAATCGAGGACTTGCTGGTACCACTGCGACGGCAGTATCCGACCGCGAACTAACGAAATACGATGGCATTCTGGTTTACGCACATATGGCTATCCAGAAAATTCTCTCTCGTTGTATCGAACGTCAGTTTACAGTGAGACGCGCAGAAAACCTGAGTGAACGCTGGATTCCTAAACGAATGCTCGATGCTGATTTCTGAAATCCTATTACCTGTTTTCGGCCGATCCGATCGAGCCCATGCCTCTGAATTTATGCTACTTTTTCCGCTCGTATCTCGAGACGAACTTTTGTTCGCGTTATGCTATCCTGAAAATTGTCAGATAGTTTACAATCTGGTTTACAGCTGACCATCTATCCAGCAATCGTGACCATCGCGATCCGCTCCGCTTGTGATCGGGCGACAACGTCACGATTTATGTATCTTCGCATCATTTCCTCTACGTCCTTCGAGCTCCAGCCAACGATATTGGCGATCTCGTGAGATGTTAGTCCGGCGATGGCCAGACGCGTCACGAAATTGCCACGCAGGTCGTGAAGATGCTTGTCAATACCTGCTTCGATCTGGGCACGACTGAACATGGTCGAGAGTCCCTCAACGGACCACGGGCGCCAGCTCTGCGTAGCCAGTATCGTCGGCGGTAGTGGAACCCGTTCGGATGCAGGCCTACGAACCATGTCCGCCGCATGACGAGCTTTGATCCTGCCGAGAAGTTTGCGGGTTTCCGGCAGGATCGGAATAATAACGAGACGCTTGCCGTTACTCTTCGACGTCCGCCAACTCAACGTGTGCTCCCCGACGCTATCCCAGGTTATGGCTGCCAGATCAGTGCGACGAAGACCCGTGCAAGACTCGAGATCTATGATATCCTGTAGGTACTCCTTGGCCTTATGCCGGAAGGCCTCGATGTCTTCCTTAGTCCAGACGATAAAACTCCTGTCGGTTTCATAGAGCATCGGTATGCGGGCCGAACAGTTTATATCGAGCATAAACTTGTCGATTCCGAAGCTCAGAATACGCGACAAATGTCGCACTGCATCGTCTGCTTTCTTTGGATTGGCTGCCCACTGATCACGCCAGTCCAAGATGTGCATCCTCATACGAGGATCGTTGAATACGGTGAGCGGGATGTCGCCGAATTTCTCGTCGATACGGGGTATCCACGCCCTGTAGTGACTTTGGGTGGCCTTCTTCAACCGCAGATAATCGCCGGACCCAATGAACTTTTCAGTCAGGTGCCGAATGCAGACGGCACCAGGATCAGGTCGTGTTCGGCGAGCATCCGCCGCCGCGGTCTGAATTGAGGCCGTGAGCTTCGGCTTGCGTTCGCCCTCGGACTGATGGATCTTCGGGCCACCACGCCACGCATAGACGTAATGGGTCTTTACACCCGTCGCGAGACGCTTCGTCACGATGTGGATGCCCGCTGCCATTCGCTATTTCCTTCCTGCATGCCATCGATCGTACGCCGACGCTGTCGGCGCCGGCGTCGCCGTAATGATCCTGATGTTGCCGTCGGGACCGACCTCAAAGCCGTCGACTTTGATGCCCGACGCCCGCGCGACCTCGATCATGCGCTCAATCACCGCCTTCCGCGGGTAACGCGTCCTTTCGCTCGACATCGCCGACGCTCCCGGTTCACGATGCCCTGCCGACTGTGCGTTCCTCCTCGAACGCCAGCCTCCACGCGTCCGCAACTTCATCTTCCGCTCCGTCGTCGCCGCACGTCGCGCCGAGCGGTCGATCGGTTCTGATAAATCCGGCGGCAAAATCGAACGGGAGTTTGCCGCTTGCGATCAGCCTGCCGTACTCGCGCATCGCTACGCCCGGCTGCACCCCCGCCTGAAGCGAAGCCTCTATCAGGACGTCCGCCAGCGTTTCGTCGCGACGCGCTTCGGCCGCAGCGTGGAGGACCGCGTTTCGGACGGCGATCGCCCGGCCGGCGACGACTGCGGACGTTCGTCCGCATTCAGCAAGAAACAGGCGCGTCGCAGCATCGCGCCACTCCGCCCATCCTTCCGTCAGCAGTGTCCACGACATCCCGCACGACCTGTACGCCGACCGCATCGCCTGGCGATCGACAGCGCGTGCATCGGCCTCGGCAAGGATGGTGACAGCTTGCACCATCGGCCGCCCCGCCGCCTCGATCTGCAGCAGAAAGGTCGGAGTCAGCGCAGCCGAAGTGACCCGCCGGGCGGCGTCCTTCAAGTCGTTCGGAGAGCCGGACACGAATTGGTCCGGGCGGACGATGGATCGCAATCCATTACAGCTTTCCAGTCGGAGGCAGACGGCGAGTTCGAGGACGGTAGCGCATGATACGATGGATCCCGACCGCAGACCTCGCATCATGTAACTGCCGTCAGCCTGCCTGACATGGTCCGGCATGTAGGCGAGACACCGCGGAAGAACGCTGTCTACCGGCGCGGAAACAAGCGGAGCAGACGTGACAAGAGTGTCGATTGACATGTAACTTCTCCAGGCATGGGGTATCGTTCGCACGCCTTCGACGTGCGCCAGCCGCCGTTCGGCGGAAGCTACTAAACGAACATAATGAGAACGGTTTCCGGATGGGACTACTTTATTGGAGTCCCATCCTACTTTGAGTGTCAACCGCTGGTGGCATCAGCCCGAAGGAAGCCGGGCTCCATGGCGACTTCCCTCATTCCACTGCATCCGCAGCGTTTGAGGCGGCCTCCCAGAAAGGCGCACATCCCGCGTCGATCCATTCGCGGCGGAAAGCGTCAGCGGTAGCGCGCCCCTTATCGGTGATTATCCAGCGACGTCCGGCCTGATCGTGCTCAACCTCCATCATCCTGCGCTCCGGGTCCGCCAGCTTCTTGAGAAGCGGCGAGATGGAAGTCTTGGTGACCGTCTTGTCAGCCATGCCGGTTGCGATCCCCCAATTCACGATGCGGCTCACTGACGCCCCCTCCTGGCTGACGTCGAGGGCCAGGAGGCAGATGACCCGATGCGTCACCCGAGGTGCCTTTTCCTTGCCTGTCGGAGCACCGCCCCCCGCCCCCGATAGGGGCTGGCCGACTGTGAAGCGCGTGTCGCTGGCGTAGCTCAGTATTACGTCGATCCTCTGCTGTTCCTCATCCAGCTGCCCGAGCTTCGCGACAAGGGGGGCCCTCTCGCTCTCGATCGCCCGCTTCCGGAGTAGCAGGGCTGAAACGTCGATCATGACGTGGCCCGGGGAGGATTCTGAATCAGCACTTCTCATTCCGCGATCATGCGTTCCAGTAGACTACCTAGTCAATAGCCTATTTTCCTCCTTTCATATTATGCCGGAGAACCACGAATGTCCGACAACCAGGTCATCGAGACCGCGATTGCGGAGGTTGAGAACCTTACCCGTGCGATCGCCGCCGCCGTGGAGCACTCGCAGGATCTGATCGACCGCAGACTGGCTGCGATCCGGCGGATGCATGATGCTGCCGACCGAACGGTCCTTTTGGCCAGTGCCACAACAACCTTGCACGTCCTGACCGATTCCAGAACGCCGCCGCTGCTATTGGACATGGTACTGCTATCCGTTCTCGAAGCAGGAGACAGCGGGGCCGCCGTGGCGCACGTCCATAGCGCGCTACGCCACCGATACGGCAGAAGCGTGGACCAGATCGCGGTAAAAAACTCATTGCTCGCGCTTGTCGCAGAAGGCCGCATCCTCGATCGAGGAACTCGATACTTCGCCCCGACGGCAGACCTGACCCGGCTTTCGGCGATGCACGAAGCGCCCACGATAAAGGCGATGATCATAGAAGCCTTGGAGAATGCAGACGATGGTGGATTGCCTCCGCCCGCCATCAAAGAGGCGATCGCCAGGCGGCATCGTCGTGAGATACCAATGACGAGCATCTATCCGGTCATCCGGCAGCTCGAGCATGCGCGCCGGGTAGCGAAGACAGGTAGGAACTGGGTACTCGTCGACAGATCCAAGCTGTACCGCCCCGACGCGTAGCCGCTCCGATCTGAACGCCATATCGATTTAGTCCATCCTGAAACGTGGGAGTCCCATCCTAAAATCCTTCTCTCCGGGGAAACCTTTCGTTCTATCTACGTTCTGCATGCCGGACACAATGTCCTCCCATCCGTAATTCACGGGGCTCATCGACGCCCCAGCACGGAGCATGCACCATGCGTAACCTTCAGCTCGAGGCCGAGCTTTCGGCCCATTCCGAACACCGGGCGCCGCCGCTCATATGGTGGCGTACCCTGCCCGCCCCCACATTCATTGCGGAACGTGCGATCGTCGAAGCTGCCGTTGCTTCGGTCGTCGCGGCCAGTCGGCTCGCGCCACGCGACCTCGTCAACGCCATGCTTACGGCAGAAGCCGAGGAAAAGACCTGGGTCTACAACCAACTCGCCCGCCATTTCACCTGCCTGGACGCCATGAAACTGGGCATATTATGGGAAGTAGCGGGCAGCAGCAGCGCGCTTGCAGCCGCAGATTTCGATCCGTTGGGGCTCCTGCGCACGCTGAAAGGCCTTAGCGAGCCCTACATATCCGCACAGCCGGAGGTCCGCCTATCGGTTGCGACCACGTGGCTCGGCGAAATGGGTGGGCTGCTTAACCCGACGACTCTTTCCCAAGTGGACTGGGAACAGGCCTCGGACAGACACGCGCAGAATGGCGACGAAACCTTGCGATGGGAGGATGCCGAATGATCAGTGCGTCCAGCGCCCCTGCCATCGGGGCGATAATTTTCGGCGTCGGCGGCGTTGCCGTAGCGATCCGCGCTTGGCGCAGAACGATCGTAGACCCGAACATCTCAGGCATCCGAATGGGTTCTGCCGCCGTCGCGGGGTTCATTGCGGCAAATCTCTTCATCGCCGCGATGGGCGTGACGATAACTTCGCTCGATATCACCACCCAGGTGAAAGGCGGTATCTATGAATAGGCGCGGCAAAAAACCGGGTGCAGCTGCTATCGTTCCCCGGACCGACCTCATGATCAGCGGCCATAGGATGGATGCCGCCTACTGCGTGCCTCAGCTGGCTGCGAATGCGGCAGGTCCTTGGCAGGCCGAGGCGGACAAATACGCGTGGACGGACTTGCATACCGGCCTTCCTTGCATCATCCGCCGCATGCCCGGGGGGTATTTGTCCGGGTTCGTCGGCGTGCCGGCTGGCCATCCGCTTTACGGATGGTCGGCGCACGCAGTGCCTTCGGAACGGGTACGCTCCCATGGCGGTCTCGACTATGCCAGACCATGCGATGAAAGCGGCCCGGAGGCGATCTCGATCTGCCACGTCAGGTCCCACAACGTCGAAAGTCACGACGATGCCTGGTGGTTCGGCTTCTCGTGCGACAAACTGCAGGACCTCGTTCCTGACAATACCGGCCACGCCGCCAGGGCCCGTACACAGGGGCTCACGCAAACGTACAGAGATTCTCAGTATGTCCTGTCCCGCTGCGAAGAGCTGGCCAACGACCTCGCCAAGGCAGGAGAAGCGCGGTGAGCGACTATCCCCATTCCTCGGACCTGCCATGGGGCTGTTGGATGCGAACTGCAAAGTCCCAAAGGGGCCGAATTTTGATCGTCGATGAGCACGGCCGGCAATGGCCCTCAATACGAGACGCGTTCTGGTCGGGTCGCCTAAGGATGAGCTCGATACGACCATCGGTGAGAGACGAGCAGCTCGAACTGATGCTTGCGGGACTGGCGTCCATGCATCGCGGCATCGTAACGTTACGAGAACGGGATCATGCCATCTTCTTCGATGAACCTCGTCTCACACGCCTCTGGCACTATTGGATGCACAATGAGCGCCTCGTCGGTCCCGCGCCCGAAAGTGATCCGCTGGCTGCGAAGCCGACTGAAGAAGGCATTGCGGTACTGCGGATGCTCGTCGCCACCAGGCCGATCGAGTTGAATGCAGTTCCCGTCGGTCCCGCTGCGGTGGCGTTCTTCGGTGAAGCCGATACGAACGAGGAATGCGATCGCAAGCGTTTCGAGGCCGCGGAAGGAAATGCACATATGTTTCCATTCGCGATCGTACGCGAAGACGTCTTCGGGACGCCATCCATCTCAATGCTGCATCGCGACCCCAAGGACGCAATTCCGCTCGCCCGCACCGTCTGGCATCTGCCTATGCCCAACGCACGGATGCGAGACGCAGCGTTCAGTTGGATGCTTGACCGTTCTGACCTATGGACGCGGTGGGGCGAGCGAGTACTGAGATACGGCGCCTCAGCCTTCACCCAGCACCTCCTGGTGCTCATCGTGGCGGGTAACAGCCACTGGCGGGCTGATAGCGACGATAAGCGTCCTGAAGAACGGCCCGCGCTCACCTACGTACGAGGCGAGAGCCATGACGCTCCGGCGTAGGTGACCAGCGCGGTCCGGTTACCTACAGGCCGCCAACTTTGCGATGCCGTAGCGGCGTCGATCGCGATGACTGAGGCTTGGATTGGTAGAATTCCAATCGCCTGCGCAAGTCGGTCGAGACACATGCGCGGGCTCGCTGGCAGACAACATGGCGTTGTTCGACGACAATTCCGATCCGGTGCGAATCGAGGAAGCTGCAGCCGCTGCTGCGCTTCACGACGACATTTTGGCGATGCCATAGGATACGGGGACATGGGGTCGGCATTGTCGAGAGGGTAGAAGCAGCGCCTCCTGCTACCGCATGCCCTCTATCGCCGACCGCGCGTGCTGTTGATGGACGAGGGAAGGCCGGCGCTGGACCCTGCCCGTGAACAGGCAGTCAATGCGGCGGTTGCCCGACTGGGAATTACGCGCATCATGATCGCTCACCGGCTCGAAACTATCTTGGCAGCTTCTCGAATCTATGGGGTGCAGAGTGGCACCCTACAGGAGATCAAATAACAGTTCGCGCTAATCAAGGAACAGAAGTCTCAACAGAACAGCTAAGGTTTTGATGCAATATGGAAAATTTTTTCGACTGAACTCCGGATACTATTCTTGATCAATCAGGTCGTACATTTTCATCTTATTCCGATGCTTGGCGCTGAACGGACGATAACAAGGTAAGGTAATGCCGTTGTCCGCCCCCCTGATCAAGCGCCAAGCCGTTCGGAACCGCTCATTGTTCTACCCGCTCATTCATGAGCCGCAATCTAGACGACCTTGCCAAGACTCCCTACGCCCCTTTTCGCTCAGGATCAGGAGCGCAGTCGTTTCGACGTGCTCGTACCTTCTACCTACGACCTTTTTGTCATCCCTGATCTGGATGTCCATCCCGCCGCCCTGCCAATGATGGTACGTATAAGGAAACACCTCCGGCGCTCCAGAAGCAGGACGCAACCGGATTATGCGCCCCTGTCGTTTAACGGCTCCGCGATCTTCCTTCATCGCAACCCTGACGGTCAGACCGTCTCCGCCGAGCCACGTACAGCCGGTGCCCGCTGCCCCGGCAGCTTGTATTTCATCGAACGTCATCGTCTGCAGCGGCATCGCTGGACTTTGGCGTGTAGCCGCTGGAGCTTCGATCGACGCGCTGGCCAATAATCCGAACAGAACGAGTATTGCGGGCACTTTCCTGCCTTTCCCTGAACCATCACTCATTCCGAAGCCTACCCTTGATCCCGTGCCACCACCCGAGGTGTCGCGAATGTGACCTCCGGCCCCATCTTTCCCCGACGGCGACGACGATCTTCGGGCTCGATCGATCGTCGAAGGTACGCCTCCACTATAGCGCCGGCGTGCCTTGCGCTCCGTGCCTCGACGCTTCCTGTTCAACGAGCGCCGTCAGTTTGCTGGACGTTCCCTCAGGCTGGGACAGCGCGATGCTGCCGCCGCGCAGACCTACGCCGGCGCTAAGACTAAATGCCTTTCCTCCAATGATACACTCCAAGCGGCCGCACCAATTTGCATGCAGCCCATCAGCATTGATGCTGTCGCCGTCCCGCGCCGGAGGACCGTACTTGTCGACAAGCAGCGTCCGCCATACGGCTGGATCGGTTCCGCCAAGCGGCAGGTACGTCACGCTGCGGATGCGAGCGCCGTCCGGCCAGGCGAACATGCGGATCATGATCTTACCGCCCTTGCCGTCGTCGATGTCCGCGCTTTCCAGTACGCTCCCACCCTTCATGGGCAGCCGTCCGCCACGCAGATTGACCAGCTTGCGGACACGGTCCTCGAACGTATTCGTCCGGGACCGTCGCGTGACGGTCATTCCACGCGTCTTCAACACCTGCTCCGCCTCCTCCTCGGCCATTCCCAAGCGAAAGCCGGCAAGATCGAAGGTGGCCGGTACGCCCTTGATCGTTTGTCCCGCGGCCGCGTCCAGGCCTATCTGTCCGGCAGCAGTCGGCTGTACCGCCGCAAGGACCAGCGCCATCACATGCTTCATCATGCTTCCCTTCAGATTTCGATCGCGCCTGACCGGCGCAGTGCGCGAATGCGCAGATGTGCAATGCCGCCCATGACCAGGTAGGCGATCAGGTAGGGAAGGCCTTCGCTCGCAAGCCCGATCCGCATTGCGACCGCGGTCAGTGCGGCGATGATAAAGGGAACGGTTCGCAGCGAGCATAGGACCGTGAATAGTATCCAGGACGCGGTCGGGCGGACAAGTGCGCCGACCGCCGTTGCCATGCAGACGGCGAAGCCCAGCGGATCGTTGTTGAAGAATAGCGTCACGATCATGCCCGGCACGATCAGGAAGAACGTGCCGAAGACGAACATCGGGACGAACGGCACTGTCTGAACCGGCACGATCAGTTCTCGACTGCCGGCATCGTTCCCATCGTAGCGGCCACCAAGGCCGACCAATCTAGCTGCCCGGTCTGCTTCCCAACCATCTTCGCCCTCCATGATAGAAGGAGGCCACTCCAGTCGGCGGCATCCCGTAGACCGGGATGCCGGCCCCCTGAGCCGGGTGTTGGAAACCTGAATTGGAACAGGCGCGGAAACCTTTAACCGGGTGGTCTGGACATACGTCACCGCCACCCGGCCGAAGAGCTCTTCGACCGTCATTGGTCTTTCGACCGACTTCCAATTTTCAGGGTTTCCACGCCCCGGCCCGAGAACCACGTCCCGTGCGCCGGTGAATATAGGTCGACATTTCTGGATAGCGAAGCATTTTTAGGATAGAAAACGTGGTAACCATTGTTTCCCGACAACGAGCGACGGCATCAGCGTTCAGCGCGGATAGCCATCGACGCGGTTCGCACCTCTCGTGCCCTTCGAAGAAGGGCCCATCTGCCGATGACATGGCGATGGAACGAGGTTCCGTCCGCTACCACAGACATAAACCATTTCTGTCGACGCGACGTTCATTGGTCGCCGCCGATCATCTCGGCATGACACACTACGTATACATTGCTACCAGCCCCGATCTGCTCGACTGGTCCGGCCGGACACATGGTCGCCCAGCTGTGAAGGTGGGCGAGACCTGGAACCCTGCAGACCGGGAAATCTGGTTGTCTGGCCGCAACCCCAGAAGCGGAAATCTCGTCCGCGCATGCGCCGGTTACCGCGACTGGAAGGTTGTAGCTGAAAGAGAGGTCGCCTCGATCGACGAGGCTCTGGAAATCGAGGCGGTGTTCAAAACCGCCTTCGATCCAGCGCACATCGACAGGATCGGTGCCGGCGAGACTGACATCGTGCTGTTGCCTGAACCCACGTTGTCGGACGAGCAGATCGCCAGCCTTCATCCTTTAATTCGCGACCTCTATAAGGCGGCTCGCTCACGCATGCACCGTCCTGAGCGCCAGCGTGACGAACACGATGTAACGGATCGCCAGCGCGAGATCCAACGGGACATCGCTGTTTCCGATGCCGATCATTGTCACGATCGGGGCGAGAACGAGGACAGATCGGCTCGCGACCGGGAGGACGGCTGGTACTACGAGGACTGAGGCGCCCCTCCGACGGACGTCACCTTGCAGGTCGCGGCGTTCTTTCCTGGTTGCGCCTGTCCGCAACAAATCCCTGACCGTTTTCCATCTTCACGATGTCGAAGAGCCCTGTGGCGGCAAACAGCGCCGGGAAGTTCTTCACGCCGTAATTTCGGGGGTCGATGGACGCCTGCCGCTTCGCTGCGCTGCCCGCGGCGGACATCGAAGCCCATCCGTCGTCGTGCGCCGAGGCGTCGACGGCGCCGCGAAGAATGGTGACGAGCTTGGTGTCCTGGGAAAGCGGGCGGCGGACGACGGCAGCACGATCGGCTCCGTCATGAAACGACGCTCCCGTCGCTTCGCCGACCGATGCATTCGGGGAAGCATCGTTCGATAGTGCGGGCTGCTCCCCCGATCCGTCCAATGTGTCCAGGTAGAGGAATGTCGTGCAGGCGTTCACAAACGGCGACGGCGTCTTGCGCTCGCCGAAACCGTAGACTTCGTGGCCACTGGCCTTCAACTGCAAGACGAGCGGCGTGAAGTCCGCATCGCTCGACACGAGGCAGAAAGCATCCGGCTTCTGGGTGTAGAGCAACTCCATTGCGTCGATGACGAGGGCGATGTCGGTGGCATTCTTGCCGACCGAATAACTGAACTGCTGGATCGGCCGAATAGCGAAGTCGTGGAGCTTGTCCCTCCAGCCCTTGAGGCCTGTGTTCGCCCAATCGCCGTACGCACGCCGGACGTTCGCCGTGCCATACTTCGACAGCTCGGCAAGAATGGCCGAAATCTTGGAGTGCGAGACGTTGTCCGCATCGATCAGCAGCGCGATCCTGCGATCGGACGCGGAGACCTGTCGCTGATCGAGCCCCATCAGGACCCGTTCCCTGTAGTCGACGGTTCGGCGCCCTGAACATCGCTAGGCTCCACGTGGCCTCCACGGCGCAAACGCTCGACCGTCTCGGCCAGGCGTTCGATCTCCACCGTCGTAGCGGCCGAAAGCTCGGTTCCGTCGGCGAGCTTCAGATGGACGCGGCGGTCCGCACGCCCCTTCAGCCATATGTTCAGAGCATCGAAGGCACGTCGAGGTAGAATGAAGCCCCCCGCCGCACCCGCCGCGACCGCCATGAAGTAGAAGTGACCGGCGAAATCCGCTCCAGTCGAGAACCGCGCCACTGGAACGGGGCAGACGCCGATCGCACGCCACGCAGCCTCGAGGGCCGCATGATCGTCCTCCCAACTTTCATCGCCCTGTCGAGGCAGCAGGAGGATCTCGTCGTACATATCGCCTTCTCGCAGATGATCGAAGCACATCAGAAACGCTTCGTTCGCGCCGGTACGCGTCGTCGTCTCGCTGCGTATCAGACGATCGTTCGACATGACACGAAGATCATATCGTCGATCAGATCCATTATGGATCGAGCACATGTCGATCAGGCTTCGCGTCGGGAGTCCGCGATCTTCTGGAATTCTGCTAGTATGTCGGCATGATGCTGCGCGAGGTGTCGCACGACCCGTGCGCTGCCGAGAAGCCGTGACACGTACCCAGTCGCCAAGACGAGATCGAGGTGATCCGCACCGTAGCCGTGCTCGATCAGCTTCACTTCCCGATCCAGGTTTTCAGATTCCCGCTGCATCGTCGCGATCTGCTCCTCCGACATCCCGCGTCGGCGACGCTTGCGCCCCTCCACCAGCTGATCCTCCGGCGTGCTTGCCACGAGCGACTTCGCGTAGGTCAGCGTAAATCTGTTCATGGTAATCATCGACTGCGCGGCATCGATCTGCCGGATCGGCTTCAAGAAACGCAGCTCGCTGAAGACGTTCATCGGGATCTGATGATCCTTGAGAAGCTCGGCGACCTCGGGGCAGATGCCGACCAGCAGGTTGCGCTTGGCTCGAATGTTGCCGATGTTCACGTTAAGAGCGCGTGCCAGTCGCTCCTCGGAAGCTCCCTTCCTGATCGCATTCAGGATCATCTTGTGTTCCTGGATGGTCGCCATCCGGCTGATGCGCTTGTTGTAGGTGAACGCCTCGTCCTCAATGCCGATCAGGCAGACCACTTCCTGCTCGCCCCGTGACCGCAGAATGTCCAGCTTGAGATGGCCATCGAGGAGGTGAAACCGGTCCCGGTCGCGCGCATCGCGCGACACGACCGGGGGCTCGATGATGCCGACCTCGGCGATCGACGCGGCGATCTGACCGTACTTCAGCGACTTGCGCACTGTGTCGCTCACCTCCCGAAGCGGCATGATCGCGGCAACGGCGACGCGGACTGTGGTTTCTTCGAACCCGATCCGAAGCGTGGATTTCGTAAAAGGGCCGGTCATGATGGATCGGGCATGGGGACGATGCGGAGCGCGATCTTCTCCGGCATCGTCTCAAGACCTTCCATTTTCAACACCGTCATGAACGACGGATCGGAAGCAAGACGGCGGAGCGCCTCGGTTATTAGCATGAGCCGATCCTTCGAGGCGTTCGCCCGCTTGATGAGATCGCGCTTCCGGTCGGCATCCTCCTGGTACGCACGCACCAAGGCAGCCGGCGACAGCTTTTCCGATGGCTGCGCCGTTCGGGAAGCAACAGACTTGCCGCCGCGACGACGTGCATCGACCAACCGCTTCGCCGCGATCAGCTTTCTCCCGCGTAGTAGCCCCTTCTCATATGCCGTCTGCAGCGCTTGCTGGACGTCCTGCTGCTCGGCATCGGCGATTTCGACCGCGACGCTGATTGGCATGACGCCCGCTTCGACGGATCGCAGCAGACGGTGCTCACCCTTCTCCAGCAGGCGGGCGACGCCGTTCACGTATTCCGGCGTCAGGCCGGTCCGTCGGGCGATCTCGGCGACCGAGTGACCACGCTGACGCATTCCGCCGATGTCCTGTAGAAGGTCCAGTGCGGTGTGATGACGGCGGGCGCAGTTCTCGACCAGACTCGCTATTAGGCAGTCCTCGGGGTCGGCGGACACGACCAGCGCCGGTACCTCGGCCTGCCCCAGTTCGCGAAACGCCTCGACCCGACCCTGTCCGCACACGAGGTCGTAATAGGTACCGTCCGCTTCGGTACGTCGCGTCACCGTGATCGGCCGCTTCAGGCCGACATCGGCGATGTTCTCGACGATGTCCCTGAAACCGCGCCTGCTCCGGCTGCGCGGGTTCAGTACGTTGATGCGCTCGATCGGTATCCACTCGATGCTCTGGGATGCGCTGACGCCCGTCATGCCGCCTTCTCCCATCGGCGGCGGGCCGCCATTCGGTAGAATCCTTCGAGTTCGTCGAAGCGGTAAGCGTCGAGGGAGAGCCCATTGTACTCGGCCAGCCGCAGGAGAGCGTCCCGCATGTCGAGGCGGGGCAGCACGTAATAGTCCCGAGCGGCGACGTTCGTTTCGTCCATCCTGACGGCGACCGTGACATCCGCGTCCAAGCCCTTATCGAGCCGCAGCTTCCAGCGAAGCGACCCGGCCGCCGTCTGGAAGCAGCGAGCGATCACGATCGATGCTTTGAACTCGTCGTTCACGTTCAGCAGATCGGTTTCGGCGTCGCGGAAGACGTGACCGCCGGCACCGCGAAGACCAGAGACGATGCGTTCCATGATCGTCGGATGAAGATCGCGCAGCCTGCGATTGATTTCGAGATAGCGGTAGTCGGTCGAAGGTGCGAAACCCACCAAGGCGTATGCGCGAAGCAGGCTGCCGAACCTAGATCGGTAGGCGCTGCTCGACGGAAGGCCGTCCGCCTCGTCGATGATCAGACCCGACAGCGTGCCGTGGCCCGCCAGGACGGATCGCAGAAGGTCGAGCATCCGGTCGCTGCTCAGCCGTTCCGACCTCTTCGCGATGATGGCCTGCGCCGCCGCGAACAGAGCAGGATCCACAACGGCCGAGAAGACGCCGTCGGAGCGGACCCAGTCCGAAGGATCGTTGCGGACGTGACGTCCCTTTAGCTTGAAGGAGGTCTGCGCCCAGACGTTGTTGCCGATGTACTTCTCGTTGATCAGCAGTTGATGGATGGTCCCGCGCGTCCATGGTCGATCGAAATCCGTCCGCACGCCCCGCCGGTTGAGGACTTCTGCGATCTCGGACTCGGTCTGCCGCTCATCGACGAACAGGCGATACACCTCCCTCACGATCTCGACCTCGTCGTCGGGACCAGGGACCAGGATGATGCGATCTGTCGCGATGCTCTTTTGCTCGCCTCGATCAAGCCGACCCTTAGGCGAGCCGCTCTGATCGACGAGCAGCCGCCGCAGCCCATAGCCAGCAGCACCGCCTTGCCGATAGCCGAGGCGTATCAGGTTCGCTTGCCCGGCGAAGACCTTGACCGACAGCTCGCGACTGTACTCGCCGGCCATCGCACGCTTGACGGTCTTCACGATCGAAGACCCCATGCTGCCGTCGTTCTCGAACTGCTCGGAACAGTATTCGACCGCGACTCCCGCACGTCGCAGCCTGAGTTCGTACGTGGCCGCCTCGTCGGGATCCTGAAACCGACCAAGACGACTGACGTCGTATACAAGGAGCGCCGCATAGTCGGCCTTGCCGTGTTCCGCATCGGCAAGTACTTGCTGGAGGCCTGATCTCCCGCCGAGGTTCAGGCCGCTCTTGCCTTCGTCCGCATAGGTGCGGACGATCTCGTAACCGTGACGCTCGGCGTAGTAGGCGATCGCCGCCGCCTGATTGTCAGTCGAGAACTGCTGCTGGTCCGTCGACATGCGCACGTACTGCGCCGCCCTTGTCCTCACCGGCGGCGGTTGTGCTTTGACGGGCTCGTTCCACTTAATTACCATCATGGCCTGAAGATCGCCCTGGCAGCCCTCTATGCTGCTCCTACTCTATAGTCGGAAAGGGTCGGCAACATGTTTCCGAAAACCGGCAGAAGACTGCCCCCCGCAAGAACGCCCCCTAGCGAAGCGGAATATCTTACGAGGATACGCGATGCACTTCGGGAAGAGGTGGGCGGATCGGGCGCAGCCACGAAGACCATCATGCGATGGACAGGGGCGTCGGAACGGACGGCACGCAACTGGATGAGTGGGTCGGCCGGACCTAGCGGCTACCATCTCGTCTGCCTCGCGCGTGAGTCGGATTCCGTCCTCTGCACGTTGCTCGCACTGAGCGACCGCGCCGAAATGACGCTTCTGGCGGATATCCATGCCGCGGAGGTGGCATTGGCGAAGGCCGTGGGTGCCTTGGAGATACTCAAGCGCCAGCGCACTCTGGGGCCATAGCTGGAGCCTTTCATCAGGATAAGACCCGTCGGAAGGCTTGCCTACAATTGCAAAGTCTTGATCCAGATGAAGCGAAGCAGGCTGTTTTACGCCGAGCGTAGCTAATTGCGCGGGCACGAACGCGGCATAAAGTTCTACAGCTGATGCGCCCTTGCCAGAATCCGCTACGTCCGTTCTCAGTCAGCTCCTACGCGCCTGCTGCCTCGACGTATTCCGGCCCCTGCCCGACCTCCCTTCCGCAGGTCTCGGTCGAGACCTCCATGGCGCCGACGGTCCAGTGGCGAGAACCGTCACCGACGGCAAGGTGCATCCGGCCATCTTGCAACCGTGCCTCACAGCGCCCGGTCATCCTTCATCGCGATGCATCGCGTAGCTGCTCCGGCTGACGCCGAACATCCTGCAAAGGCGGTGGACCGGGAAACCCTTCCTCACCCGATCGATGAACTGGAACCTCATCAATCTTCTTCCCGGACGAACAAAGCAGTTGCCCGCTTCAATATGTCACGATCCTGCCGGACGATCTCGTTCTCCCACCGAAGAAGCGTCAACTTGGCAAACATATCCTCCTGCGCCGGTGATCGAGCGTATCTACCAGACGATCAGGTTACGTCCGATCAGCACGCCAGCGTCGACAAACCGACGGACAAGTCTTTCGATGTCTCGGCCTACGCGCCTCCGCTGGTTGCAATCGGCCATACCGCCTCGTGCTATAGCTCCTTCGCGAACCATCGCTACTTCGGCATCGATCTCGCCTGTCACCTCAAGGGGACTCTCCACTTTTCCGTGCCTATTCCCGAACGACGTTCTTCCAGAAGGGCGAATCACTCGCTAACCCATCGGGCAGGTATCGCTGTTGCTTGTCAGCGATCTGATTTCGAAGGCGAAGCAGGTTGTCGAATCTTGAAAGGCAATTCCGCAACGACGCTCGTCAAATGGTCCGGCAGTGGGTTAATGATGATGAGGACGATGTTCTAGCCGTCGTCCACAGAATTGGTGCCAAGTCGATAGGTCATGCTGCGGAGTCCTGCATCCGTCTGGATCGAGTGTCCTGCAAGCAAATCACCAATACGGCACTGGCAGCGCTTGACGAATTAGCTGCAGACCTGTCGATGTCGTCGCAAGAGGTTGGTAAAGGGTTCTTCAAGCGCACAACTTCGGGTACCGCTAGTTTAGCGAAGCGCGTTAGCAAACTGGTCGAGAATCTTAGCCGCGAGTTCGATATCCTAACCCTGTCGGCGATCGAACTGAATAGCACCACCGCAAAGGTCAAGGAAGCAGAGGCTGCGCTCCAGAATAGCCGAACCGTTATCGTCGCTTGTACAATTGCCGTCGCGGCAGCAGCGCGCGAGATATCCATCGATCGTCCAGACCGTGCCGACTTTTTTCGTCACGTCGTCACCCCGCGCTTGCAGGAGCGCGAGCGAGATATCCTGATGCAGATTGCAATAACTCAACAAGCCATCCTGACACTGCAGATTCTGGCCGATAGTCAGAATGTCTTGAACCGTGCCATAATACGTGCGCGCGACATCTCGATCGCAGCGCTTCGCACGACCATGGCCGCCCGGCGTAGCGTCGATGATGCAACGGAGCTGCCACGCCGATCAGAAAAGATTGAGCGCTTCATCGACGCTTCACCGAAGGAGGCTACCTCAGCGCGGGAAGTGGGAGCCGATTTGCAGCAGGCCTTGCGCGAGGCGCGCCTCGAAATCGACATTGCCGAAAGCAGATGGCCGTCTCCCCTCTAGCGCGATGGGTCATCGCCGACATACCATCTGACCTGAGGACTTCTGGAAGCGATGGTGGTAACATTATTTGAGAAATTGGCGCGCTGGCTGGGCGGAATCGCTTCGACCGAGCCTGTACAAGCCAACTTGCCGTCGCCAACCGGGCCTTCGGTGTCGGCCGAGGACGGGCGTCTGCCGGATACCTCCCGACCGTTGGTCGCCCACCTGCTTCTGCTCGCTACCGATATCGAGGCGCGGACGAAAGACGACGCTCTCATGGTATCTGCTCTGACCGAGGTTCGCCAGATGCGTGACACTCACTTGCCGCGGCTGATCGAAAGCTACGCCGAAATTCCGGCTTCTCATCGCGCGGAGATTTTTCGCCGGACGGGTCGGTCGGCAAGCTACAACCTTAATCAGGCATTTGAGAAAATGATCGCGCGCCTCGAGTTCTTGTCGCGCGATCTTGCGCAAGAGGATATCGACAGCTTCGCCGATAATTTACGCTTCATAGAGCAACGCTACGGCGACCATGATCCGCTACGCGAACCCTAGCCGAGCCGCATCGTCGGCGTCAGCCATACCGTGCCGCGGCCGGTGAACCGATAGACCAGCCCCTCCCCGCTGCGCAGCGCATTACGCAGCCCACGAACCAACGGTCGCAACTCGACCTGCAGCCCGGCCGAGTACATCAGCATCAGATCGCCATCCACGAGCAGGTCGTCCTGCCCGTCAAGTTCCACTACCTCGATCTCGTCGACCGGAACCGGCGCTTCGACCACGAACGCCCCGGCCCCGGTCAGCTTCGGTTGCATCAGCCCGTTCCCAGACAGAATACCTTGGACCGAACGATGCACGTGCGTCGACACCGCGATGTTCGCGTCGCAAGCATAGAAGGCGCCGTCATCAAGTATCAATGAGTCTTGTGGACCGTCCATTGCCGCAAGGATGAAATGCTTGGTCGTGACTTCGGTCCAGATCTCGCCCCGACCGGAATAGCGCGTCGCATAGGCGCTTTCGCCAGTGCCGGCCGATGTCATCGCACGCTGAAAGAAACCACCGGCCCCAGCGTTCTTCTGTATCTCAACATCGAAACGCCCCCGGGCATATTGCAATGCGCCGGGTTCCAGCAGCGCAGCACCGCCGTCCAGGACGATGCGGACCTGCCGTGCGCTTGCTGGGTGCGGCACGTGAACATGGATGGCCGGTGCGTTTGCCGTTCCGCCTGCCGCCGGCACGACCAGCGGCTTCGCGAGCGCATGGCTCTTGCGTAAGCATTGATGAACCTCAAAACGGACGCCGGCGCCCTGCTGTTCGTCGATTTTGGTCCGGAAATCGCTCATAGATCGGCTCCTGAAATAAGACGCAGCGCAGTTGAACCAGTACCGACGATGCCGTGGATCGCGGCACGGTCAAGCAACAGCTCTGCCCAGGCGCGGTGGGTCGCAGGCTCGCACATCGTGCCATCGCGCGCGAATACGGCGGGCGCATCGTCGGCGAGAATCAAGCGCGCATCCTCGAACTCGGCCGCCGAGACGGCCAGCGCGGACTGGATCACCGCCACTTGATCGGGATGAATCGCGGTCTTGGTCAGCAATCCGTGCTCGATATCGCGCGCTACTTCGGCGCGAAGGAGCGTGGGGTCGGCGAACTGCTCGAGCACCGGCGCACTGAGCGCGAAACCCCATGGCGCAAAACCGGCGACGAGCGAGCCTATGACCTGACCGAGCGGCCCATCATAGGCCGTTCGGCCGGCGGCACGTCGCAGGCCCATCGATCGCAACAAATCGTTGCCACCGATGCGCAACGCCAGAATACGGTCCTGGACCCCCAAAAGCTGGTCGCGCAGCCTACGCATGTCGTGCGCATCGCATGCCTCGCGGGTTTCCAAAGTCGGCATCAGGCGATGCCGATCGACGAACGGAAGCGCAAGATAGGCGGGCATGGTGTCGGCATGTGCCTTCGGAAGCACGAAACCGTCGAGCTGCTCGGCGCCCGGCATATGCAGGATATGGTCGAGCATCGAAGCGTCGCGCGGCCGGACAAAGACGAAGGGATCGCCCGGAGTACACTGCCTTGCGACCAGTGCGCGTAGGAACGCCGACAGCCGTGCCAATGCGACGGGCAAATCTCGCTCCAGGACCGCATCTTCGAGGCACAGGACCGCCGATCGTAGCCCGGCGATCCGTCGCTGTCCCAGCAGCACCGGGACCAAGTCCTCGCGCGTGCAGGGCAGATAGAGCGTCGCGCCGAGCTCGAGCGCAGAGAGCGGTCGGTCGGTCATACATCGTCTCCCAGACTACGGATGATAGCAACCGCGCGATAATGAGACGCCTCGCCCAGCGGCTCGACGGGAATCGCGTGCTCGGTCGCGAGGTGGAGCAGATGCGCCACGTCCGCGTCGTTGCCGTCCCTCACCAACAGTCGCTCCGGCATCCGGCGCAACAACGCGCGGGTCGCCTCGGCGATGCCGGGCTTGATACGGTTACGGTCTCGCGTTCCGCTGCGCTCCAACAGCTCCTCCAGCATGGCATCGCAGGTGGCGCGAAGTTCAGCCTGCCGTCCGTCCTGGCCGTCGATCGGACGCGGCGCGGCAGCCGCCGCGAGCGGCGCTATCGTGTCGACGAAGGCGCGCGACATGTCTGCGGCCGCATGTTCCGGATATGTGACGCAGGCATGGAAGTCGCCGGGACCTACGACATCAGCGTTCAGGATCGAGCGGCTGACCAGACCTGAAACGACCCCGTTCAGCAGGCCGGATGCGATCAGGTAGTCATCGGCAGTCGCCGCGATATCCGCCTGTCCCGCCGGGTCGGCGACGACGACCAATTCCGGAGCGAAGCCGAACGGCCGGTCGGCCAGTGCTGCACGAAGTTCGCCCGCGATGGCCCCCTTGCCCGTCCAGCCGTCGACGAACACCACATCCGCCGTGTCGTGAAGTTCAGCAATATGGCGGAGTGCCACTTGGTCGATGCCGCGGTCTCGGATGATGCTGATCGAATAATGGTGCGCGACGTGCCCCCAGGCGCGCAGCGTCCGAGTGAGCAGCACGCCGATCGGCGTACCAGCACGCGCGAGTGAGACGATCACAACCTCGCGCCCCGGTCTGCGCTGCGCCAAATGGGCAGCCAGGCTGGCCACATCCTCAGCAAGCCGAGCGCCGTTGCGGGCGAGCGCAGCGTGATACAGGTCGAGATAGATTGCCGACGGCACCGCTTCCGGCGCGATCATTTCGGAATAGTGCCGCCGACCTGACTGGATGGCGGCTTCCTTGATGTCGATGGCCGTAGCGGCGATCGACACCGGCTTCAGTAAAAAGGTGACGTCGGACGGCTCATAGCTTCCCGAAAAGCCCCGACTACTGAACATCGAGGAACCTGTCGGCCAGTTGCGAGCGCGTCGGCAGCATCGCGAAGTCGCACCTCGCCATGAACGGTCCGTCGGTCAGGCTGTCCCCGATGCCGATCACCGGCGCGTTCGGAAATCTGGCACGTAGACCAGGGAGAATGTGTGCGACCGCATGCGCCTTGCCCAGATAGGGCGGCATCAACGCGATATTGTTACCGTTGCGGTGATCGGTCCACCCTTCCGGCAGGTTCCGCACGGCTGCGTCGACCACGGCGTTAAGAGTCGCCGCGTCCGCATCGGCATGTTTCGCCAGTACGTAGAGCGGCAAGGCACCCTCGGTCAGCACCCGCACGTTGATCGCGACGCCCCGCCCATCGGCCGTATCGGCAATGGCCTGCGAAAGCGTCGCAAGCGGTGTGGCATAGCCCTGCGCCCGATGGGCTATCGTCGCCTCCCATGCGCGGTCGACTTCGCCGTCTTCGCCCAGCACCACGCCGCCATGCGCGCAGATCGCCGCGCGAAACGGAATGTGCGCCCGGCGCAGCGCATCGAGGCTTCGCGCCGTCACGGGGACGAGATGCGTGGTATCGACCAGCCAATTCAGAAACGACATCTGCCGTGGCGTTGCGTAGCTTAGTGGCGATCCGTCGCGAGCGAAGCCGAGCGGGGTCAAATATTTTACCGCCACGTCCTCGGGGCATTTCCGCAACGTCTGGAACAAGGTGTCGTCGAGGTCGACGAGCGCGATGGCGCGAGTCATGCCGCCCAGCCGATCAGAGTGGCGTCGAGTTCGGCGACCAGCGCAGGATCGATCGTTGCGGTACCGGTTTCATGCGCGATCCAAGTCGCGCGTCCGTCCCGCACGGCGTTGTAGAGATAGTTCGGCACACCTGTTCCGTAGTTGTCCGAGAAGCACAGTTTGTTCTTCATCGCCGCCCCAAGCCGAGCCGGACTGCGGCTGGTCGCTTGGACGACGACATCGTGCCCTGCCTCGACCAGTGTCTCGGCGAGGCGGAACGGCAAATATGTGAACTCGCCCGTCCCAACGATGCGGAGCGGTGCTGTGATATCGGGCAGCGCGGTGGTCGGCTGCGGCGCAAGAGGTGCGACTATGCCCAGACGACCGAAATTGCGGTGCGCCGCCATCTGCCCTAGCGAAGTCGCCACCGTATCGAATGTTGCATCGCAGGTAGTTCGCGTCCCTTGGATCCACTCCAGCCGGCCGCGCAGCAACGACACGGTCGTGGCCGACCGTGGCATCCGCGTCCTCCAGTCCCTGCCCGCCGACCAGTCGGTCAGCGTCGCCACGAGGATCGCCTCGACGCTCGGCCAAGCGCCTATTAGTGCTTCAGCCAGATTGACGAGCGTCGTCCCCGTCGAAATCTCGTCATCGACCAAAATCAGCGACCGCGGTGATACCAGGTTCGGACGGTAGATGAGATGCGCCGACGCATGGCTGTGCGGTTCTTCGAACCGGCACAGTAGAGGATGGTCCAGGCGCTGCCGTGTTGAGTGAACGAAATAGATGTCGTCGCGGGCCGTCGCCGCGCGAAGCTCCTCATGCAATGTCTGCCCCAAGCACACCGCAGTCTCGGCTAGGCCGACCACCATTACCGGACCGGGAAGATCGGTCGGCAGGCGGGCGGCGAGATCGCGAACGCTCCGTCTCATCATTTGTGGCGTAGCCGGAAGGTGACGGCCAAGCACCCGCGAGACGACGAGGAAGCCGCGCTTCGGATTTTCCCTCGCGGCGAAATCGCATAGGGCGTCGAGCGGCCAAGCGGCTTCCTCGACGGCGATGTCGAGCCGCCCGGTCGGCAGCGTGATCGACCTTTCTCCAATATCGGGCTTAATCAACATTCGACGGTGATCCGCGCGATCACGTCGCGAGCCTTACGAACGACCGCTGCGCGCCCGATCGCCTGGTCAGTCGCCCGCGCCATGTGCGGCTCAATGCCGAACGCATCGAGGAAACTGAGCATCATCGCGCCCCTGATCCCAAAATTGATGTTTTCCCCGTTCGCCCCCGATTGTCGGATGCGGTCGAGATTGAGCGACGAACACACGACGCCGACAAGATGACCGGCCATGTCTAGTATCGGTCCGCCGCTGTTCCCGCTGGCGATGGGCGCATTGAACTGAAACAGGCTGCTGTCGTTGCCGATTCCCGTCAGCGCGGCGATGTTGCCTGCGCTCGCCTGTGGCCCCGTGCCGAGCAATCCCTGAAGCGGGAAGCCGAGCGCGACGATATCTTCACCCAGATGGAGCCCGACCTGCGAGCGGAATTGTGCGACCCCGGGCAGCGTCGTAGCCACATGGAGCAACGCCAAGTCGTTGCGCGGATCGGCAAATACAACTTCGCCGACGCACGACCGACCGCCGACATGGACGCTGACCGCTCGCGCTTCTTCGACGACATGCGCGTTGGTCAGGATATGATTACGCTCGACGGCAACGCCGCTGCCGCTCCCTGATCCGTTACGCGGAGGGATATCGTCCTGCGTGTCGCCACCCAGTCGCGGATTGAAGCGCGCAGCCCAGGCAGGATCGATGCCATAGGCAACCGCGATCGCGGATAGTCCGGTGGCGAAGCCCTGTCCGTTCGCCGCCAGCCGCCAGGCACCCTGATGGCGATAGCATTCGATCAGGATCACCGCGGCATCGGCTCGGTCGCGCAGGTCGACCGAGAAGCGCAGCGCGTCCGTAGCGACGGCAAGTCTACGCGCGAGCGGTCGATTGCCGGGATCGAACGCGACGAGCACGAGCCGATCAACGTCCGCCGGCATCGCAGCTAGATCGATCCGCATCGTCGTTTCCGTCTCGACCTTTACCGCAGGACGGAGTTCCCGCGTCCAGCTGTCGATCGGCGCGAAAGTCGGTGCGGTGCGACGATCCGTGCCTAGGCCTAAAAGCGTCAGAAGTGGCGGATCACCGCCATCGCCGGTAAGAACGAACGTCTGCCCGCCGGCAATGGCGGCCCGTTCGCCCGCGATCAAGTCATGCATGTGCGGGCGATCCGATCGGGACGATCAGATATTGACGCCGAACGACTGCGCCAACGGCCCGAGGCCACCGTTAAAGCCTTGCCCGATCGCCTTGAACTTCCACTCCCCATTATGACGATAAAGCTCGCCGAAGATCATCGCGGTCTCGGTTGAGGCATCCTCAGACAGGTCGTAGCGTGCAATCTCGGTGCCGCCATCAGCATTCAGCACGCGGATGAATGCATTGGACACCATGCCGAAATTCTGGCGCCGTCCGTCGGCCTCATGGATCGTGACAGCGAAGCTCAGCTTCTGGATGTCGGCGGGCAGCTGGTCGAGCGTGACCGCCACGACCTCGTCGTCGCCGCTGCCTTCACCCGTCAGGTTGTCGCCTTGGTGGACGACCGATCCGTTGCCGCCGTTCTTGTTGTTGTAGAACACGAAGTCGGCATCGGAGCGAACCTTCCCGGTATCGCCCAGCAGAAATACGCTGGCGTCCAGATCGAACGCGCTGCCGTCGGTGACACGCGTATCCCAGCCTAGCCCAACGCGCACGGCCTTCAGGCCCGGAGCCTCCTTGCTCAGGCTGACGTTGCCGCCCTTGGAAAGCGAAACTGCCATGTAAATTCTCCCGTTGTGGCCGCGTTCAGCCGATATTGACGCCGTAGTTGCGAGCCATTGGGGCCAAGCCGCCCTTATAGCCTTGCCCGACAGCGCGGAATTTCCATTCGCCGTTATGGCGATACACTTCGCCGAAGATCATCGCAGTCTCAGTCGAGGCGTCCTCGGCGAGGTCGTAGCGCGAAATCTCACGTCCGGTCGCGTCGTTGACGATCCGGATGAAGGCGTTGGAGACCATGCCGAAGCTCTGGCGACGGCTTTCGCCTTCGTGGATCGTCACCGCTATCGCGATCTTCTGAACGTCGGGCGGCACGCGGGTCAGTTCGACCTTCAGCGCCTCGTCGTCACCTTCACCCTCCCCAGTGCGGTTGTCGCCGGTATGCTCGACAGCGCCGTCGCTAGACCGCAGGTTGTTGTAAAAGATGAAGTCGCCATCGGCACGGACTTTGTCGCTTGAAGTCAGCAGGAAGGCGCTGGCATCAAGATCGAAATCGGTCCCGTCGGTCGTCCTGGTATCCCAGCCTAGGCCGATGAGGATCTTCGTTAAGTTCGGTTCTTCTTTTGACAGACTGACGTTTCCGCCCTTGGACAGGCTTACCGACATGGATGCGCTCCCTAATTATGCGCGGTTGAGGTGTTCGCCGGTGGGCGCGACTGGATCGGCTTCGCTGAGATCCGACTCTCCGCCGCCATCGGCGCGATTGCTGCGGACTGAAGCGAGGAAGGCGAGGCCGATGAACCCGGCGCCGATCAACCCGGTTACCGTTTCCGGAATCTCGAACCGGACCGACAGCAGCATGATCGCGGCAAGCGCGATGATCGCGTAGAAGGCGCCGTGTTCCAGATAACGGTACTCAGTCAGCGTGCCACGATCGACCAGCATGATCGTCATCGATCGGACGAACATCGCACCGATGCCTAGGCCGAGCGCAATGATGAAGAGGTTGTTCGACAGTGCGAACGCGCCGATCACCCCATCGAACGAGAAGGAGGCATCCAGGACTTCCAGATATAGGAAACTCGCCAAGCCCGATTTGGCAACGACAACCGTCGTGGCGGTACCCGGATTCGTCTCCTCCTCCCGCTCCAGCAGCGCGCCGACTGCCTGTACGCCGATATAGGCAAGTAGGCCGAAGATGCCCGAGACTATGAAGGTCATCGCCTCCTCGGGACCGATCATACGGGAAATCACATACAGCCCGACCAACACGACGCCGATCGCCAGGCCCGAAACGCGCGACAGCGCGGCGAAGGGCTTTTCGACGAGAGCGATCCAGTGCGAGTCCTTGGATTCGTCGAGGAAGAAGGTCAACCCAACCATCGCCAGGAACGCGCCACCAAACCCGGATATGCCGACATGCGCGCCGGTGATGATCCGCTCATAGGTGACTGGATCAGTCGCAGCAAGTTTCACCGCGTCGATCGGTCCCAGCTTCGCGGCGATGGCGACGATCGCGAGCGGGAAGACGATCCGCATCCCGAACACCGCGATCAGGATGCCCCACGTCAGGAACCGGCGGCGCCACACCGGGTCCATGTCGCGTAATACGGTAGCGTTGACTACGGCGTTGTCGAAGGACAGCGATACCTCGAGTACGCCGAGCACGGCGATGATCCATAAAATTCCGAGCGTCCCGATAACCGTCTGTGTGCTCGACCAGCCCAGCCACGCGCCGAGCAGCAGGCATAGACCGGTGAACAGGAACGATCCCTTGTAGTATTTCAGCACTCCAATTCCCCCTGCGTCCGTTGCCGGCTCAATCCTTGCGACCGGCTACCCAGCGCAGCCCCCAGCCCAACTTTTCGTCCAGCACCTGCTGGTCACGGACGTAATCGACGATTCGCGTCAGCTTGACGCGTCCCCCATCGTTCTCGATCAGGACGATGCCGCACAGGCGGCGATCGTCGCGTCCTTCGGTCAGCCGCACTTCGATCGGCGGCTGGTCGGGCATCGTCACCAGCACGACGCCATCAGTCTGTCGCCAGTTGGGAACGCCGTCATAGATGTTCGCAAAGACCGCGATGCGTCGGATGGCTGTCCAATGAACGCCGTTCACCTTCATCGTCTCACCTTGGGAAACGTCGCCGGTCCGATCGTCACCGGAAAGGGCGATAAACGGGGGCTGCGCGAACGATCCGAAGACGTTGCCGAGGGCCTGAACGACACCCTTTCTCCCGTCCGCGAGCTCGAACAGGCAACCGAGGTCGAGGTCAATCGCAGTCCCGCCGCCGAAGAACCCCTTGCGTCCGCGTGACCAGTTCAGGTTGATCGTGATCTCGCCGAAGCTGGCACCCCGTTTTTCCAGACTGACAGTCTGCCCCGGTTTTACCAGCGTCACCTTGCTGAGATTGACCGGCGGCGGCGGTGGAGGTGGCGGTACCGACCCGGCTGCGTCCTCTGCCACATCAATGCCGAACGATCGCGCGAGCGGGGCAAGACCACCGTGGAATCCTTGGCCCACGGCACGGAACTTCCACTGCCCTTGGCGGCGATACAACTCGCCGAACACCATCGCCGCCTCCCTCGCGCCGGCGAGCGTCGGAGCAAACCGAAGCGCATCTGCCCCATCGGTCGCCGCGACCCGCACGGCCGCGCCCGACAGCAATTCCAGCGTCTGATTCTTCGCCTGTGCCTCGTGGATCGTCAGGCAGAAGACGATCTTCTCAATCTCGTCGGGAAAGCGAGCCAGATCGATCTCGAACAGACCATTTCCCGTCGGAATGAATCGGATCGCGCCGCCAGCGTCCTTGGGCTGGTTGTAGAAGATCATGTCTGCATCCGAGCGGACCTTGCCCGAAGCGGTCAGCAGATACGCGGAGGCATCGGCGTCGACGTTCCGTTCCTGCGTGGGCCAGTCGAAGCCTACGCTCAGCGCGTCACCGGGAACGGGGGCGTTGCCGCCTTGTTGCAGCTCCATTGAATGATCCTGTGGTAAGGTCGGTTCGGGAAGGCGAGCGTCAAAGCGCTGCGGTGATCGCGCCCATCATCTGTTGGAACGTGCGCCCGGTAGTGCGTTCGCCCAGCGCTTTCATCTCCCAACCGTCGCCCGATCGGACCAGCTTGGCCATGACCTGCCCGGTGTGCGAACCGGCACCCGTAAGGTCGTAGCGCGCCAGCTCCTGCCGATTGGTCGAATCGACGACGCGGCAATAGGCATTCTCGATCCGGTCGAAGGTGTCGCCGGTGAAGCTGTTGACCGTGAAGACGAGGGTGCGGACGTTGCCGGGAAGCCGGGTCAAGTCAACACTGATGGTCTCGTCGTCGCCGTCGCCGTCGCCTGTCCGATTGTCGCCGCTATGCACTATGCTGCCGTCCGAACTGGCAAGCTGCCGAAACCAGACCTGATCGAGCAGGCGACGATCGGCATCGAACAGCAGGCAGGATGCGTCGAGATCAATGTCTCCGCCGCCGCTGCCGAACATGCCGAGCAGGCCCTTGGCCTTGCGCACATCCCAGCCGAGGCCCATCGCGACGCGTGTCAGCGTGCCCCCGCCCGACTTTTCCAATCTTACCGTTTGTCCCTTTTGCAGGCTGACCACGCGATTCCCCTCTCGCTCGCCGTGAACGGCATAATTTGCAAAGGCTAGGGCATTTTCGACTGACGCTGCAATGGGCCTTCAAGCGATATGTTCGATTTTGGTTCTTTTCGTTCTTACGGCATTTGACTGGCGCAACCGCTCCGTTCGATAAAGCCTATCTCCATTATTTCCGAGTGCTCCAATAAAATGGCTGTCGAAATTGAGCGCCTGCTGTCTCTGCTGGATTATGTCGAGGCGACCGAGCGGGATCGGCTGCCCACTGTTCTCGACATGGCCGACTATCGCGGCTTCCGAAAGATGGGTGAGGACGTAATCAAGCTGCCGGGCGTGCTCGTCAACGTCCGCGACGGCGACGATCACGTCTGGTTGAGCGTCGACCGGCTGGTTCGGCGCCCGCCGCCGCCGCCCGCCGAGCCGACATTGCTGACTTGGATCGATCTGGAAGACGACGTGACAGTGCAGCCGCGCCTGCGCAGTGAAATTCCGAACAATGATCCCGATGGCGCGCCGACGCTGCGGCTTGACGACCAGGACGACCGCGGGCGGATCGACACGTTGCTGAATGGATACATCTGCGAAATCTGGTCGCCTTGGGTGTTGGAGGAGCGGCCCCGGCGTCATGCGATCGACCTCTACAACGGCCTTTTCTCGCTCCGGCAACTTCTCGACGGCGGATCGGAGCAACCGATCGAACTGGCTTGGGGGATTGGCATTGCGCGCTGGAAGCATCGCGGCGCCATGGTGCACCACCCTTTGCTGACCGTGGGCGTTGAATTGGCGATTACCGAGCCGAGCCACACGATCCAGGTCCGTCCGCGCGTCGAACGCCCGCCTGCCATCGAAAGCGATCCGCTCGACGCGCTGGAAGCGCCGTCTGTTGACGAATGGCGGCAAGGCGCGCAGCGTCATCTCGATGCCCTGGAGGGCGATGGCCTCAACCCGTTCGACAACGAATCATTCGCACCCATTCTGAGGCGTGCGGTCGCTCTGCTCGACCCTGATGGTCATTACCTACCCGACCTGGGCGAGCGGCGAGCACCGAGCGGCGACACTCTGCAGGTCGACGATAGATGGGTACTGCTTCAGCGCACGCGCCGTGCAACGCAGCTTATGGACGATTTGCATCGCTTCCGTGCTGAGATCGCGCGGATTGAGAGGGTCGAAGACCTGCCGCCGGCGGTTCGCGTTCTACTGGAAACTCCAGCGGATACGACGGTCGCGCCAGAGTATCCCGACTACCGCGGCGTCTCGACGATCCCGGGGATTACGTCGTCCGACGGGTCGGGCGAGGACCTGTTCTTTCCGAAGCCCTTCAACCGCGAACAGGTGGAGGTAATCCAGCGGCTCGCCACCCGCCCCGGCGTGGTCGTGCAAGGACCGCCGGGCACCGGCAAGACCCATACGATCGCGAACATCATCAGCCACTATCTGGCGCAGGGGAAGCGCGTGCTGGTGACGTCCCAAAAGGCGCCGCCGTTGAAGGTACTGCGAGAGAAGCTGCCGGCGGCAGTCCGCCCATTGGCGGTAAGCCTGGTCGAAAGCGACCGTGACGGCTTGAAACAGTTCCAGGAGTCGGTCGACATCATCGCGGATCGCCTCCACCGCACCCGCCCGGTCGAAGTCGGGAGGCAGATCGCGGCGCTCGACGTGCGTATCGAGGCGCTGCACCGCGGTCTGGCAATGATTGATCGGCAGGTCGAAGACATCGGCCGCGCCGCGATGAGCGGGGCGACGATCGACGGCCGCCCAGTCGAACCTGCAGAGGCTGCGCGCCGGGTCGTGGCCTCCGGCCAGCTGGCGGAATGGCTGACCGATCCGATCGACGTCATCGCCTCGCACGATCCCGGCATCGACGACGGCGGCATCGCACGCCTGCGCGCCGCGCGAAAGGCAGTCGGCGACAGGCTGGCGATGCTCAACGTTGCGCCACCGTCGGACTCCTTCCCCGACAGCATGACGCTGGTGGCGATGCACCGCGATATGGTTGAAGCGGACCAGATCGAGCAGTCTATCGCCGCGACCGAGGCCCCACGCGAAGGGGCCATGGCCGACGACATCGCAGCGGTGGCGAGCGCGCTGGACGCAACGCGCATGCAGCTTGCGACGGCGCAGGGAGCATCGTTCGGCTGGACGGCAGCCACGCTTCATCGATGTCGGGCGGACGATGATGACGCAGCGCTCGCAGCACTGGCCGGACAGGAGCCGGCTATCGCAGCATTGGCAGCCGAAGCACGGCATTTCCTTGTTCAACCTGTCGTCCTGCCGGATGGCGCGACCGTTGATCCGGCACTTCGTGACACCGTCGTGCAACTTGCGGCCGGCGAGGATCTGGGCTTGTTCCAGTCGTTGTTCGCAAGGCAGCTGAAAGCGCGCATCGGCGTCATTCGCCTGTCGGGCCGAGCGCCTTCCAACGGTGACGACTGGCGCGAAGTCGACCGCTATCTTCGGGCCCAGGACGAAGCGGTGCGGCTCGCTGCGGTTTGGAACCATGCAAGCGCGGCCGCGGGGCTGGATCCGATCAGCGGCGACACGCTAGGCATCGCCGAGCCCATGCGGCGACAGCTTCAGCACCTCGCGGCGCTGCGCGCGATTGCGGTGGAAGAGCGGCGACTTCAGGGATCGGTAAAGGCGCTGTTTCCGGGCTTCCAGACCCAGATTGCCGGAGACGCTCAGTCGTACGACCGTCTGGCGACGCTTCTCGAACTTCATCTGCGGCGATTGCGCTTAGCTGCGGCGGAAAATGATTTGCGAAGCCTGACCGCGAGTGTGGCCAACGTGCAGGGTGCGATCGGCGACGAACTGCGGACCATCGTGGCGACAATGATCGGCCAGGCGTCGACGGACGAGGAGATACTGGTCGGGCGCTGGACCGCCGCGCTGGCCGAGGCGGCAATCCTGCGCTCACTTGCGCCGCATTTCGCCGACATCCGTCACCTTTCCTCGTTGGTCGAGGAAAGTGGGGCGTCGCTTTGGGCTCAACGCTTGCGGAACGAAGCAGTCACGGGGCTTGAGGATCCGCTGACGCCGGGCGACTGGCGCGAACGATGGACACTCCGCCGGCTGTCGACTTGGGTGCGACGGATCGATCGCCATGACCGGCTGGCGGCACTTGGAAAAGAACGCACCGAGGCGGAGGACCAGTTGCGCCGCGCCTACGAAGAAGCGATTGAACTTCGGACGTGGTGCCGCCTCGCGGAGAAGGCGAGCGATCAGGTTCGCGCTGCCCTCGCCGCCTATGCTCAGGCGATGCGCAGAATTGGTCGCGGCACCGGTATCCGCGCGGGCCGTTACCGTAGCGATGCCCGCGCCGCCGCCGATCGTGCGAAGAATGCGCTGCCGTGCTGGATCATGCCGCACTACCGCGTGTCCGAATCTTTGCCGGCCGAACTTGGGTTGTTCGACCTGGTCGTCATCGATGAAGCGTCACAATCGACAGTTGCCGCCCTTCCCGCGCTGCTGCGGGCGAAACAAGTCCTGATCGTCGGTGACGACCGTCAGGTCAGCCCGGATGCGGGCTTCCGCGAAGAAGCGCGGATGAACCTGCTCGCCGACCGTCACCTCGGAGGCCAGATTGGTGACTATCGCTCCGCCCTGCGCGAGGAGAAGTCCCTTTACGATCTCGGCACCGTCGTGTTCGCTGGCGGCGCGATCTTGTTAAAAGAGCATTTCCGCTGCGTCGCACCGGTAATCGAATATTCCAAGGCGCAATTCTATGCGCACCAACTGGTACCGCTGCGTCTGCCGTCCGCTTCCGAACGTCTGGACCCGCCACTGGTCGACATCCTCGTCGAGGATGGTTATCGAAAGGGCAAGATAAACCCACCGGAAGTGGACTGCATCGTCGACGCCATCGGCCGCATCGCCGACGACCCGGCCTTGGCAAAACGTTCGATTGGCGTAACCACGTTGCTCGGGCAGGAGCAGGCGATGTCGATCCTGACAGCGATCGAACAAGTGCTCGGGTCGGAAATCATGCTTCGGCATGACATTCGAGTTGGCGAACCAGCCGCGTTCCAAGGCGACGAGCGCGACATCATGTTCCTTTCGATGGTCGCCGAACGCGGCAGCAGCCCGCTGTCTGGGCTCGCGTTCGAGCAGCGCTTCAACGTCGCCGCCTCGCGTGCGCGCGACCGGATGGTGCTGGTGCGTTCTGTCGAGCTGGAGGATCTCCGGCCAACCGATAAGCTCCGCCGCAGTCTGATCGAGCATTTTCAGGCCCCTTTCGCGGCTGAATCCCATGTCGTCGAGGATCGCCGGTCGCGCTGTGAATCGCCCTTCGAGCGAGAAATGTACGATCTTCTCGTGGAACGTGGCTATCGGGTCGATACCCAGGTGTCGGTCGGAACGAAGCGGATCGACATGGTCGTTGAGGGAAGCGAAGATTGCCGGCTGGCGATCGAATGCGATGGCGATCGTTATCATGGCCCGGAGCAATGGCCCGATGACATGGCGCGCCAGAGGATGCTGGAACGCGCTGGCTGGACCGTGTGGCGCTGCTTCGCCTCACGCTTCGTTCGAGAGCGAGATAGGGTGATTGAAGAACTGACGGACGTTCTGAATGCGCGCGGTATTCACCCGGAGCGAGACGGCGACAGGCCGCCAAGCCGGCATACGGAACATCGCCGTTGGCGCAGCACACCCGCTCAGACGGAGCCGGTTCCCTATGCTTGGCTGGTACCTGCCGATCCCTTCTGAGCTTAGCCCTGCTAGCAGTGAACCGCGGCCAAGGCGTCACGTCGACCCATCGCAATGCGCTTCTTTATATGTGCGTCAAAAGCAGCGCTGGCTTCGGCATTGGTCGAGCGTGAGCCGAACCGACGGGAAGTTGCGCGACGCCACGCACTCGCTGAGCGCAACGCGACGTTCGATGCGTCACCCGACGGGGCATATCAAATGGAACAGCTTTCGCCATGACTGTATTCAGCCTTTGGGAGATGGCATCTCTCCGTCCAGTCGGTGAATGCGCGACCGATGCGCAATTGATCGCTTCCCGCTATCTGATCGGCGACATGCCACCTGACGGCCTGCTCGGTTTTGAAACAGCGAACGAATTGCTGTCCGTGCGGTCCTACACGATCGGCCTACTTTCCAACTTATATCGCCGAGGAGGTCAACATCATCCACGTGAAGCCATGTGGTGGATCCTACGCGAAGTATATCGCGAGCCGGTGCTCTTGAGAGCTATTCTAAAATGGAACCGTAATAGGTACTTCGAGGATCGCGGACCGGCTCGGGTTGCAGCGACCCGTCATTTCGGCGAGCTGTCCACCGTCGTCTTGGCCAATTGCCATGGGGCCATGCCGTCCGATGCCCAATCTATCGCAGTTCGAAACACCGCCATGCGCCGCTGCCGGCTTGGCGAACTCCTCGAATGTCGGCACGCAACGATCGACTATGCTGACGGCAACGAGGTCACGACCCGGACGATCTCCGACATCGAGCTTCGTAGCCGTTGGCCTTGGTGGTCGTATTGGCTTATCGCCGCGCCATCGTTCATCTCCGTCGATGCGTTCTGCCATTTGCGACAAGAGCGGCGGACGTTCGTAGCGAACAGGATTGTATGCGTCCGGAACGTTCATGCTTCGGTGCAAGCCGGCAATCGGCTTCTGCGTCTTTCCCGATATATCCCGTAGTGGGTATTTGCGCCCGTCAAATTGAAACGGCATGCAATGCAGGACATGCAGTTGCTTAGGCAACCGTGATCCGCAGATGCCAACCTGGCGCAGCGAGCGGCAGCGCATCGGCATAATCGAAGGCGGCGCGCTCATGCGGACTCATCACGACTGCCGAGATCGCGTAATTGCGTTGCGAACATCCATGTCGAAGGCTGTCGCGACAAGACTTGGCAACAACAATACGCCTGAAACCGACGCATTGACGAAGCTGGTGGTGACTGTCGAAGCGGATCATCAGGCAGCGGCGGACACTATCGCCGAGTATCTACTGGCGCCGGCCTTCTTTTCCACCTGCAACGTCGATCGCATAGCCCGGTGGGCTGCCAGCCGTCGTGACTTTGACATCTTGCCAGCCAAGGGAGGCTTCGTCATCCGTCCACCGGAACGCGATGACATATCGTCGCAGAGCTGGGACCGGTGTCGATGCCAAGGCTTCCAGCACTGGGCGAACTTTCGCCTACGGAAACCGATCAACCGACGTCCGACGCAAGACACGTACGCACAAAGACGCTTCGCAATGCCTCACCGTCTCACGCGAGCGCATGGCCGGACGACCGCGTAACCAGGCTGCGAACGCTTTGGCCGACTGGCATTTTAGCGGGAGATCGGTATCGCGCTTGGCGGGGTCAGCCGCAACGCGGTCATCGGGAAGGCGAAGCGCCTCGGCTTACCCGTCCGGTGATCGGGGCACGAGCCGTCCGCGCAAGAGGTGACGTTTCATCGCCTGATGCCTTGCCCGAACGAGCAGGGCGAGGCTGCCGACTGGCGGCTGGCAGCAGACGCATCGCCAAAGGACGGAGGCGATCGGTCACCTTGGGGATCTGGTCCACGGCCTCCTTCAAACGAGTTAGGCGCGCCGCCTTGGAATAGCGACCGGCAGTCTCCCCGCTCATCGTATGTCCTACGAGGTCGGCACGGGTTTCAAGGAAGACCTCGCGATACTTTAGTTCCGTCGTAACCATATGCCGGAACGAGTGAATTGCCTGCCCCGGCTCGATGAAGTCGAGTTTCCTCGCGATCTTCGTCCACCAGTTCTTGTAGTAGACGTCGCCATAGCTCCGCTTGCCCGACGCGGTCCGAAGCTCCGGGAACAGCATTGTCTCACCCGCGGCGCGTAGCGCCTTGACGTAGTCCGGCAGCCCGAGCCGCATCAGTTCGTCGGCGAATGGCACCAACCGAACCGCCGCCCTGTTCTTGACGTGCCCGCCGTTCTCGTCGGTGATCGTAAAGAACCAGACCCCATCCTCCTGACCGATGTCGTCGAGCGTCAGCTGACAGATTTCCTCGCGCCGGCAACCGGTGTACCATGCGATGGGCAGCACCCAAAAACCCGCGTCGTGCCAGATTTCGGTCCCCTGTTCGAGCCGACGCCCAAGCGATCGCGAACCGGTCCAGATCGGCAGACGAAACAGTTGCCGCCCTTCCTCCTCGGTATACGCGTCTCGCTGTTCGCGCGCGTCGCGATCATCCTCGTACAGGAAGTCCGACCAGTCGATGGTCGTAACACCGTCGACCTGCTTGCCGACCCATGCCATCAACTCTTTCAGGAAAAGGAAATGCCGGTTCGTGCTGGTCGATTGGAGACCGATAGTCTCCGGGTCGCGGGCACCAGTCTTGATCTCCGCCTCTGCCTCGCGGCAAATTTCCTCGAGCGACATTGCATCGTGGCGCCGCGATTTGTGGTGGCTAACGGGCAACCGAGAGAAATGCTCATTAAGCCGCGCCACATCCTTTCGCACGACGAGCCGTATCGGGCGGGCACCATAGCTCTTCTCAAGCAGGCGCGCCGCCGACAGGAATTGGGTCCGGGTCTTCGCCGTCCAACGCGCCTTGCGCCTCGCGTCACCGACGATCTTGGGATTGTCGGCAATAAAACGTTCCGCCGCCTGGGTCGGCGTCATCGATGCCCATGGCTCGGCGACCTGGGGCTCCGGCGGCGGCGCCGTGGCAGGAACGGCCGCGGGTACAGCGGCAACCGCAGCGAAGGGCATTGGCCCGGACGCGGCGCGATCGTCGATCATGGCAGTCCACATCGTTGCGGGATCGACCAGTCGCCGCCGATATTCAAGAGCGGCGGCGAGCCGTCCTTCCAGATTGACCTTCCGGGCAATGTCGAGATTATCAGCGGTTTTACATACGCCTGCCGCGCGAAGGTCACACGCGGCCTTGTCGAGGGACCGGTCACGCCAGTCTGGTCGATCGGCAAAGAAGTCGATCAGCGTCTCCTTCTGTTCGTCCGTCAGGCTTGGGAATCGCGCTTCGACATGCTCGCGACTACCGACGTTCGTCGGGACGCCATGCACGACGAAATCCCTCAGCATCGCTTCGTAGATGCCGACGAGGCCCTCGATCAAAAAGGTGGCGTTCGGATCAGTGCGCTGGAAACCGACGTGGACCAGCTCGAGATGGTCGCGCATCTCCTCCATCGCCCTACGGAAGATCCCGGCCTTTTGGGTCGTTGTCAGGCTTGCGGCTCCGCCGTCCTGGCCCAAGGTCATCTTCAAAGTCTCGCTCTTCGCGGTCATCGCGCACCCCATGCTGCGCGCCACCGCCTGGGCGGTAGTTCGGAGGCTTAGGCGTAGGGTGAGAGGCTTACCATCCTGAAAACGGACGGTACGGCGCCAGTAGTAGACGGCGCCTCTGCGCTCGACGTTCTGGATTGCGGGCACGGCATCTCCACAAGGAGCCGTCACACCCACCGGCCCAATCCAGTGGTTGCGACCGATTTTCTGCCGCTAGAACAATGACTTAGATAGTAAATTGGCTGGGGCGGCAGGATTCGAACCTACGAATGCCGGTACCAAAAACCGGTGCCTTACCGCTTGGCGACGCCCCAGCGACCGCGGCCTGCGCGGTGGGGTGGCACTAGGGAAGTCCGTCGCGTTGCGCAATGGGGTTTGGTCAAGGTGTTTGACGGGAAACCTGCGCGCTTTGGGTCGTTGTCGCATCGACCTCTGCAGGAAGGAACATTCATGTCGACAAAGAGCCCCGCCGAAATCCGCGAAGCCATGTGGAAGGCGATGGCGGCCAGCCCCTATGTGATGCTCGGGCTGACCGGCAAGCACCAGCATTCCGAACCGATGTATGCGGTGCTGGACGAAGACGCCCACAGCGAATTCTGGTTCTATACCAAGCGCGACAACCGCGCGGCCGAAG
This sequence comes from Sphingomonas epibiotica, assembly GCF_039615155.1. Lineage (NCBI taxonomy): Bacteria > Pseudomonadati > Pseudomonadota > Alphaproteobacteria > Sphingomonadales > Sphingomonadaceae > Sphingomonas > Sphingomonas epibiotica. The sequence continues at coordinate 271,551 of NZ_JBDGHY010000007.1, read as the reverse complement.
GCGGTCCGGCGATGGTACAGTTCGTCGCCAAGGGTCACGACCTGTTCGCCTGCATCGCCGGCAAGCTGACCGAGGAAAGCGACCCTGCCATTATCGACAAATATTGGTCGAAGCAGGTCGAAGCATGGTACGAACAGGGCCGTCAGGACCCGTCGCTGCTGATGCTGCGTTTCGACCTCGACAGCGCCGAAATCTGGGAAACCGACCAGTCGCTGCTCGGCAAGCTGAAGATGTTTACCGGCCAGACGATCAAGGGCGGTGACGAAGCCGGCAGCCACGCCAAGGTCGACGTCTGACAGAAAAAAGGGCGGGGATTCGCGCCCCCGCCCCGCTTCCTTTCGCTATCCGTCGGTCAACCGTCGTGGCGCGCGATCCATTCCTCCAGCACCGGCGCGATGCGGTTGCGCCATTTTGACCCGTTGAAGATGCCGTAATGGCCGACTTCGGGCGCCATGTGATACTGCTTCAGCTCGTCCGACAAACCGGTCGCCAGCGTCAGCGCGGCACGGGTCTGGCCCAGCCCCGAAATATCGTCGCGTTCCCCTTCGATCGCGAGAATCGCCGTGTCGGTGATCGCACCCGGATCGACCGGACGTCCGCGATGGCGCATCGTGCCTTCGGGCAGAGCGTGGGTCTGGAACACCAGATCGATCGTCTGCAGATAGAATTCGGCGGTCATGTCGCACACCGCGCGATATTCTTCGTAGAAGCGCTGGGTCGTCCCCGCCCCCTCGCCGTCGCCCTGCACCAGATGCTTGAACATTTCCCAGTGGGAAATCATGTGGCTGCCGAGGTTCATGCTCATGAAACCGGCAAGTTGCAGGAAGCCCGGATAGACGCGGCGGCCGGCACCGGGATAGGTCATCGGCACGGTCGCGATGACATTCTGTTCGAACCACGCATGCGGCCGTTCGGTCGCCAGCGTGTTGACCGCGGTCGGAGCCTCGCGCGTATCGATCGGTCCGCCCATCATGGTGAGGGTGCGCGGACGGTTGGGATGGCGGTCCGCCCCCATCAGCGCGGTCGCGGCATAGACCGGGACCGAGGGCTGGCACACCGCCAGCACATGGGCGCGCGCATCGCCGTCCTCGCCGATCTTTTCAAGGAAGGCCGTGACATAGTCGATATAATCGTCGAGATCGAAGCGGCCCGCCGACAGCGGCACCAGCTTCGCATCGCGCCAGTCGGTGATATAGACGTCGGCGGTCGGCAACATCCGTTCGACGGTACCGCGCAACAGCGTCGCATAATGGCCGCTCATCGGCGCGACGATCAGTAGCTTCGGCCCGCCTTCGACGCCTTCACGAACGAAGCGCTTGAGTTGTCCGAAGGGCCGCCGCAGCACGATCTCCTCGCGCACCGCCACCTGCCTGCCATCGACTGTCGTGCTGGTCAGGCCGAAGGCCGGCTTGCCGCGTGGGGCGGCAGCATGGGCGAACACCGCCAGCGCCGATCCGAGCACCGGTCCGCCGCCGAAATAGGCGAAGGGGTTGCTCGGGTTCTGCAGCAGGCCTGCGCCGAAATTTGCCATAGCGCTGGCACCGGCGAGCAACGAGCGTTGCCATTCATAAGCGTCGTACAACATGGGCACCCCGAACCTGGTCTGACGGGGAACACCCGTACCAGCAAAAATATAGCGATTCGTTGCCATCAGCAACGCTCCGAACGTCGTACGCCATAGCTTACCGTACGCTGAAAGCGCATGGACGATACGGAGCACCGCATCCTTCGATACGTGTAAGCAACGAAGCGGGGCGGAGGTTCCCTTTGCGGTCGGTTCGCACAACCGCTAAGCCGCGCGCCATGGCAGATCCGGCCCCCGCCCCCGACCGTTCGAAGATGCTGCCGGCGCTCCGGCTGGTCTGGCGATTCACCATTCGCTACAAGCTGCAACTGGTCGGCGCGTTGGTGTCGCTGATTACCGCAGCGATCGCGACGCTGTGGATTCCGCGAACCTTTCAGAAGGTCGTCGACAACGGCTTCGCCATGGGCGCGACCCCCGATCGGATCGGCACCTATTTCGAAGGGCTGCTGGGCGTGGTCGTCATCCTGGCGATCGCAACCGCCGGGCGCTTCTACTTCGTATCGTGGCTGGGCGAACGGACGGTCGCCGATCTACGGCTGGCAGTGCATCGCAACCTGTTGACGCTGTCGCCAGGCTATTTCGAGGAAAACCGCCCGTCGGAAATCGCGTCGCGGCTGACCGCCGATACCGCGATCGTCGAGGGGATCGTGAGCACGACGGTATCGGTCGCTTTGCGCAACCTGCTGGTCGGGGTCGGCGGGGTGCTGTACCTGTTCACGCTGCAGCCCAAGCTGACACTGTACCTGATCGTCGGCATTCCGGTGATCGTGCTGCCGATCATGTGGCTGGGCGGGCGGGTGCGCAAATTGTCGCGGTCGAGCCAGGACCGCATCGCCGATATCGGATCGGTCGCATCGGAAACGCTGGGCGCGATGAAGATCGTGCAGGCGTTCGGACAGCAGGGCCGCGAAGGCGACCGGTTCGAGGCCGCCGTCGATCGCGGCTTCGAAACCGCCAAGAAACGCTTCGCCACCCGCGCGATCATGACCGCATTCGTCATCGGCATGCTGTTCGCCGCGATCACCCTCATCATGTGGGACGCGGTCAGCGACGTGGCGGCGGGACGGACGACCGGCGGGGCGATCACCGCCTTCGTCCTGACCGCCGCGCTGGTCACCGGGTCGTTCGGCGCGCTGACCGAAGTCTATGGCGACCTGATCCGCGCCAGCGGCGCCGCCGGGCGGCTGGCCGAATTGCTGGCACAGCGGCCGGTGATCGCCGCGCCGGCCCGGCCGGTGGCGCTGCCCGAACCGGCACGCGGCGCGGTGTCGTTCCGGGACGTCACCTTCCATTATCCGACACGGCCAGAGGTAGCGGCGCTCGCCGACTTCACGCTCGACGTCACGCCGGGCGAGACAGTGGCGGTGGTCGGGCCGTCGGGGGCGGGCAAGTCGACGCTGTTCCAGTTGGTCGAGCGTTTCTACGACCCGGCAGCGGGTGTGGTCGCGGTCGACGGCGTCGATGTCCGCGAAGCCGATCCCGAAGCGGTGCGGGCGCGGATCGCGATGGTGCCGCAGGAAACGGTGATCTTCGCCGCCTCGGCCCGCGACAACCTGCGCTATGGCCGCTGGGACGCGAGTGACGAACAGCTATGGGCGGCGGCCGAGGCGGCCAATGCCACCAGCTTCCTTCGCGCGCTGCCCGACGGGCTGGACACGTTTCTGGGCGAAGGCGGGGCGCGGCTGTCGGGCGGGCAGCGGCAGCGGGTGGCGATCGCGCGTGCGCTATTGCGCGACGCGCCGATCCTGCTGCTCGACGAGGCGACCTCGGCACTGGATGCCGAGAGCGAGCGGCTGGTACAGGACGCGCTCGACCGGTTGATGGCCGATCGGACGACGCTGGTGATCGCTCACCGGCTGGCGACGGTGCGCGCGGCGTCGCGGATCATCGTCATGGACCATGGCCGGATCGTCGAGACCGGGCGGCACGGCGAGTTGATCGCGCAGGGCGGGCTGTATGCGCGGCTGGCCAATTTGCAGTTTCACGAGGCGGGTTGAGGGGGATTTCCCATTCGTTCGGTTCGAGCGCAGGTTCGAACTTGTCGAGAACCGAAGTCGAGAACGGGGTGCCGTAAACGGGGCGTTCTCGCCGATGTGCTTCGATACGGGTCTTCGACAAGCGCAGCCCCTACTCGGCACGAACGGTTCTACTGCTGTTATCATGCTATGGGGTCGGCGCCCCTAACCTACGCCACCGCTGCGACCAGTTCGGCCGCCCGCCCCTGTAACTGCGCGTTGAGGGCACCCAATCCATCGACCAGCCGGGCCAGCGCGCCCGCCTGATCGCCGATGCCGTCGGCGGCCGTCGCGATGCCGCTGGCGCGCGCATCGATATCGGCGCCGGCGCTGCGGGCCTCCTCGACCCGGATCGCGACGGCGTGGATCGTGTCGCGTTCGGCGGCGATGGCGGTGGCGATGGTCGTGGTGATCGATCCGATCGCAGCGATGGCTGACTGGACCGCACGCTGGCCGCCGGCCACGTCGTCCAGCAGCGCCCGGACGGCGTCGACGCGACCGGCGATATCGCTTGCCGCGTGCTCGGTCTGCCGCGCGAGGGACTTCACCTCGCCCGCGACGACGGCGAAACCCTGCCCCGCCGCGCCCGCCCGTGCCGCCTCGATCCCGGCGTTGAGCGCCAGCAGGTTGGTCCGTTTGGCAAGGCCACGGATCAGGTCGAGCATCGCTTCGATCGTCGTGGCGACGTCGGACAGCGACTGGACATGGTCGCGATTGCGGTCGACCAGATCATCGGCGTCGCGGCGCAGCCGATCGGCGCGCTCGGTATCGCGGGTGATGCGTTCGAACGACGCGGCAAGCGCGTGGCCACGCTGTTCGATATCGACCATACCCTGCGCGGTCTGATGCGCGGCGGCCGCGACCGACATCGCCCCGCCACGCGCCGCCGCGGCACGCTGGTCGAGGTCGCCCGCCATCCGCCCGATCGCGGTACAAGCCGCGCCGATATCGCCCGACAGCCGGGTAATCCCGGTTTCGAAGGCATGGGCCGCCTGCCCGACCCGCTCAGCGCGGCGGCGCGCCGCCACCGCCATATCCCCATGCCAGCCCGCCGCCAACCGCAACAGTCGCGTCGCGTCGAGCAGTCCGGCGAATTGGCCGCCGCGTACCAGCACGACGCCATCATCGCTGTGCAACTCGACCAGTTCGGGGACCGTCGTATCGAAATCGGCGATCGTCGCCCGGCGGAGCAACCGCCCGATACCGTTGCCGAAGCTGGGATTGCCGAGCAGCGCGTGACCGAACGGATTGAATAGCAGTTCGCGAACGTCGATCTCGCGCAGCACTCCCACCGGCCGGCGCTGCGGATCGAGCACCGCCAGCAGCCGCAGGTCGTGATGCGCCCGAAACCGTTCGACCACTGCGGTCAGCGTCGCATCCTGCCCGATCGTCAGGTAGTCGGCAGTGATGCCGGGGTCGAGGCGGGAGTGACGGGTCATCGCTCGCCCGACCTAGGGGCCACAGGGTAAACCGGTGGCTAACCGGGCGTGACAGTGCGATGACACGCCCGGTTTTCTTGCAATTCGACGCGCGTCAGCGCTTGCGCCCCTGATGCCGGATATTGGCGGGGCGGCCGCGGCGCTTGAGCACGCGCGGCGGCGGTCCCTTGCGCCGGTCGTGGCCGCTGCCGGTCGCCGATCCCTTGCCATCGGGCAATTCGAAGCGGAGCGCACCCGATACCGGGTTCGCTTCGGCAAGGCGGAGCGACAGGCGCTGGCCGGCGCTGAACGTCTCGCCGCTATGGTCGCCGATCAACGACTGCGACGCTTCGTCGAAGCGGAAATATTCGGTGCCGAGGTCGCGGGCCGGGACCAGCCCGTCGCCGCCCACTCCCTCGACCGTGGCGAAGAAGCCGAAGCTGGCGACGCCGGTGATCCGCGCCTCCATCACCGTGCCGACATGTTCGGCCAGATAAGCGGCGACATAGCGGTCGACCGTCTCGCGCTCCGCCTCCATCGCGCGGCGTTCGAGGCCGCTGATCGCCTCGCCGACGCGCTCCATGTTCGCGGCATCGTCGGCGGGCAGCGCGCCGTCACCCAATCCATAGCTGCCGACCAGCGAACGGTGGACGATCAGATCGGCGTAGCGGCGGATCGGCGAGGTGAAATGCGCATAGCTGCCGAGGCTCAGGCCGAAATGGCCGTGGTTTTGCGGGCCGTAGAATGCCTGCGTCTGGGTGCGGAGGATCTGTTCCATCACCTGCGGTTTGAAGTCGGCCTCGCCGATGCGTTCGAGCACATGGTTGAACGTCGCCGGGCGGATCACCTGTCCCAGCGCGAACGGCACGTCGAAGGTCTCGAGATAGTCCTTCAGCGCCACCAGCTTCTCGCGCGTCGGCGGTTCGTGGACCCGGTACATGACGGGCGCCTTCTTCGCCTCCAGCGCTTTCGCCGCGGCGACGTTGGCGGCAATCATGAAATCCTCGATCAGCCGCATCGAATCCAGTCGCTCCCGCGGCGCAACCGACAGGATGCGACCCTTCTCGTCCAGCACGATCCGCCGTTCGGGCAGGTCGAGGTCGAGCGGCTCGCGATGCGCGCGCGCATTGGCCAGTGCCGCCCAGCAGCCCCACAACGGTTTCAGCGCGCCATCGATCAGTTCGCGCGCCACCGGCGCGTCTGCGACGCCGTCGATCGCTGCCTGCGCATGTTCATAGGCGATGTTGGCCGCGACGCGGATCACCGCGCGGGTGAAGCGCCAATCCTTCAGCCGGCCGTCCTTGGCGATGGTCAGGTGGCAGACCAACGCCGCGCGATCCTGCCCGGCCTTCAGCGAACACACATCGGCCGACAGGATCTCGGGCAGCATCGGCACGACCCGGTCGGGGAAATAGACGCTGTTGCCGCGCGAGCGCGCCGATTTGTCGAGCTCCGACCCGGGACGGACATAAAAGGACACGTCGGCGATCGCGACGATCGCCTGCCAGCCGCCTTCGTTATCGCTGCTGTCGTCGCGAGTGGCCCAGACCGCATCGTCATGGTCGCGCGCGTCGATCGGGTCGATCGCGACGATCGGCAGGTGCCGCAGGTCCTCGCGGTCATCACCGAGCGGATACCCGGCAACCTTTTCCGCCTCGGCGAGCACTTCTTCCGCAAACACGTCCGGAATGCCGTGCTTATGGATCGCGATCAGCGAGAAGCTGCGCGCCTCGAACGGATCGCCCAGCCGCTCGACCACGCGCGCGGTGATGCGCGGGGGGCGGCCGCCAAGCGCCGCCAGCACCAGATCGCCGGGCGCGGCACCGCCGGCATCGGTCACCGGCACCTCGCGGCGCTCCTTCTTGTCGACACCCTGCAGCCACAGCTTGTCGCCCTCGGCACGCAGCACGCCCAGTACCGCTTCGGCGGCGCGGTCGAGCTTCTTCATCGGATAGGCGGCCCAGCCGCTGCCGGCCTCCTCGGTCCGCGCAAGAATGCGATCGCCGACGCCCAGCGCGCTGCGCCGCCCGCGTTCGCGCACCCGGACACGCGGCGGTTGCGTATCCGCATCCCATCGTTCGGGCACCGCCCAGACATTACCGCCGTCGTCGACATCGGCGACGCGCAGCACGGTCACCTTGGGCAGCCCGCCCATCTTGTGAAAGGCGCGGCCCGGCGCGCTGTCGATCAGCCCTTCGTCGGCCATGTCCTTCAGCAGTGCCTTCAACGATATCTTCTGCTGCGCCGACAGCCCAAAGGCGCGCGCGATCTCGCGCTTGCCCGCCGGGGTGTCGGAGGTCTGAATGAAATCGAGGATCTGCTCGCGAGTGGGCAGGCCGGGCGGCGTTTTGGTGCGTACCATCGCCAACGACATAGGGCGTGTGGCGCGTCAGACCAATGGCGTATCGTCGGCGGACCCGAACCGCCCGCCGTCCGTTGGGCCGCCAACCCTATCGGACAGGAGGAGACGGACATGGGAATCTTCGAACGCATCAAAACGCAGATCTTCGGCAAGGATGGTGGCCCGTTCGGCGACAACTATCTGGGCAAGAAGAAGGAAGCGCCCGCGCCGCAGCCAGCGCCTGCTCCTGCCCCGACGCCGGTGCAGCATGCCCCCGCCCCTGCCCCGGCAGCCCCCGCCGCTCCGGCACCCGCTGCGCCCGCCGCGCCGCAGCCGGTCGATCCGATGACCGCGATCGAGCGGATCGCGCAGCAGAAGGGCAATCCCGCGCTCAACTGGCGGACGTCGATCGTCGATCTGATGAAGCTGCTCGACCTCGATTCCAGCCTCGAGAACCGCAAGGAACTGGCAACCGAACTGGGCTATACCGGCGCGAAGGACGGCAGCGCAGAGATGAACATCTGGCTGCACCGCGCGGTGTTGCAGGAACTCGGCAAGGCCGGTGGGCAGGTGCCGGGGTCGTTGAAGGACTGACCCTTCACGGAGGAGAGGCAAGGCGAGCCTGACCGCCCGCGCATTCGCAAGCGAGCTCCACCCCTCTCCCAGCTACGACCAAGGCTTTGCTGCGCAAAGACCAAGTCTCCGCATCCCTCTCCCTTCCGGGGGAGAGGGAGCGATATTCTCAATACGCTCTGCCGATCAGCACGCGCTCGACCGCCGGCTCACCGGTGAACACGCACGGGCCGTCGTCGCATCCAGTCTGCCCGAGCGGCGCATTGCGGATCGTGAGCTTCAACGCCTTGAGCCGTTGCACAACTGCTTCCAGCGCGTCGCCAGTGGGCTTCGCCCAGCGGACATCGACCCAGCCGGGGTTCTTGTTGCCGTCGGCGAAATGCGCCTCGACGCCGGCCCAATCGTCGATCGGCACGATTCCGCCCCGCAGTTTCTCGGTCGACTGTGCCAGCAACGTGGCCTGCACGTCGGCAAGCGTCTCACCGATCGCGGCCGCGAAGTCAGCCTTGGCTACGATCTGTGAATCCAGCTTGCCATCGGCACGGTACAGCCGGTCGCGGCGCACAACCGAGACATTGCCGCCCGCCATGTCGCGTCCGCCGACCTCAACGATCACCGGCGCGCCCTTCTTGACCCAGCCCCACCGCTTTGTCGCGGCCTTGGCAGGCTTCAGGTCGAGCAACGCCCGGACCGGTTCGCCCAAGGCAGACTGCTTCGCCAGCGAAGCCTGCAACTCGCGGCAATAGGCGATCAGCGGCTCGTCCTCCGGCGCGTCGCGCAGCATCGGCACGATCACCACCTGCCACGGCGCGATCGCCGGCGGCACGCGCAGGCCGTCATCGTCGCCATGGACCATGATGACGCCGCCGATCATCCGTGTCGACACGCCCCAGCTGGTCGTGTTGGCGTGCTCGAACTGCCCTTCGGCATTCTGGAACCGGATGTTCTGGGCATGGGCGAAATTGGTGCCGAGGAAGTGCGAGGTGCCCGCCTGCAGTGCCTTGCCGTCCTGCATCATCGCTTCGATGCTGTAGGTCGCGACCGCGCCGGGGAAGCGTTCATTCTCCGGCTTCTCGCCCGCGATAACGTGCAGGCCGAGACAGGTTTCGGCGAACTCGCGATAGACTTCGAGCATCTTGAGCGTCTCGTCGCGCGCTTCCTCGGCGGTCGCATGGGCGGTATGCCCCTCCTGCCACAGGAATTCGGCGGTGCGCAGGAACATGCGGGTGCGCATTTCCCAGCGGACGACGTTCGCCCATTGGTTGATGAGCACCGGCAGGTCACGCCACGACTGGACCCAGCGCGAAAAGGCGGTGCCAATCACTGTCTCGCTGGTCGGACGCACGACCAGCGGTTCCTCGAGCTTCGCCTCGGGATCGGGTACCAGCCCGCCCTTGCCGTCCGCGACCAGCCGATGGTGGGTGACGACCGCCATTTCCTTGGCGAAGCCGTCGACATGTTCGGCCTCCTTTTCGAAGTAGCTCAAGGGGATGAAGAGCGGGAAGTAGCAATTCTCATGCCCCGTCGCCTTGATCCGGTCGTCGAGCAGCCGCTGGATCCGCTCCCAGATGCCATAGCCCCATGGCCGGATGACCATGCACCCGCGTACCCCGGATTCCTCGGCCAGATCGGCCTCGGTGATGACGGCTTGATACCAAGCGGCGAAATCCTGTTCGCGCGTGACGTTGAGAGCGTGCTTCATGGAGCGCGCGATAGCGGCAAAGGGGGCCGTTCGCCAAGCGGCGATACGCGGCTCAGCCGCGGCGCAATGCGAGGGCGACGATGACGATCCACGGCACGACGGCGATCGCCAGCCAGAACAGCAAGGTCGTTCGCGGTTGCAGGCGATCGCGACCGGCGCGGCGCACGATCCGTTCGATCGGGAAGACTTCGATTTCCGCAAAACGATCGATATTCTTCTCGTACTTCATGCCTTACGCTCCAACGATCCAGTCCTGTCGCATCCATGTACCGCCGCTTTCCTTGCCACTGCGCGCACGGACCCGCCGGCCAAATCGCGTGGCCGCCGCAACCGCCGGTGACGGCGGACAGGCGTCGGCTCCTCCGCATGGGCACCATGGTTAGCGAAGTCTCTCGCTGCGCGAAGGCGACAAGCCTGCAAACTTCATGGGCAGGCGCATGGGGTGGCGTCGGCGCGACACAGTCTGTACGTGCCCGTTCATGCCCGGCGACCGCATCCTGAAGGGGCTGGCGCTCCGCCTGCTCGCAATCTTCTTCCTGTCCACCATGTCCGCACTGGTGAAGCTGGCCGAAACGCGCGGCGCGTCGCTGCCTGAGACGATGTTCTATCGTCAGCTATGCGCGTTGCCGATCGTGCTGGGCTTCGTCGCCGCCGGACCGGGGTTGCGATCGCTGCGCACGACGCGGATCAAGGGGCATCTGACCCGGTCGATGATCGGGCTGGTCGGCATGGTCTTCACCTTCGGTGCAGTGCTGCTGCTGCCGCTTGCCGAAGCGACGACGTTCCAGTTCACCGTGCCGATCTTCGCGACGCTGCTGGGGGCGCTGGTCCTGCGCGAACCGACGGGGTGGCAGCGGTGGAGCGCGGTGCTGCTGGGCTTTGTCGGCGTGCTGGTCGTGGCGCAGCCGGGCAGCACCCATGTGCCGCTGTTCGGGGCGTTCGTCGGGTTGATGGCGGCGCTGTTCGTCGCGCTGGTCGCGATCGCGCTGCGCCAGTTGCGCGACGAACCGGCGGGAACCACGGTGTTCTGGTTCTCGACGTTGACGCTACCGTTCATCGCCACCGCCTATGCCTTCAACATCCGTTCGCACGACTGGCTGACCTGGGCGAACCTGATCGCGATCGGTATGGTCGGCGGCATGGGACAGATCGCGCTGACCGCCGCGTCGCGATCGGCCCCCGTCGCGGCGGTGGTGCCGATGGACTATTCGGGACTGCTCTGGGCGACGGTCTATGGCTGGCTGCTGTTCGGCGTGCTGCCGACGCCGATGACATGGGCCGGCGCGCCGATCATCATCATGAGCGGGCTGTTTATCGTATGGCGCGAACATCGCCTCGGCCGGCAAAAGGTGCGGGCAATGGTCGAGGAGGATTAATCCACGATCTCGCCCCGGACCTGCGCATGGGCGAGCAGCGCGAACAACAGGCTGCCGCCGACGATGTTGCCGAACAGGACCGGCACGAAGAAGCCGAACGCCTGCCCCGCGCCCATGTCGCCATGGATGACCAGCACCCACATTTCCGCCGCCCCGGCCACGATATGCGCGAAGCCGCCCAGATCGATCAGCCCGGTCAGCAGCACGATCAGGGTGATCTTCTGCCCCTCCGCACTCGGCAGCGTCCAAACGACGCTCGCCAGCAGGATGCCCGACGGGATGCCGGCGAGAAACCCGTCCAACCCCTGATGATGCAGGACCGCCCCGCTGACGCGGACCAGTTCGGCCGCCTGTTCGACGCCCAGCCCACCGAGCATCGCGAACCCGGCAAAGGCGAAGGTGCCGACCAGATTCGCCGCCAGCACGATCGCCCATAGCCGCAGCGTCCGCAGCAGATTGCGCGCCGACGGTTCGGTCGCGAGTGGCAAGACCGCCGACAGCGTACTTTCGGTGAACAACTGCATCCGTCCGAGGATGACGACGACGAACCCGAGCGAATAGCCGAGCGACTGCAACAACGGCGTCCAGGGCCCGGCGGGCACCGCGGTATCCATCACCGCCTTGCCCAGCAACGACAGGCCGATCGCGATCCCGGCGGTGATGCCCGACCACATCAGCGACGCGGCCGGACGTTCGAGTTCCTCGATCCCCTGTCGCCGCACGACTTCATGGACGATCAGCGCGGAGGCGGCGCGGCGGTCGTCGACCACCTCCTCCTGCTTCGGATTCAACGCGACCTTTTGCTCTTCGTCGTCGGTATCGGGGGCGGGCGGTTGCGGGTCGGCCATAGCCGATTGCAACCGCCCGCCAGCACCGCAGTTCCGTGACCTGGTCTGTTACTCCGCCGCTTCCGCGACCGGTGCCACCGGTTCCTTCCACGCCAGGACCGGCTTGCGCGCGGCCAGCGTCTCGTCGAGGCGACGGCGCGGGGCGAAGTGCGGCGCGGACTTGAGCGCAGCGTCACCGGCCTTGGCACGTTCACCGACCGACTTCAGCGCGCCGATGAACTGGTCGAGCGCCGCCTTGCTCTCGGTCTCGGTCGGTTCAACCAGCATCGCGCCGTGCACGACCAGCGGGAAATAGACCGTCATGGGGTGATAGCCCTCGTCGATCAGCCCCTTGGCCACGTCGAGCGTCGAGAAGCCGTCAGCCAGATTCGCATCGCTGAACAGCGCCTCATGCATGCACGGCCCGCTCTTGCCGAACGGCGCGTCGAGCGTGTCGTCGAGGCTGCGGAGGACATAGTTGGCGTTGAGCACCGCGTCCTCCGACACCTGCTTCAGTCCGTCCGCGCCGTGGCTGAGGATGTACGACAGAGCGCGGGTGAACATGCCCATCTGACCATGGAACGCCACCATCCGGCCGAAGCTGTCGGCATGGTGCTCACCTGCGGTTTCCTCTTCGACGAGGACGAAGCGGTCGCCCTGCTTCTCGACGAAGGGCAGCGGCGCGAACGGGGTCAGCGCCTTGGAGAACACCACCGGCCCCGACCCCGGACCGCCGCCGCCATGCGGGGTCGAGAAGGTCTTATGCAGGTTGATGTGCATCGCATCGACGCCGAGATCGCCCGGCCGGACCCGCCCAACGATCGCGTTGAAGTTCGCGCCGTCGCAATAGACGTAACCGCCCGCCGCATGGACCGCGTCGGAAATTTCCTTCAGGTCACGCTCGAACAGCCCGCAGGTGTTCGGGTTGGTGATCATCACCCCCGCGACGTCGGGCCCCAGCCGGTCCTTCAGCGCCTGCGTATCGACGCGGCCGTCGGCGGTCGCCGGAATATCGTTGACCGTGAAGCCCGCGAACGCCGCCGTGGCGGGGTTGGTGCCGTGCGCGCTCTCGGGGACGAGGATAACCTTACGATGCCCCTCGCCGCGCTTCTCCAGCGCCGCCTTGATCGCGAGGATGCCGCACAGCTCGCCATGCGCGCCGGCCTTGGGGCTCATCGCGACCGAATCCATGTTGGTCAGCGTGACCAGCCAGTGGGCGAGCTGATGGATCACCTCCAGCGCGCCCTGCACCGTGTCGATCGGACCCAGCGGGTGAAGATCGGCGAACCCCGGCAGCCGCGCCATCCGCTCGTTGAGGCGGGGATTGTGCTTCATCGTGCACGATCCAAGCGGAAACAGGCCGAGGTCGATCGCGTAATTCTGCCGCGACAGGCGCGTATAATGCCGCACCGCCTCCGGCTCCGACAGGCCGGGCAGGCCGATCGCGCTCTTGCGGGCGTGGTTGCCGAGGCGCGAGGCGACCTTGGGCGCTTCGTCGATATCGACGCCGGTCGTCTCGCTCGACCCTATCTCGAAGATCAGCGCCTCTTCGAGCATCAGCGCACGGTTGCCGGTGAAGGTCGCTTGTGCACCGCCCGTCGCTTCGCCCATGGCCGGACGCCAGCCGCTCTGGTTCATGCTCATGCCAATACCTCCGTCAGCGCTGCGGCGAGCGCTTCGATATCTTCCTCGGTCACCGTTTCGGTCACCGCCACGACCAGACCGTTCGCCAGCGCATCCTCGCCCGGATAGAGCCGCCCCAGCGACACGCCCGCCAGCACACCGCGATCAGCGAGTTCGCGCACCACCGGCCGCGCCTCGACCGGCAGCTTCAGCGTGAATTCGTTGAAGAAGCTGTCGTTGACCAGCTCGACGCCCGGTACCTGGGCCAGCCGCTCGGCGGCCGCACATGCCTTGGCATGGTTGACCTCGGCCAGTTGCCGCAGCCCCTTTTCCCCCAACAACGTCAGGTGGATCGAGAAGGCGAGCGCGCACAGCCCCGAATTGGTGCAGATGTTCGACGTCGCCTTTTCACGGCGGATATGCTGTTCGCGCGTCGACAGCGTCAGCACGAAGCCGCGCTTGCCCTCGGCATCGACCGTCTCGCCGCACAGCCGGCCCGGCATCTGCCGCACCAGCTTTTCCGAGCACGCAAACAGCCCGACATAGGGACCGCCGAACTGGAGGCCGACGCCGAGCGACTGGCCTTCGCCGACGACGATGTCGGCACCCAGATTGCCCGGTGCCTCGATCGCGCCCAGCGCGACCGGCTCGGTCACCACCGCGATCAGCAGTGCCTTCACCGCATGCGCGGCATCGGCGATGCGTTGCAGGTCAGGGATGCGGCCGAGGATATCGGGATATTGCACGACGACGCACGACGTATCGGCATCGATCTTCTCGATCAGCCGGTCGTCATCGGTCTCGGCGACCAGCCACGGCTGGGTCGTGTCGAGCACGTCGCCGGTGAACTTCGCCATGGTCTTGGCGACCGAGACATAATGCGGATGCACGCCGCCCGAAAACACCGCCTTCGCCTTGCGCGTCACCCGCCTGGCCATCGTCACCGCTTCCCAGCAGGCGGTCGAGCCGTCGTACATCGACGCATTCGCCACGTCGCAGCCGAGCAACCGCGCGACCTGGCTCTGGAATTCGAAGAGCATCTGCAGCGTGCCCTGCGCGATTTCCGGCTGGTACGGGGTATAGGCGGTCAGATACTCGCCACGCTGGATCAGGTGATCGACGCTGGCCGGCACATGGTGGCGATACGCGCCGCAGCCGAGGAAGAACGGCACCGACCCCGCCGCGACATTCTTCGCCGCCAGCGCCGACAGATGCCGCTCGACCGCCAATTCGCTGGTATGGTTGGGCAGGCCCGGCACCGGCCCGTCGAGCCGCGCGGATACAGGGACGTCGACGAACAGGTCGTCGATGCTGTCGGCACCGATCGTGGCCAGCATCTCGGCGCGGTCGGTCGGGGTCAGGGGAAGATAGCGCATGATGGTCCTTGTTGGTCCGCCGGGGCGGCACCGATCACAGCCCATCCGTTCGTCCTGAGTAGCCGCTGAGCTTGTCGAAGCGGCGTATCGAAGGACCGCCACCGGTGCTTCGATACGGGCTTTCGACAGGCTCAATCCCTACTCAGCACGAACGGGAAAGGCCTTAGTCCTTACAGCCGCGCGACGTAGGCGGCGTATTTGTCCTCATCCATCAGTTCTTCGAGCTCGCTGTCGTCGCGCAGCGTCAGCTTGAAGAACCAGCCCTCGCCCTCGGGGTCCTCGTTGACCAGCGCAGGGTTGTCGGCCAGCGCGGCATTGCCCTCGAGGACCGTGCCCGATGCGGGAGTATAGACGTCCGATGCGGCCTTGACCGATTCGACGACGGCCGCGTCGTCACCCTTGGTCAGCTGCTTGCCCTCTTCGGGCACGTCGACGAACACGATGTCGCCGAGCTGCCCCGCGGCATATTCGGTGATGCCGACGGTCGCGACTTCACCGTCGACCTCGATCCATTCATGTTCCTGCGTGAAATAACGGCTCATCCGACAAGCTCCCTTTAGCGGACGTAACGATGGGGGACGAACGGCATCGGCACGACGCGTGCCGCATGCACCTTGCCACGCTGGCGCAGCAGGACGGTTCCGGTTCCGGCCAGCGCCGGCGGGCAATAGGCCATGGCGATCGGCGCCTGTACGCTCGGCGCGAACCCGCCCGACGTGACCCGACCGACGACGTTGTCATCGGCATCGATCACCTCGGCACCCTCGCGCACCGGCTGGCGACCTTCGACGATCAGGCCGATCCGCTTCGTCTCCGGTCCGGCGGCGCGCTCAGCAAGGATGCGCTCGGCACCGGGGAAGCCACCCTCTTCGCGACGGCGCTTTGACAGTGCGAAGCCGAGGTCGGCAGCGACCGGCGTGGTGTCGAGGCCGAGGTCATGGCCATAGAGCGGCAATCCAGCCTCCAGCCGCAACGAGTCGCGCGCGCCCAGACCGATCGGCTTCACCTCCGGCTCGGCGCAGATCGCATCGGCGAAGGCAGTGGCAGCGTCTTCGGGCAACGAAATTTCAAAACCGTCCTCACCGGTATAGCCCGAGCGGCTAACCCAGAGCGCATGGCCCTGCCACTCGAACGCACCCGCGGTCATGAAGGTCAGCGCGGCCACGCCCGGCAGGATGCGGTCGAGCGCATCGACCGCCTTCGGCCCCTGCAACGCCAGCAGCGCGCGGTCGTCGAGATGGTTGAGCGTGATCTCGTCAGCGAGGTTTTCGCGCAGATGACCGATATCATCATACTTCGTCGCGCCGTTGACGACCATGTAGAAGGCATCGTCGCCCTCGACCTCACCGAACGGCTGCTCACTGCCCAGCCGGGTGACCATCAGATCGTCGAGGATGCCGCCCTGATCATCGAGCAGCAGCGAATAGCGCATCTTGGCGGGCTTCAGGATCTTCAGGTCGCCGGGCAGCAGCGCTTCGAGTGCGGCGGTCGCATCGGGTCCGTGGATCAGCAACTGGCCCATATGGCTGACGTCGAACAACCCGGCGCTGTCCCGCGTCCACAGATGCTCGGCCATGATGCCTTCATACTGGACGGGCATCGTATAGCCCGCGAACGGGACCATCCGCCCGCCCTTCGCCCGGTGCCATGCGTCGAGCGGCAGAGACTGCGGCGGCAGTTCCTCGACGGGATCGCTGCCGTCGGCGCGCAGTTCGTGGGCGGGTTCGCTGTTCGGGGCGGTATCGCTCATATGCGCCAAGTCCTTCGTGAATCGGTTCAACGACGGCCGACGGCACGATGGTGCCGGTTCGGTCGCCGCCCCCTCTGTCACGGAACCTGAGAGCTTTCGCACGGGCGATTGGCCCGGCTTACCCCTTCGGTGGTCCGGCCGTTACGGCCGCGACGCTTTCCAGAGTATCTTGTGCCAGTTGCGCGGTCCCTGTTGCCTGAGAGATTCCGGGGCGGTTGCTCCTTCGGCGGCGGACTGCTCCGCACTCTCCCGCGCATGGCGTCGGCTGTAAGCCTTTGGATGGCCCAAGCTCTGGCTCGGGGGCCGGGATTAGTCAATCGGGAAAGCGGGGATGGTGCGCTATCGGCACCTGGCGCTTCAAACCTTGCCCCCGTGATTATCGCGCAGGCGGGAACGACAGAGGCGAAGCCGCTGCCCGCCCGCGCCGGCTTCACCGCGTAACGTTATACTTCAGCTGCTCATCGGTCAGCTGAAAGCCGACCAATGCCTCGAAGGTCGCGGCGAGCACCGCCTGCCGCACTGCCGGATCGGACAGCGGATCGACCGCCGCGTCCTGATCTCCGGGCTTGCGACGGCGGTTGATCTGGTCGCGGGTCTCCTGCGGCAGCGTCGCGGCGGCGCGGTCGACGATCGCACTCCCCTGCCCTTGTGCCTGCGCGCGCGGCTGCCCATCGGCGAAGTTCAGCGTCACCTGCCCGACCCGCTTCGATACGACCTGCGTGCCGCCGCGCACCACCGACACGAAATAGGGGAGCGTGACCGTCCGCGCGCCCTGCGTGTTGTTGCGGCGCGCCTGCACGTCGAAGGTCAGCGTGCTGTTGATGGTGTCGGTGCCCTCGGCGCAGTTGGCGCGGACATTGGTCAACGTCGCGACGACGTCGATCGCCTTCGCCTCGCGGCTGGCGGGCGGGTCGAACAGGGTGATGTCACCGGTCCCCGCCGGGACGCCCGCCACCGGACAGGCAGATCGCACCGCCGAAATGCCGACGCCCTGCGTTACGTCGAGTTCGCCGGTACGCTTGCAGCCGCTCAAGGCCAGGACGGCGACGGCGGCGATGGCGGCAGTTTTGCGGAGGGTCACGGGAACACGATACCTTATGCACGGGTGCGGCGATGCCGCGCCTCCTGATCGCACGCTTCATAGGAACCGGCTTTCGCGCGCGCAAGCAATCGAGTCGCTTTCGAGGTAGGGGGCAACAGCCCGCTCCTCAAACCGCGCACGGCTTGGCGCGCCCGCCAACAAGCTGTAAGCGCTTGGGCTATGACCGACACCCACCGCCCCGTCATCGAACTGCTGATCGCCGCCCCCCGCGGCTTCTGCGCCGGCGTCGACCGCGCGATCCAGATCGTCGAGCTGGCGATCCAGAAGCACGGCGCGCCGGTCTATGTCCGGCACGAGATCGTCCATAACAAGTTCGTGGTCGACTCGCTGCGCGCCAAGGGAGCGGTGTTCGTCGAGGAACTGGATCAGGTGCCCGATGGCGTGCCGGTCGTCTTCTCCGCACACGGCGTGCCCAAATCGGTCCCCGCCGCCGCCAGCCAACGCGGGCTCGAATATCTCGACGCCACCTGCCCCCTGGTGTCGAAGGTCCATCGCCAGGCCGAACGGCTGGTCGCCAGCGGCCGCCACATCCTGTTCGTCGGGCATGCCGGCCACCCCGAAGTCATCGGCACCTTCGGTCAGGTTCCCGCCGGCCAGATGACGCTGATCGAAACGGTCGAGGACGTCGCCGCGCTCCAGCCTGCCGACCCCGACAACCTTGCCTTCCTGACGCAGACGACGCTGTCGGTCGACGACACCCGCGCCATCGTCGAGGCGACGATCGCCCGCTTCCCGACCATCGTCGCGCCCAAGGCCGACGACATCTGCTACGCCACGTCGAACCGGCAGAATGCGGTGAAGGCGATCGCGCAAAGCTGTGACATGATGCTGGTAATCGGCGCACCCAATTCGTCCAATTCGGTACGATTGGTTGAGGTCGCCGAGCGCGAGGGCACGCGCGCCCGCCTGATCCAGCGCGCCGCCGAACTCGATTTCGCATGGCTCGAGGGTGTCGGCACGCTCGGCATCACCGCCGGCGCCTCGGCCCCCGAGGTGCTGGTCCGCGAACTGGTCGACCGTATCGCCGAGCGGTTCGAGGTGACCGAGCGCGAGGTCGAGATGACGCGCGAGACGATCGCGTTCAAGCTGCCGCGCGGTCTCGAAGCCGCCTGATGGCCGTTTATACGCAGGTGTCGGCGGAGGCGCTCGCGCGCTTCCTGTCCGCTTACGACCATGGCGAACTGATCTCGGCCAAGGGGATCGCGGAAGGGGTCGAGAACAGCAACTATCTGGTCGACACTACCACCGGTCGCTTCATCCTGACGCTGTATGAGAAGCGGGTCGATCTGGCCGACCTGCCCTTCTTCTTCGCGATGATCGATGCGCTGGCCGACGCGGGCAACCCGGTGCCGCGCGCGCTGCCCGATCGTACGGGACAGGTGATCCAGAGGCTGCAGGGTCGCCCCGCCTGCCTGATCGAATTCTTGTCGGGCGTGTCGGTCAGCCATCCGACGGTCGAACAGGCGCATGCCGCCGGCGCGGCGCTCGGCGCGATGCATCGCAGCCTGACCGGCTTCGCACCGAAGCGCGTCAACTCGATGGGTGTGGCGGCATGGCCGAAGCTGTTCGCCGACTGCGCGCAGCAGCTCGATTCGATCCAGCCGGGCCTGCGCGCGCGGGTCGGCTCGGCGCTCGACGCGGTCGTCGCTGCATGGCCCACCGACCTTCCGACCGGCGCGATCCATGCCGATCTGTTTCCCGACAACGTGCTGATGCTCGGCGACCGGGTGACCGGGCTGATCGACTTCTATTTCGCCTGCACCGACATCGTCGCCTATGACGTCGCGATCACCCATTCGGCATGGAGCTTCGACGCGAAGGGCGCGCCGCTCGACCCCGCCATCGGGCAGGCGCTGCTCGCCGGCTATCGCACGCAGGCGTCGCTTACCGAAGCAGAGGTCGCCGCGTTGCCGCTGCTGGCGAAGGGCGCCTGCATCCGCTTCCTGCTGACCCGCGCATGGGACTGGATCAACACGCCCGCCGACGCGCTGGTGACGCGCAAGGACCCGCTCGCCTATCTGCGCCGGCTCGACTGGTACGACGCGAACCCGACCGCCTTCGCATGACCGACACCCCCGAACTCCCCCGCGTGGAAATCGCGACCGATGGCGCGTGCAAGGGCAATCCCGGGCGCGGCGGCTGGGGCGCGGTGCTGCGCGCCGCCGATGGCCGCGAACGCGAATTGTCGGGCGGGGAAAAGGTCACCACCAACAACCGCATGGAATTGATGGCCTCGATCGAGGGGCTGAAGGCTCTCAAGCGCCCGTGCCGCGTGATCCTGTCGACCGACAGCCGCTATGTGATGGACGGCCTGACCAAATGGATCAAAGGCTGGCAGAAGAATGGCTGGAAGACCGCCGCGAAACAGCCGGTCAAGAACGCCGAACTGTGGCAGGAACTGCTCGCCGCCGCCAAGCCCCACCGCATCGAATGGGTGTGGGTAAAGGGCCATGCCGGCCACCCCGATAACGAGCGGGCCGACAAGCTCGCCAGCGACGCGGCCTTGACCCAATGATCCCACGCGTTCTGATCGACACCGCACAGGTGCCCGGCGACAATGTCGAACTGCGCCTCGTCCAGCGCGGCGACGATTTCATGATCGTCCTCGACCGCAACGAATTGATGAGCAGCCGCATGTCGGCGTCGGAAGAGGCGCTGGCCGATCTCGGCTGCGCACACCTGACCGGACGCAAGGGTGCAAGGGTGCTGATCGGCGGCCTCGGCATGGGGTTCACGCTCCGCCGAGCGCTGAAGATTCTACCAGCCGATGCCGAGATAGTGGTCGCCGAGCTGGTCCCCAAGATCGTCGAATGGGCGCGAGGTCCCCTGGCGCAACTCTTCGACGGCTGCCTCGACGATCCGCGCGTGCGGATCGCGGTGGGCGATGTGGCGTGGTCGATCGAGGATGGCGGCTGGGACGCGATCCTGCTCGACGTCGACAATGGGCCGGATGGGCTGACCCATGCCGGCAACGACAAGCTCTATTCGGCGCGGGGGCTTCAGGTGACGAAGCGCGCGCTCAGGGTCGGGGGCGTGCTGGCGATCTGGTCGGCCTATGCCGATGCGGCGTTCACCAAGCGGCTGAAGGACAGCGGCTATGCGGTCGACGAACAGGTGGTGCGGGCAAGAGGGACCAAGGGCGCGCGGCATGTGATCTGGCTGGCCGGGCGGCGGTAACTCACCTCCGTTCATCTCGAACCCTTAACTCCGTTCGGTTCTAGCCGGTCGAGAACCTGCCTGCCCCAAACAGCTCGTTCTCGACGGACGCTTCTCGGCAAGCTCGAAGCTGCTCGAACCAAACGGAGCGGGCGGGGAGAGACTAAGAGCCCCGACCGTTCATGCTGAGTAGGGACTGAGCGAAGTCGAAGGCCCGTATCGAAGCAATCCGCCGCAGGCGGTCCTTCGATACGCCGCTTCGACAAAGCTCAGCGGCTACTCAGGACGAACGGATCGGAGGCGGTCCGCACCCTTCTCCCACCACCAGTGCCAGCCAAACGGCTATTCATCCGTCCGGATCTTCACCCTGTTGGGCAGATCCTTCCCCTTGGTCCGCCGCGACGGCACCTGCACCGGGTTCTTCCTCTTCCAGTCCCCCCAGCGCTTCGGGCCTTCGGGGGTATCGATAATCGTATCGTCGTCCATGCGCGCCATCCAAAACGAAAAGGGGCGGCGGATCAACGACCCGCCGCCCGCTTATGTCCTTGCGCACGGTACCGGCCCGCTCCCCCTCCCGACCACCCATTCAGGATACGCTGTGGGTGGTCGGGAGGGGGAGCGGGCCGGTACCGCATCCGCGTTAGCGGATTAAACGGCTATCAGCCGACCGTCCAAGCCCCGTCGATCCGCGCCAGCGCACCCTGCTGGTTCCCTTCGCGCAGGGTTTCCGGGAGCAGCGCTTCCGGGAAGTCCTGATACGACACCGGGCGCAGGAAGCGGTGGATGGCGAGCGTGCCGACCGAGGTCGTGCGCCCGTCCGAGGTCGCCGGGAACGGCCCGCCATGGACCATCGCATGCCCCACTTCGACGCCGGTCGGCCAGCCATTGCACAGGATGCGGCCGACGGTGCGTTCCAGCACCGGGATCAGCTTGCGGGCATCCTCATAATCGCCCTCGTCGATCTGCAGCGTAGCGGTAAGCTGCCCTTCCAGCTTCGACAGCACTTCGACCAGTTCGTCGGCATCGGTGCACTTCACGACCATCGACGACATACCGAACACTTCGTGCGCATGCGCCGGATCGGCGATGAAGTCCTTGCCCGACACGGCGAAGATCGCCGCGCGGCCACGGGTCGGACCTTCCGGCTCCTGTCCCTCGCCGACCAGCGTCACCGCCGGGCTCGACGCCAGCTTGGCGCGGCCTTCCTCGAACGCCTTGTGGATGCCGTCGCTCAGCATCACCTGTGCCGGCGTGCCGAGCAGCGCGTCACCCGCGATGTCAAGGAACGCGTCCAGTTCCAGCCCGTCGATGCCGAGCACCAGACCCGGATTGGTGCAGAACTGGCCCGCCCCCATGCTCAGCGACCCGACATAGCCCTTGGCCAGCGCTTCGCCGCGGTTCTTGAGCGCTTCGGGCATCAGCACGACCGGGTTGATCGACGACATTTCGGCATAGACCGGAATCGGCTGCGGGCGTTCCTGCGCGACCTTCATCAACGCGGTGCCGCCGCTGCGCGAACCGGTGAAGCCGACCGCTTGGATACGCGGATCGGCGACCAGCGCGGTGCCGATCACCTGACCCGATCCCGACACCATCGAGAAGACGCCGTCGGGCATGCCGGTCTTTTCCGCCGCGCGGATGATCGCCAGCGCGACCAGTTCGGCGGTGCCCGGATGCGCCTGATGCGCCTTGACGATCACCGGGCAGCCGGCCGCCAGTGCCGACGCGGTATCGCCACCGGCGGTCGAGAAGGCGAGCGGGAAGTTCGACGCACCGAACACCACGACCGGACCGACCGGGATCGTGCGCAGCCGCAGGTCGGGCTTGGGCACCGGAGCACGCGCCGGATCGGCATGGTCGATACGCAGCTGCTGCCATGCGCCGTCGCGCACTTCCTTGGCGAACAGGCGGAGCTGGCCACAGGTACGGCCGCGCTCGCCGGTCAGGCGCGCGGTCGGCAGGCCGGTTTCGCGGCTGCCGCGTTCGATCAGTTCGTCGCCCAGCGCCTCGATCTCGTCGGCGATCGCGTCGAGGAAACCGGCACGCTGCTCGAGCGGAAGCGCGGCATAGATCGGGAAAGCCTCGGCGGCACGGGCGCAGGCCTCTTCCGCATCTTCCTTGGTGCCCTTCGAGAAACCTTCGCCGAACAGCGCGCCGGTCGCGGGGTCATAGGCCTGGAACAGATCGTCGCGGGCAACCCGCTTGGACCCCAGGAACAGTTCGCCGGTGATCGTCATGTGCATCCTCTTGGGCTAATAGCGTTGGCGCGGGAGATAGGGATTGATAGCGCTAACGTAAAGTCGACTCGAATATTACTCCGACAATCTATGCGGCGAATAGGCGGCCGGGTCGACCCCTTGCGGCACATCGCCGTGCCCGAGCAGTGCCGCGCAGAGCTGTGCGGCGGCCGGCGCGGTCTGAATGCCGAAGCCACCCTGCCCTGCGCACCAGAAAAGGCCGGGGATGTCCTTGTCGAAACCGTAGACCGGCAACCGGTCGGGCGCAAAGCTGCGCAAGCCAGCCCAGCGCCGCTCGACCACCTCGACCCGCCAGTCGACCGCTGCCTCGAACCGGTCGATTGCCAGTGCGACGTCGATCTCCTCGGGTGCTACGTCGTGTGGCCGGTCGGGCGTTTCGTCGTGCGGCGACAGCCACAGCCGCCCGCCCGGCTCGGGCTTGAAATAGAAACCCCCCGCCGCGTCGATCACCAACGGCAGGTCGGGCGATGCCGGCGGATCGACCCGTACCTGCACCACCGTCCGCCGATAGGGTCGAATGCCGAACGGTACTGCCCCGAACAACGCGGCGACGTCATCCGCCCATGCCCCCGCGGCGTTGACGACGATATCGGCCATGATGGTCCCCGCCGCCGTGTCCAGCTGCCAGCCGTCACCGACACGCCGCACGCCGGCCAGCCGCGCATCGCACCTTAGCTGCACGCCGCTGCGCCGGGCCTTGGCGAGATAGGCGGCATGCAGCGCTCCGACATCGATATCGGCACAACCAGGCGACCACAGCGCATGCCATTCGCCGCGCAGTCCCGGCACCACGCCATGTGGATCGCGCCGTTCGATCGGCACGCCGCTGTTCGCAAAATTCTGCGCCAGAGCGTCCAGCACCGCCGGGTCACGCGCCAACAACAACTCGCCGCGCGTTCGTAGGAAACCTCGTTCGGCGAAATCGGCGGGCGGGGCGTGTAGCAGCGGCCCCGACGCCGTCGTCAGCGGCTGGACCAGCGGACCGCCATAGGTTTCCGACCAGAATGCCGCCGAACGACCGGTCGCGTGATAGCCCGGCTGCGACTCGGCCTCGCACAGCACCACATCATCGTGCGGCGCCAGTTCGGCAGCGAGGCTCGCCCCGGCCATCCCCGCGCCGATGATCGCGACCCGCCGCCGCGTCACGCGTGCGTCCGGTGCGGCGCCGGCGCACGGGCGTCGAGGAAGGTGTCGATCGCCGCAATGGCTTTGCTGCGCACCGGATCGGCCTCGCGCAAAATCTCGTGCGCCGACTCCGCACCGAAGCGCAGCAGTTCGATATCGGGCAGTCGCCCGGCAATCTCGATCGCCGCGCGCGGATCGACCAGCGCATCGGTGTCGGCGACCAGCATCTGCACCGGCACCCGCGTCTCCGCCAGCCGCGGATCGCCGCGCAGTTCGCGGGTCGACCGGAACGCATCGATCACCCAGCGCCAGCTGGGCGGGCCGGTATGGTGCGACGGATTGGCGCTGTGCCACCATAATTCGTCGGCATAGCGCGCCGGGTCGTGCGTCAGCATCGCCTCACGCGGGCGCATGGTGTGCGGGCGTTCGTTTCCCTTCCATGCGGGTCTCAGCGGGCTGCCCATCGCGCCCAGCACCCGCGCCATCCGCTCGCCGAAACGCGGCCCGACTGGGGAGCGCAGCCCCAGCATCGGCGCAACCAGCACGCAGGCGGCGGGATCGATCCGCCGCTCGACCACCGCGCGCAGCGCCAGATGCCCGCCCATCGAATGGCCGATGATCGCACGCGGCCCGACCGCATCCCACTGGTTCCAGAAGGCAGTCAGATCGTCGAGATAGGTTTCGAACCGGTCGATATCGCCGCAATCGCCCGCCGGCGTGCAGCGGCCCGACCCGCCCTGCCCGCGCCAGTCGAAGGCGGTGATGCTCCACCCGCGGACATGCCAATGCGCGAAGGCCTCCAGATATTTCTCGAACACATCGCCGCGTCCGGTCTGGAACAGCAGCGACCCGCGCGGGCGGACATTGGTCGGCGCGCCCCAGTCGAACCGGCGATGCGCCCAGCCATCGGGGGCATGCCAGGTCGTGATGGCGGCGGCGGCGGGAATCGCGCGACGATACAGGGCGTGAGCGGCCATGGGTTCGGTTACGGTTTCGCAACCCCTTACGTCTAGTCTTAACGACATGGAGGGAAATCTCGTTCCGTGGCTGGCCTTCGCGCTCGTCCTGCTGCTGGCAGCGGCGGGGATCGAGGATGCGCGCACCCGCGAAATCGCCAATTGGAAGAATGCGGCGATCGCGCTGCTGGCACCCCTGTGGTGGTGGGCCAATGACCTGTCGGGCATCGACATGGCGTGGCAGGCGGGCGTTGCGCTCGCCGTGTTCGCCCTGTTCGTCGCCGCCTATGCCGCCGGACAGATGGGCGGCGGCGATGTGAAGCTGATCGGCGCGCTGGCGCTGTGGCTGCCGCCGGGCGCCGTGCTGTCGATGCTGCTGGTCATGTCGCTGCTCGGCGGTGCGTTGACGATCCTGTTCCTGATCGATCGCTGGTGGCGTCGCGACCGGCAAGTACCGGAAATTCCCTACGGTATCGCCATCGCCCTTGCAGGCATGCTGGCAGTTGCGAACCCGATCTTAACCCATTCCGGTCATATTTGACCACGAATCAAACCGGCCAGACGAACGGAAAGGCCAACGAGGTCATGGACTCACGCAAATTGTTCCTGTTGGCCGGCGCACTGGTCATCGCCGCGATGACGGCGTTGATGGCGCGCAGCCTGATGGCCGGGGCAGCGGCGCCGGTCGCGGTTGCGAGCATACCTGCCGAAGCGCCGGTCGATGGTCCCCGCGTGCTGGTCGCGACCAAGGCGCTGCCGGTCGGCACGATCATCGACGCCGCCGCGTTGCGGTTCCAGCCTTGGCCGAAGGAACTGGTCGAGAACGCCTATTTCCTTGAATCCTCGCCCGATTCGCGCAGCCTGGTCGGAACGGTCGTCCGCTTCGCGATCCCCGCCGGACAACCGATTACCCAAGGCTCGCTGGTAAAGCCCGGCGACCGCGGGTTCCTCGCGGCGGCGCTCGGGCCGGGCATGCGCGCGGTGACCGTCCCGGTATCGGCGCAAAGCGCGGTCGCGGGCTTCGTCTTTCCAGGCGACCGGGTCGACCTCGTGCTGACCCAGACCGTGGAGGGCGGCGGCGACGGTCCGCCGCTGAAGGCGTCGGAGACGTTCCTGCGCAACCTGCGCGTACTCGCGACCGACCAGCGCACCGACAAGAACAGCGACGATCAGGGGCAAACCGTCGTATCGACCTATTCGACCGTCACCGTCGAGGCGACGCCGCGCATCGCCGAAAAGATCGCGGTCGCGCAGACCGTTGGCACGCTGTCGCTGTCGCTGCGCTCGATCGCCGACAACAAGTCCGAACTCGAGGAAGCGATCGCCAGCGGCGACGTGCAACTGCCGGCGAACGGGGATGCGAAGGCGGAAAAGGCCGCGCTCGACCGCATCGCCAGCCGTCCGCTCGACGGCCCGTCGACCTTCTCGACCGGTGCCGACGTATCGCGGTTCCAGCGCAGCTCGATCCCCGGCAAGGGCACCGACAATGTCGACCGGTCCGGCGGCGGCGCCATGACGCTTGCGGCCGGCCCCGCATCCGGCGCTCCAGCCGCGGCGCCGATATCGCGCGGTCCCACGGTGCGGATCACCCGCGGCAACGATGTGACCGACGTGTCGGTCGGGGGGAACAAATAATGCCTGCCATCTGCCTGCTCCAGCGATCGCTGGCGGCGACGCTGTCGATCGCGCTGGTCGCCGGACCCGCGCTACCCGCCGCTGCCGCTCCGGCACCCGATGCGCGCAGCGTCCGCGCCGCCCGCATCGGCACCCCCGCCGCCGGCACGCAGCGCCCGACCACCGACGTGCAGCTCTCGATCGGTCAGGGTGAACTCATTACCCTTCCCGGTAGCGTCGTCGATGTCTGGGTCTCGAACCCAACCGTCGCCGACGTGTATGTCGGCAATCCGCGCCAGATCCACCTGTTCGGCAAGGCCGATGGGGAGGCGACGGTCTTCGCCACCAACGCCAGCGGTGCGGTCGTCTATTCGGCCAATGTCCGAGTCGGCCAGAACCTGACCTCGCTTGACCGGATGCTGAAGGCCGCGATGCCCGAGGCCGATATCCGCGTGACCACCGTTGGCCAGCTTGCGGTGCTGAACGGCACCATCGCCTCGCCCGCCGACAGCGCACAGGCCGAGCGGCTGGTGCTGACCCTGCTCAACCCGGGCGTATCGACCTCCGATCCGAACGCGGCGCTGAAGGTCGGCGTCGTCAACCGGCTGAAGCTGGCTACCCCGTTGCAGGTCAATCTGCAGGTCCGCATCGCCGAGGTCAGCCGCAGCTTCGTCAAGAACATCGGCGTCAACCTGACCTCGCGCGACAATTCGGGCGGGTTCCTGTTCGGCATTGCCCAAGGGCGGCAAGGGACGATCACGACCGTGCCGGGCACCCCGACCAACGCCGGACCGGTTGACGTCAACGGCGCGCGTCCAGGCAGCACGCTGTTCGGCTTCCCGGCCAAGAGCGCGACCGGCACCACCCTAAACCTCGCCGGCCGGCTTCTCGGTCTCGAACTACTCGGCGCGCTCGACCTCGGCGAACGGATCGGACAGGTGACGACGCTCGCCAATCCGAACCTGACCGCCCTGTCGGGGGAAACCGGATCGTTCCTCGCCGGCGGGGAAATCCCTATCCCGATCGCGCAGGGACTGGGTGCGGTATCGGTCGAATACAAGCAATATGGCGTCAGCCTCGCCTACACCCCGACCGTCCTGTCCGATGGCCGCATCTCGCTGCGCGTCCGGCCCGAAGTGTCGCAGCTCTCGGCCGCCGGATCGGTGCAGCTGAACGGTACGACTATCCCGGCGCTCAGCACCCGCCGCGCCGAAACCACGGTCGAACTGGGGTCGGGACAGAGCATGATGATCGGCGGCCTGCTGTCGAACAGCCATGACAATTCGATTGAGAAGGCGCCGGGCCTCGGCGATCTGCCGATCCTCGGTTCGCTGTTCCGTTCGAACGGCTTCAGTCGCAACGAAACCGAACTTGTCATCGTCATCACTCCCTACCTGGTGAAGCCGGTCGACAGCCAGTCGCGCATCGCGCTGCCGACCGATGCTTATTCCGCCCCCGGCGATATCGAACGCGTGCTGTTGGGACAGTTGCAGGGGCAGCGCCGCCCGGATCCGCGTCCGGTGCCGACCATGGCGCCACAGGCCCCCGCGCGTCCGGCGATCGGCCTGACCGCACCGGTACCGGTCGCGCCCGCCGCCGAGACCGGCGACACCGTCCCGCCCGCCCCGCGCAAGGGCAGCCGCAAGGCCGAACCGGTCGCCCCCGGCTTCAGCATCCAGTGAGGCACGCTTCGATGACCCTCTTCCGCATCCTCGCACTCGGCTCCGCCATCGCCGTCGCCGGCTGTTCCGGCACCGTCAATCGCGGCGTCGAATCGGTGCATCAGCCGGTGGTGACGCGCGCCGCCTTTGCCTTCGACGTCGCCGCCGGTCCCGACGGCCTTGCCCCTGGCGAACGTGCCCGCCTCGCCGGCTGGCTCGAAGCGATGCGGCTACGCTATGGCGACGAGATTGGCATCGATGGCGGCGACGGCGCGGTACAGGCCGACGTCGCGGCGGAAGCCGCACGGGTCGGGCTGTTGCTGGCCGACAGCGTTCCCCCGACGCCTGGCGCGATCGCGCCGGGCACGGTGCGCGTCGTCGTATCGCGCATGACGGCATCGGTACCGGGCTGCCCCGACAACTCGCGCACCTATCAGCCGAATTTCGACGCGCATACCTCGTCCGATTTCGGCTGCGCCACCAATGCGAACCTCGCCGCGATGGTCGCCCGCCCCGGCGATCTTGTCCTCGGCCAGTCGGCACAGGGCACCACCGACACGATGGTCAACAGCAAGGCGGTCGGCGCGCTGCGTCGCGCCGCGCCCAGCGGCAATGGCGGACAGGTCACCAACAGCGTCGGCAACGCCAACAGCGCTGGCGGCAGCGGCGGCAGCGGCGGATCGGGCGGGAGCAGCAACTGATGAACGCACCCTTCTCCCTCGGCAAGACGACACAGCGCGAACCGTTCGTCGCCTTTGTCTGCGACGAATTCTCCGCCGACACGCTGCGCTCCGTTGCCACCGAACATGGCTGGCCGATCGAAAAGGTCCTCAAGGGCGGGCTGCGCAATGCGGTGCAGACGCTGGCGGTCTCGACCAGCCCCAACGTCCTGTTCGTCGACCTGTCCGAATCGGGCGATCCTCTCAACGACATCAACGGCCTGGCCGAGGTGTGCGAACCCGGCACGATCGTGATCGCCACCGGACAGGTCAACGACGTCCGCCTGTACCGCGACCTCATCGCCAGCGGCATCCATGATTATCTGCTGAAACCGCTGCATCCCGACATGGTGCGCGATTCGATCCTGCAGGCGCATGCGCTTCTCAACGCGCCGAAGGCGGTGGAGACGACCGTCGAACGCCCGCACTGCGCGACGGCGGTCATCGGCACGCGCGGCGGCGCGGGCGCATCGACCGTGGCGACCTCGCTCGCGTGGCTAATGGGCGAACAGGAAAAGCGGAGCACCGCGCTCCTCGACCTCGACGTCCATTTCGGTACCGGCGCGCTGGCGCTCGACCTCGAACCCGGTCGGGGTCTTACCGACGCGATCGAAAATCCCAGCCGCATCGACGGGTTGTTCATCGAACGCGCGATGGTGCGCGCGGGCGAACGGCTGTCGGTGCTGTCGGCCGAAGCGCCGATCAACGCCCCGATCGAAACCGACGGCAGCGCCTTCTACCAGTTGCAGGAGGAGATGCGGAACGCGTTCGAATGCACGATCGTCGATCTGCCGCGGACGATGCTGGTCAATCATCCGCATCTGATCGAGGAAGTGCAGACCGCGGTCATCGTTACCGAAATGACGCTGGCGGCGGCACGCGACACCATCCGGCTGCTGTCCTGGTTCCGCTCCAACGCCCCGCACGTAAAGGTCGTGCTGTTCGCCAACCGCGTCCATCCGGTGGGCGCGCAGGAGATCAGCCGCAAGGATTTCGAGGGGTCGATCGAACGCAAGCTCGACTTCGCCATGGCGTTCGACGGCAGGCTGGCGGCACAGTCGGCAAAGCTCGGCAAGCCGCTGGCCGAGGCGGCAAAGGGCAATCGCGCCATCGCACCACTGGTCGATCTGGCGCGACATCTCTGCCGCCTGACCGAGGACCAGGACGACGACGCCGCCGATTCGGGCAAGGGTGGTACGTCGCTGGTCGGCAAGCTCGCTAAGTTGCGCGCGCGCCTGCCGGTCAAGGCGAAGAAGTAGGGGCGCGGGCGCGGCGATGGCGATCCTGCCGATCCTGCTCTTGGGCATGGGCGCGCTGCTCGCGCTGGGGATGCTCGCGCTCGCCTTTTCCGGTCCATCGGGCGAACGCGCCCGCAACCGCCGGCTGCTCGCCGTGCGCGAACGCCATTCCTCCTCTGCCAGCACGACGGCGATGGAGGCGCAGATGCGCCGGATCGGCAACCGCAACGCGACGCGCGGCGACCGCGCCGCAGCCCGACTGCTCCCCAATGTCGAACGGCTGCAACTGCGGCTGCAACGCACCGGCCGCAACTGGACCCTCGCCCAATATGGACAGGCGACGCTGGGCGTGACCATCGTCCTGTTCGGATATCTGTGGTTCCAGGGACTGCCGGTCCTGATGGCGCTGCTGATGGCGCTGTCGGTCGGGCTCGGCCTGCCGCATCTGGTCGTCAGCTATTTCATCAAGCGCCGCATCGCCCGCTTCACCGCAAAGTTTCCCGACGCGATAGAATTGCTGGTCCGCGGCCTCCGCTCCGGCCTGCCGATCACCGAGACGATCACCGTCGTCGGTCAGGAGATCGATGGTCCGGTCGGCGAGGAATTCCGCATGGTCAGCGACCGGATGAAGATTGGCCGCACGCTCGACGCCGCGTTACAGGAAACCGCCGATCGGCTCGGCACGCCCGAATTCCAGTTCTTCATGATAACCATCGCCATCCAGCGCGAAACCGGCGGCAACCTCGCCGAAACGCTCGCCAATCTCGCCGACGTGCTGCGCAAGCGCGCGCAGATGAAGCTGAAGATCAAGGCGATGTCGTCCGAATCCAAGGCGTCGGCCTATATCGTCGGGTCGCTGCCGTTCATCGTCTTCGCGCTGATCTGGACCATCAACGGCCGCTACATGCAGAGTTTTTTCGTCGATCCGCGGCTGATGATGATCGGCGCGGGCGGCGTGCTGTGGATGGTGATCGGCGCGTTCATCATGTCCAGAATGGTCAATTTCGAGATTTGATGCGATGCTGACTGGCCCCGCCTCGTCCATATTCGGTTTCGACGCCGCCAGCGTCGCGACGATCCTGTCGGGTATCGCCGTCCTGTCGATGCTGGTCGCCCTCTATGTCGCGACATCGGTCCGCGATCCGATGGCGCGCCGGGTCAAGGCGCTGAACGACCGCCGCGAACAGCTCAAGGCCGGCATCACCGCCTCGACCAGCAAGCGTCGCGCCAAGCTGGTGCAGAAGAACGAGGCGACCGATCGCATCCGCGACCTGCTCGTCTCGATGAAGGTGTTGCAGGATTCGCAGCTCAAGGCCGCGCAGCTGAAACTGATGCAGGCCGGCATCCGGTCGAAGGACTGGGCGGTCGCGGTCATCTTCGGCCGGCTGATGCTGCCGATCCTGTTCGGCCTGCCGATGATCTACATCGTCTATGGCACCGACAGTTTCGCCGACTGGTCGCCGCTCAAGGCCTATGCCCTCGTCGCCGGCACGCTGATCCTGAGCTACAAGGCGCCGGATATCTATCTCAAGAACCGTATCACCAAACGTTCGGATGCGATCCGCAAAGGGCTGCCAGACGCGCTCGACCTGCTGGTCATCTGTGCCGAGGCAGGCTTGACCGTCGATGCCGCCTTCACCCGCGTCGCGCGCGAACTGGGCCGCGCCTATCCCGAACTGGGCGAGGAATTCTCGCTGACCGCGATCGAGCTGGGGTTCCTGACCGAACGGCGTCAGGCGTTCGAAAACCTTGCGCTGCGTATCAATCTGGATGCGGTGAAGGGTGTGGTGACGACCATGATCCAGACCGAAAAATACGGCACCCCGCTCGCCAGCGCACTGCGCGTCCTCTCCGCCGAATTCCGCAACGAACGCATGATGCGCGCCGAGGAGAAGGCGGCTCGGCTGCCCGCGATCATGACCGTTCCACTGATCCTGTTCATCCTGCCGACGCTGTTCGTCGTCATCCTTGGCCCCGCCGCCTGCAGCATCAGCGACGCGTTCAGCAAATAGCGCGGCCGGGCGGCGGCGGAACGCCGCTCCCGCCCGACCGTTGTCGCCCCGTAATCACCGAAGGGGCCCGCACATGCTGTTCCAGACGCCGACCCAATTCGCGGTTCTCGCGCTCGTCCTCCTCGCCGGCTGGTTCTTCGGCCTTGCCTCCTCTTCGGGCGGCAAGAAATGGAAGCAGCGGTTCCGTGATGAGGAAGCCGCGCACAAGGCGTATCGCGCCGAAGTCGCGAACGACGTGAAGACCCGCGATGCGCGGTTGCAGGAGGTCGAGGCGGAACGCGACCGTCTTCTGAAGGAACGCACCACCGCGACGACCCCCTCCACCGCCGCAGCGGCCAGCGGGGTGGCGGCGAGCACCGGCCACGGCAGCGGCTTCTTCGGCTGGGGCCGCGACAATCTGTCGCGTATCCGCGGCATCGACGCCGATCTCGAACACGCCCTCGGCCAGCGTGGCATCAAGACCTATCGCGCCATCGAGGGATTGAGCGAAGCCGACGAACGCGCGCTGGAGGATGATCTGCGTCTCCGGCCCGGCACCATCGATGCCGAACATTGGCGCGAGCAGGCGGCGATGCTGCGCGAAGGGCGCGACGACGATCACCATGGCCGCTGGGGCTGAGGCCCAGCGACCCGAATTCATCGGTACCTTTACGACTGGTCCGGTGCCGAGCAGTTTTGCGCGGCAATCGCCTCACGCGCGTCATAGGCCTGCTGGGCAGCCGTCACCGCGTCGATGCGTTGTTCGGACCAGGTCATCAACGCCCGCAACGCATCGATCAGTTCGCCACCCAGCGGCGCGATCGCATAGCTGACACTGACCGGCTTGGTGGCGACGACCTGCCGCGTCACCAGCCCGTCGCGTTCCAATGTCCGCAACGTCTCGCTCAGCATCTTCTGCGAAACCCCCGCGATGCGCCGCTTCAGGTCGTTGAACCGCCACGGCCGTTCGCCCAGCAGCAACAGTATCAGCACGCTCCATTTGTCGCCGATCCGGTCAAGCAACAGTCGCGTCGGACAATCGGCAGCGAACACGTCGCCCCTCGGAGATGCGGTTTCCATCAGGATACCGGGTATCGGAAAAGTACCGTCTTGCGTCACCGGTACCGACATAGCACCTAGTCACCAATGGTTACCATAGGAGACCGAGGATGAAAGTTGCGGTACTGGGCGCGAGCGGCAATGCGGGATCCGAAATCGTCCGCGAACTGGCGCGTCGGGGGCATGACGTGTACGCAATCGCGCGCAAGCCGGACGCGATCCCCGATCTGCCGCGGGTGTCCCGGATCGCGGGTGACGCACACGATCCCGCCGCGCTCGCGACGCTGATCTTGGGCACCGATGCTGTCATCAGCGCGCTGCATTTCGACGTCACCGCCGACACCCTGCTCACGGCATTGCGGCAGGCGGGGGTCGGTCGACTGCTCGTCACCGGCGGCGCCGCCAGCCTCGAAGTCGCGCCCGGCGTTCGCTTGATCGACTCGCCCGACTTCCCGGCCGAATGGCGCGCGTTCGCGATGGGCGGCATCGCCTTTCTCGACGCGCTGCGCTCGGTCGAGGATATCGACTGGACCTTCTTCTCGCCCGCCGCGCTGTTCGAGGCTGGCGAGCGCACCGGCCAGTACCGGCTCGGTACCGATACCCTCCTCACTGACGATGCCGGGGTCAGCCGGATCAGCTTCGCGGACTATGCCATCGCGATGGTCGACGAACTGGAGGCGCATCGCCACCCCCGCGCCCGCTTTACCGCCGCCTATTGATGTTGCCACCCGCCCCGGTTCCGGC
This sequence comes from Sphingomonas epibiotica, assembly GCF_039615155.1. Classification (NCBI taxonomy): domain Bacteria; kingdom Pseudomonadati; phylum Pseudomonadota; class Alphaproteobacteria; order Sphingomonadales; family Sphingomonadaceae; genus Sphingomonas; species Sphingomonas epibiotica. The sequence goes on along the minus strand of NZ_JBDGHY010000007.1, from coordinate 237,342 downwards.
CGGGGCGGGTAGCGATCAGAACGTCACCCACTCCGGACCGCCGGGGAACACCACATCCTCGACCTTGTCGCCGATCTTGGTCACTGCCAGCAGCAGCGCCAGCACGACGAGCAGGTCGAACACGATCACCGCGCCCCAGACGAACGCCGGATGGAACGGGCCGATACGGTCATAGCCGTCCTTCGTCACCCGTGCCGCATCGTTCGTCATATGCTTCTCACTTCTGCAACGCGGCCTGTGCCGCCGCCAATCGGGCGATCGGCACGCGATAGGGGCTGGCCGACACATAGTCCAACCCGACCTTTTCGCAGAAGGCGATCGACGCCGGATCGCCGCCATGTTCGCCGCAGATGCCCAGCTTGATCTCGGGCCGCGTCTTGCGCCCGCGCTCGGCGGCCAGTTCGATCAGCTCACCCACGCCCTCGACATCGATCGAGACGAACGGGTCGCGCGCATAGATGCCCTTTTCGACATAGGCGCCGAGGAAGCGGCTGGCATCGTCGCGGCTCACGCCCAGCGTCGTCTGCGTCAGGTCGTTGGTCCCGAACGAGAAGAACTGCCCGGCCTCGGCGATTTCTCCGGCCTTCAGCGCGGCGCGCGGCAGTTCGATCATCGTACCGACCAGATATTCGATCGTCCGCCCCTTGTCGGCGAACACCGCCTGCGCCGCCTTGTCGACGACCGTCTTCATCAGTTCCAGCTCGCGCTTGGTACCGACCAGCGGGATCATGACCTCTGGGATCGGCGCCTCACCCGACTTCTCCGCGACGATCACCGCCGCTTCGAAGATCGCGCGGGCCTGCATTTCGTAGATTTCAGGGTATGTAACGCCCAGCCGGCAGCCGCGATGGCCGAGCATCGGGTTGAACTCGTGCAGTTCGGCGGCACGGCGCTTCAACTGCTCGACCTCGATTCCCGCCGCCTGCGCCACTTCGGCGAACTCGGCTTCGGCATGCGGCAGGAATTCGTGGAGCGGCGGATCGAGCAGGCGGATGGTGCAGGGCAGCCCGACCATCACCTCGAAAATCTCGACGAAATCGCTGCGCTGTTCGGGCAGCAGCTTGTCGAGCGCCACACGCCGCCCGGCCTCATCCTCCGCCAGGATCATCTGCCGCACGGCGGTGATCCGCGACTGTTCGAAGAACATGTGCTCGGTGCGGCACAGCCCGATGCCTTCGGCACCGAAATCGCGCGCGGTGCGGCAATCAAGCGGGGTTTCGGCGTTGGTACGCACCTTCAGGCGACGGACGCCATCGGCCCATTCCATCAGCGTGCCAAAATCGCCGGCCAGTTCGGGCTGTACGGTTGCGACGGCACCCGCCATCACTTCGCCGGTCGCGCCGTCGATGGTGACGATATCGCCCTCGCGAATCTCGCGGCCGGCGACCTTCATCACCCCCGCCTTGGCATCGATCGAGATGCTGCCTGCGCCCGACACGCACGGCCGACCCATGCCGCGTGCGACGACCGCCGCGTGGCTGGTCATGCCGCCGCGCGCCGTCAGGATGCCGCGCGCCGCGTGCATGCCGTGAATGTCTTCCGGCGAAGTTTCGGTGCGGATCAGGATCACCGCATCACCGGCATTGGCGCGCCGTTCCGCCGTGTCGCTGTCGAACACCGCGATGCCGCTCGCCGCACCGGGCGAGGCCGGCAGCCCCTTGGTCAGCACGTCGCGTGCCGCCTTCGGATCAAGCGTCGGGTGGAGTAGCTGGTCGAGCGCCTGCGGGTCGACGCGCGCGATCGCTTCCTCGCGCGAGATCAACCCTTCCTCGGCCATGTCGACCGCGATCTTCAGCGCCGCCTTCGCGGTGCGCTTGCCCGACCGGGTCTGCAGCATCCACAGCTTGCCCTGCTGCACCGTGAATTCGATGTCCTGCATGTCGCGGTAATGCCGCTCCAGCCGGTCGAACACTGCCGCCAGTTCGGCATAGGCGTCGGGCATCGCCTCTTCCATCGACAGCGGCTTGGCGTTCGCTGCCGCGCGGGCGGCGGTGGTCAGGTACTGCGGCGTGCGGATGCCCGCGACCACGTCCTCGCCCTGCGCGTTGATGAGGAATTCGCCATAATAGGCATTGTCGCCGGTCGAAGGGTCGCGGGTGAAGGCGACGCCGGTCGCCGACGTATCGCCCATATTGCCGAACACCATCGCCTGCACGTTGACCGCCGTGCCCCAGTCGCCCGGAATGTCGTTCAACCGGCGATAGACCTTCGCCCGGTCCGCCTGCCACGACCCGAACACCGCGCCGATCGCGCCCCATAGCTGGTCATGCACGTCCTGCGGGAACGGCTTGCCCCACAGTTCGACGACGATGTCCTTGTACTGCGCGACCAATGCGCGCCAGTCATCGGCGGTCAGGTCGGTGTCGAGATAGTAACCGCGATCTTCCTTCGCGATTTCCAGCGCTTCCTCGAACCGGCCATGGTCGAGTTCGAGCACCACGTCCGAATACATCTGGATGAAGCGGCGATAGCTGTCCCATGCGAAGCGCGCGTCGTCGGACACGGTCGCCAGCCCTTCGACCGTCTCGTCGTTCAGGCCTAGGTTCAGCACGGTGTCCATCATGCCCGGCATCGAAATGCGGGCGCCCGAGCGGACCGAGACCAGCAGCGGGTCGGCAGCGTCACCGAACCGCTTGCCCGTCACACCCTCGATATGGGCGATGCCGGTCTTCACCTCGTCCTGTACGCTTTCCGGAAAGGTCTGCCCTTCCTCGTAATAGCGCGTGCACATCGTCGTCGCGATGGTGAAGCCCGGCGGCACCGGCAGCCCGATCGACGCCATTTCGGCGAGGTTCGCGCCCTTGCCGCCCAGCAACACCTTGTCGCCCGATCCGCCGTCCGAAACCCCGCCGCCGAAGCGATAGACATATTGCGTCATTGCTCGTTCCCCATGCTCTCCGCGCGGGTGGTCCCGCGTCGGGGTATCTGATTCGATCGGGCGTCGCCCTTACGTCCCGTTAAACGGGTTAAACCGACAGGTCAGCCCTCAATTTTCGAGAAATCGGCAACCCGGTGTACCGCATCGCGCACCCGCGCCAGCAGCGCGAGCCGCGCAGTGCGCTTGTGCGGGTCGGCATCGTTGACCGTCACGTCGGTGAAGAACGCGTCGATCGGCGCGCGCAGCGACGCCAGCGCCGCCATCGCCCCGGCGAAATCCTCGGCCGCGATCGCCGTCTCCGCGCGCGGCTCGGCCGCGTCGAGCGCCGCGATCAGTGCGGCTTCCGCCGGCTCGCGGTCATAGTCGCGCTTCTCGCGCTCGGTCCGGGCATATTCGGCGACGATCGGCGCGAAGTCGGGATCTTCGACCTCAGCCAGCGGGTCTTCCTCGCCGGTTTCGGGGATGTGCTTGCTGGTCCCCGGCGCTTCCTTCTTCAGGATATTCGCCGCGCGCTTGTACCCGGCAAGCAGGTTCGCCCCGTCCTCGGTCGTGACGAACGCCTGCAACGCATGGACGCGCGCGAGGAGGCGGACGAGATCGTCCTCGCCGCCCAGCGCGAACACGGCGTCGATCAGGTCGTGACGGACACCCGCCTCGCGCTGCTGGACCTTCAGGCGGTCGGCGAAGAAGTCGAGGACATCCTCATGCGCGGTCGCACCTGCGGCCGCCGTCGCCTTCGACAGCGACACGCGAACACCATTGTCGAGCAGCAACGCTAGCACGCCCAATGCCGACCGACGCAGCGCGAACGGGTCCTTCGATCCGCTCGGCTTCAACCCGACCGCAAAGAACTGGACGATGCTGTCGAGCTTGTCGGCCAGCGCCACCGCAACCGTCACCGGCGCGGTCGGAACGTCATCGCCCTGCCCGACCGGCTTGTAATGATCGCGCACCGCTTCGGCGACTTGGCGGGGTTCGCCCTGCGCGGCGGCGTAATAGCCGCCCATCAGCCCCTGCAATTCGGGGAACTCGCCGACCATGCCGGTGACCAGATCGGCCTTGGCGAGCCGCGCGGCGCGCTCGGCCATGTCGGCCAACTCCCTCTCCCCTTCAAGGGAGAGGGTCGGGGAGAGGGGACTGTCCGCAGGCGACGGAGCTTCAGTGGAAGCGCCCTCTCCCAACCCTCTCCCCTGAAGTGGAGAGGGCTTTACGACGCCACTCTCGACCAGCCACCGCGCCAGTTTCGCGACCCGCTCGACCTTGTCGGCAACCGTGCCCAGCTTCTCGTGAAACACGATCTTGTCGAGCTTCGGCAACTGGTCCTCCAGCCGCGTCTTCAGATCGGTCTCATAGAAGAACTTCGCATCCGACAGCCGCGCCGCCAGCACCTTGGCATTGCCCGCGACGATCCGCTCGCCGCCATCCGCCGCATCGATATTGGCGGTACAGACGAACGCGTTCGCCAGCTTGCCGTCGCCATCGCGGCACACGAAATATTTCTGGTTCACCCGCGCGGTCAGCTGGATCACCTCGGGCGGCACGGCCAAAAACGCTTCGTCGAAGCGCCCGATCAACGGCACCGGCCATTCGGTCAGCCCGGCATTTTCCGCCAGCAGCCCTTCATCCTCGACGAGCGAAAGGCCCGCCCCCTGCGCCGCCATCTTGGCACCGACCGCGATGATCGCCGCGCGTTCGTCCTGATCGACGATCACATGGCACGCACGCAGCTTCTCGACATAGTCCGCCGCCGACCCGATGGTGATCGCACCTGGGTGGTGGAAACGATGGCCCAGCGTCACCGCCCCGCTCGTCACGCCCGCGACCTCGCACGGCACCACCTCGCTGCCGAACAGCGCGACTATGCCCTGCAACGGCCGTACCCAACGTGGGGACTCCGGGCTGAGCGACGCCGCACCCCAGCGCATCGACTTGGGCCACGGGAAGGCGCGCACGATCGCCGGGATCGCCGCCGCCAGCACCTGCGCCGTCTCGCGCCCCGGCATCTCGGTCACCGCGAACAGCACGCCGTCACGTTCGGTCAGCGCCTCGCGCGTCAGCCCGGTCTTGCGCAGAAACCCTTCCAGCGCCTGGGGCGGGGCGGAGGCACGCGGCCCCTTCACCTCTTCGTGCACCGGCTCGGTACGCTCGGGCAGATCGTGCGCGATCAGCACCAGCCGCCGGGGCGTCGCATAGGTCGAGATCCGCCCCGCCGCGATCCCCGCCTTGCCCAGCTCACCGACGAACAGCTTCGACAGGTCTTCGCGGGCCTTGGCCTGCATCCGCGCGGGAATCTCTTCCGACCGCAGTTCGAGCAGGAAATCGGTCATGCCACCCACCCCGGAAACTTGGCCTGCCAGGCCGGCGTCTGCGTCTCGATGAACTTCGCGCACGATGCTTTCGCCAGATCGCGCACCCGCCCGATATAGGCCTGCCGCTCGGCCACGGAGATCACCCCGCGCGCGTTCAGCAGGTTGAAGACATGGCTCGCCTCGATCGCCTGTTCATAGGCCGCGATCGGCACGTCGTTGGCTAGCGCATTCTCGCACTCGGCCGCCGCCTTCTTGAACAAATCGAACAGGCTATCGGTATCGGCGACCTCGAAATTCCATTTCGACATTTGCCGCTCGTTTTCGAGAAAAACGTCGCCATAGGTGACGCCCGCGTCATTGAACGCAAGGTCGTACACACTGTCCTTGTCCTGGATATACATGGCCAGCCGCTCCAACCCATAGGTCAGCTCGCCCGCGACCGGCTTGCAGTCATACCCGCCCATCTGTTGGAAATAGGTGAATTGGGTGACTTCCATCCCGTCGCACCACACTTCCCAGCCAAGCCCCCACGCGCCCAGCGTCGGCGATTCCCAGTCATCCTCGACGAAGCGGATATCGTGCTGCGTGAAGTCGATGCCGATGGCGGCCAGCGAGCCGAGATACAGTTCCTGCAGATCCGGCGGCGAAGGCTTCAGGATTACCTGATACTGATAATAATGCTGCAACCGGTTGGGGTTCTCGCCATAGCGCCCGTCGGTCGGCCGGCGCGAGGGCTGGACGAACGCCGCATTCCACGGGTCGGGCCCCAGCGCGCGCAGCGTGGTCGCTGGGTGGAACGTCCCCGCCCCCATCCGCATGTCGTAGGGTTGCAGGATGACGCAGCCCCGATCGCTCCAATAGTCATGGAGTGTCAGGATCATTTTCTGGAAGCTGAGCGGGGCGGACATGGTTTCGCCTATTGGTGCAAGAGCCACCGCGCCTAGCCCTTGGGTGGAGCGCGGGTCAAGGTTGCCGCCGGGCGCTCCGCCCCGCTAAGCCGGGGGCATGTCGGTCCGCGCGTTCCTCGCCTTTTTGTGCTGGCTCTCCCTCGCCAGCCCGGTCGCCGCCCCGGCGGCGCTTGCCCCGGCGCTATGGGTCGCGCGCGATGGGGATACGACGATCTGGCTGTTCGGCACGGTGCATCAGTTGCGGCGGGGTACGCCATGGCTCACTGGCCCCGTCGCAAAGGCGTTCGCCGACAGCGACGTACTGACTCTCGAAATCGCACCGACCACGCCCGACGCGATGACGGAAGCGCTGGTGAAGGTCACCCCGGTCAAACCGGCCCCGTTGCCGCCCGAGCTGGACCGCCGCCTGCGCAAGCGGGCGCACGAACTCGGCTTTCCCGCGCAGGCGTTCGACGCGACCGATCCCTGGTTCGCGGCGACCACGTTGGCGGCGCAACCGCTCTCCCGCGCGGGTTACAGTCCCGGCCCCGCCCCCGAAACGCTGCTGGCGCGGCTCGCCGATCGCAGCGGCACCGCGATCGAGCCGCTGGAAACGCTCGACGGCCAGCTCGGCATCTTCGCCGCCCTGCCGCAACCGGCCCAGCGCACGATGCTCACGCGCGTCCTCGACGATCGCGATCCGGTGCCGGTGATGGACCGGGTGGTCGCGTCCTGGGGCAAGGGCGACGTCGCCACGCTCAATCGGTTGCTCGCCAGCGACATGGCCGAAGCCGGCCCGGCGGTCCGCACCGCGCTGCTCGACCGGCGCAATGCGGCATGGGCGAAGACGATCGCCAAGTGGATGCGCCAGCCGGGCACGCGCTTCGTCGCGGTCGGCGCGGGGCATCTGACCGGGCCGGGCAGCGTGCCGCAAAGGTTGCAAGGGTTGGGGATCGAGGTGAAGCGCGTGCAGTAATCCCCCCGCTTCCCCACCCCCCGTTCGGTTCGAGCAGCTTCGAGCTTGTCGAGAAGCGTCCGTCGAGAAGGCGTCTCCTGCGGCACCCCCTTCTAGACTACGGTTCTCGACAGGCTCGAACCTCCGCTCGAAGCAAACGGGGAGCTGGGGAACAGGAGCAACCAACCTTGCCTTTCCCCCCGAACTCCCCTAAGGGCCCGCGCTTGTTCGTGCCGGGGTCATCCCTGGAGGCCCGGCCGCGCAAGACACACAAACACCGTTTCTAAGGAAGACATGATGAGCGACACGCTGCACCTGTCGGCCGAGACGCGCGATCGGGCAGGCAAGGGAGCCTCCCGTGCCCTGCGTCGCGATGGCCGCGTCCCCGCCGTGATCTATGGCAACAAGCAGGATCCGCAGGGCATCCACCTGAACGCCCGTGAACTGATGAAGCAGCTGATGACCGGCCACTTCATGAACTCGGTCATCATGGTCGACGTCGGTGGTACCAAGGTGCGCACGCTGGCCAAGGACGTCGCTTTCGACGTCGTCACCGACCAGCCGATCCATGTCGACTTCCTGCGCATCGCCAAGGATGCGACCGTGACCGTCGCCGTGCCGGTGGTGTTCACCAACGAAGACGACGCGCCCGGCATCAAGCGTGACGGCGGCGTGCTCAACGTCGTGACCCACGAGATCGAACTGACCGTCGAAGCGTCGAACATCCCGACCGAGATCGTCGTCGACCTGACCGGCCGCGAAGTCGGCGAATCGATCCACCTGTCGGACGTGACGCTGCCGAACGGCGCCGAAGCGACCGCCGAAGACGCCGTGACCGTCGCGACCATCACGCCGCCGACCACGCTGACCGCCGAGGACGAGGCGCTCGACGCCGAAGTCGCCGAAGCGCAGTCGGCCGAAGCCGCTGCCGAGGCCGACGAAGCCGAGGACAAGGCCGAGGGCTGATCCGCCCCGCCTGTCCGGCGTTACGAAGGAGCGGGATGGCCGAGGTCGTCCCGCTCCTTTGCGTTTGGGGGCTTTCCCGCTCCTCCCCATCGTCGTCCCCGCGCAGGCGGGGATCCATAGACGCAACGCCTGCGCTTCTTTTCCCGACGCCGGCGCATATGGATTCCCCCATGCGCGAGACCTCTGCGAAAGTCCCTTCTTGTGCCCCGGCGAAGGCCGGGGCCCAGTTGGGGGGACGTCGGCAAGGTATGGAAAAGCCTTCCCAACTGGACCCCGGCCTTCGCCGGGGTACGGCAGATTTCAGGCGATCGAGCGACTTTCGCAGAGGTCTCGCCTACGCCCGAATGACGTTTATAGCGCCGCCACCCCCATTCCGAAGGACCCAAGCGATGCAACTCTGGATCGGCCTCGGCAATCCCGGCCCGCAATATGCGATGCACCGCCACAATATCGGATTCATGGCGGTGGACGCGATCGCCGAGGTCCATGGCTTCGCCGCGCCGAAGCGCGCCTTCCAAGGCTGGATTCAGGAAGGACGGATCGGCACGCAGAAAATCCTGCTGCTGAAACCCGGCACCTATATGAACGAAAGCGGCCGCTCGGTCGGCGAAGCGATGCGCTTCTACAAGTTGACGGCCGCCGACGTCACCGTCTTCCACGACGAACTCGACCTCGCCCCGTTCAAGCTGAAGGTGAAGACCGGCGGCGGGCATGCCGGGCATAACGGCCTGCGCTCGACCGACGCGCATATCGGCCCCGACTTCCGCCGCATCCGCCTCGGCATCGGCCATCCGGGCCACAAGGACCGGGTCAGCCCCTATGTCCTCGGCAACTTCGCCAAGGCCGAGCTGGACGACCTGACGGACCTGCTCGGCGCGGTCGCCGCCGAGGCGCCATGGTTGGCGGCGAGCGACGACGTGCGCTTCATGAACGAGGTCGCGCGCCGGATGGGGTGATTCCTTACTCCCCGCCCTGGACGGGAGGGGAGCGCCAGGCTCCATCAAATCGCAATATCGGTCGAGCACCGCACCCGAGTCCCGGCTACCCACGGCCCGCCAAGACAAGGAACGGACATGACGCCGGCACAGCGCAACTATCACGACCGCATGCGCCGCGCGCTCGACCATATCGAACGGCATCTCGACGACGAACTGGACCTGGCGACCGTCAGCGCGGTCGCGGCCTTCTCCAAATATCATTTCCACCGGCAGTTCGCCGCCTGCTTCGGCCTGTCGGTGCATCGCTATGTCCAGCTCGCCCGGTTGAAACGCGCTTCGTATCGACTCGCCTATCGCGATGCCGATCGGATCACCGACGTCGCGATCGACGCGGGATATGACGCGCCCGACGCCTTTGCCCGCGCGTTTCGCAAGCGCTTCGGCCAGTCCCCGTCCGATTTCCGTTCCGCGCCCGACTGGGCGCAATGGCGCGCGGCGCTCCTGCCGCTCGACGATCTGAGGAACCGAACGATGCAGCATTTCGCCCCCGTTGCCATCCGCGACTTCCCCGCTACCCCGGTCGCGGTCCTGCGCCACGATGGCGAGATGGCCCTGATCGGTGACACCATCCGCCGCTTCATCGCCTGGCGTCGCGCCAACCGCCTGTCGCCCGCCGACACTCCGACGTTCAATATCTTCCACAGCGATCCCACCGACCCGGCGGCGGAGCCGGTCCGCATCGACCTGTGCGTCGGCACCGATCGCGCCTTTCCCGAAGGCGACGGCATGACCCGTTCGATCATACCCGCCGGCCGCTGCGCGGTGCTGCGGGTGACCGGGCGCAGCGACGATCTGGAGGCCGCCGCCCTCCACCTCTACCGCGACTGGCTGCCGGACAGCGGAGAGGAACTGCGCGACTTCCCCTTATTCTGCCAGCGAGTCAGCTTCTTTCCCGACGTGCCGGAGGCCGAAGCGATCACCGACCTGTTCCTCCCGTTACGCTAGCACGCGCAGGGTCGCCGGAGCGACCGCACCGATGCCGGCGAAACCGCTTTCCTACACCCGCTGCGGTCGTCATGCTTTCCGGTCGCCAGTCTCTTCGCCCATCCTGTCACTGCCGTCCGGACGAGATGGAAGAGAAAGGCGAGAAACATGGTACGAGTGTGAACTTCGTGAACTTTGGGCCCGACTTGCCCCGTCGCCGGTCGGTCCAGTAAAGGGAGGACCATGCCCAAACCGTTGCAATGGCTCGCATTCCTGTTCTTGCTGCTGACCGGCACCGTCGCGCAGGCGGTGCCGCGCTGCGTCGCCGCGCCATCGGGAACGACGCAGACAATTGCGATCGGCGACGGCGTGCGTTCGGTGCTGCTGCACCTGCCGCCAGGCTTCGATCCGGCACGCCCTGCCCCGCTGGTCATCCTGCTCCACGGCAGCGGCGGCACCGGTGCGGCGATGCTGCGTGATTCGAACCTCGCCGCGGCTTCGGACCGGCACGGCTTCGTCGTTGCCGCCCCCGATGCCGGCATCCGGCATGAACAGGGCTTCGTCTGGAACATCCCCGGTGTGCCGACCGTCGCCGGCACCATCCCTGGCCCCGACGCCCCAGACGATGTCGCCTTCCTGGGGGCCCTGATCGACCAACTTGCCAGCGCCGGCTGCATTGACCCCAGCCGCGTCTATGCCACCGGCCTGTCGGGCGGCGGGCGGATGACGTCATGGCTCGGCTGCGTCGCCGCCGACCGCTTCGCCGCCATCGCCCCGGTCGTCGGCCTGCGCGCCGGCAATCCGCTAACCAGCGACCCCAGCCGTCCCGATCCGGCCACCTGCCGACCCTCGCGCCCCGTGCCGGTCATCGCCTTTGCCGGCGACGCCGACACCACCAACCCGATCCAGGGCGGCGGCGCGAAATACTGGTCCTACACCATGCACGCCGCCGAACAGCGCTGGGCCGCGCTCAACCGCTGCATCGCCGCTCCCGTAACCCGCTGGGTCGCGGCAAAAATCTATGAGGAACGCTACACCGCCTGCAGGAACGGCGCGGACGTGGTCGGGCGGGTGACCGTCGGCGGCGGGCATAGCTGGGTCGTCGACAACGACGCACTCTGGACGTTCCTGTCGCAGCATCGCCGCTGACCCTTCCCAAAGCGCGTTCGATCGGCCAAGCCGCGCCCATGACCGTCCGCACCCTCTTCCCGACCCAGCTCTACGAAGCCGCCCTTGCCGACGAAGCGCTGGTCGCCGATCTCGACGCCTCGGTCCGCGCGCTGGCGGAAGAAGACATGGCCGGCCGCCGCTGGTCGAAGGAGCATGGCTATCGCGGCTATACCTCCTACGCGTCCTTGAACGACCTGCCGCTCCGCGACCCGGTCTTCACCGATTTGAAGCGCGTGCTCGACCGCCATGTCGCGAAGTTCGCTGCTGCCTGCGGCATGGAACTGGGCGGACGCAAGCTGAAGCTCGACAGCCTGTGGGTAAATCTGCTCAAGCCCGGCGGCGGCCATTCGGGGCATCTTCACCCGCACAGCGTGGTGTCGGGCACCATCTATGTCGCCGTGCCCGAGGGCGCGGGCGGCATCCGGTTCGAGGATCCCCGGCTGCCGTTGCTGATGGCCGCCCCCACCCGCCCCGGCACGTTCGAGACGGTTGCGCCCCAGCCCGGCACGCTCCTGCTCTGGGAAAGCTGGCTCCGGCATGAGGTCATGCCGCACGCCGGCAAGGGCGAACGGATCAGCGTCAGCTTCAACTATCGCTGGTAGCTTTTGCAAAGCCCGGCCGCAGCCGCTAAGGGGCGAACTTTCCATCATCACCGGGATTGCGCCAAGTGGGTTTTCGCTGCGGTATCGTCGGCCTGCCGAATGTCGGCAAGTCCACCCTGTTCAACGCACTGACGCAGACACAGGCGGCGCAGGCGGCCAATTATCCCTTCTGCACGATCGAGCCGAACGTCGGCAACGTCGCCGTCCCCGACCCGCGCCTAGACCAATTGGCCGAAATCGCCGGTTCGACCAAGAAGATCGAGACGCAGCTGGCGTTCGTCGATATCGCCGGCCTGGTGCGCGGCGCGTCGAAGGGTGAAGGGTTGGGCAACCAGTTCCTCGGCAATATCCGCGAAGTGGACGCGATCGTCCACGTTTTGCGTTGCTTCGAAAATGACGACATCCAGCATGTCGACGACCGGGTCGATCCGATCGCCGATGCCGACACGGTCGAGACCGAGCTGATGCTCTCCGACCTCGAAAGCCTCGAAAAGCGCGTGCCGAACCTGACCAAGAAGGGCCAGCAGGGCGACAAGGAGGCGAAGGTCGCCGCCGCCGTCCTCGGCCGCGCGCTCGACCTGCTGCGCGAAGGCAAGCCAGCCCGCCTGACCGAGATCAAGGACGAGGAAGAGGAGCGGCTGTTCGCGCAGGCGCAACTGCTGACCGCCAAGCCGGTCCTGTACGTCTGCAACGTCAACGAGGAAGACGCCGCCGAAGGCAACGAACTGTCGGCCAAGGTCTTTGCCAAGGCCAAGGCGGAAGGGGCCGAGGCGGTCGTCGTCTCTGCCGCGATCGAGGCCGATATCGCCACCATGGACCCCGCCGACCGCGCCGAATTCCTGTCAGATCTTGGCCTCGAGGAAACCGGCCTCGCCCGCGTCATCCGCGCCGGCTATTCGCTGCTCCACCTGCTGACCTTCTTCACGGTCGGCCCGAAGGAAGCGCGCGCCTGGACCGTGTCGGTCGGGGCCAAGGCGCCGCAGGCGGCGGGTGAAATCCACAGCGATTTCGAACGCGGCTTCATCCGCGCCGAAACCATCGCCTATCCCGACTATATCGCCTGCAAGGGCGAAAGCGGTGCGCGCGATGCGGGCAAGCTGCGCGCCGAGGGCAAGGAATATGTCGTGCAGGACGGCGACGTGATGCTGTTCCGCTTCAACGTCTGATCGCCCGCCACATTCCCGTCACGCGCGGGCGATAGGGAGCTAGGCATGCGTATCCCGACCCTGTTCGTCGCACTCGCTGCCTTGTCGGGTTGCGTCGTCCATAGCGAGACGGTCGCTCCGCCGCCGGCCGCAGCGGTTGCCGAGGCAAAGGCGCCGGTCACGATCCTGATCGGCGTCGACGGCGCCCGTCCCGACTATCTGTCGCCTGCGATCGCGCCCAACCTGTCGCGGCTGGCGGCGGACGGCGTGTCGGCGTCGATGCAGCCAAGCTTTCCGACCAAGACCTTCCCGAATTTCTGGACGATCGCCACCGGCGTCCGCCCCGACAAGTCGGGCATCGTCGGCAACAAGATGGAGGACGCCGCCCGCCCCGGTGAAGTCTTCACCATGGAGAGCGACGACCCTTTCTGGTGGAACAGCGCCAAGCCAATCTGGGTCGCCGCCGAGGAAGCCGGGGTGCGTAGCGCGACGCTGTTCTGGCCGGGCAGCGAGGTCGCGTGGGGCGGCACCGGCAAGGCCGATCACGGCGTCTATGCCGGCGGCCGTCACGCATCGGACTGGCAGGCATTCAATCAGGCGATCACCGCCGAACAGCGCGTCGATGGCGTTATCGACTGGCTGCGGCGTCCGGCGGCGACCCGCCCGCGCTTCGTCACCGTCTATTTCGACGATGTCGACGTCGCCGGCCACGACCATGGCCCCGGCGCGCCGGAGACGTTGGCGGCGATGACCCGCGTCGATGCCGCGATCGGCCGGTTGCAGCGCGACCTGGCGGCGCTGGGCCAGCCGGCCAACCTCGTCATCGTCGCCGACCATGGCATGGCTGCGGTCGCCACCGACCGGGTCATCCCGTTCGACCGTATCGCGCCCACCGGCAGCTACCGCCTGATCGAAACCGGCCCCTATGCCGCGATCGAGCCGATGCCGGGACAGCAATCCGCGCTCGCAACCGCCCTCGCCAAGCCGCGGCAGCATATGCAATGCTGGCCCAAGGCGAAGGTCCCGGCGCGGCTTCGTTACGGCACCAACCCGCGGGCGCCGTCGTTCCTGTGCCTTGCGGAAATTGGCTGGATGATCGCGCCGACCGCTCCAACCCGCCCGGTCACCGGCGGGGCGCACGGCTATGACAATGCCGCGCCGGAAATGCAGGCGCTGTTCGTCGCGGGCGGTCCCGCCTTTCGCTCGGGCGTGACGCTGCCGCCGTTCCGCAACACCGCCATCCATCCCCTGCTGCGCCAGATGCTCGGCCTGCCCGCAGACCCCTCGCTCGACGGCGATGACGATATGGCGGGACGCGCGCTGCGATAACGCTTGCCAGCGGGCCGGTTCGGCCTGAAATCCGTGCGATGCGCTATTTCGAGGACATTGCCGTCGGCGACACCGCCCGTTTCGGCTCCTACCTGGTCGATCGCGACGCGGTGATCGACTTCGCCCGGCAATATGATCCGCAACCCTTCCACCTGTCCGAAGAGGCCGCCGCCCGGACCCATTTCGGGCGATTGGCGGCGAGCGGCTGGCATAGCTGTGCGATGACGATGGCGATGCTGGTCGAGCATTGGACCACGCACCCCGTCGCCAGCCTTGGCGCGGCGGGGATCGACGAACTGCGCTGGCGGCGACCGGTCTATCCGGGCGACACGCTGTCGTGCGAGACCGAAGTGCTGTCGGTGCGACCTTCGACCAGTCGCCCCGAAATGGGCAGCGTCGCGAGCCAGGTGACGGTGCGCAATCAGGACGATCAGGTGGTGCTGACGTTCATTTCGCAGGCGCTGATCGCGACCCGGTCCGGTTAGGATCGCCGGCCAGCCGGGCCGGAACCGCAGGCGCTGCCACCACCACGCTATCGCCGAAGGCTCTCGACCGCCTTAGCCGAGTCACGGCAAGGGGCTAGACCCGGTTCCGATATCAAGGAAGGTCAACCGTTCGTCCAGGTCCCGAGCCTTTCGGATTCCCGCGACAGCCGCCTCAATCGGGGCGTCGTCCGCCCCGACCCGGTCCGCGTCCTTCTGCACCCCGGAACCGGCCACCGCCCGGCCGAACCCCTTCCGGCCGATCGAAGCCACGCACCGCCCCTGCCCCCTGTCGCGGCGACTGGCTCGACCCGCGCGGGACATTTTCGAACCCGCGGCGCCGCTCGAATCCCGGGCGTGTCGCGCCGCCCGGAGCAGCGTCGGTCCGGCCTGGAACGGGTGACTGAGTCGAGCCGCGGGGGACATATTGGAAGCCCCGCCGTTCGAACCCCTGGCGCGGCGGATTACCCGGCAGGGCATCGCTCCGCCCACGCCAGCCGCCCGGACGCCCCGGCAGCGGCGACTGGGTGGACCCGCGCGGCACATTCTCGAAACCCGGACGCCGGTCAAAGCCCGGTCGGTCCCAGCCGTCCCAGCGCGGCCGGTTGTCGCCCCAGCCACCACGCCACTGGCCGCGCCGCTGCTGCCAGTAATAGCGCTGGCGATCGTTCCAGCGGAACGGCCGACGATAGCGGTCATAGACGTAATAGCCGGTGCCCGGATAATAATAATCACCGAACCATCCCCAATAGGGGTCGCCGAAGCCGGTGGTGTACGGGTCGTAATAGCCGCCATAGCCGCCATAGCCGGCCCCGCCATAATAGCCCGACCCGACGCCGACCCCCACGCCGCCATAGCCAAAATCGCCATAGGCGCAGGCGGACACGCCCGCCCCTGCCGCCAAAGCCAGCACGATCGCGCGCAGCCGGTAAAACATGCGATTACTCCCGCAGGTCGCCGTCCGACCCGGCAAGGGTCGCAGCGCCCGATGATGGATGATCGATGAAAACGACCGGCCGATCCAGCCGGTTCCTGTGCGCGACCGTCCCGGTACGGCGCGGATCGCGCCGCTTGCCCGCCGCCCGCCAAACCGCCTAGAGCGTTGCCCATGCCGACCGCCGCCCTCGCCGCCCATTCGGGTGTCGCTCCCCCCCGCGAAGGCTTTGCCCTGTCCGACGTCGCGACCTTTGCCGCGTTCGTGTTCATGGTGGTGCTGGCCCGGCGCGCGATCCGCAACCGCAAGCGCAAGGACTGACATGGACGCGTTCGACCGGCTCGAATCGGTAATCGCCAGCCGCATCGGCGGCGATCCCACCCAAAGCTATGTCGCGAAGCTTCATGCGCGCGGTACCGCCAAGATCGCGCAGAAAGTCGGCGAGGAAGCGGTCGAATGCGTCATTGCCGCTTGCCAGGACGACCGCAGCGGTCTGATCGGTGAAGCCGCCGACCTGATGTTCCACCTGACCGTACTGCTGGCCGATCGTGGCATTACGCTGAACGATGTCCGCGCCGAACTGACCGCCCGTGACGGCCGCTCGGGCATCGCCGAAAAGGCCGCCCGTCCCGAGGAGTGATCCGATGCCGATCGACGCCACCCAGGCTTACGACCCCGACAATATCTTTGCCCGCATCCTGCGCGGCGAGATCCCGGCCAAGCGGGTCTATGAGGACGAATTCGCCCTCGCGTTCCACGACATCGCCCCGCAGGCACCGGTCCATATCCTCGTCATTCCCAAGGGCGCCTATGTCTCGTGGGACGATTTTTCGGCGCGCGGCAGCGACGCCGAAATCGCCGGTTTCGTGCGTGCGGTCGGACTGATCGCGCGCGACAACGCGTTGGTCGAACCGGGATATCGCCTGCTCGCCAATATCGGCGGCCATGGCGGACAGGAGGTGCCGCATCTGCACGTCCACCTGTTCGGCGGAGCGCCGCTCGGACCGATGCTTTCGCGATAGGACAGCTTTATTACACGAAAGGAATTGCGCGGGCCGGATTTGCGGGTAGCATCGCCCCGTTCAAACGAGAGCGCCGCCGGTGCAAGTGCGGCGCATCCAGGGGATAGCTTCATGATATTCGGGCGCGTCAAACCACTCGACGCCATTCTCGCCACGGCCAAGGCAAAATCGCTGGAGCCGACCCTAGGCTGGTTTCAGCTTACCTTGTTCGGCATCGGGTGCGTGATCGGCACCGGCATTTTCGCATTGACCGCATCGGGCGCGCAGAAGGCGGGTCCGGGGCTGATGCTCGCCTTCGCCATTGCCGGGGCGATCTGCATCGTTGCCGCTCTATGCTATGCGGAAATCGCAGCCATGATTCCGGTCGCGGGATCGGCCTATACCTATACCTATTCGGTCATGGGCGAATTTCTCGCCTGGACCGTCGGCTGGGCACTGGTCCTCGAATATGCCGTGGCCGCATCGGCGGTGTCGGTCACCTGGTCCGACTATTTTCAGGGGACGGTCATCCGCGAGTTTCTGGGCCTGCAGATGCCAAGCTGGCTGTCGGCCGGGCCGTTGGCGTTCGGGGGATCGCCGGGTGGTTTCATCAACCTGCCCGCCGTGGTCATCGCCGGGTTCGTCACATGGCTATTGGTCGTCGGCACGAAGGAGAGCGCCCGCTTCAACGCGGTCCTGGTCGCGATCAAGGTTACCGCGCTGACGGCGTTCCTTATCCTCACGCTGCCGCGGGTCGAAATGGCCCGGTTCAACCCGTTCCTGCCGGCCGGGGTATTCGGCGGATTCGGCACCGGCATCGGCGCAGTGGGCGCCGCGGCGACGATCTTCTTCGCCTATGTGGGCTTCGACGCAGTTTCGACCGCCGCCGAAGAAACCAAGAACCCGCAACGGAACGTACCGATCGGCCTGATCGGATCGCTGCTGTTCTGCACCGTCTTCTACATCCTCGTCGCCGCCGGCGCGATCGGTACGATCGGCGGCACGCCGATCATGGGACCGAACGGCATCCCTTTCCCTGCCGGTTCGGAAGAATTGGCGCGTCAGTGCGCGCTGCCGCAATATGCTGATGCGCTGGTCTGTTCGAAGGAAGCATTGGCGCATGTGTTGCGCGCGATCGGGTTCAGCACGATCGGCAACATGCTGGGCATCGCCGCTTTCGTCGCGCTGCCGTCGGTCATCCTGATCCTGATCTTTGGTCAGACGCGCATCTTCTTCGTGATGTCGCGCGACGGGCTGCTGCCCGAGGGGCTGTCGAAGATCCACCCCAAGTACAAGACGCCCTACGTCGTCACGCTGATCACCGGTGCGGTTGTCGCGCTGTCGGCAGCGTTCCTGCCGGTCGGCAAGCTCGCCGATATCGCCAATGCCGGCACGCTGTACGCGTTCATGATGGTCGCGATCGCGGTGATGATGCTGCGGCGGACCGAGCCGAACCGCGAACGCAAGTTCAAGACGCCGCTGCTCTGGCTGGTCGGACCGCTTACGATCGCAGGCTGCATCTTCCTGTTCGTCAACCTGCCGTTCGAAGCGATGCTGGTGCTGCCGGCATGGGGCCTGATCGGCGTGGTGATCTATTACGCCTATAGCTACCGCAACAGCCATCTCGGCCGCGGTATCGTCACCGTCACCGACCTCGACAACCATCCGGACCAGACGCCGGCGGCGTAACGCTCCGACGATGGACCAAAAAAAGGGGCCCGGAAGTCAGCTTCCGGGCCCCTTCTCGTTATGCGGTATCCGCGGCGTTCAGCCAAGCTTCTCGACCATCAGCTTGGTCAGGTCGACTTCCGGCCGTGCGCCATAGTGGGAGATGATCTCGGCAGCGCACAGCGCGCCGAGCTTCAGCGAGCGTTCGATGTCATAGCCGTGCGACTGGCCGTGCAGGAAGCCGGCGGCGAACAGGTCGCCCGCGCCGGTCGTGTCGACGACACGCTCGATCGGTTGGGCGGGCACGCTGGTGCGCTCACCCCCGGTCACGGCGATGGCGCCCTGTTCGCCGCGGGTCACGACCAGCACCGGCACCTGCGCGCTGACCTGGTCGACCGCCGCGTCGAAATCCTCGATCTGCGCCAGTGCCAACAACTCGCTTTCGTTGGCGAACAGGATGTCGACCTGCCCCTCGGCGATCAGCGCGCGGAAGTCGTCGCCATGGCGCGAGATGCAGAAGGTGTCCGACAGGGTGAAGGCGACCTTGCGCCCCGCGTCGCGGGCGATGCGGATGCCGGCACGCATCGCGGCGCGCGGCTCCTCCGGATCCCACAGATAGCCTTCCAAATACAGGATCGCGCCGCTGGCGATCAGATCGGCATCCAGCGCCGCTTCGGGCAGGAACTGCGACGCGCCGAGAAAGGTGTTCATCGTCCGCTGCCCATCGGGCGTGACGAAGATCAGGCAGCGCGCGGTGGTCGGCTCGCCCGCGCGGGCCGCGGTGTCGAAGCGGACGCCCGCCGCACGGATGTCGTGCGCGAACACCGCGCCGAGCTGATCGTCGGCGACCTGCCCGATAAAGCCGGTCTTGCCGCCCAGCGCGGCGATGCCCGCAACGGTGTTGGCCGCCGACCCGCCCGACACTTCGCGGCCCGGACCCATTTTCGCATAGAGCGCATCGGCATCGGCGGGGGAGAAGACGAGCTGCATCGACCCCTTGGTCATGCCTTCGCTGGCCAGAAAGGCGTCGTCGGACTGCGCGAGAATATCGACAATGGCGTTGCCGATCGCGACGACGTCGAGCGTGGGTTGGGTCAAATAAGGTCTCCGAACAATCGGTCCGCCGCCAGCATAGGCGCGGACGTTGCCAGCGGCGTTAGCCAGCGGCGCGGGGGCAGGCAAGGCGTTGACGGCGGGCGGCGCGCCCCGCATCGTCGCGGACGATGATCGAGAGCTTCCTCCTGTCCGTCGGCCAGCTTGGCGACCGTGCATTCCTGCGCGTGCTCGCCAAATCGGTGGCGCTGACGCTGTTGCTGCTCGCCGCCCTCGGCGCGGCGCTTGCGTGGGGGGCGCATTGGCTGACCGCCGACTTCCTGCTGCTGGGCGACGATGCCGGTACGCTGGCGGCGGTGGCCGCGGCGATCGCCGCGATCGGCATCGCATGGCTGTTGTTCCGCATCGTCGCGATCGCGGTCATCGGCCTGTTCGCCGACGAAGTGGTCGAAGCGGTCGAGGCGAAACATTATCCGGCCGCCCTCGCCACCGCACGACCGGTGCCGATCGGCCGGTCGTTGCGCATGAGCGCGACGTCGGCGTTGCGCGCATTGGCGGTCAATCTGTTCTTCCTGCCGCTCTACCTCGTACTGCTGGCGACCGGGATCGGGACGGCGGCGGTGTTCTTCGTCGTCAATGGCTGGCTGCTTGGACGCGACCTGTCGGACATGGTCGCCGCCCGGCACCTGCCGCCCGCGGCGATGCGCGCCGAACGGTCCGCCACGGGCGGGCGGCGCTTCGTGCTGGGGCTGGCCGGAACCGGATTGCTGCTTGTGCCGTTTGTGAATTTCGTTGCGCCCCTGATCGGCGCGGCGATGGCGACGCATCGGTTCCAGCGGCGGCGCCCGAGGGGGGACGGACATGCGTAGCGGTTTCATCGCGGTCGCCGCAGGGCTGACCCTGTCGGCTTGTGCCGGGTCGACCGCGCCAGTCGTCCGCCAGAACGCCCTGCCCGTCCCGCCCAAACCGACCTATGGCACCGTCGGCCTCGAACGGGTGCTGGGGCAGAACGCCAATGCACTGACCGGCCTGTTCGGCCAGCCGCAGCTCGACTTGACCGAAGGGGCGGGTCGCAAGCTGCAATTCGGGTCGAACATCTGCGTGCTCGACGCCTATCTCTACCCGCCGCAGGACGGGGGTGTGCCCGTGGTCCGCCATATCGATTCGCGCCAGCGCAACGGCGCACCGATCGACCGGGCAAGCTGCGTCGCCGCGCTGACCCGCCGCGAGGGTGGCCGCTGACCAATTTCCTTCCGCGACGGCACCGCCGCCGCCCACCCCATGCCGGAGTGAACTAATGAAGCAACTCGTAGCCTTCGACCTCGACGGAACCCTGGCCGAAAGCAAACAGCAACTGACCGAGGCGATGGGCGAAGCGCTCGCCGACCTGCTGGGCGTCGCGCATGTCGCGATCATCTCCGGCGGAGACTGGCCGCAGTTCGAAAAGCAGGTCGCCAGCCGCCTACCCGAACGCGCCGATCTCAGCCGGTTGTGGATGATGCCGACCAGCGGCACCAAGCTCTACACCCATGGCGATGGCCGCTGGAACACGGTCTATGCCGACCTGTTCGACGATGCGACCAAGGCGAAGATCCTCGAGGCGTTCGACGCCGCGCTGGAAGCGACCGGCTTCGTCCCCGAACAGACCTGGGGCGAGCGGATCGAGGATCGCGGCAGCCAGATCACCTTCTCGGCACTGGGCCAGCAGGCACCGATCGATGCCAAGGAACATTGGGACCCCAAGTTCGAGAAGCGCAAGATCATCCAGGCCGATCTGAAACAGCGCCTGCCCGGACTATCGATCAACATGGGCGGCGCCACGTCGATCGACATTACCAAGGAAGGCGTCGACAAGGCGACCGGCCTCGCCAAGCTGGCTGATATCAGCGGCATCGCCACCGACGACATGCTGTTCATCGGCGACGCGATCTTCCCCGGCGGCAATGATTATGCGCCGAAGGCGGCGGGCATGGACACGGTCAAGATCCGCGACCCGCAGGAGACGCTGGCGGTGATCGAGGCAATCGTCGCCTGCCAGAAGTA
Organism: Sphingomonas epibiotica; assembly: GCF_039615155.1. NCBI lineage: Bacteria > Pseudomonadati > Pseudomonadota > Alphaproteobacteria > Sphingomonadales > Sphingomonadaceae > Sphingomonas > Sphingomonas epibiotica. The sequence continues at coordinate 215,998 of NZ_JBDGHY010000007.1, read as the reverse complement.
ACCGCGCCCCCTGCCCCGCCGCGTGCGGGGCGGGTCTCGCGGCCCAAAGTTCACAAAGTTCACACTCGTGCAGCGTTGCGCGGTGAGACGCTTTCGCCCTGTCGACCGCGTTCTGCAACGGACCTGTGAAAGAGCGCTGTCGACGATAGGATAAGCCCTTCCCTGTAGGAAAGCGGCGTCCTGAAGGCTGCACGATGCGCTATTTCCGGGCGGGCGGGCGGTAGAAGCGGGAGAGCGCGTATTCGTTGCGTCCGCGATTGGTCTTCACCGCCAGCCGCTGCATCGCGTCGCGCAGGCCGATGGTCGACAGCAGCAACTGGACGGCGACGATCGCGCCGCGCAACGTCGGCTTCTCGGCAAGCGAGCGGCGGGCGAGGTGTCGGGCGATGCAGTCGTCGCCCTGCAGCCAGTGGACGACCGCGGCGCGGGCAAGGCCGCCGGCGATCTTCTTCGAACGCGGCATGTAGTAGGGGGCAAGGACGCCGTGCCGGTCGATGACGTCGGCCGCCGCGCCGCTCGCCAGCGCATCGACGAAGGCGTCGTGGCCGATGGCGGAGTAGAGTTCGTGTTCGGCGAACTTGGCCGCGGAGGCATTGACGCCGTCGCGGAACAGGAAACGGCGGTACAATAGCTGGTCGACATAGCCGAAATCGCCGATCCGGCTCAGGCGGCGGAACAGGTCGGTGGCCTGTGCGACGCGGAAAATGGGGCGATAGCCGCCCGCCGCCAGATAGGCCGAACGGCGGAACATCACCTCACCGTGCGAGATGCCGAAGCCGGCGATCATCGGCCCCTTGCGGATCGATTGCGTAGGCTGGATCACATAGCCCTTCCCGCCCTCCTCGACATTCTCGATCGCGCAGCCGACCGCGACGACGTCCGGGTGGGCGAGCAGGAAGTCGCGTTGCGCGCGGAGTCTGCCGGGCAGGCTCTCGTCGCCCGCACCATGGACGGCGATGAAATCGGTGTCAGCCGCCGCACACGCCGCCGCCATGGTCGCGGTGAAGCCTCGGTTGGGCTGGGCGACGACGGTCAGGTTCGGCGCCGACAGTGCGTGCAGTTCGGCCAGCGTGTCGTCGCGTGAACCGTCGTCGATCGCAACGATCCGCACGTCTTCGCAATCCTGCGCGAGCAGCGATTCGATCGACGGGCGCACCCGGTGGGCGCGGTTATGGAACACCGTGATGATCGTGATGCCTGCCATGGCCGCTTCCCCAAACGAAACGGGCCGCGTCTCCGGTCGGAGACGCGGCCCGCCCTATGCCAGTTACCGGCGCTTATGCGGCCAGCTTGCGCAGCACATATTGCAGGATGCCGCCGTTCAGGAAATATTCCAGTTCGTTGACGGTATCGATGCGGCACTTGGTGAGGAAGGTTTCGGTCGTGCCGTCGGCGCGGACCATGATGACCTCGACGTCCTGACGCGGGCGCAGGTTCGCGACGCCATGGATCGTGAAGGTTTCGTCGCCGGTCAGGCCAAGGGTCTGACGGGTCACGCCTTCGGCGAATTGCAGCGGCAGCACGCCCATGCCGACAAGGTTCGAACGGTGGATACGCTCGAAGCTTTCGGTGATGACTGCGCGAACGCCGAGCAGGTTGGTACCCTTCGCCGCCCAGTCGCGCGACGAGCCGGTGCCATATTCCTTGCCGGCGATGACGACCAGCGGCGTGCCGTCGGCCTTGTGGCGCATGGCGGCGTCGTAGATCGGCATGACTTCGCCGTCGTAGCGGCTCATGCCGCCTTCGACGCCGGGGACCATTTCGTTCTTGATGCGGATGTTGGCGAAGGTGCCACGCATCATGACATCGTGGTTGCCGCGGCGGGCGCCGTAGCTGTTGAAGTCGCGGCGGCTAACCTGATGTTCTTGCAGGAAAGTTCCGGCCGGGCTGTCCGCCTTGATCGAACCGGCCGGCGAGATGTGGTCGGTGGTGATCGAGTCGCCGAGGATCGCCAGCGGCTTGGCCTCGATGATGTCTGACGTCGGGTTCGGCGTCATCGTAAGCCCTTCGAAATAGGGCGGATTGGCGATGTAGGTGCTCGACGTCGGCCACTTGTAGGTGTCCGACCCTTCGACCGAGATGCCGGCCCAGTGCTTGTCGCCGGCATAGACGTTGCCATAGCGCGAACGGAACATGCCGTCGTCGATGTTGGCGGCCATGAGGTCGGCGACCTCCTCGTTCGACGGCCAGATGTCCTTCAGATAGACGTCCTGCCCGTCCGCGCCCTGCCCGATCGGGGTCGTCACCATATCCTCGGTCACGGTGCCCTTCAGCGCATAGGCGACGACGAGCGGCGGCGAGGCGAGGAAGTTGGCGCGGACGTCGGCCGACACGCGGCCTTCGAAATTGCGGTTGCCCGACAGGACCGAGGCGGCGACGATGTCGTTGCCGTTGATCGCCGCCGAAATCGGTGCCGCCAGCGGACCCGAATTGCCGATGCAGGTGGTGCAACCATAGCCGACGAGGTTGAAGCCGACCGCGTCGAGATCCTGGGTCAGACCCGCCTTGTCGAGATAGTCGGTGACGACCTGCGAACCGGGCGCCAGCGAGGTCTTGACCCACGGCTTGGGCTTGAGGCCGAGCTTGTTCGCCTTGCGCGCGACGAGGCCGGCGGCGACCAGCACCGACGGGTTCGAGGTGTTGGTGCAGCTGGTGATCGCGGCGATGACGACGTCGCCGTCGCCAATGTCGTGATTCTCACCCTCGACCGCGACGCGCTTCGGCGCGTCCTTCTTGTAGACCTTGGTCAGGTCGCCGTTGAACACGTCGTCGACGCTCGGCAGTTCGACGCGGTCCTGCGGACGCTTCGGCCCGGCGAGCGACGGCACGACGGTCGACATGTCGAGTTCGAGCGTGTCGGTGAAGATCGGGTCGACGGCGTTTTCGTCACGCCAGAAGCCGTTCGCCTTGGCATAGGCTTCGATCAGCGCGATCACCTCGGCCGGACGCGCAGTCAGGCGCATATAGTCGATCGTCTTGTCGTCGATCGGGAAGAAGCCACAGGTCGCGCCATATTCGGGCGCCATGTTGGCGATCGTCGCGCGGTCGGCGAGCGTCATCGACGACAGGCCCGGACCATAGAATTCGACGAAGCGGCCGACCACGCCCTTGGCGCGCAGCATCTGCGTGACGGTGAGCACGAGGTCGGTGGCGGTGATGCCTTCCTGCAGCTTGCCGGTCAGCTTGAAGCCGACGACTTCGGGGATGAGCATCGACACCGGCTGGCCGAGCATCGCCGCTTCCGCCTCGATGCCGCCCACGCCCCAGCCGAGCACGCCGAGGCCGTTGACCATCGTCGTGTGGCTGTCGGTACCGACCAGCGTATCGGGATAGGCGATCGTGCCCGAACCGTCGGTCGATTCCGACGACCATACGGCCTGCGCGACATATTCGAGGTTCACCTGGTGGCAAATGCCGGTGCCAGGGGGAACGACCGAGAAATTGTCGAGCGCCTTCGAACCCCACTTGAGAAACTCATAGCGTTCGATGTTGCGCTGATATTCCAGCTCGACATTTTCCTCGGCGGCGGTCGGCGTGCCGAATTCGTCGACCATGACCGAGTGGTCAATGACGAGGTGGACGGGAACCTGCGGGTTGATCTTGCCCGCGTCGCCGCCGAGCTTGGTAATCGCATCGCGCATCGCCGCCAGATCGACGACGCAGGGAACGCCGGTGAAGTCCTGCATCAGCACGCGCGCCGGGCGATACTGGATCTCGCGGTCCGAGCGGGCGTCCTTCTGCCAATCGACGATCGCCTGCGCGTCCTCGGGCGTGACGGTCACGCCGTCTTCGAAGCGGAGCATGTTCTCCAGCAGCACCTTCATCGAGAAGGGCAGCCGCGACACGTCGCCGAGCTTTGCCGACGCCTTTGCCAGCGAATAGTAAGAATAGGTCTTGCCGCCGACATCGAGCGTGTCGCGGGTGCCGAGCGTGTCCTGGCCGATAGCGGTCATGCGGATCCTTCCCAGTTGGTCGCGGGCGGGATCGATCGGCCGGGGGCCGTCGACGTGCATGCCGCCGCGGGAGGTTATCGAGCTGTACCGGTGGCCCTTAGCAACCGTATAAAGCGGGGGGAAGTGGGTGAATCGGCGTTCGGGACGCATGAACCCCATATCAAAGCAAAGCGTAAATGAATTAGATTTGCAATAGCAATATCTACATCGGACGTCCGGATGGTGCGAATGCTTGAACGCCCCCCCATATCCCGGTAGCCCTTTGGCTGGACAATGCAGGAACGCACGACGATGACCGAAGCTACCGAAGCGCCGCTGGATACAGCCTTACGGCGCGACGTCGAACGGGGATCGTCGTTTCAGTACCTGTCTGCTGATACGGCGATCGTCGAACGCATTCACGACGCCGTGTCGATCAGTTTACTGATCGACAGCATCCGCCCCTCCGGTGTCATATGGGATGACGACAATCCGCAGCCCAGCCGGGTCGGCCGGCGCCGGGTGATCGAGGAACTCGCATCGGTGCGGATGACCCCCGACGCCGCGAATGCATTGGCGATGGACATCCTCCTCGAACTGGCATCCCTAGCCCTGTCGACCGAGGTGCTGGAAAAGAACTTCGCGATCGTTCGATCCGCAGTCGAAGAACGGATAGCGAAGTCGGAGCAGGAGAATCACGATGGGTGAACTAGCCATCGTGCAGCATCTCCAATACAGCTACGTCCACGGCGCCTCCCCCGTCCACGAACCATTCGAACCGATCGCTCGATGGTTCGATGAAGACGACAATTCGCGCGAGCGGGAAGATGTCGTCGTCCGGCTGGACATATCTCCGCTTCGAAACCGGCGGCATTATCTGGGGGCGTGGACGCCTAAGCGGACGATGCGGCAGGACGATGCTATGGAAAAACCGCGTCGCCAATATCGTATCGGGTCGCTGCCTGACGGAGGCCCTGTTCCGCGCATCGGGTTCCTGAAGGGCGTGATCAGCGTCCCTGACGATTTCGACACGATGTTCCAGGACGAAATCCAGGCGATGTTCGAGGGGTGACCCCGGTTCTGCTCGACACGCATCTACTGCTGTGGGTAGCGGAGGAATCACCTTCGCTGCCAGTTGCGGTAAAGGCTCTGGTCGAAGACCCCGCGCAGACGATTTATTTCAGCGCCGCCAGCATTTGGGAAGTCGCGATCAAATGCCGGCAGCAACGGCCGGACTTTCTGATCGAACCTGCCGACCTGCATGCGGGGCTAATCGCGGCGGGCTATATCGAATTGCCGATCCATGGCCGCCATGCGGAACGGGTCCGGTGGCTCGATCCGATCCATGGCGACCCGTTCGACCGCATCCTGGTCGCGCAGGCGCTGGTCGATGGTATCACCCTCGTCACCTCGGACACGAAGGTCGCCGCCTATTCACCGGACATTCGCCTGCACCAGCGTCGCCGATAGCGGCGGAACGACGAACCGCTTTCCTACAGCCCATCTGTTCCCTTAACGTTCCAGCCCTAATCGAAAGGGACGGGCGATGGCGACATATCGGGTGCGGCATGACGGGTGGACGCCGCAGCGGCAGCGGGCGTTCCTGCGGGCGTTGAGCGAGACGGGGTCGGTGCGCGATGCCTGTGCGCGGGCGCAGATTTCCACCACCTCTGCCTATCGGATGCGCGACCGGTCGGTGACGTTCGACCGGGCGTGGCGGCGGGCGCTGGCCAAGGTCGCGCCGACGATCGAACAGGCGGCATATGAACGCGCCGTGCTGGGATGGGAGGAGCCGGTGTGGCATGGCGGCAAGATCGTCGGGCATCGGCGGCGCTATTCGGACAGCCTGTTGCGGTTACTGGTGACGCGCGGCATCGGCGATGGGCGGCGGGACGACGGGGAGCCGGTTATCGCGCATATGGCGACACAGGCGGAAACCGACGCCATGTTGATTGCCAACATCAAGGCAGCGAGACGTCGGATGGAGGCCGAAGCCGTACGGAAAGCCTTGCCTGCGCCCGCCCCTGCCGCCACCAGCGGCGCGGAACAGCAGGGGAATGGCGATGCAGGTGACGCGGATCGGGGGGCGGCGGGTCGCGTTCGTCATGGCCACGGACCACGAATATGGACCCTGTCTGGCTGAACGCTTCGTGCCGCTCATCACCGGGGTCGGGCCGGTCGAGGCGGCGATCGGGACCACGCAGGCGCTGGCGGGAATGGCGGAGTTGCCCGAGCTGGTCGTGTCGATCGGATCGGCGGGGTCGCGGCGGCTGCCGCTAGGGTCGATCTGGCAGGTTGCCAGCGTGTCGTGGCGCGACATGGATGCGACGCGGATCGGGGTGGCGAAGGGCGTGACGCCGTTTTCGGATCATCCCGCCGAGATGCCACTGGCGACGCCGCTCGACTGGCCGGTGGCGCGGCTGTCGACGGGGGCGAATATCATCGGCGGCAGCGATTATGATGCGATCGACGCGGATATGGTCGACATGGAGACGTTCGCGGTGCTGCGCGCGTGCCAGCGTTTCGGGGTGCCGGTGATGGGGCTGCGCGGCGTGTCCGATGGGCCGGGCGAGCTGGAGGCGCTGGGCGGGTGGACGGCGATGCTGGGGGTGCTCGACGAACGGCTGGCGGTGGCGGTGGATCGGTTGGGGTAGCGGCTATCGTCGGTCGTTGCGCCGTTGCCGCCGCCCGATCGCGGCGCGGGCGGCAAAGAATGCGACCAGCGCGACAATCGTGCCGGGAACGAGCACTTGGCTCAGAAAACCATGGCTGCACCCGCTGCCCGGCATGCAGTCGCCGAGGGCATCGACGAACAACAGAAAGGTGAATACGGGGGTGCCGACAAAGAAGGCAGCGAAGCACCCCCACCGCGTCCGCTGCGACGCCCCTTCGTAACCGTCGTGACCTTCGATCGCCATGGTCGCATGGTGAGACGTCGGACGGTTACCAGCAAGCCGCTGTTTCAAAACATGTTTGCGTGCGGCGGCAACCTACGCCCGGTCTAGGAACACCACGCCTGGCACCTTCAGCCGTGCCGCGGTCGGGCGCATTGGGCCGTCGACGGTGACGGTGAACACCGCCACGTCGCCGCTGCGTTCGTTGGCGACCAGCAACTGGCCGCTATCCTCGATCAGCAGGAAGAAGCGCGGCCAGTTGCCGCCGCAGTCGATATGCTGGGCGAGCGTCGCGGTGCCGTCTTCGGCAAGGTCGAACATGGCGATGCTGTTGTGACCGCGGTTCGAGGCGTAGAGGCGGCGGCCGGCGCTGTCGATCGCGATATGCGCGGCCTGCGACTGACCTTCCCAGCCGGGCGGGAGCAGCGAGGTGGTGGCGCGGGTGGTGAAGCTGCCATCGGCCTGTGCGTCGAGCGTGACCAGCGTGTTGGCGAGTTCGGTGACGACGTAACCGATCGGCAGCGTCGGGTGATAGGCCATGTGGCGCGGGCCGGCCCCGGCGGGGGCGCGCCACGCGACGACCGGATCGCCGATCTCGCCGCTTTCTAGCGGATAGGCGAAGATCGTGTCGGCACCGAGGTCGACCGAATGGCAGAAGCGATCATTCGGGGTGAAGCCGACCCAATGCGCGTGGGGGGCGCCCTGTCGATCCTTGTTGGGGCCGGTACCTTTGTGCTGGCGGACGATCGGCGGCTGGGGCAGGCCGGCGGCGAGCGGATAGAGCGCGACGGTTCCGGAAGAATAGTTGGCGACGGCCAGCAGGTTACCGCGATGGTTGAGTGCGACATGGCAGGGATCGTCGCCGCCGCTCGGCAGATCGGCAAGGATGCGACCGTCGCGATCGGTGGCGAGCAGCCGGCCGGCCGCCGATTCGCGGACCAGATAGCGCATCGTTCCCCGGCTGACCCCGAACGAAATGTCCTTGAGCGCGGGGTCGGCGGCGCCGACGCTCCAGCCGCGACCGCGCGCGGGCAGCTTGTAGAGCCCCTGCCCGCCCGGCCGGGCATAGGTGCCCGCGATCAAATCCATCCCGCCGCGCTGGGCCCGGGCGGGAATGGCGGCGAGCGTGGCGGTGGCGGCCATGCCGGCCAGGAGCGTGCGTCGGGTGGTCATCCCGACGCTATGCCCTTGGCCGGTCGTGCGCGCAATCAGGCGGCGGTGAACACGCCGCAGGCGATGCGCCCGCCCGAATTGCCCGACGGGTCGGTCTTATAGTCATCGGCATTGGCATGGATGACGAAGGCCGAACCATCGGCGTCGAGCATTCCGTCGATCGTGCCGGCGGGCAGCGTGATCGTGACCGATCCGGTGCCATCGGCGCCGATGGTCAGATTGGGTGCGTCGCCGGCATGGGGGCCTGCCGGATTGCTGGTGCCGTGCTGCTTCGAGGTCGGGTTCCAGTGGCCGCCGGCGGTGGTGAAATCGGGCGCGTCGCAGCGGCCGGTGGTGTGGACATGCGCGCCGTGGATGCCGACGGGCATGCCGCGCGCATCGATGCGGATCTGGATGCCCCCATTCATTTCGGTGGCGGTGACGGTGCCGACATCGGCCCCGGTCGCGGTGCGCAGCGGTGCGGTGGCGCTGCGGCCGGCGGTGGCGCCGGCTCCGGTGGTGGTGGTGCAGCCGGCGAGCGCGGTGGCGGCAAGGGCGGTCAGGATGGTGGCACGCAGCATGGTCGCAGTCCCCTTTGATCTGGAGGCGGAATGATCGGAGATGGTCGGCGGTTCCTTTAATGCGGCATCGCGCCGGCGAGCAGCAGCGGGTCGATGCGCGCGTCGTGCCACTTCATGCTCCAGTGGAGATGCGGGCCGGTGGCGCGACCGGTCGCGCCGATCGCGCCGACGACCTGGCCCTGGGCGACGCGGTCGCCGGGCTTCACGTCGATGCGCGACAGATGCAGGAAGGCGCTGTTCAACCCCATGCCGTGGTCGATCATCAGCAGATTGCCTTCGAGGGTGAAGGGCGTGGGCGCAGCGAGGATGACGACCCCGTCGGCGGGCGCGACGACGGGCGTGCCGGTCGGGCGGGCGACGTCGACGCCCGAATGATAGGCGCCGGGTTCGCCGGCATAGATGCGCTGCGATCCGAACAGGCCGGAGATGCGGCCGGTAACCGGCCAGACGAAGCGCTGCCGCCAGCCCTGCGCGTCGGTCGCCTCGTCTCGGGCGGCGGCGATCTGCGCCAGTTCGGGGGCGCGGCGGCGCTGGAACTCGGCGGAGGGTTGCGACACGCGCGGCAGGGTCGGCAGCCGTTCGATCCGCCATGCGCGCGGGGCGATAGCGAGGGTGCGGACCAGCGGGCGGCCATCTGGCAGCGTCGCCAGCAGCGTGGCGGCGGGGCCGGCGTCGCGATCGAACGCGATCAGGAACGCGCCGTCGGGGGCGACGGCTACGGGCTGCCCATTGAGGGTCAACGTCGCGCCGGGCGGGACCCGTCCGGTCATTGCCGCGCCCTGCCCCGGCGTACCGTCGAGCGTGATCGCGGGCTGAGCCGCCAGCAGCAGCGCGGCGGCGAGCACGATCACTGCGGCGCCAGTGCCTTGGTCGAGGCGTCGGCGTCGACATAGGCTTCCTGCCGATCCGCGCTCCAGTAGCGCAGTTCGTCGAGCGGAATGCGCGCGCCGGTGACCGCACAGGTCACGAAGTCGCCATCGACCAGCACCCGGAAATTATTGGTCAGATATTGCAGCTTCGCGGGGCGGCTTTCGGATTTCAGCATGGGGTTCCGGTTCTAGAGCAAGGTGGGTTGCGTCGGTTCGACATAGGCGCGGCCGGGGGTGCGCTCAACCTTCGCCTCGAGCACGCCGTCGCCGAAATGGAGCTGCAGCGCGCCTGCCGATCGGGCTTCGGCGGCGGAGGTCACCGTCTTGCCGCTGGAGCGCGCGGTGACGCGGACATAGCCTTTTTGCAGCAGATTGTCGGGATCGACCTGCGCCAGCATCCGCGCCGTCCCCTCGAACTGCGCCCGCGCCTGCGCCAGCCGCTGGGTGAGCATCGCCGGGCGGAGCGCATGGCCGTGGCGGTCGAGATTGCGGCGCGCGGTCGCGACGCGGCGTTCGAGCGCGAGCGACAGGCGGGCGGCGACATCGTCGAGCCGCTGGCGCTGCGGCCCGAGCAACGCGTCGCGGCGGGGCATCACGCGGACCAGCGCCGCCAGCTGCTCGGTGCCGCGCTGGTGATAGCGGCGGACGATGCGCTGGGTGCGCAGCGACAGGGTAGCGATGTTGTGCGCGAGTTCGGCGCGGACCGGCACCGCGATCTCGGCCGCGGCGGTCGGGGTCGGCGCGCGCAGGTCGGCGGCATGGTCGCACAGCGTCGTATCGGTCTCGTGACCGACCGCCGAGATGACCGGGATCGGCGAGCCGGCGACGGCGCGGACGACGATCTCCTCGTTGAACGACCACAAATCCTCGATCGACCCGCCGCCGCGCGCGACGATCAGCAGGTCGGGTCGGTAAATGGTGTTTTCCCCGTCGCCCGCCGTACCCTGGCGGAGGCCAGGGTCCAGTTGGGTGACGTCCGAGGCTCCTTCCGACTGGTCCGTAACTGGGCCCCGGCCTCCGCCGGGGTACGGCCTTACCGGAAGCGCCCCGAACCCTTGGACCGCCCGCGCGATCTCCGCCGCCGATCCTTCGCCCTGCACCTTGACCGGCCAGACGATGACATGGGTCGGGCAGCGATCCTCCAGCCGGTGCAATATGTCGCGGATCACCGCGCCGGTCGGCGAAGTGACGATGCCGATGGTGCGCGGCAGGAATGGCAGGCGGCGCTTCTTCGCCGGGTCGAACAACCCCTCCCCCGCCAGCTTTCCTTTCAGCTTTTCGAGCAGCGCCATCAGCGCGCCCTCGCCGGCCAGTTCCATCCGGTCGATCACGATCTGGTAGCGCGAGCGGCCGGGATAGGTGGTCAGCTTGCCGCTGGCGATCACCTCGACCCCGTCCTGCGGGGTGAACGGCAGGCTGCCCGCCGATCCGCGCCACATCACCCCGTCGATCAGCGCCGAATCGTCCTTCAGGCACAGATAGACATGGCCCGATGACGCGCGCTTATAGCCCGAAATCTCACCGCGCAGGCGGACGCGGCCGAATTCGCCCTCGACCATGCGTTTGAGGCGACCGGCCAGTTCGGACACGCTTTCGGGCGCGGCGTTGTCGCCGGGCTGTTGCTCGGCTACGAGCCGGCTCGACTGAAAACCGGGGAAGCGATCGTCCATGAATGTCCTGTTGATCGGATCGGGTGGGCGCGAACATGCGCTGGCGTGGAAGCTGGCGCGTTCGCCGCTCCTAGGTACGCTTTATGCCGCACCGGGCAACCCCGGCATCGCGCAAGTCGCCACGCTAGTCCCGCTCGACGTCGCCGATCACGCCGCAGTGGTGCGGTTCTGCGTCGAACAGTCCGTCAAGCTGGTGGTGGTCGGACCGGAAGCGCCGCTGGTTGCGGGCCTCGCCGACGATTTGCGCGCAGGTGGCATCGCGACCTTCGGTCCGTCGGCTGCCGCCGCGCAGCTCGAAGGGTCGAAGGGATACACCAAGGATCTGTGCCGCGAGGCGGATATCCCGACCGCTGGCTATGTTCGCGTCACCGATCTCGACACGGCGATTTCGGCCCTCTCCCCCTTCTCGCTGCCGGTGGTCATCAAGGCCGACGGGCTGGCAGCGGGCAAGGGCGTGACGATCGCGATGGACCGGACCGAGGCAGAAGAGGCGCTGGCCGCAATCTTCGAAAAGCCCGGCGGCGAGGTGGTGATCGAGGAATTTCTTAGCGGTGAGGAAGCCAGCCTGTTCGTGCTGACCGATGGCGTGTCGCTGATGCCGTTCGGATCGGCACAGGATCACAAGCGCGTCGGCGACGGCGACACCGGCCCGAATACCGGCGGCATGGGTGCCTATTCGCCCGCGCCGGTGCTGACGCCCGAGCTGGAGCGACTGGCGATCGATACCATCGTCCGCCCGACCGTCGCGGCGATGGCGGCGCGGGGCACGCCCTATTCCGGGGTGCTCTATGCAGGGCTGATGCTGACCGAGCGTGGCCCCAAGCTGATCGAATATAATGCGCGCTTCGGCGATCCCGAATGTCAGGTGCTGATGGCCCGGCTCGACAGCGACCTGTTGCCGCTGTTGCTGGCGGTCGCCGAGGGTCGGCTGGCCGAGGCGGAAGCGCCGGTTTTCTCGGGCGATAGCGCGCTGACGGTGGTTATGGCCGCGCCCGGATATCCCGGTACGCCCGAGACCGGCCGTCCGATCGGCGGCATTGATGCGGCGGAAGCGGCGGGCACGACCGTGTTCCATGCCGGAACCCGGATGGGCGATGCGGGCGTTGTCATTGCCGGAGGCCGGGTGCTGGCCGTCACCGCGCGCGGGGCGACCGTCACCACCGCACAGGCGGCGGCGTATCGCGGTGTCGATGCGCTCGACTTTCCGGGCTTCTGCCGCCGCGACATCGGCTGGCGCGAAGTCGCGCGTGAGAATGAGAACAAGCAGGATTGAACCATGCAGGATAGCGGTACGACCCCGTTGCAATCGCCGGGCTTTCTGGGAACGCTGACCACGGTGCATTTCGTCATCATCGCCATTCTGGCGGTGCTGGCGATCATCGGCATCCTGTATGGCATGAAGCTGTCCCGCGAACGGCGGGCGGCGACACGCGAACTGGAAGAAGCAGGGCATCTGGAGCGGACCGGCGATGCGCCGAGCGAACCGGTGGCGCCGCCTGCGCCGACGCAGGTCGAACCGGTTGCGCCGGTCCTGCAGGAACCCGTCGCGCAGGGCATGCCGGAACCCGTCACCACGCCGCTGGAACAATCGGTCGTCCCGCCGGAACCGCCGGTGGTTGCCGCCGAACCGGCCCGGGCGCCCTTCGTCGAGACCGCCGCGCCGGTGGTGCCGCCCACGCCGGCGGGTACCGACCTGACGCGGTTGAAGGGACTGGGTCCCAAGGTCGCGGCAATGCTGGTCGAACAGGGGATCCCCGATATCGCGACGCTGGCACGGCTGCAACCGGGCGAGGCGGACGCGGTGGCGGCGCGGCTTGGGGCCTTCGCGCCGCGCATGGCGAAGGATCGCTGGGTCGAACAGGCGCGCTATCTGGCCGCCGGGGATATTGCCGGGTTCGAGGCGGTGTTCGGGAAATTGTAGTAGGGGCTTAGCGGTTCGTCCTCACCCTTCCTCGGCTCCGCCAGGTAAGGAGGGTGAGGGTGATAGATCGTGACGATCCGTCAGCCCGATCGTGCGAAGGCCGGCTTTCGCCGAGACGCTCGCCGCTCCAGCCGCCGTTTCGCTGCCAGCACGACGAACAGCATCGCCGGCCAGAACACCGAATAGATGAAGTCGGCCGTAGTATCGTCCCACCGCCACGACCCGAAATTCAGCCGGTTCAGCACCTCGTTCGCTGTCGCCACGACGATCACGATCAGCAACGGGACCGGATGCGACAGCGGATAACGGGTAATGAGTCGCGCGAATATCAGGACCGCCATGCCGGCGTGAATGTGCAACACCGGGTCCGACGCATCGGTGTTGTCGCGGATCCACTGTATCAGCGCCGCATATTCCGATGAAATCTGCATGGTCGGAAACTACCATCCGACTATATTGCAACGCAACATTCGCATCGCGTCGCAGCATCGTCCAATGGTCTACTCGACCTGTTCCACCAACAGCTTGTCGATCTTGCGCCCGTCCATGTCGACGATCTCGAAGCGCCAGCCCTGCTCGTTGAAATGCTCGCCCTCGGTCGGGAGGTGCTTGAGGATGGCTAGCGCGAGGCCGGCGACGGTCGCATAGTCGCGGTCCTCGGGCAGGTCGATGCCGATGCGTTCGGCAAGCTGGTCGGCCGGGGTCTGGCCCGAGACCAGCAGCGATCCGTCGTCGCGGCGGACGATGTGCGGGTGATCGCCCTCCTCCGCGTCCGATGCGAAATCGCCGGCGATCGCGCGCAGCAGATCGGCGGGGGTCACGATCCCTTCGAAATGGCCATATTCGTCATGGACGAGGCCCATCGGCACGGCGGCGCGGCGGATCGCCTGCAACGCATCCATGGCGTCGACCTGATCGGGGAGCACCGGCGCCTCGTGCAGCAGCGTGCGTAAGTTCAGGGGTTCGCCCCGACACAGCGCCGCGACGATATCGCGCGCCTGTACCACGCCGATCACGGCGTCGACCGATCCTTCGGCAATCGGCAGGCGGGTGTGCGGCGTCGCCGCCATCGCCGCGCGGATGCCGGCTTCGTCGAGGGTGACGTCGAGCCATTCGACCTCGGTGCGTGGCGTCATGACCTCACGCACCGGCCGGTCGGCGAGGCGGACGACGCCCGAGATGATCGAGCGTTCATGCTCCTCGATCACCCCCGACTTGCTGGCTTCGGCGACCAGCAGATGCAGTTCCTCCGCCGTCACCCGGTTTTCGGACTCGCGGTTCATGCGCAGCAGCTTGAAGATCAGCGACGACGTCGTGTCGAGCAGCCAGACGAACGGCGCGGTGATTCGCGACAGCCACAGCATCGGCAGCGCGACCAGCACCGCGATCGGCTCCGGGCTGCGCAGCGCGAACTGCTTGGGCACCAGTTCGCCGATGACGAGGCTGGCGAAGGTGGTCACGCCGATCACCACGCCGAAGCCGACATTCTCGGCCAGCGAGGGGGGCAGGCCCAGCAAGACCAGCCGTTCGCCGACCGGCCCGCCGAGGCTGGCCCCCGAATAGGCGCCCGACAGGATGCCGATCAGGGTGATGCCGATCTGGACGGTCGACAGGAACTTGCCGGGATCGTCGGCCAGCCGCATCGCGGTGGCGGCACCGCGCCCGCCGGCGCGCGCCAGTCCCTCCAGCCGGGCCTTGCGCGCGGACACGATGGCGAGCTCGGACATGGCGAACACGCCGTTCAACGCCACCAGCGCGAGGATGATGACGACGTCGAACCAGGGGAAGGGAGAGAGAGGTTCCATCGAACTGGCCCACCCATGCCGCAATGCCGCGTCCGGCACAACCGGCGAGTCGTGCCCGCGACACGATTTGATGAACGCTTCGGTCAGCGTCCGTTCAAAACGGTTGCGGAACAACGACCCGCCTGCCCGGTTTTTCCGGGCGACGACGAAATCGAATACCATGGAGGACATAATGGCGGCTCGTTCGAAAATGTGGGTGGCCGGCGCGCTCTCGGCAGCGATGCTGACTTCGGCCTGCGTCACCGACCCCGAAACCGGGCAGCGGAGCATCTCGCGCGCGGCGATCGGTGGCATCGGCGGCGCGGTCGGCGGCTATCTGCTCGGCGATCTGGTCGGTGGACGGCGCGACCGGACCGAAAAGATCCTCGGTGCGGGCATCGGCGGTTTGGCTGGGGCCGGCATCGGCGCTTACATGGACAAGCAGGAGCGCGACCTGCGCGCCCGCACCGCCGGCACCGATGTCGAAGTAACGCGGCGCGGCGACGATCTGGTGCTGAACATGCCGTCGGGCATCACCTTCGCGACCGACAGCGCCAATGTGCAGCCGCAGTTCCGCCCGACGCTGGACCAGGTGGCGGACGTGCTGAAGGAATATAACCAGACCTATATCGACGTGTACGGCCATACCGATTCGACCGGGTCGGACGCGTACAACCAGACGCTGTCGGAACGCCGCGCGGGGGCCGTCGCCAGCTATCTGACCAGCCAGGGTGTGCAGTCGGCGCGGATCGGCACGCGCGGATTCGGCGAGACGCAGCCGATCGCGTCGAACGAGACCGAGGAAGGGCGGTCGGAAAATCGCCGGGTCGAGATCAAGATCGTGCCGATCGCGCAGAACGATCTGCGCTAATCTTCAGCTGCGGCGCTGCCCGAAGAAATCGCGGAGCAGCGCCGCGGCCTCGACCTCGCCGATCCCCGAATAGATGTCGGGCCTGTGATGGCAGGTCGGCTGGGCGAAGAATCGCGGGCCGTGGGCCACCGCCCCGCCCTTGGGGTCGTCGGCGCCATAATAGAGCCGGGCGAGGCGGGCATGGGCGATCGCCCCGGCGCACATCGCACAGGGTTCGAGCGTGACCCAGAGGTCGCAGTCTTCCAACCGGTCGCGCCCCAACGCCTGTGCAGCGGCGCGGATCGCGAGCATCTCGGCATGGGCGGTCGGGTCGTTGAGCGTGCGCGGCGCGTTGGCGGCGGTCGCGATCACCCTGCCCTGTCGCAGCACGACCGCGCCGACCGGCACTTCGCCAGCATCTGCCGCGGCGCGGGCGGCGGCGAGCGCCGCCTGCATGGGGGATGCGTCGAACATCGCGCATCCCTTGCCATCCGGGACCGGCGGCGGCCAGCGGGTTATTGTGCGTTGGCGGGGCGCTCGACCGTGATCGCGGGCACCTCGACCGTGCGGTTGACGGTGCCGACATCGACCCGGCCGACATCGACGTCGAACTTCGGCGCCTGCCCGCCCTCGACCCGCACCTGCGGCATCGATGCCGGGCGCGTCTGGTCGACGCTGATGAAACCAAAGGCCATCAGGGCGGCGACGATCAACGCCGCGACGCCCAGCAGAACCAATATTGCGCGCATTCCGCCACTCCCTTGCGACTTGCCACTATCCGAATCGATGGCGTAACAACGCGGTGGCGGCGGCGAGGGTTGCACGCGCGGCGGACGGTTGACGTCCGCGCCGTTCGACGCTATCCGCGCCGTCTTTCCGGGGCATGTGTCCCGACACAGAATCAGGATCAACGATCATGTCGCGCATCTGCGAGCTGACCGGCAAGGGCCGGCAGGTGGGTCACAATGTTTCCCACGCCAACAACAAGACCAAGCGCACCTTCCTGCCGAACCTGCAGAATGTGACGCTGATGTCGGAAGCGCTGGAGCGCTCGATCCGCCTGCGCGTGTCGACGCACGGCCTGCGCTCGGTCGAGCATGTCGGCGGCCTCGACAACTGGCTGCTCAAGACCCGTGACGACGACCTGTCGTTGCGCGCCCGTCGCCTGAAGCGCGACGTCGCCAAGAAGGTCGCTGCCGCCGCCGCGTAAGCGGTTCGGGTGACGCGAGATATGCCCCCGGCGCCCCAGCGGCGCCGGGGGTTTTGTCGCGGGTTGTCCCGGTTCACTCCGACCGCCTGCGTTGCGGTAATGGAGTCGCGCCTTCGCGGCGCGGACGGGTGTATGACACAACGTTCGTCATCCCGGTGCGGGCCGGGATCCACGGATACGGAACGTTTCGATAGAATCGATGCCGGCCGCGTCCATGGATTCCGGCTTTCGCCGGAATGACGATGGAAGTCAGCGGCGGTTCTTACGCTTCAGTTTCAACTGCCGCTTCGCCTTCGGCCGCCATGACTCGGGCAGCGGGCCGACCGCGAATTTCAGCAGCAGCGAGCGTTGCAGCATCGACTGGTTGTCGTCGGTCGCCAGCCACAGGATGAGGCGGCCGTTTTCGCGGGTGAGAGCCATCGCCTCAAAATTGTCGTGCAACGTCGGCGGGGCGAGCCTTGCGAGCGTGCGGCCGCGTAGCGACTGGTCGGGACGGACGCCGCGAATGTCGAGCAGTTCGATGCCGGTGGTGAAGAAGTCCTTCAGCCGGGTGCGGCGGGTCAGCACCAGCAGCCGCCCGTCGGGCAATTGCACCGCGTCGGTGTTCACGAAACTGGCGGGCGGCGCGTAGCGGAAGCTGTAGCGCGGCGTCCGCGGATCGGTCGGGTCGCCGAGGAAGCGGATCGCGCTATAGCCGCGCCGCCCCTTCTTGCCGTTGCTTTCGCTGAGCACCACGACGCTGCCGTCGTGCAGTTGCGCCATCGCCTCCGCACCGCTGTTCGCCGACCATTCGGCCATCAGGCGCGGGGCGGCATGCGATAGCGGACGCGACAGGTTGGCAGTGAAGCGCCAGATCTGGTTATGGCGTTCATAGCCGACCAGCACCGACCCGTCGGGGCGGACCGCGAGCGATTCGGTGTCGCGGTCGCGCTTTTCCCAGCCGGTCCCGGGCCCGGCGATCTCGCGCACCGCGACGTCGCGCGGAGTCCAATCGCTGCCCATGGTGAACTGCACCAGCGATCCCCCGTCGGACAACAGGCTGAACCGGTCGCCATCGACATGCATCGACGAGAAGCCGCCAAATGCCGGGTCGTTGCCGCGCAGGACCACCCCGCCAAGATAGGTGAACGGTCCCAGATCGCGCCGCTTCGGATTTTCGGGATAGAGCGCGACCCGCTCGGCGGTGATCGTCGGCACCTTCGCATAGAGCGGCAGGCGTTCGGACCCGCTCCAGCCGGGGACCAGCAGCAGCACCGCGAATATGACGAAGAGAACCCGCATCGCCCCGGCTGTAGCATCCCATGCCCCAAGCGCCAGTGGCGTTTGCCCGCGCAGACGCTACAGCCGCGACGAAATGCGTGTGGAGATCGTTATGCCTGCCGATGTCGTCGACCTTACCTGCCGCCTGATCGCCTGCGACAGCGTGACCCCGGCAACCGGCAGTGTCTTCGACGTCCTGGAGACCGAACTGACCGCGATCGGCTTCGCGGTGGACCGGTTCATCGTCGGCGAGGCACCCGATGGGCCGGTCGAGAATCTGTTGGCGGTGCGGGGGACGGGCGGACGGCACTTCGCCTTTGCCGGCCACGTCGATGTCGTGCCCGCCGGCGCCGGATGGCAGGGCGATCCGTTCGGCGGCACGATCCGCGACGGGCTGGTGTTCGGGCGCGGCGCAGTCGACATGAAGGGCGCGGTCGCAGCCTTCGTCGCGGCGGCGGCGCGGGTACCGGCCGATGCGGGCACGATCAGCCTGATCATCACCGGCGACGAGGAAGGACCGGCGGTCTATGGCACCCGCGCGCTGATCGATCGCATGGCCGCGCGCGGCATCAGCCCCGATTTGTGCCTGGTCGGCGAACCGACGTCGCAGCAGCGGCTGGGCGACATGATCAAGATCGGGCGGCGCGGGTCGGTCAATATCTGGATCGACGTGCCCGGACGGCAGGGGCATGTCGCCTATCCGCATCTGGCCAACAACCCGATCACCCCGTTGATCGCGGCGCTGCACGAGATCGAGGGCATCGTGCTCGACGGCGGCAATGCGTGGTTTCAACCGTCGAACATCGAGATCACCGACCTGACCGTCGGCAATCCGGCGACCAATGTCATTCCCGGCCATGCGGCGGCGCGGCTGTCGATCCGGTTCAACGACGAACAGCGCGGCGACGCGCTAGTCGAGCGGATCACGGGCATCGTGCGGGCGCATGCGCCGGACGCGCAGGTGGTCGGACGGGTATCGGGCGAGGCGTTCCTGACCGCACCGGGCGCGTTCTCGACGCTGATCGCCGATGCGATCGGCAAGCACACCGGGCTGGCACCGGAATTGTCGACGACCGGGGGCACGTCCGACGCCCGCTTCCTGTCGGCACTGTGCCCGACGGTCGAGTTCGGCCTGCTCAACGCGACGATGCACAAGGTCGACGAGGCGGTGGCGATCGACGATCTGCGGCTGCTGGAGGCGGTGTATGTCGATATCGTGCGGGCTGCGTTGGCGGGGGAATGACGCCAGACCGACCTCGATCGCCCGCACCCTTGCGCGGCTACGCCGCTCCCTCCCTCTCCCGGCGGGAAAGGGATTGTACCGTATCCCCGCGCAGGGGGAATCGATGGCCGCTCCCACAAGCGCTTGTTCTACTTGGCGCTGCACCCCCACCTGCGCGAGACCTCTGCGAAAGTCCTTCTCGTACCCCGGCGAAGGCCGGGGCCCAGTTGGGGGCACGTCGGTAAGGCGCGGAAAAGCCTTCCCAACTGGCCCCCGGCCTTCGCCGGGGTACGGCAGTTTTGAGGCGATCGAGCGACTTTTGCAGAGGTCTCGCCTGCGCGGGAGTGACGAAGCCCAGTCAGTTGACCTTGTAATAGCCCTTGTACCACTGGGCGAACCGGCCGAGCCCCTCGGCCAGCCGCACTTTCGGTTCATAGCCGGTCAGCGCGTGGAGTTGCGACACATCGGCATAGGTCGAGGTGACGTCGCCGGGTTGCATCGGCTTCATGATCTTCACCGCCTCGCGCCCGATCGCGTGTTCCAGCGTTTCGATCATGTCCATTAGCCCGACCGGCTGGCTGCCGCCGATGTTGAGGACGCGGTGGCCACCTGGTTCGGGCGGATGGTCGAGCGCGCCGACAATGCCGTCGACGATATCGTCGATATAGGTGAAATCGCGGGCCATGCGTCCTTCGCCGAACACCTCGATCGGTGCCCCCGCGACGATTTTGTTCGTGAAGCTGAAATAAGCCATGTCGGGCCGGCCCCATGGGCCATAGACGGTGAAGAAGCGCAGCCCGGTCTGCGGCATGCGATACAGATGCGCGTAGGACTGGCTCATCAACTCGCAGGCGCGCTTGGTCGCGGCGTAGAGCGAGACCGGGCGGTTGGCCGGCTCATCCTCGCGAAACCCCTCCCCGCCCATCGGCTTGTCGCCATAGACCGAACTGGACGAAGCATAGACCAGATGTTCGAAGCCCGGGGCGTGACGGCACGCCTCCAATATGGCGAGATGTCCGCCGACGTTCGAGCGTTCATAAGCGAAGGGATTGTCGATGCTGTGCCGGACCCCCGCCTGCGCCGCCAGATGGACGACGCGGCGCACGCCATGGTCGCGGACCAGCGCGGCGACCGCATCGGCATCGGCGACGTCGATCCGGTGGAAGGTGAAGTCGTCGACCCCGTCGAACGTCGCGAGGCGCGCTTCCTTCAGCGTCACGTCGTAATAGTCGTTGACGATATCGATGCCGAGCACCCGTTCACCGCGCGCGAGCAGACGGTGGGCGACGGCATGGCCGATAAAACCGGCAGCGCCGGTCACCAGAATCGGTACCGACATCAGCAGCGCTCCGTCCCGAGGCGAGCCGCTGGAACGATCAGGGTCGACGGCCCCGGTCCAAGGTTGCGCATCGTCCGTTTCCTTTACCGCAACATGTTGATATCGTGCCGCGGTGCAACATCGGCATACGCATGAAGACACAATGGAGCACCTAGCATATCGGCCATCCCCCGCCATGCAAGTCGCATGGTCACCAGGACAGCGAGCTATGCCGGGGGCCGTTAATAAATTGGCATGGTCGTCTTGCTATCGCCTTTCCATGGACTTGGGCGATCGGAGCGCCGGGGCTGGACCCGTCGGACCGGACGATCTAATGCACTGCCGGTCAACGACCTTGCCCGGCGCCGGAACGCCAGGGGATCTGGGCCGGCACAGGGCGAACGCGGTAGGTGCCGGGATCGTCGGGCCAACGGGGAACAGGGACGGATGACTTTTGCTGCCGATCTCGCCCCGCGGGGCCATGCGCCCGATGCCGACGTCCTTGCCGCATTGCGGCACGCGCTTCCCACTGGTGCGGTCGCGACCGACGTGCCACTGGCGTCGCTCGGCCGCTGGGGCATTGGTGGGCCGGCCGATATCGTCGTTACGCCGCAATCGGTCGACACGCTGGCGGCCGCGCTGGCGGTGATCGCCCGATATGCGGCGCGGCATATCGTGATCGGCGACGGATCGAACCTGTTATTCGACGATGCCGGGTTTCGCGGGGTCGTGCTGCGCATCGGTCGCGGACTGGGCGGCATCCGCCGGCTCGACGAAGCGACGGTCGAGGCGGGCGCCGGCATGTGGGTGCCGGCGTTCGTGCGACAGGTGATCGATTGGGGCATGGCCGGCGCGGTCCATGCGATCGGCATTCCGGGCACGCTGGGCGGCCTCGTCACCATGAACGGCGGCAGCCAGCGCAAGGGCATTGGCGAGAATGTCGTGCATGTCGATGCGATCGACCATCAGGGGCGGATGCACCGGCTGACGCAGGAACAGCTCGACTATCGCTATCGCGCGTCGCGATTGCAGCGCGGCGACCTGATCGTCGTGGCGGCACAATTGTCCTTCGCGCCGGGCGACGCCCGCGCGATGCGGCGCGAGGCGTTGTCGATCCTTGCCGCGCGCCGGGCCAAATTCCCGCGGGTGCGCGCCAATTGCGGGTCGGTGTTCGTCAGCGATCCCGCGCTCTATGCGCAGATCGGCCCGCCCGGCCTCGCCATCGAACGCGCCGGATTGAAAGGCGTATCGGCGGGCGGCGCGCAGATTTCGCCCGACCACGCCAATTTCATCGTCAACAATGGCGGCGCGCGTGCCAAGGACGTGTTGCACCTGATCCGGCTGGCCCGGCAATCGGTCGCCGACCTGTCGGGCATTGCCATGGACGCCGAAGTCCGCCACCTCGCCCCCGACGGCGTCATGCGTCCCGCGCATGAAGTGGCCGAACTGCTCGGCGACCGGGCGCTGCCGGGAGCAACCGCATGACCGACCAGCTTTTCGACGCTGCCCAGCCGACCGACCGCATCCTGACCGTCGAGCCGTCGCGGCTCGAAGGCATCGTCACGGTGAGCGGCGCCAAGAACAGCGTGCTGCGGCTGATGGCGGCGTCGCTGCTGACGCCCGAGCGGATCGTGCTCGACAATTATCCGCAAGGGCTGCTCGACGCGCAGGTCCATGTCGGAATGCTGGAGGCGCTGGGCAAGCGCTGCACCGTCGCGCATGGCGCGCTGACCATCGAGGAAGCCGCGCCGCCGCCGAGCGAACTGGTGTGGGACGGGCGGTCGATCCGCAACACGCTGCTGATCCTCGGCGCGCTCGTCGCGCGGACCGGGGCGGGCAGCGTTCCCCTGCCCGGCGGATGCGATCTGGGCGGGCGTGGCTATGACCTGCACGAACTGGTGCTGACCCGGCTGGGCGCGCGGGTGTGGGGCAAGGATGGCCGGCTCTTTGCCGAGGCGCCGGACGGGCTGACCGGGGCGGAGATCGTGCTGCCGCTGCGATCGACCGGCGCGACCGAAAATGCGCTGCTGATCGCATCGCTGGCAAAGGGTACGACGCGGTTGTGGAACCCGCATATCCGGCCCGAAATCCTCGACCTGTGCGCGTTCCTGCGCGCGATGGGGGCGACGATCACCGTATTCGGGCAGGAAAGCATCGAGATCACCGGCGCGCCCGACCTTGCCGGCACCGGATGGCGGGTGATGCCCGACAATATGGAAGCGATGACGTGGCTGGTCGGGTCGGTCATCACCGGCGGCGACGTCGAGATCCGCGACTTTCCGTTCGAGGATCTCGAAGTCCCGCTGATCTTCCTGCGCGAAAGTGGCGCGAGGATCTTTCGCGACGGCAATGTCGCGATCGTCCGGTCGGGCCGGCCCTATCCGGTCGAGATCAGCACCGGCCCCTATCCGGGGATCAATTCGGACATGCAGCCGCTGTTCGCCGCGCTCGGCGCCTGTGCGCGCGGCGAATCGCGGATCGTCGACCTGCGGTTCGCCGGCCGCTATGCCTATCTTCCCGATTTCGGGCGGATGGGCGTCGAGAGCTTCGTACGCGACGGTACCGCGCATATCATCGGCACGCAGACGCTGGTCGGGGCCGATGTCCGCGCCGCCGATCTGCGCGCGGGTGCGGCGCTGGCATTACTTGGTATGAAGGCCGCGGGACAGACGCGCATCAGCGATGCGTGGCAGATCGAGCGCGGCTATGATAAATTTCTCGAGAAGGCGCGCAGTCTTAACGCTACGCTTGCCTATCATGGTTCATAACGCGCGCACATAACTGGCCCGTTTTAAAGGGATTCGGCTTCTTCCCATGTCCTACGAATCGAACCCGTTGCAGGCAGCCCTGCGCAAATGTCGGCGGCATTTCATCGCCACCGGCATTTTCTCCGGCCTGATCAACATCCTGTACCTCGTGCCCTCGATCTTCATGTTGCAGGTGTACGACCGGGTCGTGCCGACGCGCGGCACGGCGACGCTGCTGGTGCTGTCGCTGATCCTCGCGATATCGCTGATCGTCTTCGCAGCACTCGACACGGTGCGCATGAAGCTGCTGCTTCAAGCGAGCATGCGGCTGGAAAAGATGGCGGCGGGCAACATCCTGCACCGTATCCTGGGCGCCAACGGCGCGACGCCGGCGCAACGGGCACAGGCGATGCGCGATTTCGACACGCTGCGCGGCACGCTGACCGGGCCGGCGATCATCGCGATGTTCGACGCGCCATGGGCGCCGATCTACATCATCATCTCCTATCTGCTCCACCCGCTGATCGGATTGCTGGCGCTGCTCAGCTCGGCGCTGCTCATCACGCTGGCGGTGCTCAGCGACAAGACGACCAAGGGCCGGCTGAACGAGGTCGGGCAGCGGACCAACATGGCGTATCGGTCGCAGGATTATTCGATCCAGGCGTCCGAAGTCGCCCGTGCGCTGGGCATGCGCAGCGCGCTGGTCACCCGCCATCTGGTCGAACGCGCCGATCTGGTCCGCGCGCAGGGCGATATTGCCGGCACGTCGGGCATCTTCCTTGCGATCACGAAATTTTTTCGCCTGTTCCTGCAGTCGATGGCGCTGGCGCTGGGCGCCTATCTGGCGATCAACCAGCAGATTTCGGGCGGCGCGATCTTTGCCGCGTCGCTGATCCTCGGCCGCGCGCTGCAGCCGGTCGAACAGATCCTGAATGCGCTGAAGAACGTCATCAGCGCGCAGAATGCCTATAAGGGGCTGAACGAATTTTGCCGCCTGCCCGACGTGACGGTGCAGCGCACGTCGCTGCCCGATCCGCTCGGCCGGATCGAGGTCGACGGGCTGACCGTCCGCGTGCCGGGGTCGGACCGGGTGCTGCTCAACAAGCTGAGCTTCACCATCGAACCGGGCACGATCGTCGCGTTGGTCGGGCCGTCGGGCGCCGGCAAGTCGACGCTGCTACGCGCGCTGGCCGGGGCGATCGACCCCGACGAGGGCGAGATCCGCGTTGACGGCGCAAGCCTGAACGACTGGAACCGCGAGGAGCTGGGGCGCCATCTGGGCTATATGCCGCAGACGCCGACGCTGTTCCCGGCGACGGTCCATTCGAACATCTCGCGCTTCCGCCAGTTCGAGGGGCTGAGCGGCCAGGAGCTGGACGCGCAGGTGGTGACCGCCGCGCAGCTGGCCGGTGCCCACGACCTGATCCTGCGGTTCGAACGCGGGTACGACACGCAGCTGGCGATGCGCGAGGGCGGCGGCCTGTCGGCCGGGCAGCGGCAGGTCGTGGCGCTGGCGCGCGCGCTGTTCGGGTCGCCGCGCATCCTGTTCCTCGACGAACCCAATGCGCATCTCGATATCAGTGCCGAGGGGCGGTTGATGGAAACGCTCGCCCATCTGCGCGAACGCGGCGCGACGGTGGTCGTGTCGACGCACCGCACCGGCCTGTTGCAGGCGGTGGACAAGGTGATGCTGCTGCGCGACGGCGTGATCCAGATCTATGACGATCGCAGCAAGGTGATCCGCCCGGCGGCACCGCAGATGGAACAGCAGGGCGCGGGTGCGCCGGGCGGCACGCCGCCGCAAGGCGGCCAGGGACCGGCGAACCCGCCGCCCGCCCCGCCGCTGCCGGGTAATGACGGGACGGATGCCGCGGCGAGCGGCAACCGCGCCAATGGAGGTGAAGCGTGAGCGGCGAATTGGTCAATGCCCCCCAGTCGGGGCAGAATATCATTCCGGTGTCGCAGGCGATCCGCGAACGGCTGGAAATCGACGATTCGCCCAACAAGGCGCTGCGTACCGGCATCATCATCGCCGTGCTGTTCTTCGTCGTGCTGCTGGGCTGGGCATCGTTCGCCCGGCTCGATGCGGCGGCGGCGGGCGATGGCCGGGTCGTGGTGTCGGGCAACCGCCAGACGGTACAGCATCGCGATGGCGGCTATATCGAGCATCTCGACGTCCGCGAGGGCCAGCACGTCAAACAGGGGCAGGTCATCATCCGCCTGCGCGGGGCCGAGGTGCAGGCGACCGAGCGCGCGCTGGCGGGCAGCGTGATCGACCTGCAAGCGCAGCGCGCACGCCTTGAATCGGAAATTCGCGGTACGCCGATCCAGTGGCCGGCAAGCTTTGCGCAGGCGACCGGGGACGACAGGGTCCTGGTCGAACGTGCCAAGACGCTGCAGCTTGCCCAGCAGAATGCGCGCAACAACGCCTTGGCGGCCAACCGTGCCGTGATCCGCCAGCAACAGGCCGAAGCGTCGCAGAGCATCGGCGGTTTTTCGGCCCAGGCGCGCGCCACCGCCGAACAGCGCCGCTCGCTCGAGGAACAACTCGCCAGCACCAAGCGGCTGGCCGATGAAGGCTATGTCTCGCGCAACTCGGTCCGCCAGATCGAACGCTCGATCCAGCAGTTGCAAGGTGCCGATGCCGATTACGCATCGCGAGCCGCCGCGGCGCGCGAACAGGTCGGCCAAGCCCGCGAATCGTCGATCGCGACGTCGCGCCGCTATGTCGAGGACGCCGCGACCCTGCTGCGCGACACGCAGTTCCAGCTGAACGAGGTCATGCCGAAATGGCTGGCCGCCAAGGAACAGCTGGAACGCACCGTCATCCGCGCGCCCGTATCGGGACGCGTCGTCGAACTGCGCGTCTTTTCCGAAGGCGGCGTGGTGCAGGCCGGGCAGCCGATCCTCGACATCGTTCCCGATGCCGCGCCGCTGGTCGTGCGCGCCAATTTCGACCCGAGCGACATCGACGGCGTCTATGAAGGGCGTCAGGCCGAGGTGAAGTTCCTGAACCTGCACGAACGCGATCTGCCGATCCTGCTCGGCAATATCCGCAACGTGTCGGCAGACAGCCTGGTCGACGAAAAGTCCGGCCGTAGCTACTTCACCGCCGAGATCGTCGTGCCGCAATCGCAGATCGCGATGCTGAAGGAAGTGCGCGGCGCCGACACCGGCATCCGCGCCGGCGTGCCGGTGAGCGTGCTGGTGAAGCTGCGTCCGCGCACCGCGCTGCAATATATGCTCGATCCGCTGACCGAGGCATTCCGCCGGTCGCTGCACGAGCGTTGAGCCAACCGTGCCGGACGCGCGCAAACGCGCCGCGTCCGGCACTTATCATGGTTACATCCGTCGGGCGCTGCGATAAGGATCGCGGCATCGACACGACCGCCCGCCCGGACAGGGAAGCCGGGGGCTGGTCCTGACAAGGGGGATTTTATGCCGGCGGGATTTCGTTCGCGAGCAATGCTGCTGCTGTCGGTCGCGCTGACCGGCGTCACACCGGCGATGGCGCAGGTCGCGCGCCCGACGACGCGGCCGGTTACCCGGCCGACGCCGCCCGCCCCCGCCCCGGTGCGGTCGGATCCGGTATCGCTGGAAATGCCGACGCTCCCCGCCGACCCGACTGCGCGGACCGAAACGCTGGCCGAGGCGGTCGCCGATGCCTATCGCCACAATCCCCAGCTCGAGGCACAGCGGGCCCAGCTGCGGGCGATCGACGAGACCGTGATCCAGGCGAGCTCACCCTACCGCCTGCGCTCCAGCGTGGTCGGCACGGTGCGCTATCAGGAACAGGTTCAGCGCCAGATCTTCTTCAACGACCTCATCACCAACCGGAACCGTGCGACCGGTGCGTCGCTGACCGCGTCGCAGATCCTGTTCAACGGCGGCCGCACCGCCGCGCAGGTCTCGGCGGCGGAAGCCGACGTGCTGTCGGCGCGCGAACGGCTGCGCGAGGTCGAAAGCTTCATCCTGTTCGAAGTCGTCGATGCCTATGCATCGGTGTTGCGCGACCAGACGCTGATCGCGATCCAGCGCCGCTCGGTCGATTCGTACCAGCGGCAGGTCGATCAGGCACAGGCGCGTGAACGTGCCGGCGACCTGACCCAGACCGACATCAACCAGGCGCAGGCACAGCTCGGTCTCGTGCAGGCGCAGCTGGCGCAGGGTGAGGCGAATCTGCAGCGCAGCCGCGCACGCTTTGCCGCGGCGGTCGGGCGCAATCCAGGCAATCTGACCCCGCCGCCGATCCTGCCGGGTATTCCGGCCTCGATCGACCTCGCCTATCGCGGCGCGGAACAGGAAAGCCCGGCGCTGTGGCAGGCGATCCTGAACGAACGCGGTGCGCGAGCGCGGGTCGCCGCCGAGCGTGCGGAGCGCAATCCGGTGCTCAGCGCCGATGCGTCGATCGGGATCAACGACCCGAACGGGATCGGATTCGACAATCTGCGGCGCGGCGCGAGCGCATCGGCGACGCTGACCGTGCCGCTGCTGACAGGCGGCGTCGTCGATTCGCGCGTCCGGGCGGCGCTGGCGAACCAGCAGGCACAGGCCTTTACCGTCGAAGCGACCCGGCGCGGCGTGACGTCGCAGGTGCAACAGGCATGGAACCAGACGATTTCGTCGGGCGAACAGCAAAGCATCGGCCTGCGCAGTGTCGAGGCGGCGGCCCGCGCGCTGGAGGGTGTCCGGCGCGGCTTCCAGGAAGGGTTCCGGTCGAACTTCGAAGTGCTCGATTCGGAACAGCGGCTGCTCAACGCGCAGCAGTTGGTCGCGAATGCCGAATATCAGCGCTACAGCTCGCAGGCGACGCTGCTCACCTATATCGGTCGGCTGGAAACCGCGCTGCTCAATCCGGGTGCCGCGACCTATGACATGGAGCGCAACCTGAAGAAGCAGAAGGCGATGCAGATCGACCCCTTCCAGCCCTTCGTCAGCGTGCTCGACAAGCTGGCGCGGGCGCCCGACGATCCCAAGGCGCCGCCGGAAGTGCCGGTCGCCGGCCCGCCGAACCTGCTGCCGCCGACGGCGCCGCTACCCGGCCGTCCGCTCGGCACCGGACTGCCGATGCTGGGCGATCCGGGCGCGATCGCACTGCCGCCCGAAGACGCCGCACCGCCCTCGACGCGGCGCAACCCGGCGGCGGTACGCAAGGAGGATTGAGGCCGGATCGCCGCCGGGCCTTCGGGTCCGGCGGCGGTCGGGTGCCGGTCGCGACCTGACGGTCGCGCGATCCGGTTTCGGACATAACGGGGCGTTCGGGTTGGCATCATGCCGAATTCGACCAGAACCCCGGCGAATTGCTCTGGCGGTTCCAGCTACTTCGGCAACCCCTACAAGCGGGCCGAAGCGGAACGAGAATCTCTTCGTTCCCCGGGCCTGACCCAACGTCCCGCTTTTCGAGTGATCGAAAGAGAAGCGGGACCCTGGCCCGAATCCGGGGTGACGGTACGTCCGTTGGCAAAGTTGAACTCATTCGGGTCGCGAATGCCAATCGGTTCTTGCGTCTCCCTCGACGACCGTTGATCACCCTCACCCTCACCCTCACCCTCACCCTCACCCTCACCCTTCCTTCGCTGCGCCGCGCCCTCGCTCTCCCGCCGGGAGAGCGAAGAGGCGCCGGGGCGTTGCGGTAGGGCGCCGCGTTGACGTCACGACGTCGCGTGCCCACCCTGCCGCTCACAAAGCACTTTCCTACAGCCCGCCGCCTGTGGAACGAACCATGAACGATCCAGCCGGATCGCCAGCGGGAGAAAGTGCATGTCCGATCCGTTCCAGTCCTTCACCGATTCGCCGGTAGGTCCGGCGCGCACCGCCATCGCGGTAGTGCCGAGCGACAACATTGCCCTGCCCCGCCTGCCCAAGGCGCTCTATATCGGCGGCGGCGGTGACGTGACGTTGCGGTGCGTCGACAGTGCCGCCGACGTGGTATTAAGCGCGGTGCCGGCGGGAAGCGTGCTGCCGGTGCGGGTACAGTTCGTGCGGGCGACCGGCACCACCGCCACCGCGATCGTGGCGCTCGGCTGATGCTGGGGTTCGCATTGAACATCGCCGGGATACGCCCCCGGCGCAGGGCGGCGCCATCATGGCGCGGCCCGACCCGCGACCTGATCGCACGGATGGACCCGCCGCCGTCGTTCGAGCGGACGATGCAGATCGACCGGCTGATCGGGACGCTGATCGATGCCGATATCTGGGGCCGGCTCGATACGCTGCTGCTGCTTGCCGCGCATGGGCCGAAGGTGGCGCTGCTCAACTGGACCGGACGGCGCGACGCGGCGATCGGCGGCGGGGCGCCGGTGTTCGTCGCCGATCGCGGCTATTGGTGCGACGGACTGGACGACTGGATCGACACCGCATTGGTGCCGGTCTCGGCCACGCAGTTCCAGCGCAACACGGCGATGATCGGCGCGTGGGTGCGCAAGGACGCGCGCAACCCGGCCGCACCGATCGGCACGATCACCGGCGGCTCGCTGCTGATCAACCCGCGCAATACCGGCAACGCCAGCACCGGCCGGCTGAACGGATCGACGCTGGTCGGCGGCGGTACCGTCGATTCCGGCTATGGCTTTACCGCCGTCGACCGCAGCAGTTCGTCGCGACTGCGCCAGATCATCAACGGACGGGTGGCGGGCACGACCAATTCGGCATCATCGACCGCTCCGGCTTCGGCGACGGTCGGCATGGGACTGACCAACGACATCTATGCACAGGGGCAGTTCTGCGCCTTCGTCGCCGGCGGCACGCTGTCCGATGCGCAGCATCAGACGCTGGCGGGCGCGCTCGCGACCTATATGCGCGATGTCGGCGTCGCTCCCCTGCCCGCGGTCACCACCCGGACGCTGACGCTGACGCAGGCAGCCACCCTGCCCGACGGGTCGGCGCCGATCGCCGTGGGCAGCGGCATGGCGGTAAGCGGCGTAACTCGCGATCTTGCCGGGCGCTGGTATCTCGGCAATGGCCGCGCAGCGCGAACGACGTTGCTGTTCACGCGGATGAAGCCCGACCTGTCAACGATCGACGAGGAGTTCGACCTGACCCGCCTCGGCCTGTCGGCCGATTTCGCGGGATCGGTGCAGGGCATGACCTGCGACCGGACGACGGGACGGATCTGGTTCCTGCTGAAGCAGGCAGGCAGCAGCGGCGACAAGACCTATCTGGCAAGTTTCGATCCGGCGGCCGGAGCACTGTCGGGCACGCCGCTCCAGGTCCTGGCGGGCGACAATGGCATCGCCTATGACGCGCGCCGCGACAGTTTCTGGATCGTACGCGACCAGAACGAACTGGTGCTTTACGATCGGCAGGGCCGGCCACGTACCGGCGCGATCGAATTGCCGGCGAATAGCGACCACGGCTTCGTCGTCGAATCGGCACAGGGCGACCATGCCGTGGGCGACCTGCTGATAAGCTTCGGCACGAATGGCGCGAACGGATCGGTGCTGCGGCTGCGCAGTGGTGATTATGGCGGGCCGAATCAGATCGGCATCGACGTGCTGACCGGAGCCGATTCGATCGAAGGCGTTCATATTCTTGGCGATTCGCTGCTGATTGCGAACGACGGCGCGACGAGTTCGGGCAATCCGGCACGAAATCGACTGCTGTCCTATATTATGTGATCGCGTGCACGGCGCGGACCTTTCGCGGCCCGCGCCGGCCGGTCCCATAGAAGGACGGGCGTCCCGCGATCGCACAGATTTCGTTACGCCGTCGATCAACGGTGTATTGTCTTCGATGAACGACATCGTTCGATATACTTTGGCAACAAGGTAAATGGAAGAATTACCATTCCCCGTGTCGGCGCGGGACGCAGGATAGACTGCGATCAAAGGCAATTTTACCTATTTCCCCGCAGATTTAGGGCGGTTCCGCCCGGCCGGACCGGCCGACAAACTTCGGTAAACATCCTTATAACCTAGTACTTTAGAACATCGGAAAAGGGATTCGGTGTTTATGGTCACAGGATTTGCGAAGCAGACAAACACTGCAGGCCGCGAGTTCCGACGAGATTTCACAGTTCTTTTCGGCGGGGAAAAACGATGACCATCAACAGCGCGATCGCCAACGGCGAACTTCATCTGCAGGGCACCTATCTCAGCATCGGCATCAATGCCGACGGCAATCTGGGCACCACCAAGAACGCGCCCAAGGGCTTCGCCACCGACGCCGACAGCGGCTTCCTGCGCCTCGGCATGGTCGCCGACCTCGACGGCTTCGGCCAGGGCAAGGAAACGACCCTCGACGACGTGCTGCTGCAGGGCCGCTCGATCGAAGGTTTCAACGTCGGCTACACGATCGGTTCGAACAAGGTCGTCCAGAGCAACCAGCTGCTGACCGGCTATCGCCAGATCAAGGGCGAGCTGACCGATGCCAGCAACGCCGCCGAAGGCAAGGCCGAATGGGTCGGTGCGACCAAGGACAAGCTGGGCATCGCGCAGACCATCACGCTGGCCGATGACGCCAAGTACATCAAGATCGATGTCGTCCTGACCAACAATTCGTCGACCACGATGAACGACGTCCGCTACATGCGGACCGCCGATCCCGATCAGGCCGGCAAGTACGACACCGCCAACAAGATCGAACAGGGCGACGGCGCGCTGGTGACGGCGATGTTGCAGAAGGACACGCCCTTCTTCCTCTATTCGCAGGACGCACGGGCAACCGCTTCCTTCTACGGCTTCGTCAATCTCGATCCGTTCGCGGCGGCCAACACATCGCAGGCAAAGGGCTATGCCAAGACCGTCGACCAGACGCTGAACCTGACCTTCAGCCTGGGCACGCTCAAGGCCGGTGAATCGACCAAGATCACGCTGTACATGGGTGTCACCGACAATCTGAAGGCGACGATCAGCGAGATCGACGCCGGCAAGGCGCCGGTGGTCGTTGCCCCGCCGGTCGTCAACCTCGCCCCCGAGGCGGTGGACGACGCGTTCGACGGCGACCAGGACAATGCGGTGACCGGCAACGTCCTGTCGAACGACAAGGACCCCGAGGGCAAGAAGCTGACCGCGAGCCTGGTCGACGGCCCGGATCACGGCACCATCAAGTTCTCGGACGACGGTTCGTTCATCTACACCCCGAATGCAGGCTGGAGCGGCGAGGACAGCTTCACCTATGCCGCATCGGATGGCGTCCATCTGACCAACGCCACCGTCGACCTGTCGATCGAGGCCGCCCCGGTCGTCGAGGAACCGGTCGTCGAACTGCCGCCGGTCGTTGCCCCGGTCGTCGTCCCGCCGGTCACCGCCGATCCGTTCCTCGACCTGCTGCAGGCCGCATCGGTCATCAACGGCAATGCCAGCGCCAACGAAATCCTGAAAGGGACCGCCGGTTCGGACGTCTTCTACTTCTCGAACGAAGCACGCACCGGGCAGGACCGCATCGTCGGCTTCGACAAGACCGACCTCTTTGTCACCGATGCCAAGCTGTATGACGGCAACAATGACGGCATCATCGCCCTGTCGAAGAGCAAGGTGTCGATCGATGGCGGCAAGGGCGGCGACACGGTCGTGATCGAGGGTGTGTCGAAGCTGCGCTTCCTCGGCACCGACGACGCAGGCCATGCGGTATATGCCGATGCCAGCGCCCGTCCGAAGAGCGCGAAGGAAGGCACCACCGCCGACGACGCGTTCATGGGCGACGCCCGCAACAAGTCGAAGAACGTGTTCTTCTTCGACACCGCCCACGGTCTCGACCTCGGCAACGACACGATCGGCAATTTCGGCAAGCACGACCTGGTCGTGACCACCACCAAGCTGGCCGACGACAATAACGACGGCATCATCACCACCAGCGACGGCAAGTTCGCGCTGCCTGGCGATACCGGCTCGCTGCTGGTCAGCGATACCAAGGGCGCCGCGATCGACTCGCTCGAATTCGACGGATCGGTCGTCCGCGGCGGATTGACCTACTATGTCTACTCGCTGGTCGGCTCGGTCGGCACCGATGCGAGCGATCTGAGCTTCTGATCCAGCTATCGCCCGAAAACGAACGCCGGTCCCGACGGGGCCGGCGTTTCGTCGTTCGAGCGATATTGCGACCGCGAAAATTTTTCAAAACGCCCCGCCCCCGTTTGGCACATCCTTTCTTCATCTTTACAGGCTATCGATGGGGAATCGGTGGGAGGTAAGCCATGCATCTCGATAATCTTTGCGCCATCATTGCCGAAGTCGAACTGATGGGCGGCGATCCGGTCAGCGAAATCCTCGCGCCCAGCGAAGTCCGCGCCATTGCCGAAGCGGTCCTTGCGCTCGGCGCGGTCGCCCCGGCACATGGCGAGGCGGCGACACCCGCAGCGAAGCTGTGGATGCAGACGATTCCGCCGTTCATGCACGACTGTTTCAGCGCGTAACCGTAGCGACCGGGATCGGCCCGGCGCGGCGATGATCGCCGAAAGACGACCGGGTGCGCGATCGCGTATCCGGTCGTCGTCGTTCGGGGCTGTCGCAACGACCACCGACCGGACCGGCCGACACGATGGTACCATGCCGACCCAGTGGCGATCGTACGATATGGTTACGGGTAATTAATATAGCTGTCATGTTACCATCCTAGCCGGCGATCAAACCGGAAAAGGGGAAATAGCGTGGCAGTTGCTGGGGATATCGCGTTAATCGGCTATGGTGCCGATACCGGGGTAAAGTCGTTCGCGTTCGTATTGCTGGCCGATCTGGCCGGGCAGACCATCTATTTCACCGATAATGGCTGGCTGGCGGCGGGCGGGTTCCGCGCCAATGAAGGCACCGTCGCCTACACCATCCCCGCCGATGCCAAGATCGGGACGGTGTTCGAGGTCACCGGTCTGACCGGACAGTTCAATCCGTCGACCAGCGGCGACCAGATCCTCGCCTATAGCGGCACCGCCGCCAACCCGACCTTCCTGTTCGCGCTCAACTTCGCCGACGGCAAGACGGCGTTCGCAGGCGACGCGACCAATTCGAACACCAGCGCGGTGCCGACCGGCCTGACCGCCGGCAAGGATGCGCTGGCCTTTGGCGAGGATAACGGTGCCTATACCGGCCCGACGACCGGCACCCGCGCCGAGATCCTTGACGCGATCGCCAACCGGGCGAACTGGACCAACGACGATGCCGCCGGCGTCGCCTATGCGAAGGGCTTCACCGTCGGTGGCGGTGGCGACAATGCCGGTGCGTTCAGCGTCGGTGACGTGACGGTCGACGAAGGCGATGCCGGCACCGTCGACCTGACCTTCACCATCACCCGCGACGGCGGCAGCACCGGCGAGGCGACCGTCGATTTCGCCGCGACCTTCGGCACCGCCGATGCCGACGACATCGTCGGCACCTTGCCGAGCGGCACGCTGACCTTTGCCGCGGGCGAGGCCGCCAAGACGGTGACGATCACCGTGGCCGGCGACACCGTACGCGAATCGGACGAAACGATCGCGCTCGCTTTGACCAATGCCACGGGCGGTGCGACCATCGCGGCTGCGGAAGCCACGGGCACGATCCTGAACGACGACGGCACCCCGCCCTCGGTCTCGATCGGCGACGTTTCGGTGGTCGAGGGCGATTCGGGCCAGACGCTGGCGACCTTCACCATCACCCGCACCGGCGGCAGCGAGGCCTTCTCGGTCGCCTATGAAACGATGAGCAACACCGCCACCGCCGGCAGCGATTTCGTCGGCGCCAGCGGCCGGGTCGAATTCGCCGCCGGCCAGGAAACGGCGACGGTCTCGATCGCCGTAAACGGCGACACCGTCCGCGAGGGCAACGAGAAATTCTATGTCGCGCTGTCCGACGCCACCAACGGCGCGACCCTGACCGATTCGCTGGGCGAGGCGACGATCGTCAACGACGACCTGTACCGCATCCATGACGTGCAGGGCGCCGCCTTCTTCAGCCCGGTACTGGCAGCCGACGGCGTCAGCGGCTTCAATATCCGCTCGACCACCACCGTGACCGTGCAGGCGGTGGTCACCGCACTCGACGGCAGCGGCGCACGCCAAGGCTTCTACCTGACCGAGGAAACCGCCGACTGGGATTCGAGCGCGCTGACCTCCGAAGGCATCTTCGTGATGACCCGCGACGATCGCAACGCCGGCACGACGCTGGCGGCGCTCGCCCCGAACCTGCGCGTCGGCGACCTGGTGACCGTCACCGCGCAGGTGATGGAATATCAGGCGTTCACCAACATGCCGCGCACCGTGCTGACCGGCGTCAGCGGCATTACCATCGATGCCAGCAACCAGGACCTGCCGACGCTGATCCTCGACGGCACGCCGGGTCGTGCCATTCCCAGCGCGATCCTGACCGACGAAGTGCCCAATTATTTCGATTCGGTCGGTGGCGCTGGCTTCGATCCCGCCAATGACGCACTCGACTTCTTCGAGACGATCGAAGGGATGCGGGTCACCGTGCCCGACATGGTCGTCGCCGATGGTTTCGTCAGCGTGTCGGGTGGCAAGCCGTTCCTGAAAGCCTATTCGACGGTTCACGCCGATGCCGACCAGATCAACAGCCGTGGCGGCTATACGATCGCCGGCGACCCCAGCCTGTCGCCGCCCGACACCAGCGACACGCGTGACGATGTCCACTCGGGCGGTCGCTATATCCATGACGGCGACACCAATCCCGACATTCTCGAACTCGACTTCACCGATTTCGCGACCGCGGCCCCGGCCGGACTGATCGATTCGGCGTCGGCCGGCGACAAGCTGGGCGACGTGACCGGCATCGTCGAATTCGATTTCACCGACCTGAAGCTGGTCGTGACCGATCCGGTGACGATCGAGGAGGACACGACCCCGGTTCGCGAGGTGACGACCATCGTTGCCGATTCGCGTGCGCTGACCATCGGCACGTTCAACGTCGAGAATCTGGCGGCGACCGATCCGGCGGCCCGCTTCACCGCGATCGCCGATGCCATCGCCGTCAATCTGAAGGCGCCCGACATCCTGACGATCGAGGAAATACAGGACAATAACGGCGCGGCGGCGGGCGACGGCAGTTCGTCGACCGGCACCGATGCGTCGCTGACGTGGCAGAAGCTGGTCGATGCGGTCAACGCCGCCACCGGGCAGCGCTATCAATGGGTCGACGAACTGCCGGTCTATAATGCCGAAGGCGGACAGCAGAGCGGCAATATCCGCGTCGGTTTCCTCTACAACACCAACCGCGTGCAACTGGGCGACCTCGCCGCCGATGCGACGATCGAACAGCGCCGCGCCTTTACCGACCGGATCGGCGATGGCGTGCGCGACGCCGGCGACCGGATCGGCCATGACGACAGCGAGATCGCCGCCCAGATCAACGCCGCCGACTGGAACAATACCCGCAAGTCGCTGCTCGGCGAGTTCAAATTCGCCGGTAACAGCGTCTATGTCGCCGCCAACCATCTACCGTCGAAGGGCGGTTCGGGCAGCTTCTGGCAGCTCGACCAGGATATCGACAACGGTCAGCCGCTCAATAACGGTTGGGCGAAGCGCAACGCCATTGCCGAAGACGTGTGGCACATGCTGGACACGATCCAGTCGGCTTCGGCCGACAACCGGATCGTCGCGGGCGGCGACTGGAACGAATTCTACTTCAACCGGGCGCTGGAAGCGGCGACCGGCTATGTCGATGCGAACGGCAACGCCCGCGACGGCGGCGCGCGGTTCGACAATCTGACCGTGACGAAACTGTCCGAGGCCGAACGCTATACCTATATGTTCGACGGACGGTCGCAGGCGATTGACCATGTCATCGTCGACCAGCAACTTGGCGCGGTCGCCAACTATGATGTCGTCCACATCAACACCGGCTATAACACGCAAGGCGGCACTAACCCGGCGCTGTCGGACCATGACCCTGCGATCGCGCAGTTCGATTTCCGCAACTTCGGCGAACGGCTGCGCGGCACAGCCGCCGTCGACCGGATCGAGGGTCTCGGCGGCAACGACCGGATCGAGGGACTGGCCGGCAACGACCAGTTGTTCGGTGGCGACGGCAACGACCTGTTGATCGGTGGCGCGGGCAGCGACACCATGTGGGGCGGCGCAGGCAGCGACGTCTTCTTCTACGACGCGACGGGCGCGGGCGGAAAGGACCGGATCAAGGACTTTTCGGCCGAGGATTTCCTCGTCACCACTGTCCGCCTCCGCGACAATAATAAGAACGGGCTGATCGGTGCCGGCTCCAACAAGGTTTTCGACCTGTCGGGGGGCGGTTCGATCGCGATCGAGGCGACCGACGGATCGAGCGTACGGAAGATCGAATATGACGGCATGCTGATGAAGAATGGCGTCGCCTATTACATCTACAGCATGATCGGTTCGGCGACCGATCCGGCCGAGGCGCTGGCGCTGCTCTGAACGACCTTCGTCGGCGATCGAGGGGGCGGGACCGGGTTGCCGGTTCCGCCCCCTTTTTCGTGTCCGAAGCATGATGACATGGAGCCTGCTCCGTTCGTCCTCGATAGTCCCTTGGACGGCCCTGCTGCGGCAATCGCGCATGACAGGCATTGCGCTTGCCGAAATGCCGGATCGACGGACCGTTTCGGGCAGGTATTTCGCGACAAGCTCACCCCCTACCCGACACCAACGGCTCTACCAGCCGTCATTCAACGCGACGGTCGATCGGTCGCCAAGCCGCTACGGTCGTTCGGGGGACGGCAAATACTGAAGCTTCTACGGACGCTCGTTGCATCCAGTCCGAGCGTTGCGAGCTGTGGCGTCATGACATGAAGTAAAACCGCTCGTGCTGAGTAGGGGCTGAGCGAAGTCGAAGACCCGTATCGAAGCACCTGCCACAGACGGTCCTTCGTACGCCTTTTCGACAAGCTCAATGGCTACTCGGGACGAACGGGTCAGGTTCAGGTCATCCAACCCTAAGGTCAATCCGCCTGGACCACCGAGCGAAGGCGCTTGGCGACGTCGCAGTGCCCCTCCGGCAAAACGGCCAGCCGCCGCCGCATGGGTCGTCCAACGCTCAATCGCACGAACGATAAACAAAAAAAGAGGCGCCGGCTTTCGCCAGCGCCTCCCGTTCCGATCGCAGTAGAAGCGACCGTTTGCCGTCAGCTTAGAGCGGCGGGGTCGAAGCGTCGGGCGCTTCGTAGATGTAGTAGGTCACGCCGCCATGGACTTCCGAACCGACGAACTTGATCTGCTGAACGTCCGGGGTCGCGAAGTCGATCTGGCCGCCCGGGCCGGTCTTCGGATCGGTCGGCAGCGGGCCGGCCGCACCCGAAACGTCGAGGACGAAGTTCTTGCCGAAGCCGACGACGTTGTTCATCGTGTTGTCGAACAGCTTCGCGGTGGTGACGATCTTGTCGCCGGCGCCGAAGTTGGTGAAGGTGTCCTGACCGAGGTTCAGACCGAGCGCGTTGTCGATCAGCAGGGTCTTGTTACCGCCGCCGAAATCGATCGTGTCGTTGCCGACGGTGCCTTCCATGACGTTGGCACGGCCGCCGAACTCGGAAATCCACAGATTCTTCAGCGTCGCCGAGTTGGCATAGACATGCAGGTCGCCCGGAGCGCCCTTGCTGCCCAGATAGCGCAGTTCGGTGACCGGACCGTTTTCGCCGGTGACCTGGATCTGGTCGTTGCCGGCCTTCTTGCGGCTGGTGCGGTCGATGTCGAGTTCGCCGTTCGCGCCGAACTGGATGAAGCCGTCGCCGTTGCCGTCGAAGATCTTCTTGTAGTTCAGGATCGAATCGTTGCTGCCGAAGCCGGTCAGCGTGTCGTCGCCGGCATCGCCTTCCTTGAACACGAACGCGGTCGACGCGCCGCTGGCGTCATAGACGTCCGAGGTGTTGTTCAGCGTGATGTCAACACGCGAAGCGGTGGTGATCAGGTTGCTGTTATCGCGAAAAATCGGATCGGCCATCGTCGTTCCTTCCTAAAATATTGAAAACATTCCGTCAGCACACTCGCCGTTGCTGGCGCACTATGCTTAAAGCGGCATTTACGTTCAATTTCTTGAACGGTCAAGGAATTCTCAACTATCGATCATGAACAGGCGTCCATGTTTTCCAGCTATAGGACAGCCGTTAACCGTCAAAATCCGTTGACCGCAGTGGAACCCGGGATTGACCCCGGATTTTTTCTACCACGGATGAAGTATTTGCGGGGCACACGCGACGACCCGCCCCCGAGAAGCGACGATCCGCGGATCGAGCGCACGCGAAAGCGAGCGAATATTATACCGTTACTTTAGAATCGGTGGGCCGGGACGCAGCAAAACGACTGGCAAGATGGGCTTCGCGAGAAGCCTGCCATCATATTCCGCGGATTCTGATCGATTTCCGGCGGAGTTCACCCCACCATTGGCATCAGCAGCGCGCTACGCAGATCTGCCAGTTCATCCTTCCGGACATCCAAAACCCCCCGCTCCCCTTCGTTCGCATCTACGACAAACGCATATCGATGCAAGTTGGATTGCGGCAGTGCGACATGAATTATGTACCTTCATTCCCGCAATGGGACGCTGTGTGCCATTTTCGCAACGGTTGCGGCAGGTTAGTTAAAATTCGGTAATATTGTCTGGCGCTTTTTCTTGGCGCGCGCATCATCGCGACAGTTGTCCAGGGAGCGCAGCGTTGCCCGATTTGCCGAATGCACCGCCGCCCGCCCTGACCAGCTTCACCGTCGCCATGTCGCAGCGCACGATCGCCGCGCCACTTTGGCGTGGAGTCCGGTCGGTCGGACTGACCTGCATCGCCGCAACGCCCGACCAATGCACGACTCTGCTTGCCATCCTGCAACGGGGCGCGCCGGTGCCGGTCGATAACTTCGACGCTGCCGATCGGGCGCGCGTACAGATCACGGCCGATCTGGCGCCGGTCGATGGCCGGCCGGCGATCGCACTATCCGCGCGCCCATCGATCGTGATGGACGATGCGCAGGGGGAATGGATCGGTCCGGCGGTCATCGCCGGCAAGGGCGAGAATTTCGAGACCCTTGCCGAACGCGCGCTGGACCAAGCGCTGCCATGGCGCGGCGCACGACCGAACAACCGACTTACAGGGGAGAATTGAGTATGGAACTGAGCACTTTGGTACCCGGCACGCCGGTGGAACGCGATTGGCCGCTGGGCGGTGCCGACGACATCGTCGAGTCGCTGTCGCTCGATCCGTTCGCGGGGCAGACCTATGCGAACAAGCCGATCGCCACGGCGACGCAGGCCGGCAATATCCTGACGCGTTCGGGTTACAGCTGGAATCTCAACAACTACGGCGAACTGAACGATGGCGTTCTGAACTTCGGCTTCTGGAACAGCTATGCCGAGTTGGCCAACAGCTATTACGTCAACGCGACCGGCACCATCGCCCTCGACGAAGCCTTTTATGCAGACGCCTTTTCGGCATTCAACGCCGACCAGCGGATGCTGGCCCGCGCCGGGATCGCGTTGTGGGACGACCTGATCGCCATCACGTTCAAGGAAACCAAGTCGTACAATGCCGACATCACCTTCGGCAACACCAACACCGGCGGGGCACAGGCCTATGCCTATCTGCCGTTCGGTAACATCTACGACGATTCGGCTTTCGCCAAATTCTACGATCTCGAGGATTACGGCCGGCTGAGCGGCGACGTGTGGATCGACGGCTTCGTCAGCTCCAACTTCTTCCCGGTGCGCGACAGCTTCTACGCCAAGACGACAATCGTCCATGAACTGGGCCACTCGCTGGGCCTCAGCCATCCTGGCGATTACGACGCGCTGGACGACGATGACGGCGACGGCGTTCCCGATCCGATCACCTATGCCAACGACGCCGCCTATGCCCAGGATTCGGCGCAATATTCGATCATGAGCTATTTCGACGCGTACGAGACGGGCGCGCAGCATATCGACTGGGCCAATCTGCGCTTCGGCTATGCATCGACGCCGATGGTGCATGACATCGTCGCCATCCAGAAACTCTATGGCGCCGACAAGACGACCCGCACCGGGGACACTGTCTACGGCTTCAATTCCACCGCCAACCGCGCCGAACTGGACTTTACCAAGAACGCAGCGCCGATCGTCGCCATCTATGACGCGGGCGGCAACGACACGCTCGATTTCTCGGGCTGGAACACGCCGTCGGTCATCGACCTCAATGCCGGTGCCTTCTCCTCGGGCGGCGGGATCGAATCGTTCCTGACGCTCGAACAGGTCAACGCCAACCGCGCGGCGCAGGGGCTTGCCCCACGCAGCCAAGCGACGTTCGACGCCTATACCGCGCTGCGCGAGGAACTGGGCCTGACCAACGGGCTGTACAAGGACAATATCTCGATCGCCTATGGCGTCACGATCGAGAATGCGATCGGCGGCGGCGGCAACGACCGGCTGATCGGCAACCAAGTCGCCAACAAGCTGACCGGCGGTGCGGGGCGCGATATCTTCGAACTGCGGACCTCCGGCGTTTCGGGTGTCGACACCGTCACCGATTGGCAGCGCGGCGACGTGCTGGCGGTCGACCGCGCGATCCGCGACAATAATAACGACGGCATCATCACCTGGCGTGGCAGCACGGTGGCACTCGACACCAGCGATGGCGATGCGGTCGTGCTGGCCGGCGCGAACGGCGCCGCCGGGCTGCGGCTGCTGGGCAATATCGATGGAGTCTTCTATTATGGCGACGCCCGCGTCCGCCCGGTCGCCGGCCGCAACCAGCAGGTCGCCGAAAGCGGCTTTGGCAACGACGTGCTCAAGTCGTCGAGCAACAGCAAGATCAGCGACATCTTCTTCTTCGACACTGCCAATCCGGTCGCGGGCCTCGGCAATGATTCACTGACCCTCACTGCGCGCGATATGATCGTCACCACCACGGCACTGTTCGATGGCAATGACGACGGCATCATCCGCTTCAACGACGGCGTCCTCGACCTGTCGGGTGCGGGCGGCACCGTTGCCATCACCGGTACGCGCGCGCTCGAGTTCGACGGGATGATCGAACAGAACGGCATGCGCTTCTATATCTACAGCGCCGTCGGATCGAGCGTCGGGCTGGGCAGCGTCGACGTATAATCGGCTGCGGGAGGCACGGTACGTCGAACGGACGGATCGTGCCTCCCCCCTTCGCAAAGCGGCCAAGGCTCTGCTATTGGCGGGGCTTCGCTGGGAAGGGAATGATCGCCGTGACGTTTGGCCTCAAGCACGCGGCGGCGCGGTGAACCGCGTCGCACTTCAGGCCGGCACCAGCCGCGACTCGGCGGGGCTGCGCTGGGCGATGACGCTGCTGCCGCCGATCGCCATCGCCTATAACGGCATCTTCGCCGCCGCTGCCGCCGCCGGCGCGCCGATGAACAACGTGATCGTCATCGCCGCCGAACTGGCGATCATCCTCGGCGCGATGGGCATGTCCTTCCTTCGCGACGGCATCCGCCGCGAGGACGTGGCGCCGTTGCTGCTTGTTTCCGGCATCGTGTTGGTCGCGGTGATCGGGTCGCTGGTGTTCGAACGGCCGATGATCGAAGGGGTGCGCAACGCGCTCATCATCGCCGCCTTCACCATCCTCGGCATACGTTGCGACGAACGCATGGTGCGCATCGCCTTCGCAGTCAGCTGCGTCATCGCGCTCGGCGTGTTGTTGCTTGAGATCAGCAGCGTCGACACCTATGCCTCGATTTTCCAGCCGGCCAACTATCTGATCAAGACCCGCGGTTTCGTCGCCAAGGAGTTCATGGACGAAAACTCGCTGGCAATCGGGACGATCTCGTACAGCGGGCGCTTCACCTTCGGCCTGTATGACGGGCCGCGCACCTCGTCGATCTTCCTCGAACAAGTCAGCATCAACTGCTTCTCGATCGTCATCATGGTGTATCTGTGCACCCTGTGGCAGCGGCTGAGCATCGCGGAGCGGGTACTGGCGCTGGCCACCGTGTTCCTGATCGTCGTTACGAACAATGCGCGCATGTCGTCGCTGCTCGCGCCGCTGTTCCTGATCGGCTATTTCCTGTTCCCGCGCCTGCCGCGCTATTGGCAGGGGCTGGTCCCGGTCGTGTCGCTGGGCGCGACCTTCCTGCTGTTCGCCTTCATCCCTTGGCGGACCGGCGACGATCCGGTCGGGCGACTGGGCACGACCTATCGCTATCTGACCGAATATGATGCCGGCGACTATCTGTTCGGCGTTCCTTCGCTCATATCGCGCACTGGCGATACCGGCTATGGCTTCGTGATCGCGTCGATGGGACTGGCCGGCGCCTTCGTCTACTGGGCCTATTTCATCATCGTCGTGCCGCAGAATTCGGACACGTCGCGCCGGGCGGCCTGGGCCGCCGCGCTGTACGTCTATGTGTGGCTGCTGGTCGGCGGCACCGGCACCTTCTCGATGAAATCGGCGCCGCTGCTATGGCTGCTGCTCGGCTATTGCCGCGCGACCTATATGCCGGCGCGCGACGATCCCGCGCGCCGGCAGGCTGAGGCACACCGGCTGACCCCGCGCGAGCGCATGGCCCGACGACAAATCGCGGCCAATTGACCGTTCAGTTCGAGCTGAACAGGGGGATCGCTGCCATGATCGCCAGCCACGGCGTTACCGCATAAATGGCCATCGTCAGCAACCGCTGGCGGGGCGACCATTTGAACGGCTGCGCGGCGGGCGCGACGTCGAAGCTGACGACGTTGCCGCGCGTGGCATCCGACACGGCGCCCGATCGCAGCGTGGTGACGAATTCGCAGCCATATTGGGTGCCTTCGCCCCACACCACGGTCGCCTCGACCGTACCGACCCCGGCGAGGCCAAGCAGCACCGACTCGCCGACGGCAAGGGGATGCCCGGTCCGGATCCGGCAACCATGCCGGGTCAGGTCGAGCAGCGCGCTATGCACTGGCGGCCGTCCCGACACGCGCAACACGCACGCGCGACCGACCGAAACACGGTCGTCTTCGCGGCGACCGACAAGCTGTTCTTCAATTATGCGTGCCTGAAGACTCATGGCATCCTCCATCTGGCTGCACACCAGATAGCGGATCAGGTCTTACCAAAGCTTTTCTGCAGCTACCGGAATGATGGTTACTAAAGGATAGTTGGTAAACGCGCGGTAAATGATTGCGCCTTTATTGTTCACCAAATAACGCAACTATCAGAGCGACCAGGTTACCGCGCGAATATCGCGTGCAGGACTGCCGGCGACCAGCATGCCGGG
The DNA here is from genome assembly GCF_039615155.1 of Sphingomonas epibiotica. NCBI lineage: Bacteria > Pseudomonadati > Pseudomonadota > Alphaproteobacteria > Sphingomonadales > Sphingomonadaceae > Sphingomonas > Sphingomonas epibiotica. The sequence continues at coordinate 171,512 of NZ_JBDGHY010000007.1, read as the reverse complement.
GGCGACGTCGCGTACCACGATCGATCCTGCCGCGATCACCGCACCCGATCCGATCGTCACGCCCTTCAGGATCATCACCCCCATGCCGATCCACACATCGTCGCCGATCACCACCGGCGCGGTCCGCGCCCGTGCGCCGGTCAGGTCGTGATGGTCGGTGTCCATGATGACGGTCCGTGCCGCGATTGCGACGCGGTGGCCGATCGTCACCGCCTGATGACAATCGATTCGGACATCGTCGGCGAGATAGCCGCTGCCCAGCGTCAGCCGACCGCCCTTGCTCACGCGAATCTCGACGCCGCGATGCAACGCGAAGATGCCGTCGACGCACATCGCGCCGCCCGGCCGCACCGCGACCTCGGTTCCGCGCGACACCTGCCCCGGCCAGCATTTGCCGATCGCCAGCCGTCCCCGGCCGCTGACCGGGCCGGCGATCGACAGGCGCGCACGGCGATAGAGGATGACCCGGAACGGCGTCCTGAGATTGGCGAACAACGTCGCCAGCGGCCGTAGCCGCAGCAGCAACCGCAGGACCGGCTTCGCGCGAGAAAACAAACCCAAATCAATTCCTTCGTCGATCGGCGACGAACGAATTTACTCCGAATTGGTTCAATAAGTATTTTTGTGGACGACGACCTTCACCGTCATCGCCAGGATCGTGACGTCGCGCCAGAACGACCAGTTGGCGGCATATTCCAGATCGGCCTGCAACCGGCGGGTCAGGTCCTCAACATGGTTGGTCGCGCCGCGATAGCCACGGACCTGCGCCAGACCGGTGATGCCGGGTTTGAGCGCATGACGGTGCCAGTAACGGGTGTCGACGTCCCAGAACAGGTGATTGCCGGCCAGTGAACCCAGCGCGTGCGGACGCGGCCCGACGATGCTCATCTGGCCGAAGAACACGTTCAGCAGCTGCGGAAGTTCGTCGATGCTGGTGCGGCGGATGAAATAGCCGACGCGGGTGATGCGGTCGTCGTCGCGGCTGGTCGAGACATTGCCGTCGGCATCGCATTGCTCGACGCGCATGCTGCGGAACTTGAGGATGTCGAAGAACTCGTTGCCCCGCCCGACACGTCGCTGGCGGAACAGCACCGGCCCCGGGCTGTCGAGCTTGATCAGCAGGGCCGTCAGCAGCAGCGCGGGCGCCAGCGCGATCAGCGCGGGCACGCACACCGCGAGGTCGAACGCCCGCTTGGCAAAGGCATCGCGCAGCGACAGTGGCCCGACCGACACGGTCAGCGTCGGGCGGTCGCCGATCTGCGACACGCCGAGGGCGCCGAAGTGGGCGATGGTGTCGACGACCACGTCTCCGCGAACATTTGCCCCCTTCAGCAACATCGCCCAGTCCTGGCAGCGCGCTTCGGAACAGGCGACCACCACGCGTTCGCATTCGCGGATCAGCGAGCCGAAAGCGTTGAGCATCGCCGGGTCGCGCAGGTTGGGAACCAGGCCGATATCGCTGGCGCGGACCACGCGGAACCCCGGCGGCGGCGCCATGTCGGCACCGTCGAGGATCAACATCTGCACCAGCAACCGGTCGCGCAGCTTCGATTCGACGTAGATGGCGACGATCTGCCGGAACACGACCAGCGTCAGCGTGCCGACGACCATCGCGATGCCGATCAGAAGGCGCGACAAATCGCGCTCCAGCTTCAGGAAATAGGACAGCAGGAACAGCACGCCATAGGTGAACAGCAGCGCCCGGACGGCAGGGGCGGTGTCCACCGACACGTCCTGCGTCGACCGCAGCGAGAAAGCGCCGGAATTGAACGCGATGCCGGTATAGACGATCGCGGTTACCGTCAGCAGCTCGAACAGTTTGAAGTCGGACTTCAGCAAATGGCTCGGCAGCAGGAACCCGAACGCAATTGCGGTAATGTCGAGAACGAGCAACGTGGCATAGAGCCGCAGGCGCAGCGCATGCGGGGTCAGCCAGAAGCGCGAACTTCTGGCCGCGCCAGCAATATCCGTTCCGGAATCGGCTGGTATTCCTGTCACCCTGATCCCCGATGTCCGTTATATGCCGGTAACGGCTATAGTTGGTCTTGGTCTTAAAGCCCGTACGTGCGCCGCGCGTCCATGGATCAGTTGCGCTTGCGGCGCAAGTCCGGGGCGATGCGACCGTTCAGGCGGCGATACGGTAAAAGCGTTACCACATCTTTACTTCGCTGCAGCGCGATACAAGTCATAAAACGCATCGACATGCCCGCGCCAGCCGAAGCGCGCGTCGAGCAGGCTATCCAGCGCCGCAGAATCGGGCCGGGCGATCGTCGGCCAGTCGCGTGCGAACGCCGCGCCCGATGCGGCATCGGTGAAATCGACGATACGGCCGAACCCCATCGTCTCGATCGTCCGTTCGAAGGCAGGGATGGCGTTCAACACCGGATAGAGATGCGCCGACGCCCCCTCAATCGCCGCCAGCCCGAAGCCCTCATAGCTCGATGCCGACACATAGACCGACGAGCGCCCGACGATATCGGCGATTTCGGAGTCGCTCGGCGTCACCACCACCTCGACCACGTCGGCGATGCCGGCGGCGGCGGCGCGGTCGCGCAATTCGCCCGGCTCCACGCCCATCGGCTTGCCGGCGATCACCAGCCGCCACGCCGGATCGATCGAACGCGCCTGCGCGAACCAAGGCAGCAGATCGAACAGCCCCTTGTTCGGCGCGAGTCGCCCGAAATACAGCATCGTGCGCGCCGACGGATCGGCCAGCCCGCGAAACTTGTCGAGGCTGACGCCATTTTCGATCAGCCGCAAATTGCGCGGACGGATCTGCCGGAACCGGTCGTAATCCTGCTGGCTCGACGCACCCGTCCCGGCATAGGCACGCATCGCGGTGCGGGTGACCGTCGCGAAATAGCGCAGCTTCATCTTGCCGGCGAACTGGGTGTGGAAGAACCCGCCATGCGTCGACAGCACCAGCGTCCGGCCATGGATCGGCTTGGTCAGCGCCAGATAATCGAACAGGAAATCGACGCCATGAACGTGGACGATGTCCGCACCGTTCAGGTGGCGCAGCACGCCGGGGGCGACCGGATAGCGCTTCGACCCCTTCCAGCCGACGCGGCGAATCTCGATCCCGTCGATCGCGTCGTGGTGCGGCAGTTTCGTCGCGGCATCTTCGTCGAAGATGGTGTCGAGCGTCACCACGCGCACGCCATGTCCGTCGCGCTGCTGATAGCGCGCCAGTTGCAGCACGCATTCCTCCATGCCGCCGATCCCCGGATGGAATTGGCGGACGACATGCACGATCGACAGCGGCCGTTCGGCGCTCATCGGCGCGACTCCGTCGGGCCGGTGCGAGGATCGGGGCCGGGCATGGGTCCGGGGCTGGTCGAAAGGGCCGGATTCAGCATCCGTTGATACTCCGATGGAGGACAGGTGAACCGAACGTTCTTGGGACATTCGATCTTGAACAGATAGCGGTCGGGCCACATCCGGCCGCCACCCCACCAGGTGACGCCGAGCAGCACGTCGCTATTGGCGCGCAGCTGCGCAACGGCATCGGCGCCCACGGCCATGCAGCCCGGCGGGATCGCCGCATAGCTGCCGAACGCCGATTCGGTGATGTACCCGCGCAGGCCGCGCCGCCGCAGTTGCCGGGCGAACCGGTCGAACCCGCTTTCTGTGCGCGGCTCGCCCTTGTCGTTGGTGCAGTCGCGCTTGGTCCCCGAACCGTCCGAATCGAAATAGCGATGGCCGTTCAGGAAGGTGCGGTCGATCGGATCGAGCGGCCCCGGCGTCCGGTCGAGCGCGCAGCCGGCGCTTTGGCATGCGCCGTCTGCCGATTCATGCTTGTCGAAGCGCTGGATGCCCGACCAGCCGGGCCATTGCAGCAGGATCGGATGGCGGACGCCGCCCCGACGCAACCCGGCGATCACCGCCTTGGCCTCGCTCGCCCAATGCATCCACTCGACATTGCCGGGTTCGTTGACCAGATCGATCATCACCGACCCGTCATCGGGAAACTGCCGCGCCAGATCGGTCCAGAAGGCGATCTGCTCGCCGACCGGGTTCCAGCGCGAATTGTGATTGTCGAGGATCAACGGCACGCCGCGCGAGCGGGTGAAGGCGGCGATGGCCTTTAGTTCGTCGACCCGGTCGGCGGTCATCCGGCTGGGTCGGAACGGATAGCGGATCAGGCCGAAGCGCAGGCGATCGACGGCGTTGCGGACATCCGCCAGCGTCGGGCGCGCCGCGTCATTCTCGCGACCCTCCGCACCCGACAGGTTGACGCCGAACTTCGGCGGCGGGGCTGGCCGGCGCGGTGGGTCCTTCGGTTCGGCATCGCTCTGCCCGCTACAGCCGGCGACCAGCAGCATCGCGGCCAGCAGCCATGGCGCGCGCCTCACGACGCCGCCCCCCGCCGCCGCCGGGCGATCGAGCGCGCGGCAGAATCGATCAGCGACACCAGAAATTCTCCCAGCAACCAGCGCGGCCGCCGCCACAACAGGATCAGTCCCATGACCAGCAACGCCGCCCCCGATACGCTGACCGTCACCAGCGCGGGCGCCGCCGCGTTTCGCAACAGCGTCACGACCGGCAGCACGACCGCGACGCTCAACGCCGCCAGCAACAGGCCATGGCCGTGGCTGGCAACGAACGCGCGCAGGTCGACGCCGGCGATGCGACAGGCGCTGACGTTGATGATGCAATAGGACGCCACCACCGCGATACTCCCTGCCAATGCGACTGCCTCGATACCGTAAGGATAGGCGATCAACGCCCCGCCGACGACCATCCCGAGATACACGATCTGATTGAAGATCATCGCCCCCGTCGCCGCCCTGGCGCGCTGCAACGATCCCCCGATCTTCGACCCCAGGCGAAAATAGCTTGCCGAACACAGGATCGCAAACGGCCCGATCACCGCCGCCCAGCGCGAGCCGAGGATGATATCGATCACCTCCGGAGCCAGCACCGCCAGCAGCGCCGACATCGGCATGCCGATCGCTGCGGTCAGTTCGGTCCCGCGCAGGAAGGCGGCGCGCAGCCGCACGGCATCGTCCTGCACCTGTGCCATGGCGGGAAACACCAGCCGTTCGGCGATGCGGGTATAGAGTTCGGACGGCACGCTCATCAGATTGAACGCGCGCGAATAGATGCCGAGCGCGGCGGCATCCATCGTCCGCCCGACGACCAGATTATTGGAGCGCAACGCGAAGAAATTCAGGATGCGCGCCAGCGAAAAGCCGGCCCCGCGCCCCATCAGCCGTCGAACGCCCGCCCGCGTCAGCAGCGGCCGCATCGGCGGGCGGACGATCGCGACCAGCCACCCCGCCTTGAACGCGGTTTCGAACAGCGCCGCAGCGACCAGCGCCCAATAGCCCCAGCCGAGCCATGCCAGCAGGATGCCGACCCCGCCGGTGCCGACGATCCGGCCCAGCACCTGCGCGATCATCACCCGTCGCACATCGAGTCGCCGGACCAGCAGATTTTCGGGCACGATGCCGAACGACTGGAGGACGAATACCAGCGCCAGCACGCGCAGGACGTCGGTTACCCCGTCGATGTTGAGGAAATCGCCCGCCAGCGGTGCCAGAAGCTGGGCGAGCAGGAAATAGCCGATGCCGCTCAGGACGACGAGCGTGCCGGCGACGCGCAGATCGTCGCGCGTCAGCCCCGGCATCTGCACGATCGTCGCGCCGATCCCGACTTCGGCCAGCAACAATGCCAGTTCGATGAAGATCGTGGCGCCGGCGATCACGCCGAAATCATGCGGGAACAGGATGCGGGCGAGCACGGCGGTGAAGCCCAGCTCGATCGCCTTCGACGTCAGTTGCAGCGCGGTGGTCCACCCTGCCCCGGCGGCCAGGGTGCGCTTCATCGACCCCGGCGGGCCGGCGCGTGCCACCGGATCGCGATCCTCGATACGGCTGTCGTCGCTCATCGATCGCTGCGCCGGTGCGTACCAACCGGCGGACGCTCCCCGGGAACGTCCGCCGCCCCGGTCAGAAAATGCGCTCGCGCACGAACAGCACGTCGTCGGGCAGCACCGGCGCGGCCAGTTCGGCCTCCAGCTCACGCCCACCGCGATACAGCGTCACCTTCCGCTCCGACCCCGACAGCGTCGGGCCGCCGGCGCGCGCCAGCGCCTGGCGGATGGTCATGCCCGGCGCGATCGCGAACGCACCGGCATTGCCGATCTGGCCATAGACATAATATTGCGGCGCCGCGATCGCATAGACCGCATCGCCCGGCTGCATCGCGATATCGGCCTGTTGCCCGCGCGCGATCTGCGTCAGGCTGTAGGTCGTGACCTTGCCGCCGCGACGCAGTTCGACGATGTCCGAGCCACCCTCGCGCAGGCCGCCGGCCCGTGCCGCCAGTTCGCTCAACTGGGTCGGGCGGTCGAGCGGCACGATCCCCGGCTTGGCGAACTCGCCGAGCACGGTGACGGTGCGGCTGGCGTAATCGACGATCTCGACGTTGACGATCGGATCGTTGACGTACCCACCGCGGCGCAGCTGTTCCTGGATCGCGCTGGCCAATGCCTGCGTGGTGCGATTCGATGCCTCGACCCGGCCGACCAGCGGCAGGGTGATCGACCCGTCGGACTTGATCCGGGTCTTCGTCACCGAACCGCCCTGACCATAGATCGACACCTCGATCTGGTCCTCGGCCCCCAACCGATATCCATCCCATGTCGCCTGCGCCGCCGCGGGCTGCACGAGGGCGCACGGCATCGCGATCGCGATGGCCAGACTGACGAACGCCTTCATCCCCTTATCCTTTCCCATCAAATGCGCAGCAACGCCCGTAATGTCGTGGAGAAGCTGTCATAATCGTAAAAATCATTCTCGGCGGTACGCTGCCGGTAGCGGGTCGCCAGTTCGAGCGTGATCGGCTGTGCCAGGCGGTAGCGGACATCGGCCTGCGCAGTAAGCTGGGTATCCGAACCGCGTGGCTGCGCGAGGAACAGCGGATCCTCGCCCCGATAATCGCGCTCGGACAACTGGACGCCGGCACCGAACGACGTCTTCCGGCTGACCGTCAGCCGGGCGCTGAAATCGGCCTGCCGCCGCAGGATATAGCTGGTGCCGAGATTGCCGCGCGCGGAGACCGACCGGCCATAGCCCGCCGACAGCACGAATCGCGAGATCGGCGTATAGGACGCGTCGATCGCATAGGTGATCCCGCTAAAGGGCGACGCCTGTGGCGATGCCGGATCGGCCGAGGTGTAGCCGACCTCGGCACTCGCCTTGATCCGGGTACCGACGTCGCGGGCGAGGCGCAAACCGGCCGAGCGGACCTGCGTCACGTCGCGGATCGGCCCTTCCGGCGTGGTGAACACGCGCGCGCGCCGGATCGTCGAGAAGGCACCGAACAATTGCGCCGTGCCGAGGCTGGGGCGGCTGTACCCGATGCCGACGCGACCATCGACCGTGTTCTGGTTCCGCTCCTGCCGGCGCTGGTTGTCGACCTTGAAATATCCAGCCGAGGCGAGCGGATAGAAGCCGGCCGGACGCGGGCAGCTGGCGTTGATCGAATAATCCTGGGTCGTCGCGACGTTGCTGATGACGACGCCCAGATCCTCGAGATCGGACTGCGCCTGGAAGAAGCCGCCCTGGACCGTCGCGCGGCATTTCGGTCCGACGCGCACGTCCGCGCCGCCGATCAGCGCGATATCTTGCCGATTCAGAAAGCGGAAGCGGTCGTTCCAGACATAGCCGGCATAGCCGTTGGCGAAAATCCGCTGCCGCGCCAGTTGCCGGCTGTAGTCCAGCGTCACACGCGGCGCCATCGACAGATTGTCGGTCGGCCCGTTGGTGCGCTGTTCGCCCAGACGCAGGATGTTGGTGTCATAGGTTTCGACCACCGCCAGCGACAGGTCGAACTTGTTTTCCTGCGCCTGCGCGGGGGCCGCGGCCACGACAAGGCCGACTGCGCCAGCGGTCGCGGCGATGGCGACTGGACCCTTCATTCCCCGAACTCCCTGTCGGATGCGGCGCATCCGGCCATCCGCTCTATGACTTTCCGGCGGTCCGGTCAAAACCCGGACGCACCCGTTACGATCCGCGTGCCGGCGGTGTAGGACAGCGTCCCGTCACCGCGACAAACGGGGTAACTAACCACGCCGGCTCGACAAGTATATCCCTATGCTGCATTGCGGCATCATTTCGCCTCCGCACCATTGACCCCGCGCAAATGGCAAGCCATTGCGTGGCCAGAGGCGCGGGTCGATGACAGGCGCAGCACGCTACAGGGAGCGCGACATGAGCAAGGGACGGGTCGTGTTCGTGTCCGCCTTTCACGATTATCGCACCGCCAAGCGGGCGAGCATCCATCCGATCGCCAAGGCGCTGGCCAATACCGGCTATGACGTCACCTTCCTGTCGACGCGGTTCAGCCGGCTGTCGCGGCGCAAGGGTGATTCGCGGCTGTTCCTGTGGGATCGGGCCAACCGGTTCGAGACGGTCGACAACATCCGCTGTTACCTCTGGCGTACCGCCTTCCACCCCTTCGCGACCGGCTCGAAGCTGGGCGACAAGGTGATGGGGACACTGTTCCCGCTCTATGCGGAATTGCCCAATCGCGACGTCGACCGGATGTTCGCCGAGGCCGATTATCTGGTGGTCGAGGCGACGGTCGCGGCGGTCATGCTGCGGCGGATGCGCCGGCTCAATCCCACCGCGCGCATCATCTATTACGCGACCGACCGGCTCGATACCGTCGGCGCCCACCCCTATGTCCGGCAGCGGCTGGAGGTGGACGGCGCGCTGGTCCATCATGTCAGCCTGCGCTCCAGCGTGATGGCCGAGGATTTCGGCTGGGCGACCGACCGGCTGACCCGCATCGGTTTCGGCATTGATCCCGACGATTTCGTCGACGACGGCACCAATCCCTATGCGCCCGGCACGATCAACGCCGTGTCGGTCGGGGCGATGCTGTTCGACCAGAATTTCTTTCGTATCGCCGCCCCCGCCTTTCCCGACGTGCAGTTCCACGTGATCGGCAGCGGCGCGAAGTTCGATTGCCCGCCCAACGTGATCCTGCACGACGAAATGCCGTTCCGTGCGACGCTGCCCTATCTGCGCCATGCGACGATCGGCCTTGCGCCCTATCAGCGTGCTGCGGGGGTCGAATATCTGGCGGAATCGAGCCTGAAGCTCGCCCAGTATGAATATCTGGGCCTGCCAGCGGTTTGCCCTGACTTCGCGCAGGGCGATATCGCATCGCGTTTCGGATATCGTAACGACGACCCGGTATCGATCCATGCGGCAATACGCGATGCGCTGGCAGCAGCGGGCAGCGTGGCACCGCGCGCCTTTCCGACTTGGGACGGGATCGGCGAACGGCTGCTGCACCCCGAACGCTATCCGGACACCGCTCTGCCGAAGCATGCGCTACCGCATTCGAACCGATAGGCAATTGATGACGTTTATGCGATGCAAGGTTCGGGCAGGCCGGGGCCGGCCCGTGGGGAAGGAGGCGGAATGTTCGATCGGTTGATGGCGCATGTCCGCCTGCTGCTGCGCAGAATCAATGGCGATACCGGGCGGATGCTGCCCAGCCCGCTGAAGGTCGCGGCACAGGCGTCGCGCCCGCCGGTTCCGCGCGCGCCGACACCGCCGGCGCGGACCGCCGCCCCCGAACTGTCGCCCGAACGCCGGATCGAGCGCACCCGCGCGCTCGCCGTCCGTCTGTTCGGCGCGAATCAGCCGGTCGACAATCCGCGCGACCTGTTCGGGCGCGAAGCCGAATTGCGGACGCTGCGCGAAGCCGTGCTCGAATCGGGCATGCACGCCGTCATCCATGGCCCGCGCGGCAGCGGCAAGACGTCGCTGGTCCGCGTGTTCGGCGACATGGCCGATGCGCGCGGCGCCACGATCATCTATCTGTCGTGCGCCGGCACCGGCGATTTCGGGCAGGTCATCCTGCCCTATCTCCACGAACTTGGCCCCGCTCCGTTCGGGCTGCGCGCGGACGAATATAACAAGGCGATCGACCTGTTGTCGGCCGCGCCCACGCCACGCGCGGTCGCCGCGCTGCTGGCCCGTGCCGACCGCGACGACGTCGTCTTCATCCTCGACGAATTCGACCGCCTCGACGACACCGAGACCAAGGCACAGCTCGCGCTGCTGCTGAAACTGTTGTCCGACATGCGCTCGCGCGTGCGCCTGCTGTTCGTCGGCATTTCCGGCGACGTCAGCGAACTGATCGACGTCCACGCCTCGGTCCGCCGCCACCTGACCGCGGTCGGGCTGAAGCCGATCGCCGATGCCGAGGTGAAGAACTTCATCCGCCTGACCAGCAACGCCATCGGCCTGACCATCGCCCCGAACGCGCTGGAGGCGCTGCGCTGGGCTGCCTGCGGTTCGCCCTATCATATGCGGCTATTCAGCCTGCAGGCGTGCCTGGTCGCGATCGACCGGGGACAGCAGGAGGTCGACGATACGGCGATGACCGAGGGGCTGCGTCGCGCACAGGCGATCTGGCGCACGACCAATCCGCGCGACGACGAACTGTTCTCGCAACTGCTCGCCGCACGTCGCTATCCGATCGCGTTGCTCGAAAGCTTCGCGCGGGCCTGTGCCACCCATCTCGAATTCACCGTCGCCGACCTGACCGACGCCTTGATCCGCGACGGCCATGACCCGGCGCTGGTGCCCGACCTGATCGACAGCTTCTCGCCTGCCCTTGGGCGCATGCAGCAAGGGTCGCAGCGCCTGGCGTTCGACGACGTGCTTGCGCCGCAATTGCTGCTGTCGATGTGCGTGACGACGCGGACGGGCGCTGCCCCCGTGCCGGCCGCCGACGAAGGAACCATGCAATGAACGTCTGGGACTATCTCGAGTCGCTGAAGAGCCGCTGGCGGCTGATCGCACTGGTCGCGCTGGCGTGCATCCTCGCCGTCGCGATCTGGACATGGCAGTCGCCGCGCACCTACACCGCGTCGTCGACGCTGCTGTTCGATTTGCAACAGGCCGATCCGGTCGCGGGCGGCGGCGGCGCTGCCAAGGCATCGGCATCGGTGCTCGGTACGCAGGTCGACATCATCCGGTCGGGCGTCGTCGCCCAGCGCGTCGCCGAGAAGCTCGGCTATGACAAAGACCCCGACCTGATCCAGCGTTACCGCGAATCGGGCGAACAGCGCATCGGCCTGCGCGAATGGATCGGTCGCCGGCTCGTCGCCCCGCTCGAGGTCGTGACGACGCGGTCGACCAACGTCCTGTCGCTGAACTACAAGAGCGCCGACCCGGAAAAGGCCGCGCAGCTCGCCACCGCCTTTGCCGAAGCCTATGTCCAGACGCAGCTGCAGCTGCGCATCGACCCGGCCCGTGTCTATTCGCAGTGGTTCCAGTCGCAGATTAACGAGGCGCGCGATCGCCTCGCACAAGCGCAGCGTCGCCTCAGTAGCTTCCAGCAGGCGCGCGGACTGGTCGGTGCCGGCCGGTTCGATATCGAACAGGCGCAGCTGAGCGAATTGTCGCAGCAGATGACCACCGCCCAGGCCGAAGCGGCACAGTCACGCGCCCGCGCCAACACCTCGGTCGGGTCGTCGTCCTCGGCGCAGCAATCCGCCGTGGTGCAGGGACTGGACGGGCAGATCGCGGGCAAGTCGGCCGAATTGCAGCAACTGCGCCAGTCGCTCGGCCCCAACCACCCGATGGTCGTCGCCGCGCAGGCGCAGATCACCGAACTGCGCAACCGGCGTAGCGCGGCGGTCGGCACCGTCGTCGATGCGGTCCGCACCGACAGCGCCGCCGCCTCCGCGCGCGAGGCCAATCTGCGCGGTCTGGTCGCGGCCCAGCGCGAGCGCGTGCTGCGCCTCGCCAGCGCGCAGGACGAGATGGCGGTGTTGCAGCGCGACGTCGATTCGGCGCGCGCCGCCTATGACGCGGTCACCGCGCGGCTGAACGAAGTTCGCCTGCAGAGCGAGATCCCGCAGACCAATGTCAGCGTGCTCGACCGCGCCACCGCACCGACGCTGCCATCCAGCCCCGACGTCGCCCTGCGGCTGCTGCTCGGCATCGTCGGCGGCGTGTTCGCCGGGGTGATGCTCGCGCTGTTCCTCGAATGGCGCCGGCCACGCGTCCGCACCATCGACGGGTTCGAACGGGCGACCGGGCTGCCGGTGCTCGTCGATCTCAGCCGCGGATCGGTCCATGTTGGTTTCGCCGGAAAGGAAGCATCGGCATGAGGTTGCGTTCCAGCACGTCGCGGGCAGCGACCGATCGCTACAGCGACGTCGAAACCGCGCTGATCGACGCCAACCGGCTGGGCCGCGAGGAGCTCGACCGGATCGAGGCGTATCGCGCCCGCACCGGCGCCAGCTTCACCGAAGCGGTGGTCGATCTCGGCGTGGTCGCGCCGGAACAGGTGCAGCGTACGCTCGCGACGCGGGCGGAGGCGGGCACGCTGATCGATCCCGACGCCACCGGAGTCAGCCGCGCGGTCGTTGCCGCCTATGATCCCGACAATGCGCTGACCGTGAAGCTGCGCGCCTTGCGCTCCAGCCTGTTCGCGATCGAGGATCTGGAACGCGGCGACCTGCGCGTGATCGTCGTCGCCGCGGTCGGTACCGACGATGCGCCGGGCGTCGCCGCGAATCTCGCGACGCTCGTCGCGCAGCTCGGCCAGCCGGGCCTGCTGGTCGATGCGAATTTCGCCGCGCCGACCCATCACAGCCTGTTCGCGGTCGACCCGGCCGAGGGCGCCACCTCGCTGCTGTCGGGTGCCGAGGATCGCGCGGCGACGGTGGTCGAAACCCCGGTGCCCAATCTTTCGCTGATCGCGGCCGGCCCGGCGATCAATGCGCTGCCCGAAACCGTCGAGCGCGTGTCGCTGGTCGAACAGATTCGCGCCATACGGCTGGGGCATCGCTTCGCGATCATCGACGCCGGTCACCAGCCGCCCGAAATGGTCGCGGCGATCGCGCGCGGCGCCGACGGGCTGCTGCTGGTGGTAGAACGCACCCAGACGCCGTTCGCCGCGCTCGACGAACTGCTACCGCGTCTCGAAGCGGCCGACGTGCCGGTGCTCGGCAGCATCCTGATCCGCTGAAAACTGGGCGGGACGGTCGCACAGGGCCGTCCCGCCCCCGATCACTCGTCCGACTGGCGGAAAAATGCCAGTCGCCGGGTCAGGATCGGCCGGCCGATCCGTTCCCACAGCAAGGGCGACCGGTGCAGTCCGGCCAGCGCGTGGATCATTCGCACCTGCCAGCTTCCCGCCTCGCTGCGCGCCTGCTCGATTACCGGCCAGCCACGCGCAAAATCGCCCTTCACCATCAGCCGCGCCCCGAACCACGCCAGTTTGCGGCCCAGCACCTCGGGCCGCTGCCGCAGGAACGGCGCGAGATAGCCGTGCCGGTCGAGCGGATCGGCCTCCCCCCGGTCGACCGCCCGCGCGCATTGCACCGCGAAGTCCGACAGATAGGCTTGCAGCACCAGCTTCTGCGGATCGGCGCTCACCCCGCCCGCCGGCTTGAACCGCCGGTAGAGGATGTCTGGCACGATCGCATAATCGGCATGGCGCGAGATGCGCAGCCACAGGTCGCGGTCCTGCGCATAGCGGAAGAATTCGCGATAGCCGCCGACCTGATCGTACAGCGCTCGGCGGAACATGGTCTCGCCATGGGTGAACAGGTTGCGGGTCAGCAGCGCTTCGTGGAACGGCAATCCGGCGGGCGGGCGGAACACGAGCGTCCCGTCCCCCACCGTTTCGTCATCCTCCACCCAGCATCCGACCACGCCGATCGCCGGGTCGTCGATCAGCACCTGCGCCTGCCGCGCGACGCGATCGGGAAAGGACAGGTCGCCCGATCCGTGGATGGCGACGAAGGCACCGCTGCTGGCACGGATCGCGTCGTTGATCGATGCGACAAAGCCGCGATTGCCGCGCGAGATGACGGTCAGCCGCGGATCGTCGAACGCCTGCAGCTGTGCCAGCGTATCGTCGGTCGACCCATCGTCGACGATCACGACTTCCAGATTCGGATAGGTCTGCGCCAGCACGCTGCCGACTGAATTCCTCACCCGGCTGCCACGATTGTAGAAGGCACTCACCACCGACACACGGGGTAGGTCGGTCATTCGCTTTCCTCTTATCGTCCTACGGCGACCGTCCTGCCGGGCATCGTAGGACATCGGCGGCGCGAAGTCTGCCCCCGAATGTCAGGGCAGCCGCACCGCGATTGGCGGAATGTGAACCTGCATAAGCGACCGCCTTTACCCGCGGGTTAATGGGCCGGCCGGCACGCGTACCGCGGCCTGCACGAAACGCGGAAGGACCGCCCGCCCCTTGCCGGGACGGACGGTCCAGCCGGGCCGAGGCCCGTCGTTTCAGAGGATGAAGTCGCTGGCCGACAGCTTGTACTGGAACCCTTCCAGCCGGATGCCGAAATCGGCCTTGCCGTCGCCGTTCAGGTCGACCTCGATCTGGGTATAGTCGTCGATCCGCTCGTAGCGGAGCTGCCCGGCCTTGCGGCTGAAATCCGCGTCGCCGATGAAGGTCATCGCCTGATTGCCGCTGAGCTTGGTATTGGCGTCCATCGCCGAAAGGTCGATCACGTCCTCGCCGCGGGTGAAATCCATGATGCGGTCCATCGTGCCGCCCTTGGATTCATTGGCAGCAAGGAAGCGGAACGTGTCGCGGCCGGCACCACCGGTCAGCCAGTCGCGATTGGTCCCGCCGATCAGCACGTCGTTGCCGGCACCGCCGAACAACTGGTCCTCGCCCTCGCCGCCTTCCAGCCAGTCATTGCCCGCGCCGCCGGTCAGGATGTCGTCGCCCTTCAACCCGTAGAGATGGTTGCCGGCATCGTTGGCGGTCAGCTTGTTGGCGCTGCTGTTGCCGGTGCCGCGCCGCGCATCGCCCGCCAGCGTCAGGTTTTCGACATTGGCGGCCAGCGTCCAGTCGATCGAGGCGATGACGGTGTCGTTGCCTTCCTTATACCCCTCGATCGTCTGGTCGCCGACATTATCGACATAATAGGTGTCGTTGCCGGTCCCGCCGAGCATCCGGTCGGCGCCGCCCAGCCCGTCGAGCGTATCGTCGCCCCAGCCACCGCTCAGGATGTTCGCCATGGCGTTGCCGACGATGACGTTGTCCAGCTTGTTGCCGGTGCCGCTGATCGCGCTGCCGTCGAGCTTCAGGTCCTCGAACGACGTGCCCAGCACCCAGTCGACGGTGGCATGGACCAGGTCATGTCCCTCGCCGACCCGTTCGGTCAGCACGTCGAGGACATTGTCGACATAATAGATGTCGTCGCCCAGTCCGCCGGTCAGGATATCGGCCCCCGCCCCGCCGTCGAGCACGTCATTGCCCTTTCCGCCGATCAGCGTGTTGGCGGCGCTGTCGCCGATCAGTACGTCGTTGAACGCGCTGCCGACGACTTCCTCGATCGACACATATTTCACGCCGTCGAGCTTGACGGTGACGCCCGCCGTCGCGGCCGAGAAATCGACCTTGTCGTAATGGTCGGCGGTGCCGATACGCGGTGCCGACGACGCCGCATTGGCCGCCGTCCCAGTCGAAACCGGATTGGGCGCCCACAATTGCGCCAACCCGACCTCGTCGCTATCGGCCAGGTTCTTGAGCAGCGTGTCGAGCGACGCCTTGCCATTGCCGCTCTTGTCGAGCAGCCCAACATTATAGCCGTTGAACCACTTCCCCGCGCCCCAATAGGTGCCCGAAAGGCCGTAATCGTTCATCGCCTTGAGCATATTGTCGAGCGCGACCTGCCAGCGCGGATCGTCCGACGGCACGCCGAATTCGCCGATGAAGCCGCGCGCGCCCTTTTCCTCCAGCCATTGGACGAAGGCCTGCAGCCGCTTCACGCCGATATCGGCGGTTGCGCCTTCCTGGTCGTAGCTGCCGGCATAGGTGCCCGACTGGTTCTTATCGAGATAGAGATGCGCTTCGTAGACGATGTTGTCGGCCGGATCCTTGATGTCCAGATTGGGGTTGTTCGACGCCCAGTTGGTCGCATTGGCCCAGCTTTCGCCCTCGACGAAGATCGTCGTCTTGTCGCCCAGCGCGCGGATCGCGTCGACCGCCGCCTGTGCCGCGGCCGGCCACACCGTCTTGTTCGGCATGTTGTGCGGTTCGTTCATCAGGTCGTAACCGTACACCGCCGGCTTGTCGCCGACCGCATCGGCCAGCTTCGACCAGAAATCGGCGAACTTCTCGACCGGGACATCGGCGGTGCCGATCGCCTTGCCGGCGAACCGTCCGTAATTATGGACGTCGATGATGACCTTCATGCCCAGGCTCTGGGCATTGTCGAGGAACTTCAGCAGCCGCCCCAGTTCCTGTTCGTCCAGCGGCCCGCCCAGCTTGTCCTGCAGGCGTTCCCACTTGACCGGAAGACGGACGAGTTCGATCCCCTTCGCGGCGTAGAAGGCCAGATCCTTCAGCGACGGGTAGATATAGTCATAGCCATAGCGGTCGCCCTTGCCGAACTCCGCACCGGACAGGTTGATACCAAGCATTACAGACCCCGCATCCGTCGCAATATTGCGACCTTCCCGGGTGTTATGCTGGCTGCCCTGTCGATATTCGGTTGCGTGACGGGGCTAACGCGCCGTTCATCATCTTTTAATTGTTACGCTTGCGATCCTTTAGGACGCCGTACAGGAACCGCGGATTGCCAAGGACATAGCGGTTGAACATCCGCTTCGGCTCCAGCCCCAGCCGGTACAGCCATTCCAGCCGGATCGTGCGCAGCCAGTTGGGCGCGCGCGGAATCGCGCCGGAGGTGAAGTCGAGAAACGCGCCGACGCTCATCGACGCCATGCCGATCCGGTCGGCATGCCGCGCGGCAAAAATTTCCTGCCGCGGCTGGCCCATGCCGATCACCAGCAGATTGGCGCCTGACCGCGCAATCTCCTCGACCAGCGCCGGTTCGTCTTCCGGTTTGAAATAGCCGTCGCGTACGCCGACCACCCGGTGGCGCGGATAGCGCTCGGCGATGATCTCGCCCGCCTGCGCGGCGATGCCAGGGCGGCTGCCGAGCAGGAACAGGCGCAGCTCATGCCGGCTGCGTTCGAAGAAGATCGGGATGAAGTCGCTGCCATTGACGTTGGCCGGGAACGGCGCGCCGTAGAGCAGCTTGCGCGCCATATCGACGCCGATCCCGTCGTTCAGCACGAGGCTGCTCGCATAGGCGTCGACCAGCCGCCGGTCGTCGCGCGCCAGATTGACGCTATGCGCATTGCAGAAGGTGACGCTGGCACCGTCGGCGGCATCGATCCGATCGTCGACCGCCGCCACTGCTTCGTCAAAGGTCAGGACGGCGATATCGACCGGGCCGATCCTGCTGGTTTCCGCCTCGATCATGTTTGCTCCGTCGGGTTGGCACTGCGCGCAACATGGTGAACCCGGCGCTAAGCCTGTTGCTCAACCGCCCCGCAACCGCGTCCGTAGCAATGGCTTTGACGAATAGTCAATCGAGGCGGGACGATGACCGATACTGCCGATCCCTATACGGTACTCGATATCGATCGTGGGGCGGATGCGGACCAGATCAAGCGCGCCTTTCGCCGGATGATCGCACGGTCGCATCCCGACCGCTCGCCCGATGCCGATGCGGCGGACCGGGCGGCGGCGATCATCAGCGCCTACCGCACGCTGTCCGATCCGGAACGGCGGCGGATGGTCGACCGGCGTCGCGACCGGCACCCCGTTCCGCCGGGGGCCGAACGTCGACAGACCGTCCGGCGGGCGGCGGATCGGGCGGCGCTGTCGCGACAGCGCAACCTGACGATGCTGGTGCGCGACACGGCGGCGGCGGCGATCGCGGTCGTGCTGGTCGCCTATCTGCTGGCGCCCGATCTACGCGCCTATCAACGCGAACATCGCGACGGGAAAGCGATCGCGGCCGTTGCCGCCGTCCCTTAACGATAAAAAGCCCGGCACTTTCGTGCCGGGCTTTCCATGGATCGCGATGCGAACGCTTATGCGCTCGGGGTCGGATCGAAGGTCGAGTTGGCAGTGCCATAGTAGTAGTAGGTCACGCCGTTGATCTCGTTCGAACCCAGATAGGTGACCGAGGTCTGGCTGGTGAAGTCCAGCTGACCGCCAGGGCCGCCCTGCGGATCGCTGGCCGACGGACCGTTCGAACCCGAAATGTCGAGCACGTTGTTCTGGCCGAAGGTCACGGTCTGGTTCGAGTCGCTGTCGAAGATCATCGACGTGGTGACGAGCAGATCGTCGTCGCCGAAGTTGTTGATCGTGTCGCCACCCAGGTTCAGGCCCAGCGCGTTGTCATGGAACAGCACCTTGGCGCCGCCCGACAGGTCGAACGTGTTGTCGCCGACCGTGCCTTCGATCACGTTGGTGCGGCCGAAGGGCTCCCACAGGTTCTTCAGCGTGGCCGAGTCGGCATAGACGAAGCCACCGTTCTTGTTGCCCAGATAGCGCAGCTCGGTGATGTTCGCGTTGTCACCGGCGAGCTGAAGCTGGTCCTGACCGGCATTGCGACGGCTGGTGCGATCGATGTCGAGCACGCCGTTCGAACCGAACTGGATGAAGCCATCGCCATTGCCGTCGAAGATCTGACGGTTGTTGATGATCGAGTCGTTTGCGCCCCAGCCCAAGAACAGGTCGTTACCGACATTGCCATTCGCGATCACGAACGCGTTGGCGCCGTCACCGGCCTGGTAGGTGTCGCTGGTTCCGTTTGCGACCACGTCCTGCCGCGTTGCGGTGGAGATCAAAACGCTGTTGTCACCAAATGCCATATCACAATCCTCCTTGTTGCCCGGGAGGTGCGCGGTGGTCGACGATCGACCCCCTGCACCATTCAGTCCCCCTTTTCCGCGCAGTGGCAGGAAACAGGTTTTTCGAATGCCTTCCCCGGTTCAGCAACGTCTACTCGACGAGCACGGCATTTACTTTCGAGTAACCATTTCGTTCCCGGTCAGAGACATGCATTTACATACGTCCCGTTGCGGGACAGCACAAGCGTGGCGAAAATGTCTCAAACCGGGACTAACCCGTTGAAACCGCTGCTGGTTCCCCGCGCCGATATCTGGTCTGGTACGGAGGCGTTACGACCGGCGGTTGGCCGTGATTTTCGATGCCCCCGCCCCCCGGTTCGGCAGTCGGTTCCGACCCCTGCAGGGCGGTTCCTAGGGCGTCCGGTTGCGCCGCAAAATAAGGTAGAGCGCGCCCCCGCCGCCATGACGCGGATGCGCGCCGCGGATGGAGGCGATGCGGTCGACATGCCGCCCTGCAGCGATCCAGTCGCCGATCGCCGCGCGGATCGCGCCACGCGCATGGGGACGTTCGGATTCGGGGCGCGGCGGACGGCCCGTCACCACCAGCAGCACGCGGTCGCCGCGCGCGATCGCCCGCCCCAGTTCCTGATCGAGTCGCGCATGGGCGGTGGCCAGCGTGTGACCATGTAGATCGATGGTCGCATCCGGACTGACTAGCCCGCGCGCCAGCCGGCGGTCCCATCCGGCATCGAGTGTCTCGCCCGGTGTCCGCGCGGCACGAGCAGCTTTGGCGACCGGCGCGGCGACGACCCGCGCCGGCTTCGGCTTGGGCGCACCATGCGGTTCGAGCGGCGCCGTGGCAGCGACCGGTCGCGCGCCGTGCAACGGCTTTACCGCCGCGACGACCCGCGCCCACAGCGCCGCCTCGCCCGGATCAAGGCGTCGGCCGGCCACTCGCGATCCGTGCGACGGTCCCGATCGGCAGCAACAGCCACGCCGTGCCGCGCGCGCTCATCCCCCCGGCGATCGCCCGCGCCTCGTCGCCCGCACCCCAGAAGGTGTCGAAGCGGTTTGTGCCCTTGATCGCGCCACCAGTATCCTGCGCGACCCACAGGCCGGAGGCGTCGGTACGATCCATCGACAGGAACACCGGCGCGCCCAGCGGCACGAACCGCACATCGGCGGCGACGCTGGCATTGCCGGTCACCGGCAGGCCCATCGCGCCCAGCGGCCCCGGCCCGGTCAGTTCGCGAAAGAACACGAAGCTCTTATTCTCGCGCATCACCGCGCGCCCCTGTTCGGGATTGGCGCGCAACCACGCCATCAGCCCCTGCATCGACGCCTGATCCGGGCCGATCAGCCCACGGTCGCGCATCAGCTTGCCGATGCCGGTATAGTCGCGGCCATTCTGCCCGGCATAGCCGATGCGCATCACCCCGCCATCGGGCAGGCGCAGCCGTCCCGACCCCTGCACCTGCAGGAAGAACATCTCGACCGGATCGGCCGCCCACGCGATCTCCAGCCCGCGCCCGGCCAGTGCGCCTTCCTCGATCGCGGTCCGGTCGTAATAGGGTACGAACTTCGTACCATCGACACGGCCGCGTATCCGCTTGCCCTTCAGGTCCGCCGAGAACAGCCCGAGATCGGCCTCGACCAGATCGCCCGGCACACCATAGATCGGCGTTTCATACCCTGGCTGTCGCGTCCGCGACCCGTGGATTTCGGGTTCGTAATAGCCGGTCGCGAACGCCTTCCCGTCACCGACCTGCACGGCCTCGAACCATTGCGTGAAGAAGGTCCGCGCCTGCCCCGCGCCGACGCCCCGCGCGGCATCGCATGCCGCCTGCCAGTCGGCGCCCCGCGTCAACCCGGTCGGATCGGTCCGCCGTACCAGCGACGGACAGGAAATGCGAAACGCCGCCAACGCCCGCGCGGCGGACTCTTCGGTCAGTGGCAGCGAAGCGACCGGCGGTCCGGCCACGACGCCTGCCGTCAATGCGGTCGTCGCGCCATCGACGGCGACACCCCCGGTAATCGGCGGCAGCGGCACCGCCCCGGTCGGCTGACGCACCGCCACCGGTCGCTGCACCGGCGCTTGTGCGCGCGTCGGCGGGCGAGAAGACGTCGCCGTCTCCACGCCCCGCGGCACGATCGCATTCGAACAGCCAGCCAGCAGCAGCGCGGCGAGCGCCGCCAATCCCCCCTTGCGCATCGACGTCAGGCTTCGTCGGTATCGGCAAGCTTCCAGTTCGGGTCGTTGCTCTTGAGCACCCGCAGGAAGGTCCAGACGTCATGCGTCTCGACCGCGTCGGACATCGACCCGGCAACGATATTGCCCTCGGCGTCACGGGTGATCGCGGCGATATCGGCATCGAAGCGTACCGACACGCGCGCCACGCCACCCTCGACCGACGCCTCGGTCACGACCGCACGCTCGATCGACACCAGCCGGTTGTCGAGCACATGGCCCGCCGCGTTGCGATCGGCGATCGCCTGCGCAAAGGCTTCGCGCACATCGCGCTCGGTCAGCCATTCCAGCGTCGCCTCGTCACCCTTCCAAAAGGCTTCGAGGATCATGCGATAGGCCGACTTCGCACCTTCGATGAACTGTGCGACGTCGAACGACGGATCGGCAGCGATCAGCGAGCGCAGGCCGCTCTCCGCCCCGCTCTCGACATGGCGCGGACCTAGCACGCGTGCTTCGGGTGTCACCTCGATCGGGCGCGCGACCGGCGGCGTCGCGATCCGCTCGTCCGCGGTCCGCGGCAAGGGTTCGTGACCGGTCCGCTTCCCCAACACGGCATAGAGCCGCATCGCCAGAAACGCCGCGACCATTGCGAGCAGGACGACAAAAACCACCATGCCTTCACTTCCTTCCATCGATCGGACATAGGACCGAACGAGCGCGGATACAAACGGCGTGACGGCCATAAGTTCGCCGGGGTGGTCGACCCGTTGAATCACGGTCGGGCCGCTGCTAGTCCGCGCCATCTTAACGCGGGAAGCGCCAAAGCTATCCGCCCGAGCCGACAGGGATCGACATGGACGAACAGAACGCCGCAGGCGGCATCGACGCCTTTGCCAACGGGGACGACAGCCAGCCGTCGGTCAACGTCATCACCCAGTACGTCAAGGATCTCTCGTTCGAGAATCCGAGCGCGCCGGGCGTCTATCAGATTGCCGGCCAGCCCAAGCTGGACGTGCAGTTCAACATCGGTGCCAACCAGGTCGGCGACGACGTCCACGAAGTGGTGCTGAAGATCGAGGCGCGTGCCGAGGTCGAGAATCAGGTCATGTATCTGGTCGACCTGTCGTTCGCTGGCCTGTTCGGCCTGCGCAACATCCCGGCCGAGCACCTTCAGCCCTTCCTGCTCGGCGAAGCGCCGCGCATCCTGTTCCCCTTCGCCCGTCGCGTGCTGGCCGATGCGGTGCGCGACGGCGGCTTCCCGCCGCTGCTGCTCGAACCGATCGACTTCGCGCAGCTCTATCTGTCGCAGGCCGAACAGCAGGGCGCGCTCGGCGAAGTCGCCGGCCACGCCTGATCTTTTCCGGGCGGCGGGAGCGGACGTCGGTCCGATCGACAATCGAGGACGCCGACTGCCATGCAGCTGGGTGACACGCAGTTTCGGCCACTCCTACCCCCGCGCAGGCGGGGGTCCAGGGTCACGAATGTCGGCCTGTCGTTATCCCGCCCCGTCGTCTGTTCGAGATCGCTGCGAACGTCGCGAACGCAGCCAACTCCTCGCCGTACCCCGGCGAAGGCCGGGGTCCAGTTGGGGAACGTCAGTGATATGCGGATAGGCCTTTCTGACTGGAGCCCGGCCTTCGCCGGGGTACGGATCGGCAACTGCCGCAAAAGTCTCGCCTGGCAATGCGCACGGCCGGCGGTTCGATCGGCCATGAGTCCATGAAACTGGCGAAATCGCTGGGGTCGGTCGGCGGACTGACGCTGGCCAGCCGCGTGCTGGCGCTGGGCCGCGACTCGCTGCAGGCGACGTTCGTCGGCGCAGGCTTCGCGTCGGACGCGTTCCTCGTCGCCTTCCGCCTGCCCAACATGTTTCGTGCTCTCTTTGCCGAAGGCGCGTTCAACGCCGCCTTCGTGCCGCTGTTCAACAAGAAAGTGGCCGAGGGCGACGCGGCGGCGGAGGGTCAGGGGCTGCCCGCCGGCATCGCCTTTGCGCAGGCGGTACTGTCGGTATTGTTGCCGGTACTGGTCGCCGCGACGATCGTCATGCTGATCGGTGCATGGCCGCTTACGTACCTGCTCTCGGGCGGGTTCAACGACCCCACCCCCGCGCAATTCGCCTATGCCGTCACGCTGTCGCGGATCACCATTCCCTATCTCCTACTGATCTCGATCGTGTCGCTATTGGGCGCGATCCTCAATTCGCTCGACAAATTCTGGGTCAATGCCGCCGCGCCCATTCTGCTCAATGTCGCGATGGTCGCCGGCCTACTCTTCTTTCACGGCCCCGATCCCTATGCGACGGCCCGCGTACAGGCATGGGCGGTCACCGTCGGCGGCGCGTTGCAGCTCGGCTGGCTCATGTTCGCCTGTCGACGGGCCGGCGTGTCGCTCCGCCCGCAGCGCCCGCGCCTGACTCCCGACGTGCGCGCGATGCTGCGTCTCATCGTCCCCGCTGCGATCGGCGCGGGGGCGATGCAGATCAACCTGCTAATCTCGACCGCCTTGTCGGGGCGGCTGCTCGATCAGGGATCGATTTCCTACATCTATTATGCCGACCGGCTGAACCAGTTGCCGCTGGGGCTGATCGGCATCGGTCTTGGCACCATTTTGCTCCCGACGATTTCCCGGCAACTGGCGCGGAAAGAAGACGCGGCGGCGATGGACACGCAGAATCGCGGCATCGAACTGGCGCTGCTGCTGACGCTGCCCGCGACCATCGCCTTCCTGACCGTCGCCGAACCGATCATCCGCGCCCTGTTCCAGCATGGCGCGTTCGGACCGGAAGATACGCTGCGCAGCGCCCAGTCGCTCGCCGCCTTCTCGCTCGGCCTGCCCGCCTATGTCCTGATCAAGGTGATGACGCCGGGCTTTTATGCGCGACAGGATACGCGGACCCCGGTGCGCTTCGCGATGCTCTCGATCGTCGTCAACATCGTCCTCAACCTCGCGCTGATCCCGACCGTCGCGCATATCGGCCCGCCGCTCGCCACGGCGGTTTCGGCATGGGTCAATTTCGCGATGCTGTACGTGACGCTGCGGCGGCGCAAGCATTTCGCGTTCGACCGGCAACTGACCCACCGCCTGCCGCGCTTCGCCATCGCCGCGCTGCTGATGGGGGCGGCGCTATTCTTCGCCGATCGCATCGTCGGCCCGTGGACGACCGGCGAAGTGATGACCCGCATCATCGGCATGGTCGCGCTCGTCGGCGCCGGTGCCATCGTCTATGGCCTTGCCTGCCTTGCCACCGGAGCGTTCCGGCTGGCCGATCTCCGCGCGCTGCTGCGTCGGCGCGCCGCCTGATAGGAAACAGAAATGCGTGTCGTCTCCGGCATCCAGACCACCGGCAATCTTCATCTCGGCAATTATCTGGGCGCAATCCGCAACTGGGTACGGTTGCAGGACCGGATGGGCGCGGATGATGTCTGCCTGTTCTTCCTCGCCGACCTCCACGCGCTGACCGTGACGCAGGATCCGAAGGTGATGGCGTCGAACACGATCGAGATGGCGGCGACCTTGCTGGCAGCCGGGATCGATCCCGACCGCTCGATCCTGTTCAATCAGGCGCGGGTGCCCGCGCATAGCGAACTGGCGTGGATCCTCGGCGGCACCGCCCGCGTCGGCTGGCTCAACCGCATGACCCAGTGGAAGGACAAGGCCGGCAAGAACCGCGAAGGTGCCAGCGTCGGCCTGTTCACCTATCCGGTGCTGCAGGCCGCCGACATCCTGGCGTACCGGGCGACGCATGTCCCTGTGGGTGAGGATCAGAAGCAGCATCTGGAACTGGCGCGCGACATCGCCACCAAGTTCAACCTCGATTTCGACGTCGACCTGTTCCCGCTGCCCGAACCGATGATTCCGGAAGATACCCCACGGATCATGAGCCTGCGCGACGGCACCGCGAAGATGTCCAAGTCCGATCCGTCGGACATGAGCCGCATCAACCTGATCGACTCGGACGATCAGATCGCAACCAAGTTCCGCAAGGCCAAGACCGACCCCGAACCCCTACCCTCCGAAGTCGCCGGCCTCGCCGAACGGCCCGAAGCACGCAACCTCGTCACCATCTATGCCGCGCTGGCCGGAGAGACGTCGCAGGACGTGCTCGCCAACTTCGGCGGCCAGGGGTTCGGTGCATTCAAGCCCGCGCTGGCCGATTTGGCGGTCGCGAAGCTCGGCCCGATCCGCGACCGGCTGTTGGCGCTGCTCGATGATCGCGCTGCCGTCGGCGCAACGCTGGCGAAGGGCGCGGCAAAGGCCGATGCACTGGCCCGCCCGACGCTGCTCGCCGCCCAACAGGCACTGGGACTGCAAGTTTGAATATTTGTTTTAGTTAATCGAGTGCCACGGCCAAATATATGTTGTCCGTGGCACCTTCGTCACCTTATGCGTTCGGCAAGGCCACTACAGGGGAAGCCGTTCGTGACCAGCACCACCGTCGAAACCAAGCCCTTCACTGACCAGAAGCCCGGCACGTCGGGCCTGCGCAAGAAGGTGCGGGTATTCCAGCAGCCTGGCTATGCCGAAAACTTCATCCAGTCGGTGTTCGACGTGGTCGAGGGCAAGGACGGCGCGACGCTGGTGATCGGCGGCGACGGCCGTTATCTGAACCGCGAGGTTATCCAGACCGCGATCCGCATGGCCGCCGCCAACGGCTTCGCCCGCGCGATCGTCGGACAGGGCGGCATCCTGTCGACCCCTGCCGCCTCCAACGTCATCCGCCAGCGCGGCGCGATCGGCGGCCTCGTCCTGTCGGCCAGCCATAATCCCGGCGGCCCCGACGAAGATTTCGGCATTAAATACAATGTGTCGAACGGCGGCCCCGCGCCCGAAAGCTTCACCGACGCGCTCTACGCCCGCACGCTGGAGATCGACCGCTACGTCATCAGCGACGTGACCGGCATCGACCTCGACACGCTCGGCGAACGCGATGTCGACGGCCTGACCGTCGAGGTGATCGACTCGGTCGCGGCCTATGCCGACTTGATGGAGACGCTGTTCGATTTCGCCGCGATCCGCGACCTGATCGCCGGCGGCTTCCGCCTGTCGTTCGACGCGATGAGCGCGGTCACCGGTCCCTACGCGACCGAGATCCTCGAACGCCGGCTCGGTGCCGCCGCCGGGACCGTCGTCAACGGCACCCCCCTGCCCGATTTCGGCGGGCATCACCCAGACCCGAACCTCGTCCACGCCCACGAACTGTACGAGCGAATGATGGCCGCCGACGGGCCCGATTTCGGCGCAGCCTCGGACGGCGATGGCGACCGCAACCTCATCATCGGTCGCGGCATTTTCGTAACGCCGTCGGACTCGCTTGCGGTCCTCGCCGCAAACGCGCATCTGGCGCCCGCGTACAAGGATGGTATCGCCGGTATCGCCCGTTCGATGCCGACCTCCGCCGCCGCCGACCGCGTGGCGCAGGCGCTGAACGTGCCGCTCTACGAAACGCCGACCGGCTGGAAGTTCTTCGGTAACCTGCTCGACGCCGGCCTCGTCACCATTTGCGGCGAGGAAAGTGCCGGCACCGGTTCCAACCATGTCCGCGAAAAGGACGGGCTGTGGGCGGTGCTGCTCTGGCTCAACATCCTCGCCGCGCGCCGACAGCCGGTTGCTGAAATCATGGCCGACCATTGGGCGCGCTATGGCCGCAACTATTATGCGCGCCACGATTATGAGGGCGTCGAACAGGCCGGTGCCGACGCGCTGATGGCGTCGCTGCGCGTCCGCCTCGCCACCCTGCCCGGCACGGCGATCGGTGACCTGGCCGTCTCGGAAGCCGACGACTTCGCCTATCACGACAGCACCGACGGATCGGTCAGCCGCAAGCAGGGCATCCGCATCCTGTTCGCCGATGGCTCCCGCATCGTGTTCCGCCTGTCGGGCACCGGCACCCAGGGCGCAACGCTGCGCGTCTATATCGAACGCTACGAGCCGGCCGAGGGCGACCTGGCACAGGAGACCGGTAACGCACTGGCGCCGCTGGTAGCGGCCGCAGAGACGATCGCGTCGATCGCCCAGCATACCGGCCGCAACGCGCCGGACGTCATCACGTAAGAACAAGCGGATTCACGCGAAGGCGCGGAGGGGTTGCGAAATCGGCAACACCTCCGCGATCGGGAGACCGTTGCATTCATGGCCGCTGCATAGAAAAGGCCGCCGACGCGGATACGGCGTTGAGCGAACGCAACCCCTCTGCGCCTCTGCGCCTCTGCGCGAACCAATTCTACTTCTTCTTGCCGCGCGCGTGACGAACGTCGGTCTCGACAAGCGCGAAGCCGCTCGAACCAAATGGGGTGGGTGAGCCCCGTTCAGCCCTCGAGCGAGCGCAGCAGCGTCCGCACCGCGCTGTCGATCTCGCGATCCACCCCGCGCAGTTCCTCGATCCGCCGTACCGCATGAATCACCGTCGAGTGATCGCGATTACCGAACTTGCGCCCGATCTCGGGCAGCGACCGCGTCGTCAGCTGCTTGGCCAGATACATCGCCACCTGTCGCGGACGAGCGATCGCCTGTGCGCGCCGTGCCGAGATCAGATCGAGCTGCTTGACCTCGAAATGCACCGACACCGCCCGCTGGATATCGTCGATCGTCACGCGCTTGGCCGGACCCGCCAGCATCTCGCCCAGCGTCGCATGCGCGAACGCCATGTCAATCGTGTCGCCGGTCAGCGACGCATAGGCGATCAGCCGGTTGAGCGCCCCTTCCAGCTCGCGCACACTGCCGCGAATACGGCCGGCAAGCAGGTCGAGCACGTCCCCGGGCACGACGATGCCGGGCACCTCGGCCAGCTTGGCGGCTAGGATCGCATGGCGCAGGTCGGTCTCG
This sequence comes from Sphingomonas epibiotica, assembly GCF_039615155.1. Lineage (NCBI taxonomy): Bacteria > Pseudomonadati > Pseudomonadota > Alphaproteobacteria > Sphingomonadales > Sphingomonadaceae > Sphingomonas > Sphingomonas epibiotica. The sequence goes on along the minus strand of NZ_JBDGHY010000007.1, from coordinate 143,831 downwards.
GGCAGCTTGATATCGGCCACCAGCCCGCCGCCCAAGCGCGACAGCAGCCGTGGATCGATCCCCTCGAGCAACGCAGGCGATCGGTCGCAGGCGATCACCACCCGCTTGCCGGCATCCATGAACGCGTTGATCGTGTGCAGGCATTCCTCCTGCGTCGCGTCCTTGCCCGCCACGAACTGCAGGTCGTCGATCATCAACAGGTCGACGCCGCGTAGGCGGGCCTTGAACCCATGCGTATCCCGCGCACGCATCGCCGCGACGAATTCGAACATGAATCGCTCGGCGGGCAGATAGACCGCGCTCGCCGCCGGATCGGCGTCGAGAAACGCATGGCCGATCGCGTGCATCAGATGGGTTTTGCCGAGACCCGTGCCGCTGTGCAGGAATAGCGGGCTGAACCGCGGCACGCCGGGCTCGGCCAGCGCCTTCGCCGCATTGAACGCGACTCGATTCGATGCCGAAACGACGAATCGGTCGAAGCGATAGCGCGGATCGAACGCCGGCCGTTCGGCGGGTGCGCGTTGCGGCACGGCAGCGGCAAAGGCGATCGGCGCGGGCGTCGCCACCGGTGCCGGCTTCGATTCGGGCAACGCGGCGGGTGGTACGATTCGCGCCTGCAGCGCGCTGGCCGTTTCCACCACCACGTCGCGCACCTGCGGCAGTTGCGCACGGAATTCGTGCGTCAATCGTTCGGCATAATGATTGCGGACCCAATCGGTCATGAACGCCGATGGCAGGGTCAGGCGGACGACGCCGTCCTCGTCGGGTGCGACCAGTTCCATCGGCTTCAGCCACCGGTCGAACACGCGCTGTCCGGCGGATGCACGCAGGTTGTGTCGCACGCGGGCCCATGCCGCTGCAACCTCGACCTGTCCATGATCCACCGCCATCGTCACCGAACACACCCCTCCCGCCCGGAGAATCAGCTTCTCCGCCACGGTTCGTCCATCGTTTAAGAGCCCCCCTGACCGCGCCGAAGCGGCGGTCGCACACGAAGATTCGTGCGGGCCCCGACCACCGCGATCGGCGCCGGGAAGTGCTGTTTAGGAACCGTGACGCCGGTCGATCAAGTCACGAAACCGAAATAAAGGCAGTTGACAGCCCCCCAGTGGCGGAAACGCGTCGGATTTATTTTTTCGCGTTTTTTGTCAGTATCTTACGGTCGATTGGTCGCCCGCGAACGCTCGAATCCACGGATTTCCGCGGTTTTCCAGACCGCTTGATTCGAGGGGGTTTCGCGGAACCTTTTCACCACGGGACGCACCCTTCGCCACGTGCGTCACGCCATGGTCGACCGACGCAAGAAACCCCGCCGGCCGCTGGGCCGACGGGGTCAATCCTGTCCGACGATGCGCGGGCGATCAGGCGATCGCGCCAACCGCCTTCGTCAGGCGCGAGAACTTGCGGCTCGCGGTATTCTTGTGCAGCACACCCTTGGCGACGCCACGGGCCAGTTCCGGCTGGACGTTCGCCAGCGCGGTGGTCGCCGCTTCACGGTCACCGGCGACGATCGCCGCTTCGACCTTCTTCACGAAGGTACGGATGCGGCCGACGCGCGCACCATTGATTTCCGCACGACGCGCATTGCGCCGGATACGCTTCTTCGCCTGTGGCGTATTCGCCATGCCGTCCTCGACTCTCGCAAATGATTGGTGCCGATCGGGCAATCCGACCGGAGAAGGTGCGCCCCTTAACCGGTCGGGGCCGGAAGGTCAACTATCGCTGGCACGATCGACACCAGAAGGTGGAGCGTCCGCCATCGACGCGCCGCTCGACCACACCCCCGCACGGGCACGCTTCGCCTTCGCGGCCATACGCCCTGAATTGTTTCGAGAAATAGCCCAGTTCGCCATCCGGCCGGGCATAGTCGCGCAACGTCGATCCCCCCGCCTCGATCGCCGACAGCAGCACCGCACGGGTCGCGTCGACCAATGCCGCCAGCCGTTCGTGCGCAATCTGTCCGGCCGGGCGCGTCGGCGAAATGCCCGCGACGTTCAGCGCCTCGCACACATAGATGTTGCCGAGTCCCGCGACGATTCGCTGATCGAGCAGCAGGATCTTCACCGGCGCGATCCGCCCCGCGAACCGCCGCTCCAGATGGTCGGCGGTGAAGTCCGGCCCGAGCGGCTCGGGTCCCAGCGCGGCGAAGGGCGGCCACGCCGCTACTTCGGCAGTCCGCAGCAGATCGACCGATCCGAAACGGCGCGGATCGTTCAGCACCACCTGCCGCCCGGCATCGGTCGCCAGCAGCAGATGATCGTACGCCAGCGGCTCGGCGGGATCGACGCGCCATCGCCCCGACATGCCGAGGTGGAAGATGAAGGTATCGGCACGATCGGTCTCGATCAGTCCGTATTTGGCGCGGCGCGACAGGCCGGTGATAGTCGCACCCGTAAGCCGCTGCCCCAAATCGACCGGCATCGCCCGGCGTAGATCGGCACGATGGGCAACGACCCGCGCGAGCCGTTGCCCGGTCAGCACCGGCGCCAGACCGCGCACGGTCGTCTCGACTTCGGGAAGTTCGGGCATTCGGCGTTCTGATCCATTCTTCCCCGTTCGTGCTGAGTAGGGGCTGAGCTTGTCGAAGACCCGTATCGAAGCACCTGCCTCAAGCGGTCCTTCGATACGCCATTTCGACAGGCTCAATGGCTACTCAGGACGAACGGGACTGGCGGGCTGGGTTATCACCGCACCTTCGTCGACAAACAGCTAGGTTCGGTTTGCTCCCGCCACAAGGCGCGGCTAGGGCAGACGAATGAACGACACGGTATCCTTCGGCTACGAAGATGTGGCCCCCGCCGAAAAGACCAAGCGCGTCGGCGATGTCTTCGCCAGCGTCGCCTCGCGCTACGACCTGATGAACGACGCCATGTCGGGGGGCATGCACCGGTTGTGGAAGGACCGCTTCGTCGCGCGGGTGAAGCCGGGCAAGGGCGAATCGATCCTCGACATGGCCGGGGGCACCGGCGACATCGCGTTCCGCATGGCGAAGCACGGCGCGCACATCACCGTCGCCGACATCAACCCGGCGATGCTGGGCGTCGGCATGGAACGCGCCGAAAAGCGCGGCATCGACGGCCTTGTCTGGTCCGAACAGAATGCCGAGACGCTCGACTTCGCCGACCGTAGCTTCGATGCCTATACGATCGCGTTCGGCATCCGCAACGTGACCGACATTCCGAAGGCGCTGCGCGAGGCACACCGCGTATTGAAGCGCGGCGGTCGGTTCTTCTGCCTCGAATTCTCGACGGTGACATGGCCCGGCTTCGCCGACGTCTATGACCAATATTCGCACAAGCTGGTGCCCAAGCTCGGCAAGCTCTTGGCGAATGACGAGGACAGCTATCGCTATCTGATCGAATCGATTCGCCGCTTCCCGGACATGCCGACCTTCGAACGGATGATCGCGGACGCGGGCTTCATCCGCACGCGCGTCGAACCGATCATTGGCGGGCTGGTCGCGATCCATAGCGGGTGGAAGATTTGATGCGGCACGCATCAAACCCCCGCGCAGGCGGGGGTCCAGGGCGAATAGCCGCATGACCACGACCCTGACCCATTATTGGCGCATCCTGAAATGGGGCCGCACGCTGGCGCGCCACGGCGCGTTGATCGAACTGGAACGCAATCCGCGCACCCCGCCGCGCCTGCGTCGCGTCGTTCGCCTCGCCCGCTTCGGGGCACGCGTTCCCGCGACGCCGCGCTATGCCGAGGCATTCGCCGCGCTGGGTCCGGCCGCGATCAAGCTGGGGCAGACGCTCGCCACTCGCCCCGACCTGGTCGGCGAGGATGTCGCGCAGGACCTGTTGTCGCTGCAGGACGCGCTGCCGCCGCTGCCATGGGACGTGGTGCGTCCCGCGATCGAATCGGGCCTTGGCCAGCCGATCGAGCGCCTGTTCCAGTCGATTGAGGAAACGCCGGTCGGGGCCGCCTCGATCGCGCAGGTCCACCGCGCCATCACCACCGATGGTCGCCGCGTCGCGGTGAAGGTGTTGCGTCCGGGCGTCGAGGCGCAGTTCTTCGACGCGATCGATACCTATGAATGGGCCGCCGCCCGCATGGAGACGATGGGCGGCGAGTTGAAGCGCCTGCGCCCGCGCCTCGTGATCGAGACGATGAAGCGCTGGACCGCGCGCGAACTCGACCTGCGCCGCGAAGCCGCCTCCGCCTCCGAACTGGCGCAGGGGATGGAGGCCGAGCCCGACTTCACCATTCCCGCGATCGACTGGCAGCGCACGACATCGAAGATCCTGACCACTGAATGGATCGACGGTATCAAGCTGTCGAACCGCCCCGCGCTGATCGCGGCAGGCCATGACCTGCACGCGATGGCGACGCGGCTGGTCCGTGCCTTCCTTCGGCAGGCGATCGCCGAGGGGTTCTTCCACGCCGACATGCATCAGGGCAATTTGTTCGCCCTGCCCGATGGTCGCATCGCCGCGATCGATTTCGGGATCATGGGCCGGATCGATCGCCGCGCGCGGGTGTGGCTGGCCGAGATCCTCTACGGCCTCATCACCGGCGACTATAAGCGGGTCGCCGAGATCCATTTCGAGGCGGGCTATGTCCCCGCCCATCACAATGTCGCCGAATTCGCCACCGCCCTGCGCGCGGTCGGCGAGCCGATGCGCGGGCTGGCGGTCAAGGACATGTCGGTCGGCATGATGCTCGATTCGCTGTTCAACATCACCCGCGACTTCGACATGGAGACGCAGCCGCACCTGTTGCTGCTGCAAAAGACGATGGTGATGGTCGAGGGCGTCGCCACCGCGCTCGATCCCGATATCAACCTGTGGGAAACGGCGGCGCCGTTCGTGCGCGGCTGGATCCGCGACGAACTCGGACCGGAGGCGATGGTCGCCGACCGGATCATCACCGACCTGCGCACCTTCGCCCGGCTGCCCGACCTGATCCGCAATATCGAGGCGCGCTATCCCGCCCCAGGCGGTGCCCCGCCCTCGCCGCCGCTCCCCGAAGTCGCCGTCGTCCGTGTCGGCGGCGGCTGGCGCTATGCACTGGTCGGCATCTTCGGCGGGCTGGTCGGCGCGGCGTCGACGTTGCTGCTGGGATGATCCGCGCGCGACCGCCGGTCTGGCTGTCGTGCTCCAGCCGGTTCGCGACGCTGCGACCCGGCGTGGCGCTCGCCGTCGCGCTGCTGGCGCTCGCCCTGCTGGCATCGTCATGGATCCTGCCCGAGGATGACACGCCACGCGGCATGGCGATGAGCGTCGACGTCTATGCTTCGGTCGTCGAGGGGCTGCGCACCGGTGGCGATTATTATGCCGTCACCGCCCAGGAGCTGCGTGCCAGCCGCGCCCCGCTCCACCCCTTCCCCGCCATCCGCCTGCCGACCTTGAGCGTGGTGCAGGCGGCGTTGCCCGACCTCGCCTCTATCCTGTTGCTGATCGCGATCGCGGCCGCGACCGGCCTCGCCTGGACCCGGCGGATCGGCGGCTGGTTCGACCGCGGCCCGCCGCGCATCACGGCGCTGTTCCTGCTGGCGGGCGGCATGGTCGCCTTCGTCCAGCCGTCGCTGGTCGCCTTTCACGAGCTGTGGGCCGGCTTGCTGATCGCATGGTCGCTGGCGATCCGGCGCGAGGATCGCTGGGTAGAGGCGGTCGCGCTGGCCCTGTGCGCGATGGTGATCCGCGAGACGGCGGCGCTCTACGCCCTGGCGATGCTGGCGGCGGCACTGGTCGAGGGACGCCGGCGCGAGGCGCTGGGCTGGGTCGCGGCGCTGTTGGTGTTCGTCGCCGTGCTCCTGCTCCATGCGCGCGCCGTGGCGATGATCGCCGGGCCGCTCGACGCGGTATCGCCCGGCTGGGGCGGGTTGCACGGCCCGGGCCTGTTCGCCTCCGCCATGGCGCGCTCAACCGCGCTCACCCTGCTGCCATGGTGGCTGGGTGGGCCGCTGGCGATGCTGACGCTGTTCGGCTGGGCGGCGGCACCGGGGCCGCTGGGCGGACGCGCGGCGCTTACCTTCGGTAGTTATGCGCTGGCCATCGCGATGTTCGCACGCACCGACAACTTCTATTGGGCGCTCGCCGCCGCGCCGGCCTATCTGATCGGCATGGCGTTTCTTCCCGACGCGGTACGCGACCTTGCCCGACCTTTGCTCGACAGGCGGCGCGTTCGGGTGCAGAGGATCACCCGATGACACGCATATTGCTGATCGTCGGCGGCGGCATCGCGGCGTACAAGGCGTGCGAGCTGATCCGCCTGCTGCGCGGGCGCGGCCATGCCGTGCGCTGCGTGCTGACCCACGGCGGCGCGCAGTTCGTGACGCCGATGACGCTGGCGGCGCTGAGCGAACAGCCGGTCCATACCAGCCTGTGGGATTTGAAGGACGAGGCCGAGATGGGCCATATCCAGCTCAGCCGGCAGGCCGATCTGGTCGTCGTCGCGCCTGCCACCGCCGACCTGCTGGCGCGCATGGCCGCCGGCATGGCCGACGACCTCGCCACCACGCTGCTGCTCGCCACCGACAAGCCGGTGCTGGCCGTCCCGGCGATGAACGTGCGCATGTGGCAACATGCGGCGACCACCGCCAATATCGCCACCTTGCGGGGGCGCGGCGTCACCGTGCTCGACCCTGACGAGGGCGCGATGGCGTGCGGCGAATTCGGCCCCGGTCGCCTGCCCGAACCGCCGGCGATCGTCGCTGCGATTGAGGCGATGGTGGCAACCGTGCCGCAGTCGCTGACCGGCCGCCATGTGCTGGTCACCGCCGGTCCCACGCATGAGGCGATCGATCCGGTCCGCTATCTCGCCAATCGCTCGTCGGGCAAACAAGGATTCGCCATCGCCGCCGCCTGCGCCGCGCGCGGGGCGCGGGTGACACTTATTGCCGGACCTGTGACACTGCCGACCCCACCGGCCGTGACCCGCGTCGACGTCGAATCGGCGCGCGACATGGCCAATGCCGTGGCACAGGCGCTGCCCGCCGACGCCGCCGTCATGGTCGCCGCCGTCGCCGACTGGCAGGTCGAGGCGGCGCCCTCGAAGCTGAAAAAGGGCGACGGTCCGCCGGCCCTCACCCTGCTGCCCAATCCCGACATATTGGCGATGCTCGGCCGATCGCCGCGCCGCCCGCGTCTGTTGGTCGGCTTCGCGGCCGAAACCGACGACGTGCTCGCCCATGCAACCGCCAAGCGCACCGCCAAGAACGCCGACTGGATCGTCGCCAACGACGTGTCCGGCGACGTGATGGGCGGCGATCGCAACGCCGTCCACTTCGTCACCGCCGACGGCATCGAACGCTGGTCCGACGCCCCCAAGACCGACATCGCGGCCCGACTGGCCGACCGGATTGCCGATGCGCTGCTTTAGTCCCCTGTTGCTCCTTGCCGCTGCCGGCTGCGCCACCACTGCCGCCCCGCCGCCGGTGACGCTGGCCGGGGAAAGCTTCGGTCCGTCCGCGTCGCGTGACGTGCGGACGCTGGTCCTGATCCTGCACGGCGATGGCGACGGCGTGGTACCGGCCGAATTCAACGCCGCCGCGCGTGCCATCGCCGACGCGATCCCCGGTGCGCGCGCGGTCGCACTGCTGCGGCCGGGCTATGCCGACGCAGCGGGCAATGTCTCGCCCGGGACGCGCGGCGGGACCGATGGTGACAGCTATACCGCCGACCGGGTCGCGGCGGTCGCCGATGCCGTCGCCGGCTGGCGTGCCCGCTATCCGCAAGCGCGCACGATCCTGGTCGGGCAATCGGGCGGCGCGGCGATGGCGGCGACGCTGATGGGGGTACGGCCGGGGCTGGTCGACGGAGTCGTGCTGGCGGGATGTCCGTGCATGTTGCCCGAATGGCGCAAATATCGCGCGAAACAGGGCGCGACCGGTTTCGGCACGACGGTGAACAGCTTCGATCCGTTGCAGACGGTAGGCGGCATCGCGCCGTCGACCCGCGTGACCCTGCTGGTCGGGGCCGACGACAAGGAAACGCCGCTGCGCTTCTCGCGTGGCTATGCCGAAGCCTTGGCATTGCGCGGTATCGCCACCGACTATCGCGTCCTGCCCGGCCGCGGCCACGACCTGCTGCGCGACGGCGACCTGATCGATGCGGTGCGTCGCATGGCCGCCGCGCCCCCCGCGACCCCGCAACGTAGTGCGATGGTGACCCCATGATCCCGATCCGCCTCCGCCGCCTGCCGCATGGACACGGCCTGCCGCTGCCCGCCTATGCCACTGCAGGCGCGGCGGGCATGGATATCGTCGCGGCCGAGGATATCGCGCTGGCGCCCGGCGCGCGCCATGCCGTCGCCACCGGCTTCGCCATCGCCATTCCGGCAGGCTATGAGGTACAGGTCCGCCCCCGTTCGGGCCTTGCGCTCAAACATGGCATCACCTGCCTCAACACCCCTGGCACGATCGACAGCGACTATCGCGGCGAAGTGAAGGTGATCCTCGCCAATCTGGGCGACGAACCGTTCCAGGTGGTGCGCGGCGAACGCATCGCCCAGCTCGTCCCCGCCGCCGTCACCCGCGCCGAAGTGGCCGAGGTCGATACGCTCGACGATACCGCGCGCGGCGCCGACGGATTCGGTTCGACCGGACGATGATAGGGCTGGCCCTGCTGACGCTGGCGCAGGCCTTGCCGCTGGTTGCGGTGCCCGATACCGCCCCGGCCGCCCGCTCGCCGATCGACTGGACCGCGCTGCCGCCGCTTCCCTATCGCCGCGCGCCGCAGCCGACCGCATCGATGATCGCCTTCGTCTCGTCCGAAATCCACCGCAACGAATGTCCACGGCCGATGCCGGTCGACGGGCACACCCGGTTGCAGATCGACGTCGCGGTGCTGATCGGCGAGGATCGGCTGGTCCGCGCCACCATTCCCCGCGCGATCGGCTGTCCGGTCGTGGAGCAATATGGCGCCGGACTGGTGGTCAGCTTCGCGCGCGGCAACCTGATGCCGCAATTCGTCAGCGAGGGCGGCTGGTACCGCGCCTCGTTGCAGTTCGACTGGACCGAATGACCTTTTCCGACGCCGAGCTCGATCGCTACGCCCGCCACCTCGTCCTGCGCGAGGTCGGCGGCGCGGGACAGGCGGCGCTGAAGGCCGCACGCGTCGTCGTGATCGGCGCCGGTGGCATCGGATCGCCGGCGCTGCAATATCTGGCGGCGGCCGGGGTCGGCACGCTGGTCGTGATCGACGACGACACGGTCGACGCCAGCAACCTGCAACGCCAGACCCTGTTCGGCGACGCCGATATCGGCACCGCGAAAGTGACTGCCGCCGCGCAGGCGCTCGCCCGCATCAACCCGCACGTGACCGTTGAACCGGTACCGACCCGGATCGACGCCGCCAATGCCGCCGCGCTGCTCGCCGGGGCGGACGTCGTGCTCGACGGCTGCGACAATTTCGCCACCCGCCTCACCGTCGCCGACGCGGCGCTGGCGGCGCGCATCCCGCTGGTCTCGGCAGCCGTCGGCCAGTTCGAGGGGCAGTTGGGCGTGTTCCGCGGCTGGGAAGCGCATCTGCCCTGCTATCGCTGCTTCGTCGGCAACGATCCTGCGCGCGCCGACGCCAGCTGCGCCGATCAGGGTGTGCTCGGCGCCTTGACCGGGGTGATGGGCAGCCTCGCCGCGTTGGAGACGCTGCGCGCGATCATCGGCTTCGGCGACGATCCGGCGGGCAAGCTGCTGGTCGCCGACCTGCTTGCCTTCCGCTTCCGCACGCTGGCGCTGCCGAAGGATCCGGGATGCCGATGCGCGGGCTGACGATCGTCGTCGTACAGCCCGATCCCGACCGCTGGCGCGCCGCGCTGACCATGGCCTGCGCCGCCGCCGCGCTCGGCGGGCGAACGCGCGTCTATCTGCACGAAGGGGCGGTGGCGTTGCTGACGATGGCCGCCGCCGCGCCGCCCGGCCTGCCCGACCCGTCCGAACTGCGCGCGATCGCGGCCGAGAGCGGGGTCGAGCTGATCGCCTGCCAGACCGGCCTCGCCCTTGCCGGACTGGCGGCGGATACGGAAAGGGTCGCGGCAGGCGGATGGATCGACCTGCTCGCGACCCTTGCCGACGACCGGCTGGTCACCCTGTAGAAGCGGGCGGAGACCGTAACCTCCGCCCGGTCGCTCAACCGTTGGCGAGCGCTTCCTCGGCAAATGCGCGCACCGCCGGACCGATATCGGCACGGGCCAATGCCAGCGCGATGTTCGCCTGCACCCAGCCGGCCTTGTCACCGCAGTCGTACCGCTTGCCGTCGAAGGTGAAGCCATGGAACGGCTGGTTGCCGATCAGCTTCGCCATCGCGTCGGTCAGCTGGATTTCGCCACCGGCACCCGGCTCCTGCGAATCAAGGATCTGCATGACTTCGGGCTGCAGGATGTAACGGCCCGGAATCATCAGGTTCGACGGCGCCTTGCCCTTGGGCTTTTCGACCAGCGCCGTGACTTCGGTCAGGCGGCCGTCCTGCTTGCCCGGCGAGATGATGCCGTACTTGTCGGTCTCGCTGTCGGGCACTTCCAGCGCACCGATCACGTTGCCGCCGACCTTTTCATAGGCGTCGACCATCTGCTTCAGGAACCCGCCGACCATCAGTTCGTCAGGCAGCAGCACCGCGAACGGCTCGTCGCCGACGATCTCGCGCGCGCACCAGACGGCATGGCCGAGGCCGAGCGGCTCCTGCTGGCGGACATAGACCGGGCTGCCCGGCTTCTGGCGGATACCCTCGATCAGCGCCATCGACTTGCCGCGCGCCTTCATCGTCGCTTCCAGTTCGTAGGAAACGTCGAAATGGTCCTCCAGCGCACCCTTGCCGCGGCCGGTGACGAAGATGATCTGCTCGATGCCTGCTTCCAGCGCCTCTTCGACGGCGTACTGGATCAGCGGCTTGTCGACGACCGTCAGCATTTCCTTCGGCATCGACTTGGTCGCGGGAAGAAACCGGGTGCCCAGACCGGCGACCGGAAAGACTGCCTTGCGAACCTTCTTGATCGTCATTGTTTCATCCCCAAAATTGCTGCGCCGCAATAGAGATTCGTTTGGGGATTGGCAAACGGCCAATGACCGGCGGACCGCCGGTTCGCGGCGGTGCAGCGGTTCATTGATCGTACAGCCCCTTTCCCCTAAGGGCGACGCGCATCATGGTATTCTCCAAGCTATTTCGCAGGCCTGCAACCCCTGCGCCGCGCATTCCCGACGACCTGCTCGTCTATGCGATCGGCGACGTGCATGGTCGACTCGATTGTCTGGACGATTTGCTGGTGCAGATCGATACCGATCCGGCACGCGACGGGCGGCGGGCGATGCTGGTGTTTCTGGGCGACCTGATCGATCGCGGTCCGGACTCGCGCGGGGTCGTCGACCGGGTAATGGCGATGCGCGCCGCAAGCGACGACGTCCACTGCCTGTGCGGCAACCACGAGGAATTGTTGTTTACCGCCGCCGAGGGTTCGCGACAGGCGCTGGGCGTCTTCGCACGTGCCGGTGGCAGGGAAACCCTTTTGAGCTACGGCGTCAGCGAGGACGCCTATGAGCGCGAGGACCTGAAGGGCGTGCAGCGCCTGATCGCCGAGCATGTGCCGGTTGAACATCTGCATTTCCTACGCAACCTCCCCGACCACCTAATCGTCGGTGATTATGCCTTCGTCCATGCCGGCATCCGTCCCGGCGTTCCGCTCGACGCGCAGAAGTCCTCCGACCTGCGCTGGATCCGGTCGCCGTTTCTCGACCATAGCGGCCCCCATGAGCGCTTCGTCATCCACGGACATACCGTGACCGGCGATCCCGACATTCGTACCAACCGGATTGGCATCGATACCGGCGCCTATCGCAGCGGCCGGCTTACCGCACTGGTGCTCGATGGCGACACGCGGCGTTTTCTGTCGACGTCATTGGCCGCCGGCACCTACGCGGCAGCGGCGTAGCTTCGATCGGAGCGTTTCGGCGGAAGGGTTCCGGGACGGATCGACATTCGGCGATTCCACTATACGCGGTCGGATCAAGCCGGATCGTCGTCGCAGGACTTGATCCGGGGCCTGTTTCTTCGACCCGGTGCAGTATCGGACCCGGATTGGACCCGGGGGTCGACATGGACTTGGTCGCCGCGTCGAACCCATGTCGAGCCGCGCATGGTGATCCCCCAACAAGGTCAGCGATGCCCCGCGAACCGGCGGGTCGGGCAGGCCTCCGACGGCCGGAGCCAAGCGCTGAAGCCTTATCCACCTACCGGACCGGGCGTCATCCCAGCGCGGGCTGGGATTTGCATGACAGCGCGAGGCAGGAGCCGCATGAGACGCCCGTCTTCGCTGACGCGACATTGCCAGTTGGCTGGATCAGACCCAAAATCGCCGACTGGGCAGCTGCGGCTGAATAACGGCGTGGCGGTGTTACTTACGGGTCAAAAAAGGCAGAACCCGCGGCTCCATCCCGAAAGGGCGCCAGCCGGAAGCTGCACAAACGAAAAAGGGCGCCCTGAACGGAGCGCCCCTTCCCTAGACTGAAGCGCGGTTTCCCGCGCGAGCAATCAGTTGCTGTCCGAATCGCTGTCCGAGTCGGCGACGACAACGATGCCCGCAACGACAGCAGCCGCAGCGAGGATCGCGACGATCACGCCGCCGCCGGCCAGCTTTTCGCCCTTGGCGGCCGGAGCCGACGCACGAGCAACCGACAGCTTCGAAGCGTTGGCGGCGGTCGCAACCGTCGGAGCAACGGTCATCGACACGGCCGAGGCCGCGATCAGCATCTTCTTAGCAAAACCCATTTCAACACTCCCTTGTGTTACTACACGTCGAGCGGCCCTTCGCATACGGCCCGCCCCCCTGCAAGCCTTATCGCACCGATCGCAGCCGACCGTTACCGGGGACAGCGGAGTACGACACGCCCTGCACACGGCTGAAACTCGCCAGGCATCACCCGGTTTCGTTCGCAATCGCGGCAGTTCAATATGCAGTGCGGTACGAAATGAGGCAAGCGCGGCCGGTACGGCAATGGTCGGGTTATTGGAGCGGCTGATCGCGGGTGTTCAGCACGCTCGGCCGATAGGGGATTGGCGCACCGGCCGGGATGGCGGCAATCTCCGCGGCGATATTTTCGGCGCGTTTTCTAGCGGATGAGTGCGTTCTGCTATGAAAGACGCCGCCATCGATGCGCGCACCCGGCCCTTTCCAGAACGCAACCGCCGCCGTCGGGTCCCAGCCTGCATTACGCAACAGATGTACGCCCAGCCGATCGGCATCGTCTTCGGTCGTACGAAAGATGCGTCCATTTCGGCCCAATTCGCGAAATACGCCGCGACTGACCTTCGCCGCGTCGAGCCGGACATGGTGACGCAGGATGTTGTGCGCCAATTCATGGGCCACGACGACCGCAAGCTGCGAATCATCGAATCGTTCGAGGAACCGGCTCGATATCTGTACCAATCGCCCGTCGGCGACGGCCTCCAGACCCGTCCCGATTCGCAGTTCGAACAGCGTGCGGCAGCCGGGCGATGCCGGAATGGTGAGCGTCCGGTCCTGCCCCGCCCTGCGCAGAACCATCGACAGCGGGCGGTCCGCCGCCTGCGCATCGAGCAACGCGGCAAACGCGTCGCGGGTGGTGACATGCCCGCCACCCCGGGTCGTGGGGACCGGGTGCCCGTTGACGCTGACGATCGAATCATCGGCGTGTACACCGACGCGCGCTGCCGGACTGTCGGCTACGACCGCTTCGACGGCGATCCCGGTCTCGAAGCCGAAGGTGCTGCGGGCGACCAGCTGTTCGGTCAGGTCATATTGATCGATCGCATGCACGATCATCCCGGTGACCGGAGAAAGGTCGCTACACAGCGCGGCGTTAGCCCGCGCCAGCCGATAGCCGATCGCCCCCAGCCGCAAGTCGGCAGCACGCAACGCCTCCAGCGTCGCCCGATCGGTTTCGGCGGTCACTGCGGGGATCGGGGCCGCACCGATCGTCAGCCATGCGCCAGCAAGCAGAAGGCCGCGCCGCAGTCGCACCGCACGACACCGCTGCGCCACGCGATGAAGAGTAAAGTACATCACCGGTCGGTAGCATGATTGCCGGGTGCAAGGCGATGCCATGCGGGCAGGCCCGCGCTCGACATAGCGCCGACACAAAAGAAAACGGCGCCGGAAGCTCCGACGCCGTCTCCTATCCAATCGGTCGCGATCAGCGCGCGCCGGGCGGAAGCGCCTGTCCGGGGGCTGGCGCACCTGCGCCACCGCCCTGCATCATCTGCTGCATCTGCATCTGCTGCAGCACCGCCTCCGGAATGAACTCGATCATGTCGACGTCGAATACCAGCACCTGCTTCGACAGCTTCTTGACCTCGGGCGACATTGGCGGCGCACCCTCGGGACGCGGCGCGCCATAACCGAGCTGCGGCGGCAGCCAGAAGCGGTACCGCGATCCCTTCGGCATCAGCTTCAGTGCCTCGCCGAACCCCGGCACGACCTGCTTGGGCGACATCGGGGTCGGGTTGCGGCTCTGATCGAAGATCGTACCGTCGGTCAGCTTGCCGACATAGTTGATGAGCGTGACATCGGCATCGGTCGGCGTCGGCCCGCTACCCTTGGTCAGCACTTCATATTGCAGCCCGCTGGCGGTGGTGACCACGCCGGTGCGCGCTGCGTTGGCTGCGAGGAACGACGCCGCTTCACTGCGGGTGCCCATCCGGGCGAGCACGGCCGCGGCCAGCAACGCCAGCGCGATCCCGACCCACACCCAGACGATATGGCGCTGCTTCACGGGTTGCAGCGGAACGGCAGTGACCGACATCGACACCCCTTATCGTGCGCCTCGCGCACCGCATCACAGGAAACCGGCGGCCCACCGACACCCATGTCGGCAAGCCACGACCGGATATTATCGGGCGCTGTCGCGCTCGACGCGCTTGCGCTCCAGCTTGCGGGCGCGGCGCACGGCGGCGGCACGCTCGCGGGCACGCTTTTCCGAAGGCTTTTCGTAATGACGACGCAGCTTCATCTCGCGATACACGCCCTCGCGCTGCAGCTTCTTCTTGAGCGCGCGCAGGGCCTGATCGACATTGTTTTCACGAACGATGATCTGCATGAGGTCGAAAAACTCCGGGTCTTAAATCGCAATAGAATAGGGTTCGCCGAAGCATGGCCGCGGCGTGACACGCCCCCCTAACAGGAGTGTCGTCTGCGGGCAAGTCCAACCGCCTCTGCGGTCAGAACAGCAGGTCGCCCCCGGCACGCTTCGCCAAGATCCGGCCGATCGCGTCGAACAGCGCATCCATCGCCACCGGCTTGAACAGCACTTCGTCGGCCCCGGCGGCGAGGCAACGTTCGGTCAGGTCGATCGCGGTATCGGCGGTGACGATCACGATCGGCAGCGTCCGCTTCGCGTCCTCGCGCGCCCGCACGCGACGAATGACCTCGAACCCGTCCATGCCGGGCATGCGCAGGTCGAGCAGGACGAGGTCGAATTCATCCTCGTCAATCCGGCGCAGCCCGGCTTCGGCCAGATCGGCCTCGACCATTGTCGCCCCGGCGACGTCGAGCATGTCGCGAACGACCCGACGATTCATCGCATCGTCCTCGACGAACAATATCCTCATGCGTCGTTGACCCGGCCGATCGCAGTGATTTCAAAGCCTTGCATATCGAAATCCGCTATCGCTACGCCGCATTTGAAACAAGGGCTGTTGGCACTGCACCCGGCTCATTCCGAACGACGAACAACGCGTCGATAAGTTGCTTAGCCGAAACGGGCTTATTCAGCAATGTTATGGCGTCATAACCGTCGCTTACGCCATAATCTTCGCACGTCAGCATCAAAACCGCCGGCAAGGGCGAAGATTGCAGCAGCGCATCGATCGCGGCAAGGTCGTGTTCCGGTTCGTCGGACGTCGCACGAAGCGCCATCATGTCGATCAGCAGCGCCAGCACGCCCCCCTGCTGCAACCGCATCCGCACCGCCGCCACGTCGTCGACGAATTCGATCGAGCCGCAATGGTCGGCGAACAGCGTCCGCATCATGCCGCGTGCGATCGGATTGCGCTCGAGGATCAGCAGCGTGGTACCGCCGGCGTCCGCGCCGCCCTGCGATACCGGCGGCGCGGCGAGCGTTACCGGCAGGTCGAGCGTGAAGGTCGACCCTTCCCCCGGCACGCTCGTCACATGAATATCGCCGCCCATCGCCCGCGCCAGATTGCGACAGATGGTCAGCCCCAGCCCGGTTCCACCGAACCGGCGAGTGGTACTGGTGTCCGCCTGCTGGAACGATTCGAACACCTCTTCGACGCGATCGGGTGCGATGCCGATGCCACTGTCGCGCACCGAAATCCGCAACCGCTGCGTGTCGCCTTCGACGCGCACGCCGATCGCGCCGGTCTCGGTGAACTTCAGCGCATTCGACAGCAGGTTGAACAGGATCTGCCGCAACCGTACCGGATCGCCCTCGACCCAGCGCGGCACGTCGCCGATGTCGAGCGAGAAGCGCAGCCCGCGATCCTCGGCCTGGCGTCGCGACGCGCGGGTCAGTTCCTCGATCGTCGCGATCAGGTCCGTCGGGATTCGCTCGACCGACAGGTTCCCCGACTGCATCTTGGCGACATCCAGAATGTCGTCGACCAGCGAGCGCATCGTCACGCCGGCATCATGCACGATGCTCAGCCGGTCGCGCAGGTCGGGGGTCAGCCGGTGGTCGCGCAACATGACCTGTGCCATGCCAAGGATGCCGTTCAGCGGCGTGCGAATCTCATGACTGGTGGTCGCAAGGAAATCGCCTTTCGCCTTCAACGCCTTTTCCAACGCGATATTGGTCGCGGCCAGTTCGACGTTGGCATGGCGCACCGCATTGCGACTGCGCCGGAGCGTCACGATGCCGAAGCTCAGCAGCGCGATCAGCACCGCCACCGCTGCGGCGATGCTGCCGAACAGGATGCGCTGGAACCGCGCACTGGCCCGTTCGAACGCGATGTTGCGGCGCAATTCCTCCTGCTTCAGCCGCGCGATGCGCAATTCCTGGTTCTGGAAATCGAACCGGGCCGACATCAGCGCCGTCTTGGTCGACGTGGTCAGTTGCGTCGCCTGCTCGTTCAGCCGGTCGATCGCCGCGAGATGCGGCAGTGCCTTGGCCACGTCGCCGGCCGCCAGATATACGGCATAGGCGTTGCGATGATTCTCCCGCATCGTCAGCGAGGTTCTGGTCAGGTCGACGCCGGCGAACGCTTCGTCAATCAACGCAACGGCGCCCAGCTTGTCGCCGCGATCGTCGGCCAGCCGCGCGCCCAGCGTTCGCAGCTGATCCAGTACGCCACGCGATCCGATTGCGCGCGCGATGCGCAGACCTTCGGCAAGCGCCCGCTCCGCACCCCCGCTATTGCCGACCGCCCGCAGGGACCGTGCGATGTTGCGCAGGATCACCGCTTCGAAGGGGCGATTGCCGATCGAACGCGCCTTCCGAAGCGCCGTCGCGTAATCGTTCAGCGCACTTTGGTGCCGACCGACATCGTAGAGAACGTTTCCGCGGTTGTTCAGCAGCGAGATCGACAGGGCGGGGTCGTCATCATAGGCCTCGATCGCCTGTCCGTAATAGCGCAACGCGGCCTCGAAATCGGCCCCCTGCCGATACAGGGCGCCGATGCTGAGCAGCGCCATCGCCTGTCCCCGGCGGTCATCGACCGCGACATAGACGCGATAGGCGGACTGATAATCGGCCAACGCCCCGGCGACATTGTCGGCATCGGCGGCGATGTCGCCGCGCGTGCGCAGCACATCGCCCTCGATCGCATATTTGCCCGACAGGCGGTGGAGCAGCGTCAACGCTTCCTCGACTTCGCGGGCGGCGGACTTGGGATCGCCGAGCCGGACATAGGCCTCGGCCTGCAGCCATTTGCTGGCGGCAACCATCGTCGAGCGATCGCCGTCGCGACGCTGCGCCGCGTCCTCCAGGGCGCCACCGTCGCGCAGAACGCGTTGCGGATCGGTCAGCAACAGGCTGCGGACCGCCTCGAACCGGGTGGCGAGCGGCGTCGCCTGTCCGGTCGCGGGCACGGCTCCCGCCGCCGCGACCAAGGATAGGACAAGAAGCGGGAACCGCAGGCGCATACAGGAACCCTAGTCCGCTTTGGTTAATGATTCGTAGTGTTTAGCACACTGTCGAAACTGGCTGGCAAATGCGTTTCGGGCCTTGCCGCGTCCCTGCTCACCCGGTCTTCCACTGGCCTTCGTTCCGCAGGAACGACAGCCGCGGACTCGCCATGGCGGCGACATGGCGCTCCTCCTGCAGGAAGGTGCGGAACGCGGCGAACTCGACCGGGCGGCTGATGAGATAGCCCTGCACCATGTCGCATCCCATGACGCCCAGCAGCGCCAGTGCAGCAGGCGTCTCGACCCCCTCTGCGGTGACTTCCATGTCGAGCGCATGCGCCAGATCGATAGTCGACCGTACGATCAGCGGGTCGCGGTTGCTGCTGGTCAGTTGCGTGACGAACAGCTTGTCGATCTTCAATTCGCTGGCGGGCAGGCGTTTGAGATAGGCCAGCGACGACAATCCCGCGCCATAATCGTCGATCGCGAGCGGCACGCCGATATCGGCAAAGGTGCGCAGATTGGCGATGGCGCTTTCGGGATCGCGGATGACCGCGGTCTCGGTAATCTCGAACCCGACGCGCGCATCGCCGTCGCGCACCAGCGCACAGGCGTCGCGGACGAACCCCGAGTCGGACAGCAGCACGCCGGAGATATTGATGAAGATCGGAATGTCGTAGCCGGCGGCGGCGATGGTCCGCTGGTCGAGGATCACCCGGCGGATGATCCACAGCGTCAGCGCGCCGATCGCATTCGATCGTTCGGCGGCCTCGATGAAGTCGCCCGGCAGGATCAACCCGCGTGTCGGGTGCCGCCAGCGCACCAGCGCTTCCGCACTCGCCACACATTGCTGCCGCACCCGGACCTTGGGCTGATATTGCAGGAAGATCTGGCCGCTCTCGATCGCGGCGGGCAGTTCGCGCATCAACTGGACCGGATCATGGCCGGCCACCGGATCGTTCAAATGGCGCAGCACGTCGGCATTGGCTTGCCGCGCATCCGACAGCGCCTCTTCGGCAGCTTCTATCAGGCGAACGTCGTCATGCTCGGCAGCTTCCGCCCCGACACCGCCGATTCGCAGCGACAAGCGGTAGGTTTCGCCATCGAGATCGAACGCCGGCGCCATCGCCGCGTGAATCCGGTCGAGCATTCCCGAACCCGCCGCCGCCGATTCGCCCGCGAACCCCAGTTCGATCGTCCCCCGCCCGACCGGCGTCACGCGAATCGCCGGGATCGCGGCGGCTATTCGCACCGAAACATCCTCCAGCACCGCCGCCGCCCGCGCTATCCCGACCGCGCGACGCAGCGTAGCGAAATCGTCCACCTCGGCCAGAAGGACAAAGCGATGCCATGCCGCCGCCGCGGGCGGCGGCGCTTCGGTCCCGACAGGCACACCGGACACGGGACGTGACCGTCCCTCCTGTCCCGAATGCCCGCCCAGCGGGATATGATCCGAATCGGCGCGTGCCATGATGGAACCATCGCTACCGCCCGAACCCCAAAGCTTCGGTTAACGTTCGCGTTTGAAAGGACGCAGTTTTCTTGCAATTAGAATTTGGCGTATGGTTAATTTTCGGTTAATGTCCGCTTGCGCTTCGGCGTAACTGGGAGAATGAAAATGCAGGCGTTTTTCGCTCTGTTCCGTGACGGCTACGGCGACGATCTTCGTCCGGTCTAAATGGAATACGCGTCCTGGGTCGGAACGGTTCGCCGCGACGACCCAGGCGTTTTTGCGTCCGGCCGACCCGCTGTTCACCCCCCTTCCCCGCACGCCCCAACAAAGCTGAACTGGCGGGTCTCGCAAGAATCCTTGTCTTGTCGCTCGGTCTCTGGTCGCTACCTGCGACAGGACCATGACCGATCCTACCATCCGCCGCCTGACCCACCTCGAACGGCTCGAGGCGGAAAGCATCCATATCCTGCGCGAAGTGGTCGCCGAGGCCGAACGGCCGGTGATGCTCTACTCGGTCGGCAAGGATTCGGCGGTGATGCTGCATCTCGCCAAAAAGGCATTCTATCCCGCCCCGCCGCCCTTCCCGCTCCTGCATGTCGACACGACGTGGAAATTCCGCGCGATGTACGATCTGCGTGACAAGGCCGCGCGGGACGCCGGCATGGAGTTGCTGGTCCACCACAATCCCGAAGCGCAGGCGCGCGGTATCAATCCGTTCGACCATGGCAGCCTGCACACCGATCTGTGGAAGACCGAGGGGCTGAAACAGGCGCTCGACAAATATGGCTTCGACGCCGCCTTCGGTGGCGCGCGCCGCGACGAGGAGAAGAGCCGCGCCAAGGAACGCGTCTTCTCCTTCCGCTCGGCCAATCATCGCTGGGACCCCAAGGCGCAGCGACCCGAGCTGTGGCATCTGTATAACGCACGGAAAGCGAAGGGCGAATCGATTCGCGTCTTCCCGCTGTCGAACTGGACCGAGCTCGACATCTGGCAATATATCTTGGCGCAACGGATCGAGATCGTGCCGCTCTATTTCGCCGCCCCCCGGCCCACCGTCGAGCGCGACGGCATGTTGCTGATGGTCGATGACGACCGCTTCCGCCTGTTGCCGGGCGAAGTCCCGGTCGAACGATCGATCCGCTTCCGTACGCTTGGCTGCTACCCGCTGACCGGCGCGGTCGAAAGCGAGGCGGCAACGCTCAGCGACGTGATCCAGGAAATGTTGCTGACCACCACCTCCGAACGACAGGGACGTGCGATCGATCGCGACGCCGGGTCGGCCAGCATGGAAAAGAAGAAGCAGGAAGGTTACTTCTGATGGCGACCTCCCCCGCCTATACCCCCGATGCGCTGATCGCGGCGGATATCGATGCCTATCTTGCACAGCATCAGAACAAGTCGCTGCTCCGCTTCATCACCTGCGGTTCGGTCGACGACGGCAAATCGACGCTGATCGGCCGACTGCTCTATGATTCGAAGATGATCTTCGAGGATCAGCTGGCGGCACTGGAGAGCGATTCGAAGCGGGTCGGCACCCAGGGGCAGGAGATCGACTTCGCGCTGCTGGTCGACGGCCTCGCCGCCGAGCGCGAACAGGGCATCACCATCGACGTCGCCTATCGCTTCTTCGCGACCGAGAAGCGCAAGTTCATCGTCGCCGATACGCCCGGCCACGAACAATATACCCGCAACATGGTCACCGGTGCGTCGACCGCCGACCTGGCGGTGATTCTGATTGACGCACGCAAGGGCGTGCTGACCCAGACGCGGCGGCACAGCTATCTCGCGCATCTGATCGGCATCCGTCACATCGTGCTGGCGGTGAACAAGATGGATCTGGTCGGCTACGATCAGGCGAAGTTCGACGCCATCGTCGCCGACTATGCTGCCTTCGCCGAATCGGTCGGCATCGCCGACTTTACCGCGATTCCCTTGTCGGGGTTCAAGGGCGACAATATCGCCGCCGCCTCCGCCAACACGCCGTGGTACACCGGCCCGGCGCTGATCGAGCATCTCGAATCGGTCGAACTGAACAGCGAGGCGGCGGCCGCGCGGCCGTTCCGTCTACCGGTGCAATGGGTCAACCGCCCCGATCTCGACTTCCGTGGCTTTGCCGGCCTGATCGCCAGCGGCACCATCCGCCCGGGCGATGCCGTCCGCGTGCTGCCATCGGGCAGGACGTCGCGCGTCGCGCGCATCGTGTCGATGGACGGCGATCTGGAACAGGCGGTCGCCGGACAGTCGGTGACGCTAACCCTGACCGACGAGATCGACTGTTCGCGCGGCGACGTGATCGCCGCCGCCGATGCGCCACCGCAGGTCGCCGATCAGTTCCGCGCGACGATCGTGTGGATGGACGGCGAACCGCTGCTGCCCGGTCGCGCTTATTGGCTGAAGACCGGTGCGGGCACCGTGTCGGCAACGGTCCAGCCGCCGCGCCATGCCATCGATGTCAACACGCTGGCCGAATTGTCGGTCAAGACGTTGTCGCTCAACGATATCGGCGTGGCCGACGTCTTCACCGATCGCGGCATCGCCTTCGAACCCTATGCCGACGATCGCGACCTTGGCGGGTTCATCCTCATCGATAAGATCACCAACGCCACCATCGCCGCCGGCATGATCGACTATTGCCTCCGTCGCAGCCAGAACGTCCACTGGCAGTCGATCGACATCACCCGCGAGGCGCATGCCGCGCAGAAGAACCAGTCCCCGCGTGTACTATGGTTCACGGGCCTGTCCGGGTCGGGCAAGTCGACCATCGCCAATCTGGTCGAGAAGAAGCTGCATGCGCTGGGCAAGCACAGCTTCCTGCTCGACGGCGACAATGTCCGCCACGGCCTCAACCGCGACCTGGGTTTCACCGATGCCGACCGGGTCGAGAATGTCCGCCGGGTGGGCGAGGTCGCTAGGCTAATGGCCGATGCCGGACTGGTCGTGCTGACCGCGTTCATCTCGCCCTTCCGCGCCGAACGTGATCTGGCGCGGTCGATGCTGCCGACGGGCGAGTTCGTCGAGGTATTCGTCGATACGCCGTTGGCGGTGGCGGAGGCACGCGACGTGAAGGGGCTATATGCCAAGGCACGCAGCGGCAAGCTGGCCAATTTCACCGGGATCGACAGCCCGTACGAACCGCCGCTCGCGCCCGAAATTCGCGTCGACACCACGCAAGAGACGCCCGAGGCCGCGGCGGAACGCATCGTCGAACATATTCTCGGCATCTGGGCACCGATATTGTGACCGACGACGCGCTGCTCGCTACCGCGATCGCCGCCGAAGCGGGCAAGCTGTTGCTCGCCATTCGTGCGGAGGGGCGTGAGACCGGCAAGGCGCTGGGCGACCGAGGCGATCGGGAGGCGAATGCCCTGATCCTCGACCGGCTGCGCGCCGCCCGCCCCGACGCCTTCGTGCTGTCGGAGGAATCGGCCGACGACAAGGCACGCTGTGCCGCCGCGAAGACCTGGATCGTCGATCCGCTGGACGGCACACGCGAATATGCCGAGGGCCGCGACGACTGGGCGGTGCATGTCGCATTGGCGGTCGGCGGGCGTGCCGAAGCCGGAGCAGTGGCATTGCCCGCGCTCGGCATGACCTTGTCGAGCAGCCCCGCGCCGATCGTGCCCCCTCGGCCCAGCCGTGCGCGCATGGTCGTCAGCCGCACCCGCCCCGCGCCACAGGCGCTGGCGGTGGCGGAGGCGATCGATGCCGAACTCATTCCGATGGGGTCGGCCGGCGCCAAGGCGATGGCGGTGGTCCGCGGCGAAGCGGACATCTATCTACACGCGGGCGGGCAATATGAATGGGATAGCTGCGCACCGGTCGCCGTCGCGCTGGCGGCTGGGCTGCATGCGTCCCGGATTGACGGGTCGCCCCTCTACTATAACTGTATGGATACCTGGCTGCCCGATCTGCTGATCTGTCGGCGCGACGATGCGGCACGGATTCTGCCGATTATCGCCGGTCTAGACGGCGGCCGGTAGCGTCAGGATCGCATGGGCGCCGAGGCCCGGCCCGTCGCTTTCGAGGCGGAGGTGGCCGCCCATCGCCGCCACCGCGTTCGCGCACCAGTGCAGACCGAGGCCGCCCGACCGATGAAGCCGCGTCGAATAGCCGCGCTGGAAGAGGCGCGCCGCGGCGTCGGGCGCGAAGCCCTCGCCGTCATCGGTGACGACCACGCTCACCCCGCCCGGTTCGCTCAGCAGCGTGACGTCGATCTGCCCGGCCGCGTCCGTCCGTGCCGCGATCGCCTCCGCCGCGTTACGGAACAGGTTGCCGATCACCTGGCTCAGGATCACCCGGTTGGCCGAAACCCAGCAGGATCGTGCCGGGAAGGCGACGGCGATCGACCGGTCACCGCCATAGCGGGCGATGGCGGCGTTGCGGGCGATCAGGTCGGTCACGTCGCAACGTTCACACACCGGCCCCTCCCCCGCGGATGAATCGCCGACGATGTCGAGTACATTGGCGAGTGCGCTGCGCCCTGTTTCGAACTGCGCCAGCCGCTCGACCCGTGCCCGGGCCACCGCGTCGACGGCGGCCAGCACGAATTCGACCAGCTTTGCCCGGCGATCGGGCGGCAGGTCGTCACGCCCGAGCTCGGTGACCGCCCGCTCGATCAGACCACGTTCGGCGACTGCCGGCTGGGCGAGGCTGTGCGACAGGATCGCGCTGATCGGCGATAATCCGTTGCGGATATTGTGCGCCATCGCGGTGCGGCTCTCCGCCCGGCCAAGGTCGAACGCCCGGAGTTCCAGCTGCCCGGTACGATCCTGCAACCGACCGAGCATCCGGTTCAGCGCGCTGGTAAGTGCCGCAACCGTATCGCGCTGCGGCCCAGCATCGAGCAGGTTGAATTTCCCGGTGTCGGCGATCGCCGCCACCTGCCGCTCGATCCACGCCAGCCGCCGTGCGGTCCGGCGATCGCGGGCATGCGCCATCGCCGCCAGCACCACCGGGCCGCCGGCAAGTGCGACCAGGCCCAATCGCCGAACCACCGACGATCGCGCGGTCACCGGTTCGCCGACAACCGGCGGCGGTCGAGACCGTCGGTCGCCAGCGCTGTCGCAGCGGCCCCATCGAGCGGACGGGCGAAATGATGGCCCTGCAGATGCGAACAGCCGGCGACGCGCAGCGCCTGCACCTGTGCCTCGGTCTCGACCCCCTCGGCCACCACTTCCAGCCGCAGCGCACGGGCGAGGTGGATGATCGAATGGACGATCGCCGCGCTCTCGCGCTCGCGTCCCATGCCGTCGATGAAGCTGCGGTCGATCTTTAGACAGTCGAGCGCGAACTTGCGGATATTGTAGAGCGATGAATAGCCGGTCCCGAAATCGTCGAGCGCGATCCGAAACCCCCGGTCGCGCAGCTCGAGCAGCGTGGCAGCGGCGCGTTCGGCATTGTCGAAGATCGCGGTCTCGGTAATCTCGATCTGCAACCGGTCGGGCGCGATACCCGCGCGGCGTACGCGATCGATCAGATACGACGCGAAGTTCGGCCGACGGAACTGACGCGGGGAAATGTTCACCGACACATATTGTCGCGGTAGGCCCGGCAATATGGCCAGCACCTCGTCCAGCACCCAGTCGCCCAGCTCGTGGATCAGGTTCGATTCCTCGGCCACGGCGACGAACATTGCCGGGCTGACGTCGCGATAATCGGGGGTGTTCCATCGCAACAGCGCCTCGAACGCGACGATGTCCAGCGTGTCGCGGGCAAGGATCGGCTGGTACAGCAGCGCCATTTCGCCCTGCGCGATCGCCCGGGTCAGCCCCTGTTCGATGCCGCGCCGGAAGCGGATCGATTCGTCCATGCTGTCGTCGAACCGGCGCACGACGCCGCGCCCGGCCCGCTTCGCTTCGTTCAGCGCAAGGTCGGCGCGGCGCATCACGTCGACCGGATCGCGCCCGCCCGTGCCGTCCGCCAACACCATGCCGATCGACGCGGCACCGCGCACCGGATGGCCGAACACCAGCAGATCGGTCGAACAGGCGCGGACCAGCCGCTCGCATCGCTCCATCGCATCGGCTTCGTCGGCGACGCGCAACAGGACGCCGAACTCGTCCCCGCCCAGCCGCGCGACGAAGCCGTCGTCGCCGACCTGTTCGATCAGGATCGCGCAGACGATGCGGATCAGTTCGTCTCCGACGAGGTGCCCGAGCGTGTCGTTGATGAGCTTGAACCGGTCGAGATCGATCATCGCCATCGCGATCCGGTCGGTACCGCGCAACCTGTCGGTCAGGACGCGCAGGAACGCCAGCCGGTTGGGCGCATCGGTCAGCGGATCGTGGTTGGCGAGATGGATGGCCTTGCTTTCGTTCGCCGCCAGTTCGCGCGCCTGTTCCTCCAGTTCGGCAACCTTCGCCGCCAGCGCGGCGCGGGTCGCCGCCAGTTCGCGATCCGCGAGCCAACGATGGGACAGCGCCAGTGCGGTCTGCTGCACCTCTTCGGCGGTCAGCGGCTTGGCGAGATAGAAGATGCGGTCGGGCGGCCCGGCATCGCGTGCGATTTCGGCTGCGGCGACGTCCGAATATCCGGTGACGATCACGATCTGCAGATCGGGGTCGAGCGCGCGGATCCTGGCCGCCGTCTCGCGCCCGTCCATGCCGGGCGGCATGCGGATATCGACGAAGGCAACAGCAAAGCGGCTATCGTCGCGCACGCTGTCGGCCACGGCGGCAACTGCATCCGCCCCCTGATGCACGTGCGTCGGGAGCAGGCGCAGGCGGTCCGGGTCGCGCCCGCCGACATCGGCGAACAGATCGGCGGCAAGATCCGCCAGCGTCCCGGTATCATCGCCGATGCGCAGCGACAGGCGATAGGATTCATGCACCGCGGCGTCATCGTCGACGATCAATATGCGCGCCGATGATCGTTCGTCGTCCATGTTCGCGGTACCGCTGCTCCAAAGGGCGGTCATGGGACCGCGTGCCAGTCGGGTCAGCGCGTCGCATCCATTTTCGATCCAGGTTACCGATCGCTTAACCTTCTTTTTGCTGCACCGCGTCGCATCTGGTCACCGTGCCCGGCACCTGTCAGAAGCAGGCCATGGGCGCGCATCACCATGGCCACGGTCACGATCACCATTCGCATGGACATCACGGACATGGGCATCATGGCCACAGCCATGCTCCCGCCGATTTCGGTCGTGCGTTCGCGATCGGGACGCTGCTTAACATTGGCTTCGTCCTGATCGAAGGGGCAGCGGGCTTCTGGTACGATTCAATGGCGTTGCTCGCCGATGCCGGGCACAATCTGTCCGACGTGCTAGGACTGCTGATCGCATGGGGCGGGGTGGAACTGGCCAAGCGGCCCGCGTCGAAGCGCTTTACCTATGGGTTGGGTGCATCGACGATCCTTGCCGCGCTCGCCAACGCGCTGGTGCTGCTGATCGCGGTCGGCGCGATCCTGCTGGAAACGATCCAGCGACTGGGGTCGCCGCGTCCGATCGATGGTCTGCCGGTAATATGGGTCGCACTCGCTGGGATCGTCGTCAATCTCGCCACGGCCTTGCTGTTCGCGCGCGGGCGCCATGGCGACGTCAATATCCGCGGCGCCTATCTGCACATGGCCGCCGATGCGGCGGTCTCGGCCGGGGTGGTGATCGCCGGGCTAGCGATCCTGTGGACCGGCGCCGTTTGGATCGACCCGGTCGTCAGCCTGGTGGTGGTCGCGATCATCCTCATCGGGACGTGGAGCCTGCTGAGCGAATCGCTGCTGCTCGCGCTACAAGCGGTGCCGCGCGGGATCGATGCGGTCGCGGTCGAGGCGATGCTGGCCGGCCTGCCCGGCGTGGCGCGAGTCCATGACCTGCATATCTGGCCGATGAGCACGACTAAAACCGCGCTGACCGCGCATCTCGTGATCCCCGACGGCCATCCCGGTGACGGCTTTCTGGTCGAGCTGTCGGACGAACTCGAGCATCATTTCGGCATCGGCCATGCGACGGTGCAGATCGAAACCGGCGACGAATGCGGGCTGACCCACGCCCATTGAGGGGAAGGTCTCGCCGCGCCTGAGCGTATCCCCGCGCAGGCGGGGATACGGTTTCAACTACGATAAGTCAGCGCGCCACCGATACCCGGTACACCATACGGTGATGATACGGCTTGCCCGGTTCGACCCGCGCCGATCCGAATGCCGGCTGGTTCGGCGTATCGGGGAACTTTTGCGGTTCGAGCGCAATGCCGTCGCCCATGCGATAGACATGGCGGTTCTTGCCGATCAGCGTGCCGTCGATGAAATTGCCCGAATAGAATTGCACGCCGGGTTCGGTGGTCAGCACTTCGAGCACACGGCCCGATGCCGGGTCTTCGAGGCGTGCGGCCAGCTTCGGCTCCTTGGTCATGCCGGCGTCGAGCACGAAATTATGGTCATAACCGCGGCCGGCAATGATCTGCGGATCGCGCCCGTCGCGGACGTCCTTCCCGACGATCCGCCCGCGGGTGAAATCGAACACCGTGCCGGCGACTGGGCGACGCTCGCCGGTCGGGATCAGCGCATCGTTGACCGGCGTGTAGCGGCTGGCGGGGATGGTCAGCTTATGGGTCATCGTACCCAGCGTGCTGCCCTCGCCGCCCATGTCGAACAGCGCATGGTTGGTCAGGTTGACGATGGTCGGCGCGTCGCTCTTCGCATCGAAATCGATGGTCAGCGCGCCCTTGTCGTCGAGCGCATAGGTGACGGTCACGTCGAGCGTGCCGGGATAGCCCTGATCGCCATTCGGACTGTTCAGCGTCATAGTCACTGATGCGCTCGGGCCGTCCTTGACCGACACGATCCGCCACACGCGCTTGTCGAAGCCGACCGTGCCGCCGTGCAGCGAATTGGCCTTATCGTTCTGCGTCAGTTGATACGCCTTGCCGTCGAGCGTGAACTTGCCGCCGGCGATGCGATTGGCATAGCGGCCGATGGTCTGACCCCAGTAATTCGGGGCGGTGATATAGCTGGCGGCATCGTCATAGCCGAGCGTCACATCGGCGACCTTGCCCTTGCGGTCAGGCGCGTTGAACGCTTGCAGGGTGGCGCCCAACGTCATGATCTTCGCGCTGACCCCGTTGCGGCCGGTCAACGTCACTATTTCGACCGCGGTACCGTCGGGCAGCTTGCCAAAGCTCGACCTTTTGGCCGTCGCCGCATTGGCCGCCCCGCCGCACAACATCGTTGTCATGGCCAACGTGCTGACCAGAAACGCCTTTTTCATCGTCACCCTCCCAATATCACCGGCGGACTATCGCGCCGCGTCCGGTTCGTCGGGAGGGGTATAGTCAGACAATAAGGGCTTGTTCAAGCGGCGAGCGACGCAAAGCTCAGCCGTCGCCGAGCCGTTCGATATCGGCACCGACCGCCTGCAGCTTTTCCTCCAGCCGCTCATAGCCGCGGTCGAGGTGATAGACGCGGCTGACCGAGGTTTCGCCCTCTGCCGCCAACCCGGCGATGATGAGGCTCATCGACGCGCGCAGGTCGGTCGCCATCACCGGCGCACCGACCAGGCCGGCGACGCCGCGCACCACCGCCGATCGGCCGGTGACGGTGATGTCCGCCCCCATCCGCGCCAGTTCGGGGACGTGCATGTAGCGGTTTTCGAAGATCGTCTCGGTCAGCACGCTCGCCCCGTCGGCGCGGGTCAGCAGCGCCATGAACTGCGCCTGCATGTCGGTGGCGAAGCCCGGATAGGGCGCGGTCGACAGGTTGATCGGGCGGATATCGCCGCCCGCCTCGACGAACAGCGACGTCGCTTCCTCGCGCACCGCGACGCCGGCTTCGACCAGCGCGTCGATCGTCGCGCGCATGTCGGAGGGCACGACATTGGCCAGCTCGACCGCGCCGCCGGTGATCGCGGCGGCACAGGCATAGCTGCCCGCTTCGATCCGGTCTGGCATCACCGCATAGGTCGCGCCGTGCAGCTTCTCGCGACCCTCGATGGTCAGCGTGTCACTGCCGATGCCATCGATGCTGGCCCCCATCGCGACGAGGCAGCGGCACAGATCGACGATCTCTGGCTCGCGCGCAGCGTTTTCGAGGACGCTGGTGCCCTTTGCAAGCACCGCTGCCATCACCGCATTCTCGCTCGCGCCGACCGAGACGACCGGGAAGCGATAACGCCCGCCGGGCAGCCGTCCGCCCGGCGCGGTCGCCTTCACATAGCCCGCCGCTAGTTCGATCTCGGCACCCAACGCTTCGAGGGCCTGGAGGTGAAGATCGATCGGGCGGTTACCGATCGCGCAACCACCGGGCAGCGACACCGTCGCCTCGCCCGCGCGCGCGACCAGCGGGCCGAGCACGAGGATCGACGCGCGCATCTTGCGGACAATGTCATAGGGCGCGACCGTCGACGTCAGCCGCTGACCGCGCATTGTCATGACGCGGCCGAACTCGCTGGGGTGCGATCCCTCGACCGTGGTCGACACGCCGAACTGGTTGAGCAGATGGCCGAAGCTGTCGACGTCGGCGAGGCGCGGCAGGTTGCGCAGCGTCAGCGGCTCTTCGGTCAGCAGCGCACAGGGCAACAGGGTAAGCGCGGCGTTCTTCGCGCCCGAAATGACGATGCGGCCGGACAGGCGATTGCCGCCGCGAATGACAATACGATCCATGGGCCAGCTTCTAGTGTGTGGTAGCACACGCGCAAGAGGTGCCAGCAAATCCTCCCCGTTCACGGGGAGGGGGACCGTCGCCGAAGGCGATGGTGGAGGGGCGTCGCGGCAAACGCCACGGTTCCGTACGCGGCGCTCCCCCTCCACCAGCCTGCGGCTGGGTCCCCCTCCCCGTGAACGGGAAGGATTGTTGGGCTGGCGGTTGCTTCGCCAGCGTGCCGGGCTCATTCTGCGGTTACTGGGTGACGATGGAGATGACCCATGACCGAAATTGCCATTACGCTGCTGACGCTCGCAACGCTGATCGTCATGTCGGTCCGCTACGATCGGCGACACCGTGCGACGGCAAGATTGCCGATGCAATGGTCGCTATCGGGTCGCGTGAACTGGACCGCGCCGCGCCGAGGCGCATTGGCGTTCACGCCAGTGCTGGCAGCAATCGTCCTCGGCGCAATCCAAGTCACGGCACGCCTTCGGCCTCAGACACCGGGGTCTGACGGTTCGGTGCTGGCCACGCTGCTATCGGCATCCCTGCTGCTGGTCGTCGTCCATGCTATTCATCTTCGGCTCTGCGACCTGACACTTAACCGTACAAACTGATCAGGGGCGAAGGCACCACCTCAAGCCTTCTCCAGCGTACACTGCAGCGGGTGCTGGTTCTGCCGGGCGAAGTCCATCACCTGCGCCACCTTGGTCTCTGCGACCTCATAGGTGAAGACGCCGCAGACGCCGACGCCGCGCTGGTGGACGTGCAGCATTACCCGCGTCGCTTCCTCCATGCTCATGCGGAAGAAGCGCTGCAGACACAGGACGACGAATTCCATCGGCGTGTAATCGTCGTTCAGCATCAGCACGCGGTACGGCGTGGGTTTCTTGACGCGGGTCTGGGTGGCGACACCGAGACCAGTCGATCGGTCGTCGTCATGGTCGCGGTCGTCACCGGCCATCTGGATGCAGGGCTGTCGAGACATGTCGCCGCAAAATATGGCATGCGTGTCCGGCAGGGCAAGAGGGTGCGTGGTCATATGCGCCGAATTGGAAATGACAAAAGGGGCAGCCGCTCGCGCAACTGCCCCCTTCCCTAACCGGTAAAGGCTAACCGACCGCTTACGCGGTGACCTTGACCTTGTCGGCGGCAACCGCGACGCGGTTGCTGATCGGCTGTGCGGCGTCGCCGGCCAGCTTGATCATCATTTCGGTGGTCTTCGACGCTTCGGCGACGAACGAGTCGAACGACTGGCGGACGAAATCCGACTGCAGCTTCATGAACTCAGTCGGCGACTTGACGGTCGCGAGCGTCTTGGCGGTCGAGGTCGCGTGCTCGAACGACTTGCGGCCATATTCGGCCATTTCCTGACCGAGCGATTCGAGGCCCTTGGCGGCGATACGGCTGGCTTCGACCATCGCCTCGATGTTGCCCTTGGCCATCTCGTTCATTTCCTCGAAGCCCTTGGCGCCCTTTTCGAACGCGGCCTTCGCCTTTTCGTTGAATTCGGTGGTCATCGCCTGCGCCTTGCTGGCGGCGTTCTGGGCGGTGGCGGTCGCTTCGTTGGTGACGTCCATGGTCTTTTCCTCGACTAGAGCGGTGACGGTTTCGACCGCCTTTTCAGTTTCCTCGGCCACGACCTCGACGGTCTCGGCAACGGTCTTGGCCTCTTCGACGACCGGTTCGACGGGCGGCGTCGGAATGACGACGGCGGCGGTTTCGGTCTTGAGAGGCAATTCGGCCGGCACGGGCTTGGCCGCGGCGACGAACGGTACGGGCGGAAGCTCCGCCTCGACCGGTTCGACCGCCGGCACCACCGGTTCCGGCGCTGCAGAAACGACGGGAGCGGCCGCGACCGACCGGGTGGAACGGGAACTGGCGGGCTTGCGCGCGCCGGTCTTCGGACCTCGCATGGTCACTCGGACATCCTCCATCTGCTACTGCTGCGACGCACCAATTAGGCTCAGATCTCTACAGTTTCAAGGCGAAAATTGTGCAGCGCAACATAAATATACGTCGCTGAAATTTCAAACGATTTCAGCGGGTGCGCACATAGTCGCCGGGCGCGTCACCCAACGATGCCGCACCCCCCTTGCCCGGGATGCGCGCCCCCGTCGCCGGCACGGTCGCGCCATCCGCCTCGGCGATCCACCGGCGCCAGTCCGGCCACCAGCTACCCTTCGTCTCGCGCGCGCCGGCGATGAACGCGGCCAGCGAGTCGGCGGGCTGGTCGTTGGTCCAATATTGATATTTGCCGGCCGAAGGCGGGTTCACGACGCCGGCGATATGCCCCGACCCGGCAAGGACGAAGCGCAGGGGGCCGGCGAAATGCTCGGTCACCTTCCACACGCTTTCGGGCGGGGCGATGTGATCCTCGCGCCCCGCCTGGATATAGGCTGGCGTCTTCACCGTAGTCAGGTCGATCGGGGTGCCGTCGACGGTCATCGACCCCGGCTGCGCCAGCCGGTTGTCGCGATACAGATCGGTCAGATAGCCCAGATGCCAGTTCGCCGGCAGGTTGGTGACGTCGGCATTCCAGTGCAGCAGGTCGAACGGCGCATAGTCGTTGCCGAGCAGATAATTGTTGGTGACGTAGTTCCAGATCAGGTCGCGCCCGCGCAGCAGATTAAAGGTCGCGGCCATATATCGCCCGTCGAGATAGCCGTCCTTGCCGACCTGCCGGATCAGGCCGAGTTGATCGTCATCGACGAACAGCGACAATTCCCCGGCATCGGCGAAATCGACCTGTGCGGTGAAGAAGGTGGCGCTCGCGACCTTCGCCGCCTCGCCCCGGGCCGTTAGCAGCGCCAGCGTCGCCGCCAGCGTCGTGCCTGCCACGCAATAACCGATGGCATGGACCGATTCGACGCCCAGCACCTCGCGCACGGTGTCGATCGCGTCGATCTGTCCGCGAACGACATAATCGTCCCACGTCACGTCCTTCATCGACGCGTCGGCCGATTTCCACGACACGACGAACACGCTCAGCCCCTGCTCGACCGCCCAGCGGATGAAGCTCTTCTCGGGCGTCAGGTCGAGAATGTAGAATCGGTTGATCCACGGCGGAAAGATCAGCAGCGGAATCGCTCCGACCTTCTTGGTCGTCGGCGCATAATGGATCAGTTCGTACAGCGGCGTGCGCTTGATAACCTTGCCCGGCGTCGTCGCGACGTTGCGGCCCAGCTCGAATGCGCTGGTGTCGCTTTGCGTCATCTGCCCCTTGGCCATGTCGGCCAGCATGTTCTGCAGGCCTTTCAGCAGATTCTCGCCGCGCGTCTCGATGATCTTCTCGACCACCAGCGGGTTGGTCGCGGGAAAATTGGTCGGGCTCATCGCATCGATGAGGCCGCGCGTAGCGAAGCGGATCTGCTCCTTCTGCTTCGGATCGACCCCGTCCAGCGCATCGACGCCCTTCAACATATGGTCGGCGACGAGGAAATAGCTTTGCCGGATGAAGGCGAACAACGGATCGTCATGCCATTGCTTGGCCTTGAACCGTTTGTCGCGCGCACGCTCTGGCGACTCATCGACCGGTTCGGCATTGGCGGGGTCGAGGAAGCGCTGCCACAGCTTCATCGTGTCGGTCCAGAAATCGGTCTGGACCTTCAGCATGCCTGTCGGGTCGGGCAAGGCGGGTGCGCGTTCCATCAGGTCGATGCCCTGCTCCAGCATCATCTGTTGCGCGCGGCCCAGCATCTGCGTCCAATGCTGCATCTCTTCCAGCGACATGGCCGTCGCGGGCGGCACGTTCGGCTTGTCGGTCATTTTCCTCTCCTAACGGTATCCGGGCCTACCCGTTTATTGCTTCCTAGCGTAAGGGCGATGACGAAAGGAACGAGAATGTCCGACGAATTCTACCGCATGAAGCGCCTGCCCCCCTATGTCATCGCCGAAGTGAACGCGATGCGGGCCGCCGCGCGTGCCGGTGGCGAGGACATTATCGACCTAGGCATGGGCAATCCCGATCTGCCGCCGCCCGACCATGTCATTGAGAAACTGGTCGAGGTCGCCCGCAAGCCCTCCGCGCACGGCTATTCGCAGTCGCGCGGCATCCCCGGGCTGCGGCGGGCGCAGGCAAATTATTACGGCCGCCGCTTCGGCGTCGATATCGACCCCGACAGCGAGGTCGTGGTGACGATGGGGTCGAAGGAGGGGCTGGCCAGCCTCGCCACCGCAATCACCGCGCCGGGCGACGTCATCCTTGCGCCCAATCCCAGCTACCCGATCCACATGTTCGGTTTCATCATCGCCGGCGCGACGATCCGCGCGGTGCCGACCACGCCCGACGAACATTATTTCGAAAGCCTCGAACGCGCGATGGCGTTCACCGTGCCGCGCCCCAGCGTGCTGGTGATGGGATATCCGTCGAACCCGACCGCCGAAGTCGTCGACCTCGCCTTCTACGAACGCGTCGTCGCCTTCGCCAAGGAACATGGGCTGTGGATCATCTCCGACCTCGCCTATAGCGAACTTTATTATGACGGCTGCCCGACGCCGTCGATCCTGCAGGTGAAGGGCGCGAAGGACGTCGCGATCGAATTCACTTCGCTCAGCAAGACCTATTCGATGGCCGGCTGGCGGATGGGGTTCGGCGTCGGCAACAAGAAGCTGATCGCGGCGATGACGCGGGTGAAGTCGTATCTCGATTACGGCGCCTTCACCCCGATTCAGGCGGCGGCCTGTGCGGCGCTGAACGGTCCGCAGGATATCGTCGAGAAGAACCGGCAGCTGTATCACAAGCGCCGCGACGTGCTGGTCGAAAGCTTCGGTCGCGCCGGCTGGGACATTCCCTCCCCGCGCGCATCGATGTTCGCGTGGGCACCGCTGCCGCCCGCTCTCGCGCATCTGGGCAGCCTCGAATTCGCCAAGCAGCTGCTGACCGAGGCCAAGGTCGCGGTCGCACCGGGCGTCGGCTATGGCGAGAATGGCGAAGGCTATGTACGGATCGCGATGGTCGAGAACGAACAGCGGCTGCGCCAGGCGGCGCGTAACGTGAAGAAATATCTGCAGTCGATGGGCGTCAATACGCCGGGACGCAGCGTGGGTTGATCCGCCAGCGATCGCCATTCCCGCCTGGGCGGGAATGGCGAAGGCAGGGACGGAACCGCCCGCTCTGCCCAAATCTTTATTGTCCGTCCCTTGACGGAGCATGCCCATGACCACCCTGCCCCTCGAACTCATCCTGCTCGGCTGGTCGGTCGTACTGCTGGTCGTGGCGTTGATGCTTCAGGGACAGTTGGCCACGCGCGAACTGGGTGTGAAGTGGAATGCCGGCCCGCGCGACGGCGACCGACATCCGACCGGCGCGCTGGCCGGAAGAGCCCAGCGGGCGCTTGACAATTTCAAGGAAAGCTACCCCGCCTTCATCGCGCTGGCACTCGCGCTTGCCGTCAGCGGGCGGACCGGCGGGCTGGGCGCAACGGGCGCGCTGCTGTGGTTCGTCGCGCGGATCGTCTATCATCCGCTCTATCTGTTCGGCGTACCTTATGTCCGCAGCCTGGTATGGGTCGCATCGATGTTCGGGCTGTTGCTGATGCTCATCCGGCTATTGTGACAAAGTGTTGCTTGCGCGGTCCCATATTTTCCTCGCTACGCAGCCGTGCGGCGCTGTCGCACCCAGTGGCGCCCGGCATCCCGCACGGGCGGAGTCGACGCCATGTTCCTGTTCAAGGGTCTTGAAAGCCATCCGCGCAGTTTCGTGAAGGCGGTGTCGTGGCGAACGGTCGGGTCGATCGATACCTTCGTGCTGGGAATGCTGTTTTCGGGGTCGGCCAAGCTGGCGGGCGCGATCGCCGGGACCGAGGTCATCACCAAGATTCTGCTCTTCTATTTCCACGAACGCGCCTGGTCGCTGGTCCGTTGGGGCCATCGCCCCGAGGAGGAAGTGGCGGAAGCGCCGACCCCAATAGCCGCCGCGTAGAAATCATATTAATTCAAATCAGTTAGGATGATTTCCGTGCGGCCATTGCCGCACGGATCGCGTTGGATCGCAACTAATCCCGTTGAGGAGGTTCCGATGGCCCGACCGATGATGATCGCCCTGACCCTGTCCGTGCTGGCGGCCGGCCCGGCGCTGGCACAGACGCCTGCTACCTATGTGGCCAAGGCCGGTGCCAGCGACCTGTATGAGCGGACGTCTAGCCAGCTCGTGCTGCAATCGACGCGCGATCCCAAGATCCGCGAATTCGCGACGATGATGATCCGCGATCACCAGAAGAGCACTGCCGACGTGAAGCAGGCGGCGACCGCCGCCCGCGTGCCGGTACCCGCACCCAAGCTGGAGCCGATGCAGGCACAGATGGTCGCCGAACTGCGCGCCAAGACCGGCGCCGAACGCGATCGCACCTATGTGACGCAGCAACGAACCGCGCATCAGCAGGCGCTGGCGCTGCACAGCGGCTATGCCCAAAGCGGTACCACCGCCCCGCTAAAGGCCGTCGCCGTCGCCACCGCTCCGGTCGTGCAGCATCATATCGAGATGTTGCGGGCGATGTAACCAAGAGACTGGCCGGCGGGTGCGCTCGCCGGTCAGACCGTCAGCAGCCCGCCACGTCCTCGGGCAGCGACCAGATCAGGTCACCCTTGCCCAGCACGCGCCCGTCATGGCTATGCACCGCGACCGGCTGCACCGGGCGATGGTCGCGCGCATCGACCAGCACCGGCGTCGCCGGCACGCCGGTCTCCCACCGCTCGCCCCACTGGCGCAGCGCGACCATCGTCGGCAACAGCGCATAGCCCTTTTCGGTCAGCCGATACTCGATCTTGCGCCGGTCGCTCTCGACCACGCGGCGTTCGAGAATGCCGTGCCCGACCAGCCGCGACAGCCGGTTCGCGAGGATGTTGCGCGCTATGCCCAGTTCCGATTGGAACTCCTCGAAATGCGACAATCCGTTGAACGAGCCGCGCAGGATCAGGAACGACCAGCGCTCGCCCATCGCCTCCAGCGCGGCGGGCAGGCTGCACTGGCTGGCCAGGTCGCGCAGCGGTTCTCGAAGAGCGGTCGTCATCCGCTACGGGTCTAGCGCATGGCGACGACCAGGGAAATAGTGACTTTTCGCAATCGCAGCAAACATATCAACTTGCAACTTACATGAATGTATATTAGCCGGCGCTCCAGTACGATCGCCTCGAGGAGCCCGTGTCGATGAAGATGTTCGCCCTGCTGACCGCCGCCGCGCTGACCCTGCCCTTCGCCGCCGCAGCACAGTCGAACCGTGGCTATAGCGCGGTTCCGGCGACCGCACCCGCCAGCGACACGCTACTGACGCGCAGCATCTTGTGGAAATGCACCGCCGAACGCTGCGCAACGCCGCGTGCCGAGGGCAGCCATCTGACCATGTGCCAGCTTGCCGCTGCCCAGCTTGGTCCGCTGACCACCTTTACCGCCAACGGCACCGCTTTCGCCCCCGAACAGCTCGCCAAGTGCAACATCCGCGCCAAAGGTGCCTGATCCGCGCGAAAACGGTTGCAAAGCCGGCCCGGCCCGCTCCATCTAGTTCCCATGCTGCGGCAGTATGAATTGGTGGAGAGGGTCAAGACCTACGACCCGGATGCGGACGAGGCGCTGCTCAACCGCGCCTATGTCTTCTCGATGCATGCGCATGGCAGCCAGAAGCGCGCATCGGGCGACCCTTATTTCAGCCATCCGATCGAGGTGGCCGGCATCCTGACCGACCTGCACCTCGATGACGAGACGATCGCGACCGCGATCCTGCACGACACGGTCGAGGACACCGTCGCCACGCACGAAGAAATTCAGGCCAAGTTCGGCGAGAATGTCGCGCGGCTGGTCGAGGGCGTTACCAAGCTCAGCAAGATCGAGGCACAGACCGAAAACGAGCGCGCCGCCGAAAATCTGCGCAAGTTCCTGCTGGCGATGTCGGACGACATTCGCGTGCTGCTGGTGAAGCTGGCCGACCGGCTGCACAACATGCGCACGCTCCGTCACATCGCGAAGCCCGAGAAGCGCAAGCGGATCGCGCGCGAGACGATGGACATCTATGCCCCGCTGGCCGAGCGGATCGGCATGTACGAGTTCATGAACGAGATGCAGACGCTGGCATTTCGCGAGATCGAACCCGAAGCCTATGAATCGATTACCCGCCGCCTCGAACAATTGGAGGAAGGCGGCGGTGATCGCGTCGCCAAGATCGGCGGCGACCTGAAGACGATGCTCGACCGCCACGGCATCGCCGCCGAGGTGTCGGGCCGGCGCAAGCATCCCTATTCGATCTGGCGGAAGATGTCGGAGCGGCATGTCACGCTCGAACAACTGTCGGACATCATCGCCTTTCGCGCGATCGTCGACAGCGAGGAGGAATGCTACCGCGCATTGGGGATCATCCACCGGCGCTGGCCAATGGTGCCGGGCCGGTTCAAGGACTATATCTCGACGCCCAAGCGCAACGGCTATCGTTCGCTCCACACCAGCGTCATTCATGCTGAAAACATGCGGATCGAGGTGCAGATCCGCACGCGCGAGATGCATGCGCAGGCCGAATTCGGGCTGGCGGCGCACTGGGCCTACAAGCAGGATGCGGTCCGCCCCGACACGCAGGTGCGCTGGATCCGCGATCTGGTCGAGATCCTCGACAATGCCGAGAGTCCCGAGGAACTGCTCGAACATACCCGCATGGCAATGTATGCCGACCGCATCTTCG
Organism: Sphingomonas epibiotica; assembly: GCF_039615155.1. Taxonomy (NCBI): domain Bacteria; kingdom Pseudomonadati; phylum Pseudomonadota; class Alphaproteobacteria; order Sphingomonadales; family Sphingomonadaceae; genus Sphingomonas; species Sphingomonas epibiotica. The sequence continues at coordinate 105,146 of NZ_JBDGHY010000007.1, read as the reverse complement.
CCTTCACGCCAAAGGGCGAGCTGCACCAGTTGCCCAAGGGCGCGACGCCGATCGACTTCGCCTATGCCGTCCACACCGATCTCGGCGATCAGGCGGTGGGTGCGAAGGTCAATGGCGGCGTCGTTCCGCTGCGCACCGAACTCAAGAACGGCGATCAGGTGCAGATTCTGCGATCCAAGGCGCAGCGTCCGCAGGCCAATTGGCTGAACTTCGCGATCACCGGCAAGGCGCGGGCCGCCATCCGCCGTTACATTCGCCTGCGCGAGCGCGACGAGACGGTGGCGCTGGGCAAGCGTATGTATCAGGAACTGATCGCCCGCCTGCCCGTCCCGCCGGGCACGGACGCGCTGGCCGAGGGGTTGAAGCGGCTGAAACTCGCCGACGAAGCGACGCTGTTCGAATGTCTGGCGCATGGCAAGCTGACCGACGAAGCCGTCATGGAAGCGGTGATGCCCGGCGCCGTCGCCGACCCGAAGGCCGAACCGATCCCGGCCCAACGCGCGCCGATCGAGATCAAGGGGCTGACCGCCGGCGTCGGCTACGACCTCGCCACCTGCTGCCATCCGGTGCCGGGCGACCGCATCATCGGCATCCGCCGCGGCGATGGCCGGTTCGAGGTGCATGAGATCGGTTGCGAGACGATCGAGGCGATCGACCCGCATCACTGGATCGACCTGACCTGGGGCAATAATGCCGAGGGGGCGACCGCACGCATCGCAGTGACGCTGAAGAACGAACCCGGCGCGCTCGGCGCGGTGGCGACGGTCATCGGCGGGCACAAGGCGAACATCCTCGGACTCCGGCTCGACAATCGCGACACCACTTTCCACACCAACACGATCGACGTCGAAGTCCGCGACGCAGCGCATCTGATGAAGCTGCTCGCCGGCCTCCGCGCCGCTGACGCGGTGAACAAGGCGGAGCGCATCTAAAATCCTCCCCGGCACGAGGAGGAACTTCCCCCCTTGCCTCCCCCGCCCCCAATCCCCAAAGCACAGCCCATGGCACAGGAATCCCCGCTCGACCGGTTTCGTGACGTCCTGCGCGGCACGTCGCGCGCGATTGCGGACGAACCCGAGGTCGAACTGGCCTTCACCGCCGACGCACCCACCGCGTCGGGCAAGCATATCAAGGTACCGATGCCGGCCCGCGCGCTCCCCGCCGATCAGGTCGCCGAAGCGCGCGGCCTCGCCGACGGCTTCGCGCTCCGCATGCGCCACCACAATGCCGTGCTTCACGCCCGCAGCGCGCCGGGCGAAGCGGTCGCGCGCGCGGTCTATGACGCGGTCGAACAGGCGCGCGTTGATGCGCTGGGGTCGGCGGGCTATGACGGCATCGCCGACAATCTCGACCATGCGTTGAACATGCGCATGCGGTCCGACCCCATCACCCGCGCCCGCACCCGCGCCGAAGTACCGTTGTCGACCGCGGTGCAGATGCTGGTGCGCGAACGGCTAACCGGCCGTGCCCCGCCCGCCGCCGCCGCGCCGGGCATGGCGCTAATCACCGACTGGATCGAGGAACGCGCCGGTGCGCAGCTCGACACGCTGGCCGGGCTGGTCGCCGATCAGGCCGCGTTCGGGCGCAGCATCACCCGCCTGCTCGAGGACCTTGAACTGGTCGAGGGCGAGATCGAACCCGAACAGGCCGATGACGGCGGCGACGATGCCGAAGGGGAGGACGAACAGACCCCTGAGGATGACGGCGACGATCAGGGCGAACAGCAGGGCGGCGAAGGTCAGGTCGAGGCGCACGGCGAGGATCGCAGCGACGACCAGTCAGACGGCCAGTCAGACGACGTGAGCGAGGACGTCGACGCCGAGGGCGACGACATGGCGGATGGCGAGGACGAGGGCGGGATGATGCCGGTCCGCCCCAACCGCCCCTTTGCCGACCTCAACGCACAGTTCGAATACCGCGCCTTCACCACCAAATATGACGAGGTGATCGCCGCCACCGAACTGTGCGAAGCCGACGAACTCGAACGGCTGCGCGCCTATCTCGACCAACAACTGGTGCAGTTGCAGGGGGTGGTGACCAAGCTCGCCAACCGGCTGCAACGCCGGCTGATGGCGCAACAGTCGCGGTCATGGGATTTCGATCAGGAGGAAGGGCTGCTCGACGCCGCGCGGCTGGCGCGGGTGGTCATCAATCCGGCGCAGTCGCTCAGCTACAAGATCGAGCGCGACACGGAATTCCGCGACACCGTCGTCACGTTGCTGATCGACAATTCGGGATCGATGCGCGGCCGCCCGATCGGCATCGCCGCGATCAGCGCCGACATCCTCGCGCGCACGCTCGAACGCGTCGGAGTGAAGGTCGAGATTCTGGGCTTCACGACGCGCGCGTGGAAGGGTGGGCAGGCTCGCGAATCGTGGCTCGCCGCCGGACGCCCACCGCAGCCCGGTCGCCTAAACGACATCCGCCACATCGTCTACAAACAGGCCGACGAACCGTGGCGCCGTGCCAAGAAGTCGCTCGGCCTGATGATGCGCGAGGGACTGCTCAAGGAGAATATCGACGGCGAGGCGCTGTTATGGGCGCACGGCCGGCTGCTGGCACGCCCCGAGGACCGCAAGGTGCTGATGGTGATCTCCGACGGCGCGCCGGTCGATGATTCGACGCTGTCGGTCAATTCGGGCAGCTATCTCGAACGGCACCTGCGACAGGTGATCGCGTGGATCGAGGGCAAGTCGCCGGTCGAGCTGGTCGCGATCGGCATCGGCCATGACGTGACTCGCTGGTATGCCCGCGCCGTCACGATCATGGATGCCGAGCAGTTGGCCGGCACGATGATCGAGCAACTGGCGTCGCTGTTCGACACGCCGTGAAGCCGACCGCCCCGCCCGGCGGCTTTCGCGGGCCGGTCAAACGGTCGATCACCATCGCCGGTCACGCGACCTCGATCAGCCTCGAACCCGGCTTCTGGGCGGCGCTGGAGGCGGCGGCGACGCGGCGCTCGCTGCCGCTATCGGCGCTGGTCGCGGCGATCGACGCGGTGCGGATCGAGGGCGACGATCCGCCGAACCTAGCGAGCGCGATCCGGTCGTGGTTGCTGGGTGAGGTTTCGGGGCGGTAAGGGGTTCACGCGGAGGCGCAGAGAAGAAAGTAGATTTCACGCAAAGGCGCAAAGGGCGCAAAGGGGTTGCGGTTGCTGCGGCGGGAATCTGTCCGGCGAAGCCCTTTATGCATCCTGCCCGAAACAGGACCGCTTGCGCGGCAAGCCCCTTGCCCTAAACGCGACTCCTTTGCGTTCTTTGCGCCTTTGCGCGAACCAAATCTCTTCCTCTCCGCGCCTTCGCGTGAACCGACTTACTGCTGCTCGGGCAAAACCGGCGCGACCGTAACCTCGTTGTGATCCCCTGCCCGGTAGCCAAGGCTCGCCCGCCCCTTCACCGGCCCGGCGACGTCCGCGACCAGATACAGCGGCCGCCGCTTGGACTCGACATACAGCCGTCCCAGATACTCGCCGATCATCCCCAGCACGAACATCTGCACCGCGCCGAGGAACACGACGACCAGCATCGTCGACGTCCAGCCCTGCACCGCACTACCCGACAGCCAGCCAATCGCGATATAGGCGAACAGCAGCAGCGACAGCGCGGTCAGCACCAGCCCCATATGGCTGGCAAGGCGCAGCGGTGCGGTCGAGAAGCCGGTGACCGCATCGAGGGCGAAGCGGATCATCTTGCCCAGCGGATATTTGCTCTCGCCTGCCAGCCGTTCGTCGCGGTCATAGGGAAACGGCACCTGCCGGAACCCGACCCACGCCACCATCCCGCGAATGAAGCGCGCCTGTTCGGGCAGGCTCAGGAACGCATCGAGCGCCCGCCGCGTCATCAACCGGAAATCGCCGGTGTCGAGCGGGATCGGCGTATCGGTCACCCGGTCGAGCACGCGATAGAATCCGGCGGCGGTCAGTTTCTTGAAGAAGGTCTCGCCCTCGCGCCGACGCCGCACGGCATAGACCACGTCGGCGCCCTCGGCCGCCATCGTCTCCAGCATCGGCCCGAGCAGTTCGGGCGGGTCCTGCAGATCGGCATCGATGATGAGGATGCGTTCGCCCGCGCACAGGTCCAGCCCGGCGGTCAGCGCCAGCTGGTGCCCGTGATTGCGCGACAGGTTGATCGCGACCAACCGCGGATCGGCGGCGGCGAGCCGTTCCATGACCGCCCAGCTCTGGTCGCGCGATCCGTCATTGACCAGCACGATCTCATGATCGTCGCCGACCACCGCCCGCGCCGCTGCCGAGATGCGGGCATGGAGCGTATCGAGACAGGCGGCCTCGTTATAGCAGGGGACGACGACGGAGAGCGCGGGACGGATCATGGGCGGCTGCGTTACTCCATGCGACGCGGTTGGAAAAGCCGGATGCATGGATGCCGCACCCCGGTTAGGATCGGGCATCGATGGAGGAATGCCGATGCGTGCCGCCCTTCCGTTCCTGTTGCTGTTCTTCGCTGCTCCCGTTGGCGCACAAATTTGGGACGGAGGCCGATCGGCGGTGCGCGAGGGGCCGGCGCCCCCATCGGCCACGTCGCTGGTCGCCAGCGATCTGGGTGATATCAACCGCTCGATCCGCGACGCACGCCGCCGCGGCGACCTGACCCGGGCCGAGGCGCGGGAACTGCTGGCCCAAAGCGCGATCATCGACCGGCTCAACCGTCAATATCGACAGGGCGGACCGATCGCGCTGAACGCCCCGGCGCTGGCCGACCGTACGCTGGCGTTGCGCGGACAGGTCGACGCGGCACGGGCACGGCCCAAATGATCCGGCTTGCGATGTAGGAGTTCACTTGCCACCCCGACTCGTGGCAACGGGGGGAACGACGCGATGATCGAGGCGAGCGTAGGCGAGGACGGCACCAACCGTGTGGAGGATGTGCGCGCGGTTCAGTGGCTGCTCCTGCGGATCGGCATCGATCCCGGTGCGGTCGACGGCCTTGCCGGGCCGCGCCTGATCGCGGCGATCCGCACCGCGCAGGACCGGTTCGGCATCGATGCCGATGGCCGCGTCGATCCCGGTGGGCAGACCATCGGCCGACTTGCTAAGGCCGGCGCGATCTGGGACGGCGACAGTCGCAACTGGCCGCAGGAGCGCAAGCTCGCCAGCCTTCACCCGCGCTTCCGCAGCCGCATCGTCCGCGTGATCGATGCGTTGAAGCGCGACGGCCTGCGGCCGACCATCGTCTATGGCTGGCGATCGGTCGCGGTCCAGCGGCGGTTGCTACGCGAAGGGGCGACGCAGGTCGGCTTCAGTTTCCACAATGCGCAGACGCCCGATGGCCTTCCCGCCGCCTGGGCCGCCGATCTGGTCGACGATCGCTGGTACTGGACCGAACCCGAATGCCACATCTTCTTCCGCGCGCTGGGTGCTGCGGGCAAGGCCGAGGGGCTGGTCTGGGGCGGCGACTGGACGTTCCGCGACTGGGCGCATCTTCAGGGGAGACGCAACGCCGAACTGGCCGCGGTGCGGCGCGAGAGCGACCTGACCTGATCCACGTTACCGATTCTTCATTCCCCGGCCTTACCCTCGCCGGCCATGTCGCCCTCCGCCCCGCCCCCATCGATTTCGACCCGCGCCGTCGCGGGCGGGGCGATGCTGCGCGGCTTCCTGCTGGTCGCGGTGGTGGTGGCGGCCGGGGCGGTGATCGGATTGTTCAGCCGCCACGCCTTTTCGGTCGCCTTCTGGCCCGCCAACGCGATGCTGGTCGGGATCATGCTGCGGAAACCATCGCTGTTCCGGCCGTCGGGCTGGGCGGGCGCGTTCGTCGGCTTCCTGGCCGCCGATCTGATGTTCGACCGCGACCTTGACCTGTCCGCGTTCTTCGCGCTCGCCAATACCGCCGGCACGCTCACCGCGACGGTCGCGCTGCGGCGGCTCGACCCCGCCGACCTGCGGCTCGAACGTGCCCATTCGGTGCTGCGGATCCTTGCCGGCTTGATCCCCGGCTGTCTGGTCGCGGCGTTGATCGGTGCGGTCCTGGTCGTCGTAAAATTCCACGGATCGGCCGCGCAGACGATGTTGACCTGGCCGGCGAGCGAGCTGGTCAACTATCTCGTCGTCCTGCCGGTCCTGCTGACGCTGCGCCACCCCGATGCCCAGCCGCCCGCTATCGCCGAACCGCCGCTGTGGCCGGCACTCGCGCTGGCGCTGTCGTGCGTCGCGGCGGTACAGTTTGACGGACCGGGCAGCATCATGTTCCCGATGTCGGCGCTGCTGCTGTGCGCGCTTACCTATCCGGTCGCGATCACCGCCGTTCTGACCATGCTGCTCGGCACCGGCTGCCTCGTCACCATCGGTCTCGGCATGGTCGCGATCGGACAGGACATGGCCATCCCGCGACTGGTGCTGTCGGTGCGGATCGCGGTCGCGTTCCTCGTCCTCGTGCCGCTGACGATCAGCAGCGTGATGGCGGTGCAGAACGCGCTGCTGCGCCAGTTGCGCGAGGCCGCCGAACATGACGGGCTGACGGGCCTGCTCAACCGGCGCGCGTTCGAACAGCGGTTGGAGAAACGGCTGCTGCGGCGGCTGCCGCCGGGGCGCGGACTTGCGCTGCTGTGGCTCGATCTCGATCATTTCAAGGCGATCAACGACCGCCACGGCCATGCGGCGGGCGATGCGGTGCTGCGCGCGGTCGCCGACACGCTACGCGGCGTGTGCGGTCCCGACGCGCTGTGCGGACGGTTGGGCGGGGAGGAGTTCGCGCTGCTCCTGTCCGCCCCCGACCGCGCCACCGCCCATCGCGCCGCCGAACGCGTGCGGGATGCGATCGCCGCGCAGCGGGTCGACTGGCACGGCGCCACGATCCATGCCACCGCCAGCATCGGCGCCTGTCACCTCACCCACATGCCGACCGACACCGCCGCGCTGCTCCGCCGCCTCGACGAGGCGATGTACCAGGCCAAGCGCAGCGGGCGGAACCGCATCGAATGGCTCGACGCGCCCGGGGCGGCACGCGCGGCATAACTCAGCGGTCGTCCCCGCCGAGCCGCGCCAGCGCCCATTCCGCCGCATCGCGCACCACCGCATCGGCATCGGCACAGGCGGCGCGCACCGGTCCGACCAGCGCCGCATCCCCGCTATTCCCCGCCGCGATCAGGGCGTTGCGCACCATCCGGTTGCGCCCGATCCGCTTGATCGGCGATCCGCGAAACACCTCGCGAAACCCGGCATCGTCCAGCGCGATCAGGTCGGCCAGCCGCGGTGCGGCGAACTCCGCCCGCCCGGCAAAGGCACGGTTGGCGGCGGCGGCATCAGCGAACTTGTTCCACGGGCACACCGCCAGGCAATCGTCGCAACCATAGATGCGGTTGCCGATGCCGGGCCGGAACTCTTCCGGGATCGGCCCGGCATGTTCGATCGTCAGGTACGAGATGCAGCGCCGCGCATCCAGCCGGTAGGGCGCAGGGAATGCATCGGTCGGGCACGCCCGCTGGCACGCATCGCACGACCCGCACCGGTCGCGCGCCGCCAGATCGGGCATCAGGTCGAGCGTCGTGTAGATCGCACCGAGGAACAGCCAGCTGCCATGGTCGCGACTGACCAGATTGGTATGCTTGCCCTGCCACCCCAGCCCCGCGGCTTCGGACAGCGGCTTTTCCATCACCGGCGCGGTATCGACGAAGACCTTCAGGTCGCAGCCCGATTCCTGCGCCAGCCAGCGGCCCAGCGTCTTCAGCGCCTTCTTGACAACATCGTGATAATCGCCGCCCTGCGCATAGACAGAGATACGGCCGCGATCGCCCTCCCCGGCCAGTGCCAGCGGATCGACGGCGGGGGCATAGCTCATGCCCAGCGCAATCACCGATTTCACCTCGCTCCACAGCGCGACGGGCGATCCGCGCTGCTCGCTGCGCTCCTCCATCCAGATCATCGACCCGTGCCGACCCTCGTCCAGCCATTGCCGCAAGCGTTCGGCGGTACGCGGCGCGGCGTCGGCGCGGGCGATGCCGCACGCGACGAAACCGCATTCGGCCGCCTTGGCGCGAATGCGGGTCACGATATCGCTTGGCTGGCCCTTGTCTCCGGTCACCTCCCCCCGCTACCCTCTAACCGACGCGCGCTAAAGGGCGACGTGTGGGGGATGTTGGTTGCGGCAGGAAAATTGGGCGCTTAGCGCCAACGGACTGGTCAAGCGTTTCGGTGACCGGCGGGTCGTCGACGGCATCGACCTGCAGGTGCCCTATGGCGCGGTGTACGGCGTGCTCGGCCCCAATGGCGCGGGCAAGACGACGACGCTGCGGATGCTGCTCGGCATCATCGAACCCGACGAAGGCCATCGCACCCTGCTCGGCCAATCAGCCCCGCGCGACGCATCCGACCGGGTCGGCTATCTGCCCGAGGAACGCGGCCTGTATCCCGGCATGAAGGCGCGCGAGGCGATCGCCTTCATGGGCGCGCTGCGTGGCCTCGACTGGTCGGTCGGGCGCAAGCGCGCGGCGGTGATGCTCGATCAGGCCGGCTTGGGCCACGCCATCGACAGCAAGATCCGCAAGCTGTCCAAGGGCATGGCGCAGTTCGTCCAGCTGCTGGGATCGGTCGTCCATCAGCCCGAATTTCTCGTGCTCGACGAACCCTTTTCGGGCCTCGACCCGGTCAATCAGGAACGGCTCGAGGCACTGATCCGTGCCGAGCGCGACCGGGGGGCGACGATCCTGTTCTCGACCCATGTCATGGCCCATGCCGAGCGGCTGTGCGACCGGTTGTGCATCATCGCCGGCGGCAAGCGCCGGTTCGAAGGGACGGTCGACGATGCCCGTGCGCTGCTGCCGATGAAGGCGCATTATGTGCCGCGCGACCCCGCCCCCGGCATCGCGGCGCTGCTGCCGGGCGATGCGCAGGAGGAACGCGGCGGCTGGCGCTTCACCCTGCCGCCTGCGGGGATTGAGGGGATATTGGTGCGACTGATCGACGCGGGCTACGGCATATCGGGGTTGTCGATCGAACGGCCTGGGCTGCACGATGCGTTCGTGCGCATCGTCGGCGAAGCCAATGCGGAGAAGGCCGCATGAGCCGCCTGATCCGCCAGACGCTGACCATCGCCCGTCGCGACTTCATCGCCACGGTGATGACGCCGATGTTCCTGCTGTTCCTGCTCGCCCCGCTGCTGTTCGGCAGTTTCGGTGCGGTCGGATCGCTGGGCGCGCAGAGCGTCGGGCAGAGCGCGGAGGGCAAGGAACGCATCTACGCCATCGCCGCGCCCGCCGACGCCACCCGGCTGCGCGCCGCCGATGCGCTGATCCGCCCGGCGGTGTCGCGCGAGCGCGGGCTGCCGACATTGGTCACCGTCGTGCCCGCCGCCGACCCGGCGGTGCAGGCGCGTACCCTCCTGTCCAATCCCGATATCGACGTGCCGGCGGTCCTGTATGGCCCCCTCGACCGGCCGCAACTGATCCACGCCAACCCACAGTCGACCACCGCGCGCTATCTGGCGGCGCTTGCCGAACAGGCGCTGCGTGACAGCCGGGCGAACCTCGGCGCCGGCCGGCTGTCGCGACCGACCTTCGCCCGCGTCGAGCGCAGCAGTACCTCGCTCGGCGGCAAAAGCGCGGCCGGCTTCTTCGCGGTCGTGTCGCTGTTCGTCGTCACGCTGATGCTTGCCGGACAGGCGGTGGGCACGATGGCGGAGGAACGGTCGAACAAGGTGATCGAGGTGCTGGCCGCCGCCGTACCGCTCGAATCGGTGTTCCTCGGCAAGCTGCTCGGCATGTTCGGGGTGGCGGTGCTGTTCCTCGCTTTCTGGGCGACGGTCGGCATCAATATCGGCGCGTTGCTTCCGCCCGAATTTGCCGAAGGGATCTCGGGCATCGCCCCGGCGATCGGTATTCCGGGCTTCGTCCTGCTCTACGTCCTTTATTTCACCATGGCCTATATGCTGCTCGGCGCGGTGTTCCTGACCGTCGGCGCACAGGCGGCCACGCCGCGCGAAATCCAGATGCTGTCGCTGCCGATCACCATTTTCCAGATGGCGATGTTCGGCTTTGCGCTGGCCGCGATCGGCCGCCCGGGCAGCTGGGTCGCACTCGCCGCCGAAATCTTCCCGTTCAGCAGCCCCTTCGCCATGGCCGCGCGCGCCGCGACCAGCGGTGAATGGTGGCCGCATCTGGTTGCGCTGGCATGGCAGCTGCTATGGGTCGCGCTGACGATCGTGATCGGCGCGCGCCTGTTCCGGCGCGGCGTGCTGCAATCGGCCGGGCCGAAGTTCCGGTGGTTCCGGCGGGGCTGAGGCTCCCGCGACCGAGCATATCCGTTCGTGCTGAGTAGGGGCTGAGCTTGTCGAAGTCCCGTATCGAAGCACCCTCGGCGGTCCTTCGATACGCCATTTCGACAGGCTCAATGGCTACTCAGGACGAACGGGTCGGGTTTATTGCATCCGGCCCGAGGCTGCTTGCCCATCCCGCCCCTGACCGACCGGCGGAAGCGTCGCCGCTACTTCGTCACCAGCGTCACGATCGACAGCCCCGGCGGCATCGGAATGCGGCCCAGCAAATGCCGCTCCAGCCGGAAGATCGTCTCGAACGCGGTGTTCAGCGCCTTGGGCGGCGGCGAATCGTCGCTGTCGTCCTTGCCGGTCAGCTTGCCCGCGACCCGCGCCGCGACCGCGGCGGGAAACAGCAGCGAGTTGAAATAGCGCAGGCCGTTATGCTTCAGGCCCGCATCGGCGATCGCCTTGGCCAGCGTCGCCTTTGAATAGCGACGGTGGTGATGGTTCACCACGTCATGCGCGCTCCACATCCATTGATGCGCGGGCACGGTGACAAGAATCTTCCCACCCGGTGCCAGCCGATCGGCCATGCCGCGAAACGTTGCGACATCGTCCTCGATATGCTCGACCACGTCGAGCACCGCGATCATGTCATAGTGCGCGCTGACCCCGTCGAGCGTCGGCAGCGGCGCGGTGCCGACCGGCTTGCCCAGCCGCTCGCTGGCGATCTCGCGCGCCGCCGGATCGATCTCGATCGCGTCGACCGTGCCGAACCCGGCCAGCATCGGCAGGTTGTGGCCCGTGCCGCACCCGATTTCGAGGATGCGCGCACCCGGCTTCAAGCCCGCATAGCGTGCGACATAGTCGGCGAGAATCTCGCGCCGTGCGCGATACCACCAATGCGTCGAGTCGTGCGCCGCCATGCGGTCGTAAACGATGCGGTCCATCTTATCCGAATACCCATGAACGGTTGAGCGCGAAGGTGGCGAAGGGGGTGACCAGCACGGCAGGGACCAGCGGTACCCAGTCTGCCATGCCCGCCAGATCGACCAGCCCGAAGGTGAACAGTGCATTCAGCACCATGCCGAAACCCTGCACCAGCAGGAACTTGACCGGCTGCTCCGCCCCTTCCGACCGGGTGCCATGGTCGCGAAAGCTCCACCGGCCATGCGCGACCCAGCCGAACGCTGCGGCGACGACGAACGCCGGCACGACCGCGACGAACGCATAGCCGGTCGGCAGGACATAGCTGACCAGCGGTAGATACACGATCGCATAGATCAGCGTCGACAGCCCGCCAACGATGCCGAACCGGATCAATTGGCCCAGCACTCCGTCGGGTATCAGTCGTTCGATCCGCGCGATCACCCGCGTGCCCACCCTTGTCCTTTGCGCGCCATCCGATACAGCGCCGCCTTTGCCACCATGGCTGGACAGCCGCCGTAGATTGCGCGGCGCGCGGGGGAAAGTAGTTTTGACCAGGCATCCCTCCTTCGCCCACGAACTCGACCGGCACTGGCTGCGCTGGCTGCTGCTCGCGTGGGTCGTGCTGGCGGCATGGTTCCTGTGGCAACGCTGGAACGCGGTCCACTGGCTGGCCCTGTCCGATACCGACGACAATATGCGGCTGATGCAGGTCCGCGCATGGCTGGGCGGGCAAGGCTGGTACGATCTGCGCCAATACCGGCTGAACCCGCCGGGCGGATTGGACATTCACTGGTCGCGGCTGGTCGATTTGCCGATCGCCGGACTGATCCTGCTCTTCAAACCCTTTGCCGGACCGGTCTGGGCGGAGCGGCTGGCGGTCGGCATCGCGCCGCTGTTGCCGATGGGGGTGGCGCTGATCGCCCTGTCGGTGACGGTGCGGCGGCTGGTGTCGCCGGTCGCATGGCCGCTGGCAGTGCTGTTCCTGCTCGGCTGTTCGTCGACGCTGCTGATGTTCATGCCCGAACGCATCGACCATCATGGCTGGCAACTCGCCTGTCTCGCCTGGACCGTCGCGGGCATCGCCGATCGCAAACAGGCGCGCGGCGGCATGGTCGTCGGCCTGTCGTCGGCCGCGTCGCTCACCATCGGCCTCGAACTCCTGCCCTATTGCGCGATGGCCGGTGCGATCGTCGCCTTGCGCTGGGTATGGGACCGGGCGGAGGCGCGGCGGCTGACCGTCTATGGCGCGACGCTGGCCGGGGCGAGCGCGATCGGCTTCGTCGCCTTCGCCTCCAACGCCAATTATACGATGCGGTGCGACGCCCTCACCCCGGTCTGGCTGTCGGCAGTGGTCGCGGGCGGCGCGTTGCTGGTGCTGATCGCGCGCATCGGACCCAGGGCGTGGAGCGTGCGCCTCGTGCTGACGCTGATCGCAGGCGGTGCGCTCGCCGGGGCCTTCGCCACGCTCTTCCCGCAATGCCTGCAAAGGCCGGAGGGGGTGTCCGAGGAACTGGCCCGCACCTGGCTCAACAATGTCCGCGAGGCGAAACCGCTCTACACCATGCCGGGGCGGACCATATTGCTGATCGTCACCGGCCCGATCATCGGCCTGCTCGGTGCGATCTTTGCGACGTGGCGCGCGCGGCGTTCAGCGAATTTCGTCGGCTGGGCGGTGGTCACGCTGTTCACGACCTTCGCGGTGGCGATGCTGTTCTGGCAGATCCGCTCCGGCCCCGCCGCCCAACTGCTGGCGATCCCCGGTACGGTCGCGCTCGCCTGGATCGTCGTGCCGTGGCTGCTGTCGCGCAAGAGCGCTGCGGTGCGGGTGCTCGGGACGGCCGCGCTGGTCTCGCTGCTCGTACTCGGCAACCTGTTCGTCGATCAGGTGAGCAAGCTGCTGTCGATGCTGCCCGACAGCGGCCTGACCAGCCATGTCCGCATCAAGCCGCAGGACACGCGCACCAAAGTGATACTGCGCGCCGGCGCTCGCTGCGCCAGCCTGCCCGCGCTACAGACGCTGAACCGGATTCCGGCGGCGGTGATGTTCACCCATGTCGATCTCGGCCCACGCCTGATCGTCGCGACGCATCATGACGGCATCACCGGCCCCTATCACCGCAATGGCGACGCGATCCTCGACGTGCACCATGCGTTTCAGGGTGATCCCGACAATTTCCGCACCATCGCCCGCCGCCATGGCGCGACCTATCTGCTGACCTGCCCGAACATGGCGGAGACCACCGTCTATCGCGCCCGGTCGCCCGGCGGCTTCTACGACCAGCTCGCCCATAACAAGGTGCCCGGCTGGCTGACCCCGGTGCCGTTGCCCAAGGGGTCGCCGCTCCGGCTGTGGCGGATCGATTATGGCGGGATGGCGCGATAGGCAGGTTCGTTGACGTCTCAACGACCAAGGGGGAAGGCACGGAAGCCTTTTACCGTAAACCGTTCGTCCTGAGTAGCCGCTGAGCTTGTCGAAGCGGCGTATCGAAGGACCGCGACAGATGCTTCGATACGGGTCTTCGACTTTGCTCAGCCCCTACTCAGCATGAACGGTTTGCGCCAATAAATCCTAACTCCGTACCAACCCCCAAACGCAAAGCGCCCGCCCCCTTGCCGGGGACGGGCGCTTCAGACCGAAAGGCCCTGTCGCTTAGCGGGCAGCGACCTGCTGCGCCGGGGTCAGCGGCTTGGCGATGCGGAAGCGGACCGGACGGCCGCCGACTTCGCCCGACACGGTGCGGTCGCGCACTTCGAGGCGGAACGGCTCGCCGCTGGTGACAACGGTGCCCGACAGCACGGTCGCGCCATTGTCGGCGACGGTGCGGGTATAGTCGAACTTGTAGCCGTCACGCTCGATCTCGCTCGCCGAAGCGAGGGTCGGGATCAGCATGCCCGCGGCGACGAGGGCGACACGAAAAGCGGCGGCGGCGGCAAAGCTGCGCATGGTGTTTCTCCGGCTGGTTGAGGGGTGACGCTCGTGCGTCGTTTCGTTGCCAGAGTTGTGCATGGTGCAGCGCAATATCGCAACTGCACAGGTTTTTACCGCAATTGCAGAAAACGAAATCGGAATTAGGGTAAAAAGCGATTCACCACATCGCGCGCCAGCCGCGCCGGCCGCTTCGTCCCCGCATCGAGCGAGCACCAGGTGCTCTGCACCTCGGCCAGCACCTCCTCGCCACGCTGGATCAGCGTCGAGAAATAGGCACGCACCCCCTCGACCCGTTCGGCGACCACGGTCGCGACGATCGTGTCGTCGAGGAAAGCGGGCCGGCGATAGGTGATCTCATGGCGCAGCGCGACCCACAGATGCTTGGCCACCGCCTCGGCCGGTGCGACGCGCTCCCAATAGGCGACGACCGCATCCTGTACCCAAGACAGGTACACGGCATTGTTGACGTGCCCCATATGGTCGATGTCGCCCGGCGCGACGGCAAGCGGATGCTGATGTGCCATTGTCACAGCGTGGGCGCTGCTGACATGCGTGTCAATGGAAGGTCGCGCCGAACCGATCGACAACGGGCGACCGGTTGGCCGGTCGCCCGTCCATCGACCTCCGTACCCGGCGCAGGCTACGCCTTCGCCACCACGCTTTCGGGCAGGTCCTTGCCGAACACCCGCTGATAATATTCGGCGACCAGCGCCCGCTCTGCCTCGTCGCACTTGTTGAGGAACGACAGGCGGAACGCGAAACCGACATCGCCGAAGATCAGCGCATTCTGCGCCCAGGTAATCACCGTCCGCGGCGACATCACCGTCGAGATATCGCCGTTGACGAATCCGCGTCGCGTCATGTCGGCGACCCGCACCATCTTCTCGACCGTATCCTTGCCGCCGACCTTGTCATATTCGCCCGACTTGGCGAGCACGATCCGCGCTTCGGTGGCGGCGGGCAGGTAGTTCAGCGTGACGACGATGTTCCACCGGTCCATCTGCCCCTGATTGATCTGCTGCGTACCGTGATACAGGCCAGACGTATCGCCCAAGCCCACGGTATTCGCCGTCGCGAACAGCCGGAAATACGGATTGGGCCGGATCACGCGATTCTGGTCGAGCAGCGTCAGCTTGCCCTCGGTCTCCAGCACGCGCTGGATCACGAACATGACGTCGGGGCGGCCCGCGTCATATTCGTCGAACACCAGCGCGGTCGGCGTCTGCAGCGCCCAGGGCAGCAACCCTTCGCGGAACTCGGTGATCTGCTGCCCGTCCTTCAGTACGATCGCGTCGCGCCCGATCAGGTCGATGCGGCTGATATGCGCGTCGAGGTTGATGCGGATGCACGGCCAGTTCAGCCGCGCCGCGACCTGTTCTATATG
Organism: Sphingomonas epibiotica; assembly: GCF_039615155.1. Taxonomy (NCBI): domain Bacteria; kingdom Pseudomonadati; phylum Pseudomonadota; class Alphaproteobacteria; order Sphingomonadales; family Sphingomonadaceae; genus Sphingomonas; species Sphingomonas epibiotica. The sequence goes on along the minus strand of NZ_JBDGHY010000007.1, from coordinate 89,698 downwards.
CGTCGACTTGCCGGTGCCGTGATATCCCTGCACCATCACCCGCCGATTGTGCGCAAAGCCCGCAAGGATCGCCAGCGTCGTGTCGGGATCGAATACATAGGCCGGATCGGCATCCGGCACGCGTTCGTCAGCGACGGAAAAAGCGGGTACTTCGAGATCGCTGTCGATGCCGAACAGCTCGCGCACCTTCACCATCCGGTCGGGTGCGCTCAGGATCGTGGTCGCGGCAGCTTCGGGCAGGGTATCGGTAGTCATGCGGGCCTTTCGCGTGGGCACAGGGAAGCGCCCGCGGTCCTTTAGGACGAAGCGGGCCGCCTACTCAACCTTCGGCGGCAATCGGAACAGCGACGTGAACCGTTCGGCAATCGCCCGGTTCCCCTCGACCGCGATCGCCGCCACCGTCGCCAGCGGCCGTCCGCCATACACGACCGGCAGGAACGCCGACGGCGCGCCCGACAGCGTCGCATCGACCACCCCCTGCCCCCGCCGGACCTGGAGCGCGCCATCGGCCAGCGTCGCGACATAACCATCGTCGCCGAACCGGAACGCCACCCGCGCCTGCCACTCCCCCGCCCGCTCCGCCACCAGCAGCATCTTCAGCGACAGCATCAGCGACACGGCGGAAAAGGGCAGCGTCGGATCATGCGTCGGCGACCGCAGCGCCCATTTCGCCAGCGCCAGCACGACGCCCTCGCTCTCATAGCCCCAGCGCGTCAGTTCATAGACCTGCACATTGGCGGGCGGCGGCAGGCGGTGGCGATGGACGATCCCCGCCGCCTCGAGTCCCGCCAGCCGCTGCGTCAGCACATTGGCGCTGATCCCCGGCAGACCGGCGCGCAACTCGCCGAAACGGCGCGGGCCGAGCAGCAATTCGCGCATGAGCAGCAGCGCCCAGCGCTCACCGACATATTCCATGCCCAGTGCCGCGCCGCACGCATCGTCATAGCGTCGCCGATCGGCCTTGGTTACTTTTTCTAACTCCATCGTTGCAATTTGTAACCCATGGGCGCACCCAAGACAAACAGCGATTCGAGAGGTCCGGGGAGAGGGTGCCATGTCGAAGATGATTTTCGTGAACCTCGCGGTGGCCGATGTGCCTGCCGCGACACGATTTTACGAAGCGATCGGCTTCGTGAAGGACGAGCGTTTCTCGAACGATCGCGGATCGGGCATGACGTGGTCGGAAAACATCCATGTCATGCTGCTCGGCCGCGATTTCTACGCGACCTTCACCCCCAAGCGGATCATCGACGCACGGACCGAAAGCGGCGTGCTGCTGGCGCTGTCGTTCGACGACCGCGCCGCCGTCGACGCGATCACTGACGCCGCGCTGGCGGCGGGCGGACGCGAACTTCACGATCCGGAGGACGAAGGCTATATGTACAGCCGCGCGTTTGAGGATCTCGACGGCCATGGCTGGGGGCCGTTCACCATGGACATGGCCGCCGCGGCTGCCGCCCACGAAGGAGCCGGCGCATGACCTATATCGACGGTTTCGTGACCCCCGTCCCGCGCGCCAACCGCGCGGCCTATGAAGCCCATGTCGCACAGGCAGCGGCGATCTTCGCCGATCTCGGCGCGACGCGGCTGGTCGAATGCTGGGGCGACGATGTGCCGGTCGGCAAGCACACCGACTTCGCGCGATCGGTCGCCCTGACCGACGATGAGGACGTGCTGTTCAGCTGGATCGAATATCCCGACCGCGCGACCCGCGACGCGGCGGGCGCGGCGATGATGGCCGACCCGCGAATGGAGGCGCTCGGCATGCCGTTCGACGGCAAACGCATGATCTATGGCGGGTTCGATGCCGTCATGGTCAGCGGCGACGATGCGACGCCCGGCTATGTCGACGGCTGTCTGACCCCGGTCGCGGCGACCGACCGCGACGCCTATCTCGCCTTCTCGGCTGAATCGGCGCAGGTGTTTCGCGATCACGGCGCACTGCGCGTCGTGGAGGGCTGGGGCGACGACGTGCCGCCGGGCCAGCACACCGACTATGCCCGCGCCGTCGACCTGCAACCGGGCGAGGTCGCCTGTTATTCGTGGATCGAATGGCCGTCCAAGGACGCGCGCAACAGCGGCTGGCAGGCGGTGATGGCCGACCCGCGCATGGCCGACCGGTCGATGCCCTTTGACGGCAGACGCATGGTCTATGGCGGCTTCTCGCCGATCTTCGACCGCCGCATGGGAGCAGGCGCATGAACCGGCAGGGCGACTTCATCTGGTATGAATTGCTGACCAGCGACATCGACGCGGCAGCGACCTTCTACACCGACGTCGTCGGCTGGCAGGTGCAGGATTCGGGCATGCCCGGCATGGACTATCGCCTGTTCGTCGCCCCCGACGGCGCGATGATCGGCGGGCTGATGGCGATGCCGCCGGGCATGCCTGCGCCGGTGTGGCTCGGCTATGTCGCGGTCGATGACGTCGATGCCGCCGCCGCCGGTTACCTCGCGAATGGCGGCACGCAGCACATGGCGCCCACCACCATCCCCGGCGTCGGCCGCATCGCGATGCTGACCGACCCGCAGGGCGCCGCCCTCTATCTGATGCGCAGCGAGAGCGACGAAACCAGCACCGTCTTCCAACCTGCCGATCAGGCGACGCCCGGCCATTTCGTCTGGAACCAGCTGATGGCACCCGATCAGGACCGCGCCATCGCCTTCTATGTCGACCGGTTCGGCTGGCGACAGGAAGGGTCGATGCCGATGGGGTCGTTCGGCGACTACAAGTTCCTGTTGAGCGGCGACGTTGCGATCGGCGCGGCGATGGGCATGGTGCCGGGCGGCCAGCCCGGCTGGCAATATTCGACCCATGTCGCCGATATCGACCATGCCGCCGACCGGATTACGGGCGGCGGCGGAACGATCCTGCAGGGGCCGGACCAAATCCCCGGCGGAAGCTATTCGATCGTCGCAATCGACCCACAGGGCGCGCGCTTCGGGTTGGTCGGTCCTCGCACATGAGCAAGCTGCAACTATGCCTGGTCGTCCACGGCCGGGCGGAGGAAGCAGCGCGCTTCTACGCCGCGACCTTTCCCGACAGCGCGCTCGGGGCGATCCACCCGGCCGCTGCCGACTTTCCCGGCGGCAAGGCAGGCGACACGCTGGTCGTCGAATTCACCCTGCTCGGCCAGCCCTGTTTCGCGCTCAATGCCGGGCCGCCGACACCCTTTTCCGATGCGATCTCGTTCCAGATACTGACCGACGATCAGGCGGAGACCGACCGCTACTGGAACGCGATCGTCGCCGATGGCGGGCGCGCGCGCGATTGCGGCTGGTGCCAGGACCGCTTCGGCCTGTCGTGGCAGGTAACGCCGCGCGCGCTTATGGCCGGAATGGCCGATCCCGATCCGGCGGCGGCCGCGCGGGTGATGCGGTCGATGATGACGATGCAGAAGATCGACGTTGCGGCTATCGAGGCGGCGCGCAACGGAGAGAAGCAATGACCGAACACGAACTGGCGATCGAGCGCCACATCGCCGCCCCCGTCGACGCGGTGTGGGCGGCATGGACCGAACACCTCCCCAAATGGTGGGCGCCGCGCCCCTGGACCACCGAACTCCTCGCCCTCGACCTGACGCCGGGCGGCCGCTTCGCCACGACGATGCGCGGCCCGGGTGGCGAGGCGATGACCGGCGAGGGCGTGATCCTCGACGCGGTTCCCTACGAGCGCATCGTCTTCACCAACGCCTTCGCCCCCGGCTGGATACCCCAGCCGCAGCGGCTGGCGTTCGTCGGCCTCTTCACCTTCGAACCCGATGGCGACGCGACCCACTACCGCGCCGCCGCCCGCCACTGGGACGAAGAGACCGCGAAGATGCACGCCGAAATGGGCTTCGAAGGCGGCTGGGGCATGGTCGCACAGCAATTGGAGGCGGTGGCGCTGGGACTGAACTGATGACCAACCGTTCGTCCTGAGTAGCCACTGAGCTTGTCGAAGGGGCGTATCGAAGGACCGTTCGTGGCAAGGTGCTTCGATACGGGTCTTCGACTGCGCTCAGCCCCTACTCAGCATGAACGGGAGGGGTCGACACTTCTCACGCAAACGCCGCCGCCCCCTTCAACTGCTGATAGGCCGCGATCACCTTCTGCAACGCCGCCTCATGCTGCCGGTCGCCGCCATTGCGGTCAGGATGATAGCGCCGCACCAGTTCCGAATAACGCTGGCGCAATCCCGTCCGGTCGACGTCGATCTCCAGCCCCATGACCTTCAGCGCCGACCGGTCGGCGGGGCTGAGCGGCCGGCCGTCCTTGCGCTCGGCGCGGTTGACCCGAGCGTCGCGGAACTTCGCCCCGATCGCGTCGAGCGGATCAGCGAAATCGGCCCAGGCCGGCCCCGGATCGCCCCCCGCACGGGCAAAGGCGCGCGTCTCGCGGTCCCATCCGGCATAGGGCCGCTGCGCGTCGTGGATCTCCTCGGCGGTCATCCCGGCGAAGTAATTATACCCCGCGTTGAACGCGCGGATATGGTCGAGGCAGAACCAGCGATAGGCGCTCGGCCGCTCGCCGCCCTGCGGCGCACCCTCGACCGGCGGCGCACGGAATTCGCCCGCTTCATCGCACCCCGGCACCTCGCACGGCCGGCCATTCGCCTCGACCCGCCCGTGGAAGCGGGCATTGGGGCGATCCTTGCTGATCTTCTCGCGCGCCACGCGACTCCCTTTGGCAAAACCGGTTATATAGGGCGGATGACCGACACCACCACCATGCCGCTCGCCGATCTCATCGCCCAGCGGCTGCGCGACGCCCTGTTCCCGACTCATCTGGTCGTGACCAACGACAGCCACCATCATGCCGGCCATATGGGCGACGACGGCACCGGGGAGACCCATTTTTCCGTCGAGATCGTCGCGGATGGCTTTATCGGCCAGTCGCGCGTTGGGCGGCAGCGGATGGTCAACCGCGCGCTTGCCGACTTGCTGGCCACCCGCATCCATGCGCTGGCGATTCGCGCCCGCGCGCCGGGAGACCGCGATTGAGCTACGACCTCTGGTACTGGCCGACGATACAGGGCCGCGGGGAATTCGTTCGACTGGCGATGGAGGGCGCAGGCATCGCCTATCGCGACCGCGCGCGCGAGGATGGGGTGGAAGCGATGCTCGCGATGCTGGAACGGCACCCGCGCCCGCCCTTCGCCCCGCCCTTCCTGTCGCTCGACAACATGGTCATCGCGCAGGTCGCCAACATCCTGCAATATCTGGGCGAGCGCCACGGCCTGAGCATGTCGAGCATCCGCGACCGGCAATGGGCCAATCAATGGCAACTGACCATCGCCGACCTCGTCGCGGAGGTGCATAATGTCCATCACCCGGTCGGCACCGGCGATTATTATGACGCGCAAAAGCCCGAGGCCGCCCGCGCCGCCACGCAGTTCCGGGACGAACGCCTGCCCAAATTCCTGACCTATTTCGAAGCGCTGCTGGACGAAAACAGCGACCCTTGGGCGATCGATCATCGCTGGACCTATGTCGACACCTCGCTGTTCCAGCTGGTCGAGGGGCTGCGCTACGCCTTTCCCAGACGGATGGCGGCACTGGAACCCGGCCTGCCGCGCTTGATCGCGATCCACGACGCCGTCGCCACCCTGCCCGGCATTGCCGACTATCTTGCCAGCGACCGGCGTATCCCTTTCAATGAAGACGGAATTTTCCGCTACTATCCCGAACTGGACGCCGATTGATGGAAAACGACCGCTTCTTTCTGCAGACGATTCAGCCGATCACCCATGATCTGGGCGGGTTCAAGGTCCATCGCACCCTGCCGACCAGGACGCGGACGATGGTCGGCCCGTTCATCTTCTTCGACCAGATGGGCCCGGCCGAACTCGACCCCGGCCAGGGCATCGACGTGCGCCCGCATCCGCACATCAACTTGTCGACCGTCACCTATCTGTTCGGCGGCGCGATCGACCATCGCGATTCGCTCGGCACCTTCGCCCGGATCGAGCCGGGTGCGGTCAATCTGATGACCGCCGGCCACGGCATCGTCCATTCCGAACGCTCGCCGGACGACGAACGCGCCGGCGGCCCGCTGCTATCGGGCATCCAGACGTGGCTGGCGATGCCCGAGGATCGCGAAGAGATCGATCCGGCGTTCGAGCATGTCGAGGCCGCCCGCCTTCCGATCGTCAGCGGCCAGGGCGCGACCGCGCGCGTCGTGATGGGCGACCTGTGGGGCGTCTCCGCCCCCACCACCCAATATGCCGCGACCATCTATGCCGATATCATCCTCGACGCGAACGGCGCGATCCCGATCGATGCGGGTGCGGACGAACGCGCGCTGTACCTGACCCATGGCGACGTGGCACTGGACGGCGTCGCGCTCGAACCGATGACGCTCTACGTCCTGCGGCCCGGCATCGCCGCCACGCTGCGTTCGTCAGGCGGCGCGCGCGTCATGCTGTGCGGCGGGGAGGCGTTCACGACGCCGCGCCATGTCTGGTGGAATTTCGTCTCCTCGCGCCGCGACCGCATCGATCAGGCCAAGGCCGACTGGAAAGCCGGCAACTTCCCCAAAGTCCCCGACGATGCCGAGGAATTCATCCCCATCCCCGAAATCCCCAAGACGGTCAGCTATCCATGACCGAACTGCGTCGTATCGCACTGTCGAGCGGCGTGTCGCTCGACGTCGCCGTCGCAGGAGATCCGGCCGCGCCGGCGATGATCTTCCTCCACGGCTTTCCCGAATCGCACCGGACGTGGCGGCATCAACTGTCCGAGTTCGCGCGCGATCACTATGTCCTCGCCCCAGACCAACGCGGCTATGTCCGCTCCGACAAACCGGCGGCGGTCGCCGACTATGCCCCCGATCGCATCGTCGCCGACCTGATCGCGCTCGCCGATGCGCTGGGCGTCGGGGGCTTCACGCTGGTCGGCCATGACTGGGGCGGCGCGATCGCGTGGATGGCGGCGCTCAGGCACCCTGACCGGATCGACCGCCTCGTCATCCTCAACGCGCCACATCCGCTGATCTTCCAGCGTTCGCTGTTCGACGATCCCGACCAGCGCGCCGCCAGCCAGTACATCACCCGCTTCCGCGACACGTCGATCGATCGCGGGCTGATCGGTGCCGGCCTCGAACATTTCTTCGCGACCGGCTTCGCCGAGCTGGTGAAGCGTACCATCGCCGGCGCGGACAAGGCCGCCTATCTCGACGAATGGTCGCAGCCGGGCGCAATGACCGCGATGCTCAACTGGTACCGCGCCTCGGCGATCGTCGTTCCCGCACCCGGCGAAACGCCTGAACGCCCGGCCTGGATCGACGCACCGTTTCCGCCCGTGACCCAACCGACGCTGGTGATCTGGGGCACGCGCGACAAGGCGCTGTTGCCGGTGCAGGTCGACGGGCTGGATGCGGTAGTGCCCGACCTGACGGTAGTGAAGGTCGATGCCGGGCATTTCGTGCCGTGGGAGGCGCCGGAGGCGGTGAATGCGGCAATCCGGAAGTGGTTACCGGATGTTTCCTGTAACCAAACCGTTCGTGCTGAGTAGGGACTGAGCTTGTCGAAGGCCCGTATCGAAGCACTCGCCACAGACGGTCCTTCGATACGCCATTTCGACAAGCTCAATGGCTACTCAGGTCGAACGGGTTAGGCCGGCAGCCACCCTCACCAACCCGTTCAGTTCGAGCAGCTTCGAGCTTGTCGAGAGGCGTCCGTCGAGAACCCGGCCGCTTGGCGCGCCCCATCTCGACTACGGTTCGAAGCGAACGGAGAGAGGAAGAAGGCAGGGGATCCTACGCCCGAACCACCTTCGCCACCGAATCCAGCAACCCGTTCACGAACCCCTTTTCGCGCCGGTCGTAGAACGCATCGGCCACGTCCAGATATTCGCTGATGACCGCCGCCACCGGCACGTCCGGTCGCGCGATCAACTCGTACGTCCCGGCGCGAAGGATTTGCCGCATCGGCTTGTCCAGCCGGTCGAGCGTCCAGCCGGTCGACAGCTTGGAGGCAATCATCGCGTCGATCTCGTCGCGGCGGGCATCGACGCCCTTGACCACGTCGTCGAAGAAATGGACGTCGGCCTCGGCATATTCGACCTCTTCGATCGTCGCGCCCAGCCGGTGCTGGTGGAATTCGTGGAGCAAGGCCGGGATCGGCGTCGCTTCCATCTCATGCTGGTACAGCGCCTGGACGGCGGCCAACCGGGCGGCGGCGCGTGCCTGACGGGCACCGCGCGGGCGGGAATTCTTGCTGGTCATAAGCGCCGCCCCATAGCCGCTGTCACACCGACAAGTCGAGGGGGCGCTTTCCTACAGGCGCAGCGCCTGACAGGATGGCCTAACGCTCCTTGCACCGTCCGTCCCGATCCGCCCGGCGCGCGACTTGCGCACGAACGTGAACTCTGGCTCCCGCCGCGCCGTCTTCCGCGGCGGTGAGCTTTCGGCAAGGGGCATTGCTCCCCTACCACGCCGTACCCCGGCGGAGGCCGGGGTCCAGTTGGGAACGCCGGTAAGGTCCGGAAAAGACTTGCCAACTGGACCCCGGCCTCCGCCGGGGTACGGTTCGAACCACAGGGCAACGCCCCCGTCGCCAAACATGTGCAAGTGTGAACTTAGTGAACTTTGGCCCGCCCGGACACGACCCTACCCCCGCGCAGGCGGGGGTACAGAGCCAGACAGGACCGCCGCACATTGAACCCTGGACCCCCGCCTGCGCGGGGATACGCCATGATTACAATCGTATAGCCACCGACCGCGCATGCGCCGGCAGCCCCTCGGCCCCGGCCAGCGTCACCGCCGCCGGCCCGATCTTGGCCAATGCTGTCGCGTCCAGCCCCAGAAAGCTGGTCCGCTTCATATAGTCCAGCACCGACAGCCCCGACGCGAAGCGCGCGCGCCGCCCGGTCGGCAGCACATGGTTCGGCCCCGCGACATAATCGCCGACCGCCTCGGGCGTATAGCGCCCCAGGAACACCGACCCGGCATGGCGCACCGCCCGGAACAGCGATTCGGGATCGCCGACCGCCAGTTCGAGATGCTCGGGCGCCAGCCGGTCGACCAGCGGAATCGCATCGGCCAGCGTCGGCACGACCACGATCGCCCCGTTCGCGTCCCAGCTCGCCCGCGCTACCTGTCCGGTCGCCAGCTCGGCGATCTGGTCGTCGACCGCCTTCGCCACGGCCTCGCCGAACCCGGCATCGTCGGTGAACAGGATCGACTGGCTGGTCGGATCATGCTCGGCCTGGCTAAGCAGATCGGCGGCGATCCAGTCCGGATCATTCTGCCCGTCGGCGACGACCACGATCTCCGACGGCCCGGCGACCATGTCGATCCCGACCACGCCGTATAGCTGCCGCTTGGCCTCCGCGACCCAGGCATTGCCCGGCCCGGTCACGACATCGACCGCCCTGATCCGGTCGGTACCATAGGCCAGCGCCGCGACCGCCTGCGCGCCGCCGATCCGCCACACCTCGTCGACCCCGGCCAGCGCGGCGGCGGCCAGCACCAGCGAATTGACCTCGCCCTTCGGCGTCGGCGTGACCATCACGATCCGCTCGACCCCGGCGACCTTGGCCGGCACCACGTTCATCAGCACCGACGACGGATAGGCGGCACGTCCGCCGGGCACATAGACGCCCGCCGCCGCGACCGCGCTCCACCGCGCGCCCAGCCGTACGCCATCGCCATCGACCTCGTCGCGATCCGCGGGCCGCTGCTTGGCGTGATAGGCGACGATCCGGTCATGCGCCAATTCGAGCGCCGCGCGTAAGGTCGGCTCCAGCCCGTCCAGCGCCGCCCGGCATTCCGGCAGTTCGATCCGCCAGCCGGTCACGTCCGGGTCATGGCCATCGAACTTCTCGGTAAAGGCGCGCACCGCGGCATCGCCCTCGTCGCGCACCGCGCGCAGGATCGCGGTCACGTCGCGCGCGACGTCGCTGTCGGCCTCGCGCCGCCCATCGACCAGCGCTGCGAAGTCGGCGGCGAACCCGGCCGCGCTTGCGTCCAGCCGGATCATGCCGCCACCGCCCGGCGGAACGCATCGACCAGCGGCACGACCGCCCCCCGCGTCTTGAACGCCGCGCGATTGACGACCAGCCGCGACGTCACCTCGGCGATGGTTTCGACCTCGACCAACCCATTCTCCTTCAGCGTCCGCCCCGACGACACCAGATCGACGATGCGCGGCGCGAGCCCCAGCACCGGCGCGAGTTCCATCGCCCCGTTCAGCTTGACGCATTCCGTCTGAACGCCCCGCGCCGCAAAGTGACGCTGCGTCGTATGTGGATATTTCGTGGCGATGCGGACATGGCTCCACCCGCGCGGATCGTCGGTTGCGGCCATGCCGGCCGGTTCGGCCACCGAGATGCGGCAATGCCCGATCTTGAGGTCGACCGGCGCGTACAGTTCGGAATAATCGAACTCGGCCAGCACGTCCGACCCGACGATGCCCAGCTGCGCCGCGCCATGCGCGACGAACGTCGCGACATCGAACGCGCGCACGCGGATCAGGTCGATATCCGCCCGGTCGGTACGGAAGCGCAGCGCCCGGCTGTCCGGATCGCTGAACGCCGCCTCGGGTACGATGCCGGCGCGGGCGAGCAACGGCATGGCTTCGTCGAGAATACGCCCCTTGGGCACGGCGATGATGATGGGATCGGTCATGAGCGACTGGCGCTTTACTTGGGGCGCGTGACCGGCGCAACACGCGGCCCATGGCCGATGAACCGACGAACCGCCTAGCCTTTCACCAGCAGGCGGCATTCTGCGCCGCGATGGCCGCGCCGATCACCGCGCGCGTCTGCACCGCGCTGGCCGACGCCCTGTCCCGCGACAGCGCAACGGGGCGGCGGACGCTCGGCTGGCCGGGCGAACCGATCCCCGACGCGTTGCCTTTGCGGCTGGTCGGCGGGCTGCACGCGCTGGCACGGACAGGCGTCGATCCCGACCTGACCGCGCTGTTCGCCGGCAAGGGCGATCCCGACACGATCCTCCGCCGCGTGCTGATCGAACATGATGCTGCGCTGCTGCCCTGGCTCGACGGCCCGCCCCAGACCAACGAGCCGATGCGCTCGGGCGTCCTCATGACCGGGCTGCTGGCGGTCGCCGCACGCCACGGCCCGGCGGTCGAACTGCTGGAGATCGGATCGAGCGCCGGCCTCAACCTGCTGATCGACCGCTATCGCTTCGATCTGGGCGGCGTGACGACAGGCCCAGAAGACGCGCCGGTCACCATCCGCCCCGACTGGCGGGGGCCGCCGCCGCCCGCCGTGCCCTTACGCATCGTGTCGGTGCGCGGCGTCGACATCCAGCCGCTCGACGCGACCATTCCGGCGGTCGCTACCCGTCTCGCCGGCTATATCTGGGCTGACCAGCCCGAACGGCAGGCGCGCCTGACCGCAGCCATCGCCCTGCAGCGCGCGCAGCCGGTCGATCTGGTGCAGGGCGATGCGGTCGACTGGCTGCGCGACCGCCTTGCCGAGCCGCAGCCGGCCGGCGTCAGCCGCGTGCTGATGCACTCGGTCGTCTGGCAGTATCTGGGCGACACCCGCCGCGCCGCGATCACCGCGATGATGGACGCCGCCGCCGCACGCGCGACGGCCGACCGCCCGCTCGCCTGGGTCCGGATGGAGCCGGACCGCGTCCTGCAACGCCAGGAGTTGCTCGTCCAAAGCTGGCCCGGGCACGGGACGCGCCGGATGCTCGCCACCGCCCATGCCCATGGCGCATGGATCGAGTCGGCATGACCGAAGCCGATTTCCTTGCCGCGCTGCGCCGCCTGCCGCTCCATGCCGGGGCGCACGGCCTGAACGACGATGCCGCGCATCTGGGCGACCTGATCATGACCAAGGACATGATCGTCGAGGGGGTCCATTTCCTGGCCAACGATCCCCCCGCCGACGTTGCATGGAAACTGGTCGCGACCAACCTGTCCGACCTCGCCGCCAAGGGCGCGGTGCCGGTCGGCGTCCTGCTTGGGGTTCCGATCAGCGACGACACGTGGGACCGGGCCTTCCTCGCCGGCCTCGACACCGTACTCCACAGCTTCGCCTGTCCGCTGCTCGGCGGCGACACGGTAAAGCTGCCCGCCAACGCCCCCCGCATCCTGTCGCTGACCGCGCTCGGGCGCAGCGCCCACGCCCCCCGCCGGGACGGTGCGAAGCCGGGCGATACGCTGTGGGTCACTGGCACGATCGGCGATGCCGGCGCGGGGTTGGCCATCGCGCAGGGCACGGAAGGGCCGACGGCGCTGCTGCAACGCTATCGCCGCCCGACCCCCCGTCTCGGCGAAGGACAGGCGCTCGCCCCCATCGTCCATGCAATGATGGACGTGTCCGACGGCCTGCTGATCGACGCAAGCCGTATGGCGGCGGCGAGCGGCCTTTCGGTCACGATCAATCTGGCAACGGTGCCGCTGTCGGACGCGTTGCGGACCTTCGGCCACGACGCCCTGACCGCAGCGACCGCAGGCGACGACTACGAACTGCTCTTCGCCTGCGACACCACGCCGCCGGTCGCAGCCACCCGAATCGGCACCTTCGCGGAGGGTACCGGCCTGACCCTTCTCGACGCAGGCCGCCCCATCCCGCTCCCCGAGCGCTTGGGATATCAGCACTAATCCTCCCCGGCACGGAGAGGATTTAGTGGGTTGCGCGCCCCGCCCATCGGCATAAGCTGCCCCGCTTCCAGGGTTCGACCCGACGAGACAGCCGGGCGGCCCCATGCAGGAGGGGTTGCGGATGACGATAGTCTATCTGGCCATGGCGTGTGGTGCGCTGGCCGTGTTGTACGGTGTGTTCACGAGTATGCAGGTGCTGCGCGCCTCGGCGGGCGACGCGCGGATGCAGGATATCGCCGCCGCGATCCAGGAAGGGGCCAAGGCCTATCTGGGTCGCCAGTATCGCACCATCGCCATCGTCGGCGTCATCGTCGCCATCATCCTGTTCCCCACGCTCGGCCCGCTGTCGACGGTCGGCTTCCTGATCGGTGCGATCCTGTCGGGGGTCGCGGGCTATGTCGGCATGGAGATTTCGGTCCGCGCCAATGTCCGCACCGCAGAGGCCGCGCGCGGTTCGCTGCAAGGCGGCCTGACCATGGCGTTCCGGTCGGGCGCGATCACCGGCATGCTGGTCGCTGGCCTCGGCCTGCTCGCGATCTCGGGCATCTTCTGGTACCTGGTCACCATCGCCGGCCATGGTCCGGGCGACCGCGAAGTCGTCGAGGCGCTGACCGCCCTCGCCTTCGGCGCATCGCTCATCTCGATTTTCGCAAGATTGGGCGGCGGCATCTTTACGAAGGCGGCGGACGTCGGCGCCGATCTGGTGGGCAAGGTCGAGGCGGGCATCCCAGAGGACGACCCCCGCAACCCCGCCGTCATCGCCGACAATGTGGGCGACAATGTCGGCGACTGTGCCGGCATGGCCGCCGACCTGTTCGAAACCTATGTCGTGACGATCGGCTTGACGATGGTGTCGATCGCGCTGCTGGTACAGGCGCCGCCCGCCGAACTGCTCCGCCTAATGGCGCTGCCGCTGGTCGTCGGCGGAGTGTGCATCATTACCTCAATCCTCGGCACCTATATGGTCCGCCTCGGCAGCGGCCAGTCGATCATGGGCGCGCTGTACAAGGGGTTCTGGACCACCGCGCTGCTCGCCGTCCCGGCCATCTATTTCGCGGCGAGCTGGGCGCTGGGCGATCTCAACGCCGTGATCGGCGGGGCGGGTTTCCTCGATCCCGGTGGCGATACGCTGACCGTCGAGGGGGCGCTGGGCGCACAGGCCCCGGTCGCCGGCACGGCCTTCACGGGCATGGACCTGTTCTGGTGCATGATGATCGGCCTCGCCGTCACCGCCGCGTTGGTGTGGATCACCGAATATTACACCGGCACCGCCTATCGCCCGGTCAAATCGATCGCGCGCGCCAGCGTCACCGGCCATGGCACCAACGTCATCCAGGGCCTCGCCATCAGCCTCGAATCGACCGCGCTGCCGACGCTGGTAATCGTCGTCGCGGTCATCGCCTCCTACCAACTCGCCGGGATCATCGGCGTCGCCTTCGCCGCGACCGCGTTGCTGGCACTGGCCGGCATGGTCGTTGCGCTCGACGCCTATGGCCCGGTGACCGACAATGCCGGCGGCATCGCCGAAATGGCGAACCTTCCCGACGAAGTCCGCCACCGCACCGACGCGCTCGACGCGGTCGGCAACACGACCAAGGCGGTGACCAAAGGCTATGCGATCGGTTCCGCCGCACTGGCGGCACTGGTGCTGTTCGGCGCCTACACTACCGACCTGAAGCTGTTCTTCCCCGACCTGACCGTCGATTTCTCGCTGTCCAATCCGTACGTCATCGTCGGGCTGCTATTGGGCGCGCTGCTGCCCTATCTGTTCGGGGCGTTCGGCATGACCGCGGTCGGTCGCGCGGCGGGATCGGTGGTCGAGGACGTCCGCGCGCAATTCGCCGCCGACCCCGGCATCATGGCGGGCACCAGCCGCCCGCAATATGGCCGCACCGTCGACATCGTCACCCGCGCCGCGATCCGCGAGATGATCGTGCCCTCGCTCCTCCCGGTCCTGTCCCCCGTTGCGGTCTATTACATCGTGACCTGGGTCGCGGGTCAGGCGCAGGGTTTCGCGGCGCTCGGCGCGATGCTGCTCGGCGTGATCGTGTCGGGCCTGTTCGTCGCCATTTCGATGACCAGCGGCGGCGGGGCATGGGACAATGCCAAGAAATATATCGAGGACGGCAATCACGGCGGCAAGGGATCGGAGGCGCACAAGGCCGCCGTCACCGGCGACACCGTGGGCGATCCGTACAAGGACACTGCCGGCCCCGCGGTCAATCCGATGATCAAGATCACCAACATCGTCGCGCTGCTGCTGCTCGCGGCCCTTGCGGGAAATGCCGCCGGATAGGTTCCATTGGCCGATTGCGTCCCCCATCCGCTGCGGTAGAGTTTGCGGCGAATGGGGGCGTCCACTCTTGCCGGAACCGGTGCGCGGGGGCGCATCCCGGCCGCCCCCGAACAGGGGGTTTCATGCGGTTCGTTGCGGCCATCGGCCTTGTCCTTGCCACCGTCGCTTCGGCGCAGACGCCGCCGCCCGCGGCCAAACCCGCCCAGGTCGATCCCGCTGCCCCCGTCCCGATCGAGGCATTCGCCGAATTGCCGTCGGTCGAATCGCCGAAACTGTCGCCGGACGGCACCCGCGTCGTCGCCAAGAGCGCGGTCGGCGGACGCCAGGTACTGGTGCTGTCATCGCTGAAAGGGAATGCGGAACGCCTGTCGCTGGGGACGCCCGAGAATACCGACATCAACTGGTGGCGCTGGGTCAATGACGACTGGCTGATCGTCGGGCTAGGTGCGCAGCAACAACTCTACGGCATCGACGTCTACATCACGCGTGTGCTGAGCGTTAAGGCCGACTTCAAGACCACGCGCCGCCTCGACTGGGACAAATCGGGATTGCGGGCCGATGACGTGCTGTGGGTCGCGCATGACGGATCGCCGCGAATCCTGCTGTCTCGCCAAACCGGGATCGATCATGAATCGGACTTCAACCCGGCGGTGTTCGAAATCGACGTCTCGACCGGCAAGTCGCGCCGCGTCGCCGATGGCCGCGCCAACGTGTATGACTGGTATGCCGATGGCGAGGGGCAGGTCCGCGCCGCCTATCAATATAATGACGAGAAGCGCAGTTCCGCGCTGCTCTACCGCACCAACAATGCCGAAAGCTTCCGCGTCATCGCCCGGCGCGCGCGGAAGGACGAGGACGGACTGACCGTCCCGATCACCTTCCGCGCCGATGGCAGCGCGATCGCGCTCGACGACGAAGGCGGCTTCACCTCGGTCTATCAGGTGTCGCTGCCCGATCTGGCGCTCGGCAATAAGCTTTATGCACTCGACGGCTATGACGTCGACGGCATCATCGACAATGCCGACGAGAACGACGTCGCCGGCGTGACCCTCACCGACCGGCACGGCCGAACCGTCTGGTTCGATAACAAGCTCAAGACGCTGCAGGACGATATCGACAAATCGATCGGCGACCGGCGCGCGAAGATCGTGTCGTGGGACCGCAAGCGCGACAAGTTCCTGATCGAGGTCGCCGCCGCGTCGCAGCCGGGCGGCCTCTATTACTGGGACAGCGCGTTCAGCCGGATGCAGCGTATCGCGTGGAACAGCAACACGCTCCAGAGCCGCCGCCTCTCCACCGTCAGCACCATCCGCTATACCGCGCGCGACGGCCTGCCGATCGAGGCGGTGCTGACCATGCCGCGCCACCGGCCGGGGCAGAAGAACCTGCCGCTGATCGTTCTGCCGCATGGCGGCCCCTCCGCGCGCGACAGCGAAGGCTGGGACTGGTGGACGCAATATCTGGCCGAACTCGGCTATGTCGTGATCCAGCCCAACTATCGCGGTTCGTCGGGCTATGGCCTCGCCTTCGCCAAGAAAGGCGCGGGCGAATGGGGGCTGAAGATGCAGGACGACCTGAACGACGCGGTCACCCATCTGGCGAAGCAAGGCATCGCCGATCCAAAGCGCGTCTGCATGGTCGGCGCGTCATATGGCGGCTATGCGGCGATGCGTGCCGCGCAGCGCGACGGCAAGCTGTATCGCTGTGCGATCAGCTACGCCGGCGTGTCGGACCTTGCGGCGCTACGCCGTTACGACAGCCAGTTCCTCAACGGCCGCACCATCGCCGACTGGCTGCGCACCCAGGCGCCCGATTTCCAGACGGTCTCGCCGCGCTTCCACGCCGCCGATTTCTCGACCCCGATCCTGCTGATGCATGGCAAGGTCGACAAGCGCGTCCCCGTCGCCCAGTCGCGCACGCTCGCCGCCGAACTGAAGCGGGCGGGCAAGCCGCATCGCTATGTCGAACAGCCGCTGGGCGACCATTTCTTCTCGCGCAGCGAGGACCGGCTGCAATTCCTGCAGGAGATGACCGCGTTCTTGAAGGCGCATAATCCCGCCTGACCGCGCGTACCCATCATCGTCACCCGCGGGCTTCCGCTTCCGTTTCGCGTGGAACGAAAACCGGATCCCGAACCAGTTCGAAACCGCTACGAAAGTCCCTACTCGTACCCCGGCGAAGGCCGGGGCCCAGTTGGGGGACGTCGGCAAGATTCGGAGAAGCCTTCCCAACTGGGCCCCGGCCTTCGCCGGGGTACTGCGCCCTTTCCAATGACCGAACAACTTTCGCAGAGGTCCCGTTCAAGTCCAGCGTGACGTAACAGCCATCCTCGAACGCACGCCCGCACTCGCCCTTGCGCACGCCAACCGCTACGCCTATTTCCAATCTCATTGCCACGACCGGCCGTGCCAGCCACGGGTCCGGTCGTTCGCGCTTTCCTTTTTCGCGGTTTGCGCCTATGGGAACCCGCCCGTTTCCGGTGCGCCCTAATTTCACGAGGTATCTGTTTGGCGAAGGAAGAACTTCTCGAAATGCGCGGCCAGGTGGTCGAACTGCTGCCCAACGCGATGTTCCGCGTCCGGCTCGAGAACGATCACGAGATCCTGGGGCACACCGCCGGCAAGATGCGCAAGAACCGCATCCGCGTGCTGGTCGGGGACGAAGTGCTGGTCGAACTGACCCCCTATGACCTGACCAAGGGTCGCATCACCTACCGCTTCAAGTAAGTCGGTTCCGCGTGACCGGGTCCACGGCCATGCGCCTGATACTTGCCTCGACCTCGCCCCGCCGCCGCGATCTGTTGGCGCGGATCGGTGCCGTGCCCGATCGGGTCGAGGCCCCCGATATCGACGAGAGCCCGCTGAAGGGCGAATTGCCGCGCCCCTATGCGCTGCGACTGGCGGAAGCGAAGGCGCGCGCGATCGGTCCGGTCGACGGCGCGGTGGTGCTGGCCGGCGACACGACGATCGCGCTCGGTCGCCGCATCCTGCCGCCGGCGACGACCGAGGACGTGCAGCGCGAACTATTGGGCCTGTTGTCCGGCCGTCGCCACCACTGCCTGTCGGCCGTCTGCGTGCTGATGCCCGACGGCAAGGCGCGCATACGGCTCGCCGACACCATCGTCGCGTTCAAGCGGCTCGAGCAGCGCGAGATCGACGCCTATGTCGCGTGCGGCGAAGGGCTGGGCAAGGCCGGCGGCTATGCGATTCAGGGGCGGGCGGAGGCGTTCGTCCGCTTCCTGTCGGGCAGTCATTCGGGCGTGATCGGCCTGCCGCTGTTCGACACCCGCGCCTTGCTCGAAACCGCTGGCGTGCCGCTTGGCTGACTGGATCGTCGAGCGTGGTATCGGCGAAGTCCGGGCCGCGCGCATCGTCGATGGCGAGATTGTCGAGGCGCGCATCGAACCCGACGATGCGTTGCGCGCCGGCACGATCCTTCCCGCCCGGCTGGTCCGCCGCCTGCCCCTGCGCAATGAGGGGCTGGTCGCATGGGACGATGGCGAGGCACTGCTGAGCCCCCTGCCCCGCGCGGTTACCGAAGGCGCCACGCTGCTGGTCGAGATCACCCGCCCGCCCCTGTCCGAACCCGGCAAGCCCAAGCGCGCCCGCGCCCGCCCCGCCGCGCCCGGTGCGCAGCCCGGCGACGGCCCGTCGATCGCTGATCTGCCGGACGCACGCATCGTCGGCCCGTTCGACCGCGACCTGCTGGGCGAAGCAGGCTGGCCGTTGCTGATCGAGGAAGCGACCACCGGCCAAGTCACCTTTCCAGGCGGCGCGCTGTCGATTGCGCTGACCCCGGCGATGACGCTGATCGACATCGATGGCGAGCTTGCCCCCGCGGCGCTGGCCCTTGCGGGCGCGCATGCAGCCGCGGCGGCGATCGCCCGGCTCGACATCACCGGGTCGATCGGCATCGATCTGCCGACCGTGCAGGACAAGGCGGTTCGACTGGCGATCGCCGAAACGGTCGACGCCGTCCTGCCGCAACCTTTCGAGCGTACTGCCGTCAATGGCTTCGGCTTTCTCCAGATCGTGCGGCGGCGGCCGCGCGCCTCGCTCCCGGAACTGTTCGCCCATGTCCCGGCCCATGCCCGCGCCCTGCTGCGCCAGGCGGAACGGACCGGGGGCAGCGGCGAACGCACGCTCGCCGCGCATCCGGCGGTCGTCGCTGCGATCACGGCGCGCCCGGACTGGATGCAGGCGGTCGAACGCATGCTCGGTGCGCCGCTCGCCTTGCGGGGGGAGGACGCCCTCGCCATATCCGCCGGCCATGTCCAGGCTCGCTTCCCGTAACCATTGCCCGCTCTGTTCGGCCCCGACCGAACCAGCCTTCCGCCCCTTTTGCAGCCGAGGCTGTCGCGACCGCGACATGCTGAACTGGATGGGGGAGGGATATCGCATTCCCGGACCCAGGGCGTCTTCCGACGAAAAATCCGAAACCGGGCTGGACAGGGACGATTCGCGCGGCTAACAGGCCGGCTCTTCCGGTCACCCGGACAGGCCCAGGTAGCTCAGTTGGTAGAGCATGCGATTGAAAATCGCAGTGTCGGCGGTTCGATCCCGTCCCTGGGCACCACCTTTCCCCAGCATCGGTTCGACGCGGCTCGTGCGTTTGGTGCGTCCCTGATGGACGCCGGCTGTTGACGGTTCAACCTGACCGAAATCCGTTCTAGGACGATCCTTCGCGAACCAGCAGTTCGACAGGAGGCCAGCATGACTATCGGCGGATCGACCGCGACCACGGAACTCGCCGCGATCCGGCCCTTCGCCGCTGCCCCGGCGATCATCGCCGCCGAGCGTGCCGACCGGATCGAGCAAGCCCGTACGTTGACGGCGCGTGCCGGCGCCGATGCGTTGCTGGTCCATACCGGTGCCTCGCTCGATTATTTCACCGGCATCCCTTGGGGCGCCAGCGAGCGGATGGTCGCGTTGCTGCTCCCCGTCACCGGCACGCCGCGCGTCATCTGCCCGGCGTTCGAGCGCGGCACGCTCGAGGCGGATCTGGCGGTCGCCGCCGACCTGCTGCTCTGGGAAGAGGATGAAGATCCGACCGCACTGGTCCGGGACGTGCTGCCCGCCGGTGCCACGCTCGCGGTCGATCCGCTGCTCCCCTTCGCATGGGGGCAGAAGCTCGCCCGCCACGGCCTCGCCCTCACCGACGGTGCGCCCGCGATCGACGGCTGTCGCATGGTCAAATCCCCCGCCGAACTCGCCTTGCTGCAAAGTGCCAAGGACATGACGCTGGCGGTACAGGCCGCCGCCGCGCGCATTTTGCGTCCCGGCATCCTCGCCAGCGAGGTCGTGCGCTTCATCGACGACGCCCACCGCGCGATCGGCGGTGGGCCCTCCTATTTCTGCATCGTCCAGTTCGGTCGCGCCACCGCCTTTCCCCATGGCCTGCCCGGCGACCGCGCGTTGAACGAGGGTGAACTGGTGCTGATCGACACCGGTTGCCGCGTCGGCGGCTATCATAGCGACATCACCCGCACCTATGCCTTCGGCCCCGTCGCCGACGAGGTTCGCGCGATCTGGGACATCGAACATGCCGCACAGGCCGCCGCCTTCGCCGCCGCCGCCCCCGGCGTCCCGTGCGAGGATGTCGACGCCGCCGCCCGCGCGGTGCTGGTGCGCGAGGGGCTGGGTCCCGACTATCGCCTGCCCGGCCTTCCACATCGCACCGGCCACGGCATCGGCCTGTCGATCCACGAACCGGCCTATCTGGTGCGAGGGGACAAGACCCCGTTGCAGCCGGGTATGTGCTTCTCCAACGAACCGATGATCGTCGTCCCCGACCGCTTCGGTATCCGGCTGGAGGATCATTTCCATGTGACCGAAACCGGTGCCGCATGGTTCACGCCGCCGCAGCCATCGATCGACCGCCCGTTCGGATGAGGGCGCTGGCGGCGCTGCTGCTGGCGGCGGTCGCGGTGCCGGTGGCGGCCGCGCCGGGTCGCTATGCCGCAGCGACGATCGGGCCGCCACCGGCGGCGCTGCGGCTCGATCCCTTCTACACCCGCCATGTCGATGCCGGCGGCATTCCGATCGTGTCGTCGGCCAAGGTCCCCGACGACGCGCTGTTGTTCGCGCGCGACATCGCCGTCGCGATGCTCGCCGATCGTCCCGACCTGCGCCGCTGGATGGCAGCGTCGGGCTATCGCGTCGCGATCATCGCGCTGACCGAAGGGCTGATCGACCTGCCCGAACAGCGCCACTGGACCAAACCGACCGCCGACGATCCGCGCCTGACGACGTGCGAGCGCAAACATTATGCCGAGCGGATCGGGCGGCTCAGCGACCGCGATTACTGGAACAACCGTGCGCGCGGCATGGGCGGGCAACTGACCACCGCCCCGGCCGAAAATCTGATCGGCACGCCCGGCACCTGGTATTATGGCGAGAATAATTTCGTCCATGAATTCGCGCATGCGATCTTGGCGGCCGTCCGGCAGCGCGACACCGCGCTCTACGCCGCGCTCGAACGCGCCTATGCCGCCGCGATGGCGCGCGGCGCGTGGCGCGGAGAATATGCCGCGACCACGGTCGACGAATATTGGGCGGAGGGGACGCAGCTCTGGTTCAACACCAACCGGCTGATCGTCGTCGACGGGCAGCGGTTGCTGAACGACGACGACCTGCAACGCTACGACCCAAGTCTCCATGCGTTGCTGGCACAGGTCTATGGCAACCGCCACCGCCTGCCCGGCGACGTCTTTTACCGCCATGCCGCGCGCGTACCGCCCGGCGACCCGCCCAAGGCGACGGCGGAAATCTGCTAGGGTCGGATGACAGCCGGTAGAACCGTTCGTGCTGAGTAGGGTCTGAGCGAAGTCGAAGGCCCGTATCGAAGCACCCGCCCCAGACGGTCCTTCGATACGCCGTTTCGACAAGCTCAATGGCTACTCAGGACGAACGGGGCAGGCTCATGTCATCATGCCCTAATCCAGCGGATACGGCCCCTTGCCGCCATCGGCGATGAAGCGTTCGACCCGCGCGTCGATCATCGGCAGCGGCACCGACCCCAAGCTCAGCATCGCATCGTGGAATGCACGATAGTCGAACCGGTCGCCCAGCGCCTTCTGCGCCTTCGCCCGCGCGTCGAGGAACGCCAGCTCGCCCATATAATAGCTCAGCGCCTGCCCCGGCCACGCGATGTAGCGGTCGACCTCGGTCGTGATCTCGTGGTTCGACAGTGCGGTATTGTCACGCAGGAATGCCTGCGCCTGTTCGCGCGTCCACCCCTTCGAATGGATGCCGGTATCGACGACCAGCCGCGCCGCGCGCCACATCTGGTACGACAGCATCCCGAACAGGTCATAGGGCGTCTCGTACATCCCCATGTCTTCGCCCAGCGCCTCGCTATACAGCGCCCAGCCCTCCCCGTACGCCGAGATATATTCGTTGCGGCGATATTCGGGCAGGTCGGTCAGCTCCATCGCGAACGGCATCTGGAACGCATGGCCCGGCGCGCTTTCGTGCAGCGTCAGCGCCGGCAGCGAATAGAGCCCCCGCGACGGCAGGTCATAAGTGTTGACCAGATAGATGCCCGGCCCGCCGCGCCCGCTGGTGTAGAAGGGCGCGATGTCGGGGGCGACCGGTTTGATCGCAAAGCGCATCCGCGGCAGCCGCCCGAAATAGGTGCCGGCCTTGCCGTCGAACGTCTTGGCGATCCACGCGGCGCGGTCGAGCAGGTCCTGCGGCGTCTTCGCATAGAAGCGCGGATCGGTGCGCAAATGGTTCAGAAACGACGGCAAATCGCCCTGCCATCCGACCTGCGTCATCACCGTCTGCATCCGCGCGCGGATTTTGGCGACCTCACGCAGCCCGATCGCATGGATCTCCTCAGGCGGCAGGTCGCGGGTCACGAACTCGCGGACCTTCGACCGGTAGTAATCGCGCCCGTCGGGCAGGTCGTACGCCGCCAGCTTCTCCTGCGCATGCGGGATATAGTCGTCGCGCAGGAACGCCATCAGCTTCACATGCGCCGGCACCACCGCCTCAGCGATCACCCGCTTCGCCTCCGCGCGCAGCGCGTCCTGTCGCACGGTCGGGATCGTGGCGGGCAAGGTCCGAAACGGTGCGTAGAAAGGGGATGCCTCGCTCGCACCCGCCTGCACCACCTCGCGAACGCCGGCATCGCGGCCCTGCAAGGTGACGCGGGGCGGCGTGAAACCACGCTGCAACCCGGCGCGCATGTTCGCGATCTGCTGGTCGAAATAGCGCGGAACGCTGGCCAGTTGCGACAGGTACAGCCGCAACGCCGCCTCGTCGCGATACTCCTCGCGCGCCATGCCCGCCAGGTCCATCCAGAAGCTGGTATCGGCGTTCAGCGGCTTTTCGTAATCGCGGAACCGCTGCCGGGCGAGCAGCGCCGCGATCTGCGCGCGATAGACAGTATAGTCGTCGCGGGCTGTGGGACTGAGCGTCGCGGGATCGATCCGGTCGAGTGCTGCCAGCGTCTCGGTCCAGCGCTGCGTCATCCGCGCCTGCGCTGCCAGGCCGACATCGGGCAGCGTCGCGTTCCTGCTGGTCGGCGCGTCTTCGCCGGGACCGGTCAGCGTCTTGCGCCACGCATATTCGCGCTCGGACAATTGCCGGAACGCCGTATCGCCCGCATCCGCGGCGATGGTCGCCACCGGTTGCGCCACAGCGGGTGGTGCTGCGATCGACAGCGCCAGTGCCAAGGTGATCGTCATACCCGTTCCCCCGTTACATCGTCGATATCGCGCAGCAGCGCGCGCGACACCGACACACCTTCGCGCTCGCTGACCGGGCGCAGCGCGTGGCGGCGGGCGCCGGATATGCGGGCGCCCTGCCCCTCGATCGCGGCGAACACGCTTTCGGCGCGCGCCATCTCGGCCGCTGCCGCCGCGCCCAGAAATCCGGCGGGATCGAGCGCGAGGATCAGCTCGCCGCCCAGCGGCGATCCCTTGCGCCCACCATCCCACGCGATCGATTCGGCACTGGTCAGGTCGCCGATCAGTGGCCCGGCGAGCAGTTCGATCATCAGCGCCAGTGCCGACCCCTTATGCCCGCCAAAGGTACGCATCGCCCCGGCCAGCACCGCCGCCGCATCGGTCGTGTCGCTTCCGTCGGGCGCGTGGCCCCACTCCGCCGGTACCGGTTTCCCGGCGCGGCGATGCAGTTCGATCTCGCCACGCGCCACCGCGCTGGTCGCGAAATCGAACACGAACGGAGCGGCATCCGCGCGTGGCCAGCCGAACGCGATCGGGTTGGTCCCGAACACCGGCTGCGTGCCGCCCGCCGGCGACACCCACGCATGGTTGGCGGTCACCGCCATCGCGACCAGCCCGCGCTCGACCAGCGCCTCGACCTCGGGCCACAAGGCCGCAAAATGCACGACATTGTTGATCGCCAGCGCCGCGATCCCGTTGGCGCGCGCGGCCGTGACCAGCGCGTCGCGCCCGGTCTCGAACGCCAGTTGCGCAAAGCCGCCACGCCCGTCGACCCGGACGACGCCCGCCGCGCGTTGCTCCAGCACCGGTACCGCATCGGGCACCACCACGCCGCTCGCCACCGAATGGGCGGCGACCAGCAACCGGTACAGCCCGTGCGCGCCGCAGCCGTCGCGCTCGCCCGCGACGATCGTCTCGGCAACCGCCGCGACATGCGCCGGGGCCAGCCCGACCCGCGTCAGCGTGGCGCGCGCATAGTCGCGCACTTCCGCCAGCGTCATGCGCACCTGCGCGTCGCTCACGCGACCGCGCCCGGCTTGGCGGTGAACAGCCGCACGCCGAACACCGGTCCTGCGCTGTTCTTATCATGCGGCACGAAGCGTACCTTCACCTGCCGCTTGCTGCGGGTCAGCGGCTCGGGCACCGGATAGTCGACATCGAAGAACGCGCCCGGCCGGTCGGCGTCGAGCGTCTGGGTCGCGATCCGCTGGTTGTCGATCAATATGTCGAAGCTGCGCTTGCGCTCGTCACCCCAATAGGTCGCCTGCAGCACCAGCGGCCCCGGCTTCACCGCCATGGTGAATTCGAAGAAGCCGCCGCTGCGCGCGTCGCGGCCGTTGCGACCGCGATAGACCACTGGATAGGATATGTCCGACGTCAGCGCATGATCGCGCTCGGGCTGCATCTCGCCCAGATGCATCACGTCGACCGACCGCGCCGCCAAATCCTTTTGCCGCGCCTGTTCGGCAAGGAACGCGGCTTCCTCGACCTGCCACTGCGCATCGGTGAACCGCTTGAAATACACCGCCGATCGCCGGTCATATTGCCGGTAGAAGGGTACGAAATTCAGGTCGCCCGGCCGGATCAGCCCGCGCGTCGCATATTGCGCCTCTTCCGGGGCGACCACTGCGAAACCGGCGAGCAAATCGTCGCCGACCATTGACGGGTCGGGCTTGTCCCATTCGCCATCGGCGCGGCCCAGATCGCCCGCCAGCACCAGCGGTCCGCGCAGCACCGCGATCGTCTGCGCATCGCCCGGCGTCGCCTCGATCCGCAGGTCGAGCGGCAAGCGGATCGTCACCCGGTCCCCCGCCTGCCACCGCCGCGTGACGATCGCATAGCCGCCAGCCGACGCCGCATCGACCGGCTTGCCATTGACCAGCACCTCGCGCCCCTTCGCCCAGCCGGGCACCCGCAGCGCGACCGGAAAGCGTCCGGGCTTGCCGAGCATCGCAAAGGTCAGCGTCGCCGCACCGTCGAACGGATAGGCGGTCTCCAGCCCCAGAGTCGCGTCGCGCGCCGTCCAGGTCGCGTCGGCGGGGATGTAGAGGTTGACAATCAACATGTCGTCGCCGGTCCAGAAGATGCTCTCGCCATGTTTGGCATGGCTTTCCATGCCGGTGCCGACGCAGCACCAGAATTCCTCGCCATCGCGCGCCGAATAGTCGCGCTTCGCCCCGGTCATCAGCGGCGTCATGTAGCTGAAACCGCCGTTCACCGGCTCCTGCTGCGCCATCACATGGTTGAGATGCGCGCGTTCGTAGAAGTCGAACAACGCCCCGTCAGGCTGCCACCCGTACAAATGCCGGGTCAGCTTGAGCATGTTGTAGGTGTTGCAATGCTCGCAGGTCTGTTCGGTGATGTGCTGTGCGATCGTGTCCGGCGCGCTGAAATATTCGCGGTCGGCATTGCCGCCGATCACATAGCTGTGATGCCGCGTCACCTGTTCCCAGAAGAAGCGCGCGGCGGTCGCCGGCTCGGCCTTGCCGGTGATCTCGTGAAGCCGCGCCAGCCCGATCAGCTTGGGCACCTGCGTATTCGCGTGGAAATTGGCAAGCTGGTCGCGCTTCTGCGTCAGCGGATCAAGGTTGCGCTTGTCGTAGATCCGCTCGGCCAGCCGCAGCCAGCGCGGATCGCCGGTCCGCACGTGCAGTTCGGCGAAACTCTCGTTCAGCCCGCCATATTCGCAGGCCAGCATCACCTGCACCTGATCGTCGCTGAGCGCGGCGAACACCCGGTCGATATAGCCGCCCAGCGCCACCGCGATCGCCATCGCCTGTTCGTTCGGGCCGATATGGTCGATGACGTCGAACAACCCGGTATAAAGCTTGTGCCAATTGTAATAGGGCACCCAGCAACCGTTCAGATCGAACCCGGCCGATCGAATGTCGCCGCGCATGATCTCCGGGAAGATCTCCTTCCCGTCGACGACCGTCCCGTCCTTGCGCTTGCGGGTGAAGCCCGCGACATAGCCGTCGCCCTGCGCCGCCTGACACCGCGCCAGTTCGCCGATGATATAGGTCGCGCGCGTGACGCAGTCGGTGCAACCGGTCTGGGCATGGGTCAGCGCCAGCCCCGACAGATAATGGCCCAGCGTATGGCCTGCGATCGTGTCACTTTCCCACCCGCCATAGACCGGCGCCTTGGGCGCGAAGCCGGCGAACTTGTGGAAATTGTGCAGCAGCCGGTCGGCCGACAGCCGCAACAGGTAGGCGCGGTTGACCTCTACCGCGCGGGCATAGTCGGACGGGCGCAGCCGTACCGTCGACAGCGGAAACGGCTTGGCCATCGCCGGCATTGCCGCCATGGTGCGCGCCGCCACTGGTAGCGCGAATACCGGCAACGTCGCGGACGACATCAGGAACGCGCGACGACCAACCAGCATTTCCATCTCCCGATAATATCGTATACGATAGGGCAATGACGATTGGAGTCAACCGATTGGTCGAGGTGAGAGGCAGCGTGATGCGGCAATGGGCAGTTTATCTGAGCGGCGCGTTCCTTGGTACCGGGGCGATGCTTCCGGCCGCTGCGCCCGCCCCCGTCCGGCATGGCGTCGGCGACCTGACGGTCACGCTCGACCCTGCCAGCCAGACGCTGCTGCACCTGTCGCCGCGCGCCGAACCGGGGTTCGACTTCGCCCCCGGTGATCGTGCGCAGCAACGGCAGGGCGACGGCTTCGTCCAGTTCGGCGACCTGCATCTGCGGCTGCGCACGGCGGGTGGCGCATGGCGCGATTTCTCCTCGGCACGGCACCGCGTCGCGGTCCGCGCCTTGCCGCCCGGCGGTACCGTGATCGCGCGCGCCGACATGACCGCAACGATGGGCGACCGCCTGCCGCTGACCGTCGAGCGGACGTGGCTGCGCGACCGGGGCGCGCTCGTGCTGCGCTTTACGCTGCGCAACCGGGGCACGACCCCGGTCGAGATCGGCGCGCTCGGCATGCCGATGGTGTTCGACAACATCATCACCGACCGCACGCTGGAGGCGGCGCATGCCAGGGCCAGTTTCGTCGATCCCTATATCGGCAACGATGCCGGTTATCTTCAGGTCACGCGGCTGAACGGCAAGGGGCCGGCGCTGCTGGTCCTGCCCGACGGCCGGTCGCCGCTCGAACAATATCGCATCCTGCACGATGCCAAGCGCGCGCCGGCCGGGGATATTTTCACCGATCGTACCCCGCGCCAGCAGACGTTCGAGGGCTTCTACGACTGGATGGTCGCCAGCGGTGGCATGGTCGATGCCGGACAGCCATGGAACCCGGCCACCGGCTTCACGCTTGCGCCGGGCGGGTCGCGCAGCATCGGCGTCCGCCTCGTCACCGCGCCCTCGATCCGCGCGATCGAGGGGAAACTATTTGCCGAACGCCGCCCGTTGGCCATTGGGCTACCGGGCTACGTCGTTCCGACCGACAGCCCCGCCGACCTGTTCGTCCGCACGCCGCAAGCCGTGCGACAGGTGACGGTCACCCCCGCGGACGCGCTGACGCTGACCAGGGTCGCCGGCCCACGCGGCTGGCACCGCTGGCGGGTTACCGGCACCGGCTGGGGCCGGGCGCGCGTCGCCATCACCTATGCCGATGGCAGCGTACAGAGCGTCCATTATTACGTCACCAAGCCGCTGGCCGAAGTGTCGGCCGATCTCGGCCGGTTCGCGACCACGCGCCAATGGTTTGACGACGCCCGCGACCCGTTCCGCCGCGCCCCCGCCATCCTGACCTATGATCGCGACGAGAACCGCATCGTTACGCAGGATCAGCGCGCCTGGATCGCGGGGATGAGCGACGAGGGCGGCGCCGGCGCATGGGTCGCGGCGATGATGAAGCAACTCGACCATCCCGACGCTGGCGAGGTCGCGAAGCTCGAGCGCATGGTCGACGAAACCGTGCTCGGCAAGTTGCAGGTGCCAAGCGGCGGCGTGAAGAAAAGCCTGTTCTATTACGATCCCAAGGCGTTCCCCGACGCTTACGACCAGCGCATCGACTGGTCGACCTGGGCATCGTGGGACCGCATACAAGCCGACGATCTCGGCCGGTCGTACAATTATCCGCACGTGGCGATCGGGCATTGGGTGCTGTACCGGCTGGCGCGGCATCATGCCGGGCTGGTCACGCGCCACGACTGGCGCTTCTACCTCGACCATGCCTATCGCACGACGATCGCGATGCTGCGCGACGCGCCGCATTATGCGCAGTTCGGGCAGATGGAGGGCGAGGTGTTCCTCGACATCCTCGCCGACCTGCGGCGCGAGGGGATGACGACCGAGGCCGACGATATCGAACGCCGGATGCGCGCGCGGGCCGACCATTGGCGCACCCTCGCCTATCCATTCGGCAGCGAGATGGCATGGGATTCGACCGGCCAGCCCGAAGTCTATGCATGGATGCGGTATTTCGGCCATGCGAAGGAGGCGGCGGTCACCCGTGAGGTCATCCTCGGCTACGACCCGACCGTTCCGCACTGGGGCTATAACGGCAATGCGCGGCGCTACTGGGACTTTCTCTACGGCGGGAAGGTCAAGCGGATCGAGCGGCAGCTGCACCATTACGGGTCGGCGTTGAACGCGGTCCCGCTGTTCGATGCCTATCGCCGCAATCCGGCCGACCTGCACCTGCTGCGCGTCGCCTATGGCGGGTTCATGGGCGGGATCACCAATGTCGATCGCGACGGCTTCGCCTCCGCCGCCTTCCATTCCGAACCCGACATGATGCGCTGGGACGCGTATAGCGGCGATTACGGCATGGGATATTTCGGCCATGCCTATGCCGCCGCGACCTATCTGGTCCATGATGCGACCTTCGGCTGGCTAGGGTTCGGCGGCATCGTGCGCGACACGCCCGACGCGATCACCATCGAACCGCGCGACGGGGCGCGTACCCGCCTGTTCGTCGCGCCCGCCGGTCAGTGGATCACGCTGGCCGCCGGCACGATCGCGCGCGCCCGCTGGCTGCCGGCGACGCGCCGCATCGAACTGACGCTCGACCCGGCCAGCGCGACGACGCCTAACGCGCATCTGTCGGTCGAGGCACCGGCGGGCGGGGCCGCCTATCGTGCCGATCGCGGCACGACCGAACGCGGCTTCACGACGATCCCGTTGGCGGCGACGCCGACGGTGGTCACGCTGACGCCGCGTTAGGCACCTTCGCTCGCCGGGAGAGGGAGACGCAAGCTTGGAGCATGATGACAATAGGCAGAACCGTTCGTGCTGAGTAGGGGCTGAGCGAAGCCGAAGACCCGTATCGAAGCACCTGCCCCAAACGGTCCTTCGATACGCCATTTCGACAAGCGCAATGGCTACTCAGGACGAGCGGGTCTGACTCATGTCATCATGCTTTAGCGCGCAGGCGGCGCTCCCAGCGCAAAGGTCCATTCGATCGGTGCCAGCGGCACGCGGTAGCGCATGTGCGGGCGGCCATCGCTGCTCCACCCGGTATCGCCGCCGACCCCGCTCTGCGCGACATCGATCAGCAGCGTGCCGTCGCCATGCGGGCGGATGTCGCTGCTATGCGCCTTGGCCGGCGGCTTCTCCATCAGGTCGGCATAGGGAAAGGGCAGCGCGTTGATCGCGAGCGGCCGGTCGCCGGTCACGCGCACCCCCGTGCCGCCGGCACCGGTCAGGTCGATCCAGCGCACGTCCTGCTTGGTCCCCGATTCCTGCGGCCGGGCATAGCCATGATATTGATCGGCCAGCATGCCCGCATAGTCGCCGACCAGCGCCGCGGTCTTGCGATCGGCATAGCTTTCCCACGGCCCGCGCCCGTACCAGCGGATGCGGTCGAGCGTCGGCGGCGTGCGGAACCGCATGCCGATGCGCGGCGGATCGGGCAGGTCGTCGCGCAACGGCACGAACCGTACCGCCGCCCGCACCGTACCGGCCGCATCCATCGTCCAGCGGGTGGTCACCTTGACCGATCCCACGCCCATATCGTGGGTCACGACGATCGCGTCGCCATCGACCGCGATCGCATCCAGCCGCCGGTTGTTGCTGAACTGCTCCCACATGCGGTGGGTCTTGGTCATGCCGGTGCCGATGTCGTTGTCGGTCGGCGCGCGCCAGAAATCGGGGCTGCCGCCGCTCAGCACCGTCGTGCCGCCGCGCGCATAGCGCCGCACCAGCCCGCTTGCCCGATCGATCTCCAGCACCGCATCGCCCGCCGCCAGCCGCAACACGTCGCCGCCATCGACCGGCGTGGCACGTCCCTGCGGGGCGGCCAACGCGCGCGGCGGCGACAGCGCGAATTGTTCGTAGCCGACGACATGTCCCGCCGCGACCAGCGGGATCGCCCCCGCCTTTGCCCGCGCGCGCAGCACCAGCATCCGCTCCGCTCCCGTATCTCGCACCGGCGGCAGTGTCAGCGCCAGCGGCGCGCGCTGCCCCGCCGCCACCGCCGGCATGGCCACGCGCCCGCTCGCCACCGCCCGCCCGTCCTCGAGCACCGCATAGTCGAGCGTGAAGCGCGACAGGTCGATATGGTCGTGGCGGTTCAGTACCGCATAGCCATCGCCGTCGCGTTCGAACGCGATCGGCGCATAGACCTTGGCCATCTCGTAATATTCGGGATCGGGCGTCCGGTCCGACCGGATCACCCCGTCGCCGACCGGACTGTCGTCGCCGTCGGGCACGAAGTCGCGCCCCTGCGCCCAATAGTCGCGCCCCGCCGCATCCTTGCGGATGATCGTCTGGTCGACCCAGTCCCATACGAACCCGCCCTGCAATTTCGGGTATCGGCGGATGACGTCCCAATACTCCTGAAAATTGCCGAGGCTGTTGCCCATCGCATGGGCATATTCGCACAGGATCAGCGGCTGGGTGAATTCGGGCCGCTCGGCATAGTCGACCATCTTTTCGACATCGTCGTACATCGGCGCGAAGATATCGACATAGCTATTGGTCGGGTGCCGCCACCCGCTCATGCTGTGGCCGAGGAAGCTGACCAGCCGCGTCGTATCGCGTGCCTTCACCCACCGCGCCGCCGCCTCGAAACTGCTGCCGACGCCGGTCTCGTTGCCCAGCGACCAGAAGAGGATCGAGGGATGGTTCTTGTCGCGCTCGACCATCCGTTCGACCCGGTCGAGATGCGCCGCCTTCCATTCGGGCTTGTAGCCGAGCAGCGTATGTTCGGGATCGCCATTCTGCTGCGCCTGCGACAGATAGCCGTGGCTCTCGATATTCGCCTCGTCCATCACGTACAGCCCGACCTGATCGGCCAGTTCATAAAGGCGCGGATCGTTTGGATAGTGCGAGGTGCGCACCGCGTTGACGTTCGCCGCCTTCATCAATTCCAGATCGCGGCGCAGCGTCGCTTCGGACACGATGCGGAAGCTGTGCGGGTCATGCTCGTGCCGGTTGACGCCGCGGATCATGATCCGCCGGCCGTTGACGCGGACCTCGCCCCCGTCGATCGCGACGGTGCGGAAACCGATCCGCCGGCTGGTCGCCTCGACCACGCGGCCCTTCGCATCGAGCAGTTCGACCAGCAGCGTATAGAGCTCGGGAGTCTCCGCGCTCCACGCGCGCACTGCCGGGATGTCGCCCGTCAGGCGGACGGTGCGCGCGGCATCCGGCCCCCCTTCGCGCGTCAACAACACCCGCGCGCCGTCGAGCAGGCTGGCGCGCACCCGCATGCCGTTCGCCGCCCCCGCCACCGCGACGTTCAGCGCCAGCGTCCCGTCGCGATACCCGTTCGACAGGCCGGCGCGCACATCGATATCGCGCAGATGCGTCGGCGGCGCGGCATAGAGCGTGACGCTGCGCTCGATCCCGTTGACCCGCCAGAAATCCTGATCTTCCAGATAGCTGCCATCGGCATAGCGATATAGCTCGATCGCGACCGTGTTGCGCCCCGGGCGCATCGCCGCCGTCACGTCGAACTCGGCGGGCAGCTTCGAATCCTCGGAATAGCCGATGCGCTGCCCGTTCACCCACAGATAATAGGCCGCCCCCGCCGCACCGATCGTCAGCAGCATCCGCCGCCCGGCGAAATGCGCGGGCACCGTCACCTCGCGACGATACGACCCGACCTCGTTCAGCCGATGGTCGATCCACGGCTGGTTCATCGGGAAGGGATATCCCGAACCGACGAACACCGGTGTCCCCTGCCCCTCGGCCTGCAGGATGCCCGGCACCGCGACGCTGCCCCAGCCGCTGACGTCATAATCGGGCCGCTCGAACCCGACCGGCCGCGCCTCCGGGGTCGGCGACCGGTGAAAGCGCCACTGACCATCAAGCGACAGATGATAGCGCGACCGCGCCGGATCGTCGCGCAGCGCCAGCGCCCGCGTCTCATACCCGTCGAAGGTCGCATGCATCGGCTCGGCGCCGATGCGGATCACTTCCGGCCGCTCCCATTCGGCGGGCACCGCCGTCCCGGCCGCAGGGGTCTGTGCCGTCGCCGTCGCGATCGCCAGCGTGGACACCAACACGGCAAGTGCCACGCGACCGATCATTGCCTCTTCTCCGTTGCCGGACGGCCGACACCCATCGGATGCCGGCCGCCGCTATCCTTCGTCAGAATTCTGCCGACAGTCCGACGAAGAAGGTCCGCCCATTGGCGTCGTACACGCCCGGATAGGTGTTGCCGTTGCCGAACGACGCCAGCACGCCCTGCGCGATCGCCGGCGGATCGCGGTCGAGCAGGTTGTTGACGCCGATGCGCAGTGACACGTCCTTCATCACCGAAGCGCTTGCCGCAAGGTCGAAATAATTGGCGACCGGGAGGCGCGAATTCACGACATAGGTCGACCCTTGCAGGAACGGATCGCTGGTGTTGAACGACAGGCTGGCCGGGCCGATGTAGCGCCAGTTCAGCGAGATCGAGCCCTTGTCGTCGCTCGACGTCCAGGTGAAGCGAGCCTGGTGTCGCCATTCGGGGCTGGGCTGGCCGCAGGTGCCGCCGAACAGCCCCTTGCAGTCATAGGAACCCAGACCCGGCAGCGGTTCGGTGGTCAGATCGCGCAGCCATGTGCCGACCATGTCGACGCTGAATCCGCCAATGGCCGTATCCACGCCGTAGCTGACGCCCAGATCGAGGCCGCTGGTGGCGAGCGACCCGGTGTTCTGCGTCGTCGACGTCACGAAGCCCGCGGTCGTCGCATCGCCGCCGAACAACACGCCGTTACGCGGATTGCGGTTGAACAGCGAACAGAAGAACGGATCGCCGGTCGAAATGCAGTGGCTGATCGTCAGCGTGACCGGGATCACGCCGATATAGTTCTTCACCTTGATGTTGAAGTAATCGATCGACAGCATCAGCCGCTTGGCGAAGCGCGGGGTCAGCACCAGCCCGGCGGTATAGGTGTCCGCCTCTTCCGGGCGCAGCGCCGGATTGCCGCCGAAGAAGCCGGTGCACTGCTCGCTCGGGCATTCGATGATGTTGCCATATTGCGCGGCGGTGACGCCGGTATTCTGGCACTGCTGCAACGTCGCCGCCGGGCTGGCGCCGGAGCAGGGGTCCTGCGTCGTCACGTTGCCCGGGCTCTGCGCGCCGAACAGTTCGGAAATGTTGGGCGCACGGATAGCGCGGTTGTATCCGCCGCGCAGGCGCATATCGCGCGTCGGGGCCCACGCGATTTCGCCCTTGTAGGTCGAGATCCCGTCGCTGTTGGTGCTGTACTTCGAGAAACGATAGCCGCCGGTCAGCGACAATTCCTTGAAGAAAGGCCGTTCCTCGACGATCGGGACGCGGATTTCGGTGAACCCTTCGGTCACGTTGAACCCGCCTTCGATCTCCTTCGTCCCCTTGGCGATCGCCAGCGCATCGGCCCGGAATTCCAGGCTCTCCCGACGATGCTCGACACCGAAGACCGCGCCGATTCCGCTGTCTGCCCAGGGTAGCTTCACGCCATATTCGGCGCCATCGACGGTCAGCGTGCCCGACAGGACCGTTTCCTTGTCCAGCCCCTCGGTGCTGGTCGGAGCATAGACATAGTTCAGCGCCGCTGCGGTCGGCCCGCCGAACTGGAAGACGTTGAGCGGAACACAGGTCGGGTCCGACCCGTCGATCACCGACCGGCAGGTCGGCACGCCATTGACCAGATCGACCTTCAGCGCGCGGTTGGCGCGTTGCGGGTCGATATCGTTCTGATAGGTTTCGTTGAAGATGACCGTCGAGAACAGGGCGTTGGCGTCGTAGCGGATACCGGGCGCCAGTTCGCCGCGGAAGCCGCCGGTGACGCGATAGTCGGTATGGCGCAGGTCGTCGCGGCGCGGCTGGGCCGGCGCGGCGACCGGGCGATAGCCGATATAGACGTCCTGATTGACGTTGGTGCCTGCCGCCGCCGCACCGCACAGCAAGGTCGCCTGCTGCGCGCTCATCAACGGGTTGTTGCAGTTGATCGAATAGGGATAGCCCTGGAACAGTGCCGATGGCGCGATCTGCGAATTGGTGCGATCGTCCATGAACATGAAGCTGCCATAGATTTCGACTGCCGGATTGACCTCATATTTCGCGAACGCACCGGCGGTGAAGCGGGTATCGTTGCGCTGGAAATAGTTGAGCGGCGCGTAATTGTAGCGGAAGCTGGGGTTGTACTGGACCCACGTCTTCTCGCCATCCTTGGTGTTGTTGTACCCGCCGGCGGCAATGCCCGAGCGCAGCGGCACGAACCGGCCATATTGGTTGTTCGACGATCCGCCGCAGGTCAGCGAGGTCGCGGCCGATGGCGTGCCCGAGAACACGGGGTCGAGCGCGCAGGCCGACACGTCGCGATTATATTGCAGGATCGGTTTCACGTCGCGATAGCCGAAATAGGCGGTGACGTTGCCACGATCCTCGGCGAAATTAGCGCCCAGCGCGATGTTCGCATCGAAGCGCTGGCCGTCGATCGGGGTGCGCAGCGCCGGGCTGAATCCGGCCCCGACCACGCGCGCGCGATTGACGGCATTGTCGTTATGGTGCGCCGAAAACCCGTATTGCACGTCGGTCTTCACGCCGTTCAGATTGTCGCGCAGCACGAAGTTGATGACGCCCGACACCGCGTCCGACCCGTAGACCGCGGACGCGCCGCCGGTTACGACGTCGACCCGCTGCACCATGAACGACGGGATGAAGTTCAGGTCGGTCGCCTGGATCGGCAGCAGACGCTGCCCGTTGACCAGCACGAGGTTGCGGTTGCTGCCGAGGTTGCGGAGGTTGACGCGGGCGGTGCCGTCCGATCCGTTCGACACGTTCTCATTCGCGTCGGGCGTGATCTGCGGCAGGCGATTGAGCACGCTTTCGATATTGGTCGCGCCCTGCAGGCGGATTTCCTCGGCACCTACCGTCGTGATCGGGCTGTTGCTGGCCACGCCCGGCTGGGCAAGGCGCGTGCCGGTGACGGTGATGGTTTCCCCTTCATCCGCGCTCGCGTCGCTGACCACCGGTCCATCGGTCGTCCCCTGCGCCACCGCCGGAACGGCACAACCTAGCACCAGCGCAGTCATCGCACCGGATGCCAGCAATTTCGTCATCTGTCGCATCGTCACCCCCCGTTGTTATCGGTGGGAACATACACACCCAGAACGATTCATCAAATATATTATACGATGTACACGTATGATAATTGCGGTGACGCGTCGGCGGCTATGCTTTCGATGCAGAAATTGCCTGTTTCGGTATGGTTTGGTTGTGCCGCGGGTAGGTGCCTTATGCAGGCCGCCAGCGACGCTTCAGATCGTCGGCACGTCCGCTTCGAACTGGCCGCGCAGGTCGAGCACCGTCTGCTCGATATGTGCATACATCGCATTGCGCACCGCGGCGGCATCGCGCGCCAACCAGCGGTCGAGCAGATGGGCATGTTCGTCGTTCGCGCGCTGGTCACGGCCCAGCGGTTCGAGATGCTTGCGCACGTAACGCTCGCCCAGAACGTGCAGCCGCTCCAGCATCGTCGTCGTGATCGGCTGGCGCGACGGGCGCAGCAGCGCGAGGTGAAAGGCGCGATTGAACGCGCCGACACCGTCGCCATGCGCGTTGGTCGCCGCGTCGAGCCGGGCCAGCGTCCGCGTCGCCGTCTCGCGCTCGGCGTCGGTCGCGCGCGTCGCCGCCGCCGCGGCTACGTCGGGCTCCAGCCGCAGGCGTAAGGCATAAACTTCCTCCGCCTCGGCGATCGTCAACTCGCGCACGAAATAGCCGTGATTGGCGCGCGAGCGCAGCAGCCCTTCCTGCTCCAGCCGGGTCAGCGCCTCGCGCAGCGGAATCTTGCTGACCCCCAGTTCGGCGGCCAGCGCATCTTGGCGGATCGCGCGGTCCTGCTCGACGGTACCGGCAAGGATGCGGTCGCGGACCAGATCGACGAGCTGGTCGGACAGGTTGCGGATGATGATGCCGGTCATGCAATGCGCCTTTCCCGGTCGGAAGATGCTGGGTGCGGACCTTTAGCTTGGGGGCAGCGGGCCACGCAATCGCGCCTCATGCGAAACGTCGCAGATCGAACGGGGTCAGGTCGACCGCCGGTTTCTCGCCCTGCAACAGCGCCGCCAGCGCCTCGCCGGTCGTCGCCGATAGCGTCAAGCCTAAATGCTGGTGGCCAAAGGCGTAGGCGACCGCCCCCTGCCGCCCGATCGCGGGTAGATAGTCGGGCAGCGTCGGGCGCGCGCCCATCCATGGTTCGACCGGTTCGCCAAGCGGCAGGCCGAGGCCGGCGACATGCTCGCGCAACCGCGACCATTTCCGCCCGTCGGGCGGGGTGTCGATGCGGGCGAATTCGACGATGCTCGCCGCGCGCAGCCGGTCGGCGAAGCGCGTGACGATCATCGAGCGATCCTCGAACACCACCGGTGGCAGGTCGGCGGGCCAATCGCCCGGATCGCCCTCGACATGATAGCCGCGCTCGGCGATCAGCGGCGCCTTCAGACCCAGCGGCGCGACCAGCGCGGCCGAGGCGGCGCCGGCGGCGATCACCGCAGCATCGGCAGCGTGGATCGTCCCGTCATCCAGCGTCACTTGTCCGTCGCGCCCCACTACGCGCACCCGGCCATGGACGAACCGCCCGCCCCGATCGAGGAACCGGGCGGTCAGCGCCGCACCCAGCGCGGTCGGATCGGTGATCTGCCCGCTGCCCTCGAACCGCACCGCACCGGCGATCGGTACGCGGGTCAGCGTCGCCAGCTGGGCAAGTTCCGCGTCGGTCGCGTCGCGCACGGTGGCGGTGCCGGTGTCGGCCGCCAGCCAAACCGCCCGCCCGCGTGCGGCGGTCGCGGGCGTCTCCCACACCACGAAATGTCCGTCGACGCGCAGCAGGTCGGACGCGTCCGCTTCCGCCAGTACCCGTCGCCATGCCGGAATCGCCGTGGCGAGCAAGGCCGACAGCGCCGCCTTGCCCCGCCGGAACCGTGCCGGCCGCGCCGCCGCCAGCATCCGGAGCGCGAAGGGCAGCCATGCCCCGATTGCGCCCGGCGGCAACGCCAGCGCACCGCCCCGCGAAAACAGCCGTTGCGGCACGCTGCGGATCGTCGCCAGCGAGGCGAGCGGCTCGACCTGCTCGACCGCGATATGCCCGGCATTGCCCCATGACGCGCCGCGCCACGGCGCATCGGGGGCGACGATCGTCACCTGCGTGCCGCGCCGCTGCAACGCCAGCGCGACGTTCAGCCCGACCACGCCATCGCCGATAACGATCGCGCGCTCGATCATCCGCGCGTTCGCACCAGGCTGCGCGTGCGACCGTAGGCAAGGTAGAACAGCACGCCGACCACGTTCCACAGCCCGAAGCGCACCAGCGTCTGCGTCGGCAGGCTGACCATCAGGTACAGGCAGCCAAGGATCGCCAGCGTCCCGACGACGAACGGCGCCGGGCAACGGAATACGCGCTTCAGCTCTGGCGCCCGCTTGCGCAGCACCATCATGCACGTCGCCACCGCGATGAACGCCAACAGCGTGCCGGCATTGGCCAGTTCGGCGATCTCATCGAGCCGAAAGAAGCCGGCCACCGCCGCCACGAATACGCCGGTCACCATCGTCACCAGCGCGGGCGAACCGGTGCGCGCCGACACCCGGCTTAGGCCGCGCGGCAGCAACCCGTCGCGCGACATCACGAAGAAGATGCGGCTTTGCCCATACATCATCACGAGGATGACCGAAGGCAGCGCAATCAGCGCCGCCAGCCCGATCGCCCATGCGGCAAAGGGATGCTGGAGCGTGCGCAGCACATAGGCCAGCGGCTCGGCCGAGCGGCCGAGATCGATATAGCTGACCGCGCCGATCGCGGCGACCGCGACGCCCATATAGATGGCGGTACACGCCGCCATCGATCCGACGATCCCGATCGTCAGGTCACGCCCCGGGTTGCGCGCTTCCTCTGCCGAGGTCGCGACCGCATCGAAGCCATAAAAGGCGAAGAACACGATCGCCGCCGCCGCCATCACCCCGCGAGTCGCCCCGCCCTGCACCTGGCTGCCAAAGCCGTACGGCATGAACGGTTCGAAATTGCCGCCGTTGAACGCCGGCAGCGCAAAGGCGACGAACACCGCCAGCGCGACCATCTTGATCGCGACCAGCACGATGTTGAACGTCGCACTCTCCCGCGTCCCCGCGACCAGCATGCCGGCAATGCCCAGCGCCACCAGCACCGCCGGCAGGTTCACGATCCCGCCACCATGCGGCCCCGACAACAGCATCGCCGGCAGCTGCACGCCCGCGCTCTGCAGCCACCCGACCAGATAGGCCGACCAGCCGACCGCGACCGTCGAACAGGCGAGCGAATATTCGAGGATCAGGCTCCACCCGACGATCCACGCAATGCCTTCGCCGATCACCGAATAGCTATAGGTGTACGCGCTGCCCGCGGTCGGGATCAGCGTCGCCATCTCGGCATAGGCCAGCGCCGCGCAGGCGCACACCGCACCCGCGATCGCGAAGGACAGGATCACCGCCGGCCCGGCGCGGTCCGCACCGACCCCGGTCAGCGTATAGATGCCGGTCCCGACGATCGCGCCGATGCCCAGCGCAATCAGATGCGGCCAGCTGAGCGTCTTGCGCAATTTGCGATCCGGTTCCGCATCGCCTGCGTCGAGGGGCTTCAGCGGCCCCCATATCCCTCGTGCCAAGCCCCGCTCCCCTTTGTTATCTGTTCTGCGTCACACCACCGTGAAGCCGGCGAAGAACGGGTCCTCGCGATCGATCCAGATCGTGTTGAAACCCGTCGCGATCGCCGACCCCTCGATCGACGGCACGATCGCCGGCTGGTCGCCGATCATCGTCTCCGCCTCGACCCGTCCGACGAAGCGGCTGCCGATATAGCTTTCATGCACGAAGCGGTCGCCGACCCGCAACCGTCCGGTCGCCGCGAGATGCGCCAGCCGCGCCGAGGTGCCGGTCCCGCACGGGCTGCGGTCGATCGCGCGCTCGCCATAAAATACCGCGTTGCGTCCGTCCGCGCCCTCGCCCTTCGGCTTGTCGGCCCACAGCACATGGCTGACGCCGCGGATCGTCGGCTCGGTCGGATGGACCGGTTCATAGACCGCGCGCACCATTTCACGGATCGTCCGGCTCAATTCGACGATGCGCGCCGCGCCCAGATCGTCGAGACCGGTATAGGCGCCCTGCGGCTCGATGATCGCGTAGTAATTGCCGCCATAGGCGACGTCGATCGACAGCGGCCCGAAGCCCGGCACGTCGATCTCCAGCCCCTGCTTCGCCAAATAGGCGGGCACGTTGCGAATCTTCACCGAACGAACACGGTCCGCTTCCGCGACATAGTCGATGTCGATCACCCCGGCGGGCACCTCGACACGCAGCCGCCCCGGCTCGCGCGGGGTAATCAAACCGTGTTCCAGCCCGAAGGTTATCATGCCGATCGTGCCATGGCCGCACATCGGCAGGCACCCGGACGTCTCGATGAACAGGATCGCTGCATCCGCATTGCCGCATGGCGGGTACAGGAACCCGCCCGACATCATGTCGTGCCCGCGCGGCTCGAAGCACAGCCCGGTACGGATCCAGTCAAAGCGTGCCAGGAAATCCTGCCGCCGCTCCGCCATGCTGGCACCCCGCAACAGCGGCGCGCCCCCGGCCACCAGACGGACGGGATTGCCCGCCGTGTGGCCGTCGATGCAGAAGAAGGTGTGGCGCATCAGGCGGCGAGAGCCTCCTTGAGCACCGGCCGCGTCGCCGCGCACTTCTCGACCATCGCGATCACCTCTGCCCGGCGCGCGCCTTCCAGCGGCAGGCGCGGCAGGCGGACGCGCTCGGACCCGCGCCCCATGATCTCTTCGGCCAGCTTGATCGACTGGACCAGATCATGCTCGGCGTCGAGGTGGAGCAGCGGCATGAACCAGCGATAGATGCGCCGCGCCTCTTCCCAGTCGCCGCGGTCGACCGCCGCGATCAGCGCAACCGATTCCTGCGGAAAGGCGCTGGTCAACCCCGACACCCAGCCGCTGGCACCCAACAACATGCCCTCCAGCGCGACATCGTCCAGCCCGGCCATCACGATATAGCGGTCGCCGAAGCGGTTGATGACGTCGGTGAAGCGGCGCGGATCGGGCGCGCTTTCCTTTACCGCCACGATGTTCTTCACCGGCTCCAGCAGTTCCAGCGTGTTGAAGTCGACCGACACGCGATACGCGGGCGGGTTGTTGTAGAGCATGATCGGCAGCCCGGTCGCTTCCGCAACGGTGCGGAAATGCGTCGCCAGTTCGTTGGGCGTGGGCACATAGACCATCGCCGGCAACAGCATCAGCGCGTCGACGCCGATCGCCTCGACTTCCTTCGCGAACGCCGCCGCCCGCCGCGTCGTGAATTCCGACACGCCGCATACCAGCGGCACGCGCCCGCCGACCGCCTCGACACCGGCGCGCAGCACGGCGTGCTTTTCCTCGACGTCGAGCGAATTATTCTCGCCACAGGTGCCGAGCAGGATCAGCCCGTCGACACCGTCCTCGACCAGCGCTACCAATCCACGCTGCGTCGCGTCGATATCGACCGAACCATCCGCCGCGAACTGCGTCGTCGCTGCGGGATAGACGCCCGTCCACATGCTCGAACCAGAAACCACATCTTCCTCCATGATCGCGACGCATCGTATACGATATTAGGAGGGGACTGCCAACTGAAATCGGGAGGGTGGTTTGCAGGGACGATCGGACGTCTGAACGCTCATGCCCACCACTCTCGGATTGTGATGACCACAGCTAGAACCGTTCGTGCTGCGTAGGGGCTGAGCTTGCCGAAGACCCGTATCGAAGCACCTTCGGCGCGGGTCCTTCGATACGCCATTTCGACAAGCTCAATGACTACTCAGGACGAACGGGCCAGGCTTATGTGATCAATCTCTATCGACCGTGGAGACGTCCGCTCCCCTCACCCCGCCGGCTCGATCGCCCGCAGCCGCCCGGCCACCACCGGCCCCAGCCGGGCCACGATCCGGTCGACCCCCTGCGCGTTCGGGTGGATGCCATCGGGCAACATCAACGCCCGATTGCCGATCACTCCGGCCAGGATGAACGGATCGAGCGTCGCATCATAGCGCTTGGCCATGTCGGGCCAGATCCGGTTGAACGCCGCAGCATAGTCCGGCCCCAGATTGGGCGGCACCATCATGCCGGTCAGCACCACCGGAATGCCGCGCTTCTGCAACTCGTCTAGCATCGCGACGAAGTTGGCCCGCGTTTCGGCCGGCGGAATCTGCCGCAGCACGTCGTTGCCGCCCAGTCCCAGCAGCACGAGGTCCGGCTTCCGATCAAGATTGTCGAGCGTATAGACCAGCCGCTGCCGCCCCGCCGCGCTGGTATCGCCCGAAATGCCGGCATTCACGACCCGCGCATTGATCCCGTCCGCGCGCAACGCATCCTGCAGATCGTCGGGCAGGCTGTCGCCGCGCGCGAGGCCATAGCCGGCATACAGGCTGTCCCCGAACGCCAGCACCAGCCGTTCCGGCCCCGCCACCGGCGCCTGGCTACCGACCGGCGCCGGCGTCGCGTCGGCGGCGACGTTCACCGGGGTCGCGTCATTGGCTTCCGACAAATCGGGCTGGTTGCATCCCGACAGCAGCAACGCGCCTTGGAGAATGGCGAACGCGCCCGCATATGTGGGTCCCTGCTTCGTCACTGGCGAAAACACTCCATGCAATCCGTTTCGAACGATATGGTCATCGACGCGCGCGGTGTCACCCTGACGCTCGGCGAAGGCGACGCCGCGACCCGCATCCTGCACGGCATCGACCTCGCCGTCCCCGCCGGGACCAGCGTTGCGCTCTTGGGCGCATCGGGATCGGGCAAGTCGTCGTTGATGGCGGTGCTGTCCGGGCTGGAGCGCGCCAGCGGCGGACAGGTCCATGTCGCCGGGGCCGACTTCGGCGCGATGGGTGAGGACGATCTGGCCCGCGCGCGGCGCGGCCGGATCGGTATCGTGCTACAGGCTTTCCACCTGCTGCCGACCATGACCGCGCTCGAAAATGTCGCGGTGCCGATGGAACTGGCCGGGGTCGCCGACGCCTTTGCGCGGGCCGAGGCCGAACTGGCATCGGTCGGCCTCGGCCATCGCCTTCACCATTATCCGACGCAGTTGTCGGGCGGCGAGCAACAGCGCGTCGCCATCGCCCGCGCGCTGGCCGGACGCCCGGCCTTGGTCTTTGCCGACGAACCGACCGGCAATCTCGACCGCGCAACCGGCCATGCGATCATGGACCTGCTGTTCGAACGCCGCGTCGCCACGCAGGCGACATTGCTGGTCATCACCCACGATCCCGCACTCGCCGAACGCTGCGACCGGGTGGTCGAACTCGCTGACGGTCGCATCGCACGGGATACGGGACGATGAGACGACCGCCCTCCCGTACCCCGGCGAAGGCCGGGGCCCAGTTGGGGGACGGCAGCAACCTACCGGCAAGCCTTCGCAACTGGACCCCGGCCTCCGCCGGGGTACGGCACGAGCTTGGCCGGCGGCACGACGATCGCGGAGCCATCGCATGACCGACTGGCGCCTCGCGTGGAAGTTCGCACGCCGCGAACTCGATGCCC
The DNA here is from genome assembly GCF_039615155.1 of Sphingomonas epibiotica. Classification (NCBI taxonomy): domain Bacteria; kingdom Pseudomonadati; phylum Pseudomonadota; class Alphaproteobacteria; order Sphingomonadales; family Sphingomonadaceae; genus Sphingomonas; species Sphingomonas epibiotica. Next base: position 46,217 of record NZ_JBDGHY010000007.1, on the reverse strand, counting down.
GCTTCCGCGGTCTCCGGCTGCTGCTGGTCTGTCTGATCCTCGGCGTCGGCGCGCTGGCCGCGATCGGCAGTCTCACCCAGTCGATCACCGCCGAGCTATCTGCCCGTGGCCGCAGCCTTTTAGGCGGCGATCTCGAACTTTCGGTGTCGCAGCGGACCGCCAGCGATGCCGAGCGCCGGTCGATGGAAAAACTGGGCCGGGTGTCGGAAACGCTGCGGATGCAGTCGATGGGTGTCAACTTCGACGGGGAAACGGCCCCGATCGAACTGAAAGCGGTCGACCGCGTCTATCCGCTCTACGGCACGCTGACCCTGCAAACCGGCGGCGCCCGCCCGCTATCGCCCGCCGAAACCTATGTCGGCCCCGCGCTGGTCGAACGGCTGAAACTGCGTGTCGGCGGTCCGGTCCGCTTCGGCACCGCGCGCTTCACGGTCGCCGGGATCATCGCCGACGAACCCGACCGGCTGAGCGAAGGTTTTACTTTAGGTGCAGTGGCTTTGGTCTCGCTGGACGGGTTACAGCGCACCGGGCTTATCGCGCCCGGCAGCCTCTACGAAAGCAAATACCGCGTCGCCAGCCGCCATGATCCGGCACAGGCGATCACGGCGTTCACCGACCGCTATCCGGCACAGGGCTGGGACAGCCGCACCCGCGACCGCGCTTCGCCCGGCGCCGAACGCTTCTTGACGCGGATGGGCGAGTTTCTGGTGCTGGTCGGCCTGACCGCCTTGGTTATTGCCGGCATCGGCGTCGGCAACGGCGTGTCGTCCTACCTCGCCACCCGCCGGTCGAGCATCGCCACGCTCAAGGTATTGGGGGCCACCTCTGCCCTGATCGCGCGCGTCTATCTGCTTCAGATCACGACTGTTTCTGCGATCGGTATCGCCATCGGCCTCGCGATCGGCGTCGCTGCCGTGCCACTGATCGTTGCGGTCGCGGGCGATGTCCTGCCGGTTGCACCCCGCTTCGCCATCCAGCCCCTGCCGCTGCTACAGGCCGCCGCCTACGGCCTGCTGATCGCGCTCGCCTTCGCCGCCCCGCCGTTGTTGGCGGCAGGCGCAGTCCCCGCCGCCGGACTATTGCGCGGTGTCCATGACGGCCGCAGACCTCCGCGCTGGAAGGCGGCGGCATGGATGGGCGCGGCGTTCGCGGGCATCATCACGCTGGTCCTGATCACCAGCGAACGCCCATGGTTCGGCGCGGCCTTTCTGGCGGCAGCGGCCGGACTTCTCCTTGTTTTATCGATACTTGGCTGGTCTATCCGCTGGGCGGCCGCGCGCCTGCCCCGCCCCCGCCGGCCCCTGTTGCGCCTCGCGGTCAGCGCGCTCCACCGCCCCGGCGCCCGCACCGGCGCACTGGTCGTGGCGTTGGGGCTCGGCCTGACCCTGTTCGTGCTGCTGGCAACGATCCGCACCAGCCTCGATGCCAACATCGCGAAGACCGTCCCGGCCCGCGCCCCCGCGCTCTTCGCGCTCGACGTGCCCCCGGCGCAGGAATCCTCGTTCCGTGCAACTATCGCCAACTTCCAGCCCGACGCCGATATCCAGACCGTGCCGCTGATGCGCGGCACGATCACCGCCTATGGCACCACCCGCGTCGCCGATCTGAAGACGATCCCCGAAGGCGCATGGGCGCTGCGCGGCGAACGCGGCCTGACCTTCGCCTCCATCCTGCCGCCCGGCAGCGAACTGGTCGCGGGTCGATGGTGGCCTGCGGACTATGCCGGCAAACCGCTGGTATCGGTCGACGAACGAATGGCGCAGGCGCTGAACCTCAAGCTCGGCGACCCGCTGACGATCAGCGTCGCCGGACAGGAACGCACCGCGACGATCGCCTCGTTCCGCAAGATCGAATGGGACAATATGGGCTTTAATTTCGTGATGGTGTTCAGCCCCAACGCCCTGTCCGACGTGCCGCACAACCTTGCCGCCACCATCACCATGCCCCCCGGCCGCGAACGCGCCGTCCTGCGCGCACTGTCGGCGCGCTTTCCCTCGACCTCGGTCGTCGAGGTGCGCGAGGTGATCGGGCAAGTCCGTGACATCGTGTCGCAAATGGCCACCGCCATCGCGGCGGCAGCGGGCATCGCGATCCTTGCCGGCATCGCCGTGCTGATCGGCGCGATCGCCGCTGCGCGCGAGACGCGGACCTATGATTCGGTCATTCTGAAGACGCTCGGCGCCACACGCGGCCAGATTCTGGCGGCACAGGCGCTCGAATATCTGCTGCTCGCCGCGATCCTCGCCGCGCTGGCGGCGGCGATCGGCATCGCCGGCGGCTGGTATGTCGTGGTCGAACTCTTCGCGTTCGACTGGCTGCCCGACTATCGCGCGATCGGCCTGACGCTCGCGACCGGGGTTGGGGTCACCGTCGGCATCGGCCTGCTCGGCGCCTTGCCTATCCTGAGCGCAAGACCGGCCAGAGCATTGCGCGAACTGTAAAAATCCTCCCCGGCACAAGGAGGATTTATAAAAAAGGCCCGGCAGTTTCGAACTGCCGGGCCCTTCTTGCCTGCTTACGCCGTAGCGCGGGGAGCGCCGCCGCCGCCACGGCCACGACCGCCGCGACCACGACCGCCGCCACCCGGACGACCGCCGCCACCGGCACCGGCTTCACGCTGCGGCGGACGGCCACCGCCCTGCCCTTCGCCGCGCTGCGACTGACCGCCCCGCGCCGGACCGCCACGACCCTGCGCGGGCTTAGCGCCATGAGCATGAGTCGCACGCGGACGCGCCGGACCGCGCTCGCTCGGGCTACGCTCTGGCCGGTCGGGGGCGTAGGGCGCACGGCTCGCCTTGATCTGCGCGCTCTGCTGCAGGAAATCGTCAGGCAGCGGCACGACCTCGACCTTCTGCTTGGTCAGCCGCTCGATTCCTTTCAGGAACGGCCGCTCATCGTCCGCGCAGAAGCTGAACGCCACGCCCGAAGCACCCGCACGCGCGGTGCGGCCGATGCGGTGGACATATTGTTCCGACACGTTGGGCAGTTCGAAGTTCACGACATGGCTGACCCCCGACACGTCGATGCCGCGCGCGGCGATGTCGGTCGCGACCAGGATCGGCACCGTGCCGTCACGGAACGCCGCCAGCGCCTTCTCACGCTGCGGCTGCGACTTGTTGCCATGGATTGCGTTCGATGCAATGCCGTTCGCCGCCAGCAGCTTCACGACGCGATCCGCGCCATGCTTGGTGCGGGTGAACACCAGCGCCCGGTCGATCTTGGTATTGCGGAAGAACAACGTCAGCAGCGTCTGCTTCTCGGTCTGCTGGACGAAGGTGACGAATTGTTCGACGCGCTCGGCGGTCGACGACACCGGCGTCACCTGCACGGTCGCAGGATCGGTCAGATACTTGTCGGCGAGTTCACGAATGTCCTTCGGCATCGTCGCCGAGAAGAACAGCGTCTGGCGCGACTTGGGCACCATCGACACGATGCGGCGCAGCGCATGGATAAAGCCGAGGTCGAGCATCTGGTCGGCTTCGTCGAGCACGAGGATCTCGAGCTCGCCGAGCCCCAGGCACTTCTGGTCGATCAGGTCGAGCAGCCGGCCCGGCGTTGCCACGAGGATGTCGACACCCGACGCCACGTCGCGGATGTTGCGCGCGACCGGCACGCCGCCGAACACGGTGGCGACGGTCAGCTTGCTGTGCTTGGCATAGGCGCGGGCATTGTCGGCGATCTGGCTGACCAGTTCGCGCGTCGGCGCCAGCACCAGCATCCGGCAGCGCATCGGGCGGCGGCGGACATTCGCCTTCACCAGCAGGTCGATCGACGGGAGCACGAAGGCGGCGGTCTTGCCGGTGCCGGTCTGGGCGATGCCCAGCAGGTCGCGCCCTTCGAGGACGAGCGGGATCGCGTCGCGCTGGATCGGGGTGGGGGTTTCGTAATTCTTGGCGGCAAGCGCGTCGAGGATCGACTTCGACAGGCCAAGCGACTGGAAGGACATGGTAGTTCCTATAAACAGGTCCGGCATCCGTGCGGCGCACACGATGGGCGCACGGATGGCGGGGCAAAAAATTGCGACCCGCGTGACTAGGGAAGCCGGTTCAGCATCGACGCGGAGCCGAGACCATCAAGGTCCGATCACGCTGCCTAAAGAAGCGTCGCTGCACCGCGGCAAATAGGCGAGGCCGCCGCGATGGTCAAGTCATGGTCCGTTTTGCCTGTTTTCGCTATGGAATCCGACCGGTGAAGGCCGTACATGCCGGAACATGAACGATCTCGCCCCGTTCGGCGCGACTCCCGGCAGTCCGCGTCCTGCCGACCCGGTCGACAACCTGCCGCGCCGCCAGTTGCGCCTGCTGGGCGAAGCGGCCGACAAGATGCTGGCCGCCGACGATCCGGCAGCGATGGTCGAGGATCTGTTTGCGCTCATTTCCGACGAATTGCGACTTGACGTCTTCTTCAACTATCGGTTCGACAGCGATGGCCTGACTTTGGTCGCCCATGCCGGACTGACCGAGGCAGAGGCGTCCGCCGGCGCACGGCTGGCGGTGGGGCAGGCGGTTTGCGGCTTTGCCGCCAAGGAGCGTCGCCCGATCCAGGCGTTCGCGGTGCAGGCATCTGACGATCCGCTGACCGGCTTCGTCCGCGACCTCGGCATCGATGCCTATGCCTGTACGCCGCTGGTCCATGGATCGACGCTGCTCGGCACGCTCGGTTTCGGGCGGCGCTGGACCGACCGGTTCGACGCCGACGAACTCGCCTTCCTCCACACCGTCTGCCACTATGTCGCGCTCGCCAAATACCGGCTGAAGATCGAGGCGGAACTGCGTGAGGGGATCGCGACCCGCGAACGGCTGCTCGGCGAACTCAATCACCGTGTCCGCAACGCGTTGCAGACCGCGGTCGCGGTCGTCCGGCTCGGGGCCGCCGATACCGCCGACGACGCGGCGAAAGCAGCGTTGGCCGCCGCCGCCGCACGGCTGGAGGTACTCGCTACCGCCCACCGCCCACTTTACGCCACCGATACTCCCACCTCGATCGACATCGCCGCGCTGCTCGACACGATCACCGAACGCGGCGATGGCGAGCCGATCGCGGTCACCGCGCACGGCACCGCCTGCCTGCCGATCGAACAGGCCGCCGCCGTTGCCATGCTGGTCCATGCGATGCTCGACCCCGATCCCGACGCGCTGACCCGGGTCGCGATCGATGCCGGGGGCGAAGCGATGGAGATCGCGCTGATCGGCCCCGCCATGGGCGTGACTCGTCCGTCGATCGACGAAGGCCGGCTGGTCCGCGGCCTGTCGCGCCAGTTGCGCGCGACACTGACGCGCAACGGTACCGACCGCCTGACCGTCTCGATCCCGGGACGTGCCCATGGCCGATAAGCTGCGGATCATGCTGGTCGAGGACGAAGCGCTCGTTGCCATGCTGGTCGAGGATGCGTTGACGCTGCACGGCCATATCGTCACCGGCGTCGCCGATACGCAGGCGAGTGCGCTGGCGCTGGCCGACGCCGATCGCCCCGACCTAGCGCTGTGCGACGTGCGGCTGGCACAGGGTGATTCGGGGCGGACCGTCGCGGTGGCGCTCGCCGCGCGCGGCATCCCCTGCCTGTTCCTCAGCGGCAATTGCCCCGACGTCGCCGACCATCCGCTGATCCTCGGCTGCGTCGCCAAGCCATTCTATACCGCCGGCCTCGGCTATGCCATCGCGGCGGCGATGGCGCGGGTACATGGCGAGGCGCCGGAAAAGATACCGAACGAATTGCGCTTCTACGCGCCGGTCGACTGAACCATTCCCTGCGCGACGTGGAACCGCGTTGCATCGGCCGGGATGTCCGCGAACAGGCCCGCTTCGGTCCCGGTCAGCCATACCTGTCCCACCCCCGCCGCCCGCGCGAACAGTGCCGCGCGCCGCGCCGGGTCGAGATGCGCCGCGACCTCATCGAGCAACAGTAGCGGCGGACGGCCGGCGCGCTCGGCGACCAGTTCGGCATGGGCCAGCACCAGTCCCAGCAGCAACGCCTTCTGCTCGCCGGTCGAACAGCGCGCCGCCGCCTGCCCCCGGTCGCGGTCGGTGACGATCAGGTCGGCGCGATGCGGTCCGCTGAGCGCCCGCCCCGCCGCCGCGTCGCGCGCGCGCCCGGCCGCCAGTTCGCGCGCGAACAGCGCGGCATCGCCATGCCACCCCTCCAACGCCAGCGCCGCGCGCGGAAAGTCGGTGGACGGCGTATCGGCGATCCGCGCGTCGAGCATCGCCACGCAATCCGCCCGCGCCGCGCCGAGCGCCACGCCATGTTCGACCATCCGCGCCTCCAGCGCCGACAGCCAGTCGGGGTCGGGTGCGCCCTCTTCCGCCAACAGCCGGTTGCGCTGGCGCATTGCCGCGTCATAGCGTGTCGCCTGCGCGGCATGGCCGGGCAACAGCGCCAGCGTCATCCGGTCGAGGAACCGCCGCCGCTCGCCCGCCGGCTCGACGAACAGCCGGTCCATTGCAGGGGTCAGCCACAGGACCGACAGCCATTCGGCCAGCACCGTTGCAGACGCGCCGGCCCCGTTCACCCTTACGATCCGCCGTTCGGGCGCATTGGCCTGCGTGCCCGTTCCCAGCAGAACGTCGCCGGCCAACTCGGCGGCGACCCCGAACCCGCCCGCCCCGCCCTCGCGTGCCATGTCCGACAGCGCGGCGCGGCGCAGCCCGCGGCCGGGCGCCAACAGCGACACCGCCTCCAGCACATTGGTCTTGCCCGCGCCGTTCGGGCCGCTCAGCACCACGAAACCCGGCCCCGGTTCGAGAGTCGCTGCCGCATGATTGCGAAAGTCGGTCAGGGTCAGGCGGGTCAGCATCTGCGACCGACCGTTACCGCCCCGCCCCGCCCGACGGAACCCGCCACGGACAGGTCCATGTTATACGAACGCAACTTTCCGCGCTGCCGGGAATTGGGGTTGTCGAAATACAACAGGGATATGCCATGACCCGCTTCGCTCTTGCGGCCGCTGCCGCCTTCGCCCTCACCGCCTGCGGATCGCAGACTCCGCAGCAGCAGCAGGCCGAACAGCTGCGCGATCAGGCCGATGCCGAAGCCGACGCGATCGAAGCCGCCGCCGAGAACCAGACCGCGCAGATGAAGGTCGAGGCGGAAGGGCTGCTCAACCAGGCGCAGCAGGCGCCCGGCTATGACGCCGAACGGCTGAAGGTCCGTGCCGACGCCATGCGCGACGAGGCCAAGCTGGTCGAACAACAGGCCGAAGCCCGCGCCAAGGCGGTCCGCGACGCTGGCGAGGCAAAGGCCAGCGCAGCGCTCGCGAAGTAAGGAAACATTGACTACGGGCGACACCCCAGACTCGACCCGGAATCCCGCTTCTCAAGCTGCAGTAAGAAAGCGGGCCCCCGGGCTCTAGGCCGGCGTGACGTTAGCGTGCGGCCCCCGCCATACCCTAAATCCCCTGCAACCCCTGCTCGCGCAGCCGCTTCTGCGCGGAATGGTATGCCACCGGTTCGGCAATGTTCAGCCGCCGCCGCACCGCATCCAGCGGTTCGGCCAGCAGCGCCTCATAATCCTCGGCGTGCAACCAGCGCGCGCGGCGGCCATGGCGATATCCTTCCCACACCGCCTTCGCGAACGCCCGCTCGCCGGTTACGCGCAACGACTTGAGCGCCGCGCCCAGCCCGATCGCCGCCCAGCCCAGCCCGCCGGTCTGCGCATAGGAAAAGGCGACCAGACACGCCTCGCCCAAATGCTCCTCGGCAGTATAGCCGGTCAGTATGTGCCAGATATCATGGACGTCGCGCTCCCGCCGACCGAACCACGCGACCGGATGCGGCGCGTCCTGCCAGCCCTCGCCATCGGCATAGCTGATCTCCGCCAGCCCCTGTGCCGAGAAGCCCGTGCGATCAAGAAAGGCGCGGTAATGCGCACCGACGCTACCGTCGGGCAGCGCATCGATCCACGCGCGGTCGGAAAAACGCCGGGTCAGTTCGACATGGTCGTATGCGATCCGGCCACCGCCCGGTTCGGCCAGCAGCCGTGCATAATTGCGATGGCTGGTATCGGCGTTCAGCGCCCGCATGATGCGGAATACCTGCACGGTATCGTTGCCATCGGCCAGCAGCCGCCGCAACGCACCCCATGCCGTGCCCCAATCGCGGCGCATCGGCTGCACCGTTTCGATCCCCTGCGTCGCCATCACCGCCTCCGTTACTTACATCGCTGTAAGTATTCGTACGCCGGTTCGGCGTCAAGCGTCAGCCGGCGTTGCGCTTCGCCCGTTGCGGGTTGCTCGCGATCTGCGAATCGCCGCGCTCACACGACGCGCTGATGACCGGATAAGACAAGTCCGTGTTACGGGCGAGCATCGTCGGCACGGCCGCCTGGCATTCCGCCACGCTCGCATAGCTGATCGGGACGGTACGTTCGCGACTGCACGCGGCGCCATCGTCACCGCAACCGAGGATCGCCATCACATAGACCAGTGGTGCCATTGATCGTCTCCTACCGTGCGATTCAATACATTCGACAGCGGCTTGTTCCGACGAAGCGTTGCGCGGGCGCGCCGGGTTCCCCAAATGGCGCTTGCAATGCCTCCCGATACCGCAACCGCCTCCGGTCCGACCCGGCCGATGCTGGCGACTCTCCGCCGCTTCCTCCCCTATCTCTGGCCCGCCGGCGCCACGGGACTGAAGATACGCATCGTCGCCGCGCTGGCGCTGGTCGTCGCGTCGAAGGTCGTGCAGGTGCGCGGCGCGCCCTTCGCGTTGCAGGGTGCGATCGACACCATGGCGGCGGGGTCGCGCGATGCACTGTGGCTGGTGGTGGCACTGGTCGCGGGCTATGCCGCCGCGCGCTTTGCCGGCACGCTGTTCGACAATCTGCGCAACGTCGTGTTCGAACGCGTCGGGCAGGATGCTACCCGGCGGCTGGCGGCGTCGGTGTTCCGTCACCTTCATGCGCTCTCGCTGCGCTTCCACCTCGAACGGCGCACCGGTGCGGTGACCAAGGTCGTCGAGCGGGGCACGAAGAGCATCGATACGATGCTGTATTTTCTGCTGTTCAACATCGCGCCGACCATCCTCGAACTGGGGCTGGTGCTGTGGATTTTCGGCTCGCGGTTCGGCAGTTGGCTGGTCGTCGGCACGGTGGCGATGGTCGTGTTCTACATCGCCTTCACCCGCTGGGTCACCGACTGGCGATCGAGCTTGCGCGAACGGATGAACGACCTCGACACCGGTGCGGTCGCGCATGCGGTCGATTCGCTGCTGAATTTCGAAACGGTCAAATATTTCGGGGCCGAAGAACGCGAGGCGGCCCGCTACGACCGTGCCGTCGCCAGCTATGCCGATGCGGCGGTGAAGTCCGAAAACTCGCTGGCGCTGCTTAACATCGGGCAGGCGCTGATTACCGCGCTGATGCTGGGCGGCGGCATGGCGTTGGTCGTGTTCGGCTGGGCACGCGGAGCGTTTTCGGCCGGAGACGTCGTCTTGGTGTCGACGCTGCTCACCCAGTTGTTCCGCCCGCTCGACCTGCTCGGCATGGTCTATCGCACCGTGCGGCAGGGCGTGGTCGATATGGGCGCGATGTTCGACCTGATCGACACCCCCGCCGAAGTCGTCGATGCCCCCGGCGCACCCGCACTCGCCGTCACCCGCGGCCATGTCCGGTTCGAAGGGGTCGGCTTCGGCTATGGCGACGGCCGCACGATTCTGAACGGCATCGACCTCGACATTCCGCCGGGCACGACGCTGGCGGTGGTCGGGCCGTCGGGCGCGGGCAAATCCACGCTCGCGCGATTGCTGTTCCGCTTCTACGATCCGACTGTCGGCCGCATCACCATCGACGGACAGGATATTGCGACCGTCGCGCAGGCGTCGCTGCGTAGCGCGATCGGCATCGTGCCGCAGGATACGGTGCTGTTCAACGACACGATCGGCTACAACATCGCCTATGGCCGTGCCGATGCGACCGCCGACGACATTGCGCGCGCGGCGCAGGGCGCGTCGATCGCACCGTTCATCGCCAGCCTGCCGCAGGGCTTCGACACCCGCGTCGGCGAGCGCGGGCTGAAATTGTCGGGCGGCGAGAAACAGCGCGTCGCGATCGCCCGCACCTTGCTCAAGAACCCGCCGGTTCTGATCCTCGACGAAGCGACCAGCGCGCTCGATAGCCGGACCGAGGCCGACATCCTCGCGACGCTGGAAGCGATCGAGCGCGGTCGCACGACCATCGTCATCGCCCACCGCCTGTCGACCGTAGTCCATGCCGACCGCATCGTCGTGCTGGAGCACGGCCGCGTCGTCGAAAGCGGATCGCATGGCGAACTGCTGCGGCTGGGCGGCACCTATGCCGAAATGTGGGCGCGACAGGCCGCCGAGCGGGAGGCGGCACTGGCCGAGGCGTGACCCATTACTCCCAACTGCCGTTCGTCCTGAGTAGCCACTAAGCTTGTCGAAGGGGCGTATCGAAGGACCGTTCGTGGCAAGGTGCTTCGATACGGGTCTTCGGCTTCGCTCAGCCCCTACTCAGCACGAACGGTTTCGGCTTGAACCCCAAAACCGTATCCGATGGACACTCCACCGCGCCCAAGCGTATCGGCCAGGGAGAAGCGGGAGAGCGACCGGTGAACGACAGGCTGAAAAAGGCGGTAACGACCACGGCGCTGGTCGGCGGCGGCCTCGCGCTCTGGACGGCGCTCGCCGCCAGCGCCTCGGAAGCGATGGTGCCGGCCGACGGAGATTTCGTCGATGTGCCCGGCGGGCGGCTGCATTACGTCGACACCGGCGGCGACGGGTCGGTGATGGTGATGCTGCACGGCCTGTACGGACAGCTTCGCAACTTCTCCTATGCGCTAACCGCCGAACTCGCCGATCACCGGCTGATCCTCGTCGACCGGCCCGGCTGGGGGCATAGCAGCGTCGATGGCACCCAGCCGCCGATCGAGGAACAGGCGCGCATGGTCGCCGACCTGATCGACGCGCTGGGGCTCGACCGCCCGTTTCTGGTCGGCCATTCGATGGGCGGCGCGGTCGCGCTCGCGCTGGCGCTCGACCATCCGGGCAAGGTTCGTGGCCTCGCGCTGATCGCGCCGCTGACCCAGCCGATGGACCATATCCCGCCGATCTTCCGCGGCAAGGCGCCGCCCGCCCCGGTACGCGGGCTGGCCGCGTGGACGTACGGCGTCCCGCTCACCACCCTGACCGGTCCCGTCGTCGCGAAACATGTCTTCGCCCCCGATGCGGTGCCGATGGACTTCGGCACCCGCGGCGGCGGCCTCGTCGCGCTGCGCCCGTCCAGCTATCAGGCGGGCGCGTTCGAGATCGACGACGCCAACCGCGCGGTATCCGGCATGGCCACGCGCTACGGGTCGATCGCCCTGCCCGTCGCGATCTTGTACGGCCGCGACGACCATCTGCTCGACCCGCAGCAACAGGGCGACCGCACCGCCGCCATGATCCCGGGCGCCACGCTGACCAAGATTGCCGGCGGTCACATGATTCCCGTTACCCACCCGGCCGAAACCGCCGCCTGGCTGCGGACGGCGGCGACCGCGTGAGGGCGCTGCTGCCGGCGGTACTGCTGCTCGGCGGTTGCACCACCGCTTACGGCGACGGCATGGGCGATATCCTGCGTGGACAGGGCATCGCCGCGCGCGAACCCGATTACGACGTTCCCTATGTCCCGACCCCCGAACCGGTCGTCGACGCGATGCTGGCGATGGCTGGGGTCGGCGCGAACGACACGCTGATCGACCTCGGCTCTGGCGACGGCCGCATAGCTATCGCCGCTGCCCGCCTCGGCGCGCACGCCAGCGGGGTCGAGATCGACGCGACGCTGGTCGAGCGTGCCCGGCGCAACGCCGCGCTGTACGAGGTCGCCGACCGCGCCCGCTTCACTCGCGCCAATTTGTTCGACGTGCCGCTGCGCGACGCCAGCGTCGTGACGATGTATCTGTTGCCGCGGATCAATCTCGCGCTGCGCCCACGCCTGCTCACCGAACTGCGCCCCGGCACGCGCATCGTCACCCACGCCTTCGACATGGGCGAATGGCGCGCCGACGAAGAGCGACTGGTCGCCGATCGCCGGGTGTATCTGTGGATCGTCCCCGCCGTCGCCGGTGGCGACTGGCGCGCCACCCTAGCCGACGGGCGCGAAGTCGCGTTGCATTTCGACCAGCGGTTTCAGGACGTGACCGGCACGCTGGGTGCTGCCGCAATCACCGGCACGCTGCGCGGCAGCGCGATCCGCTTCACCGCCGCCGGCCGCGCCTACACCGGCACCGTCGGCGAAGCGGCGATAACGGGGGACAACTGGCGCGCCGTCCGCCTGCCTTAGCCCTCGACGCTGCCACCCCGCATCCCTAGGTGGAGGGCAATGGCGCTCGACCCGATCCCCGTATTGCAATCGACCTTCGGCTTTCCCGACTTCCGCGGTGTCCAGCGGCAGGTGGTCGATCGCGTGCTCGCCGGGGAACGCACGCTTGCGGTGATGCCGACCGGTGCCGGCAAGTCGCTGACCTATCAGCTGCCCGCGACGATGCTGAACGGCACCTGCGTCGTCGTCTCGCCTTTGATCGCGCTGATGCACGACCAGTTGCGCGCCGCCACTGCGGTCGGCATCCGGGCCGCCACGCTGACCAGCGCCGACGACAATCGCGCCGAGACGCGCGGCCGGTTCCTCGATGGCGAACTCGACCTGCTCTATGTCGCGCCCGAACGCGCCTCGGGCAGCGATTTCCGCGAATTGCTCTCCCGCGGCAACCTCGCGCTGTTCGCGATCGACGAGGCGCACTGCGTCAGCGAATGGGGCCATGATTTCCGCCCCGATTACCGCCTGCTGCGTCCGCTGTTCGACCAGTTTCCCGAAGTGCCGCGCTTGGCGCTGACCGCCACTGCCGACGCGCATACCCGTGCCGACATCCTCGAACAGCTCGGCATCCCGCACGACGGGCTGATCGTCGCGGGCTTCGACCGGCCCAACATCCGCTACCACATCACCCCGCGCGATCAGGGGACGCGCCAGATCGCCGACGTGATCGCCGCCACCCCCGGCCCCGGCATCGTCTATGTCCAGTCGCGCGCCGGGACCGAGCGACTGGCCGAGGCACTGGCGAAGACGGGGCGGCCGACCCGCGTCTATCATGCCGGCCTCGACCCTGCCGTGCGCCAGCGCAACCAGCACGACTTCGTCGCGTCCGAGGACATGGTGATGGTCGCGACCATCGCCTTCGGCATGGGCATCGACAAGCCCGACGTCCGCTTCGTCGCCCATGCCGGGCTGCCGAAATCGATCGAGGCCTATTATCAGGAAACCGGCCGCGCCGGCCGCGACGGCGATCCGGCGGTCGCGCACCTGTTCTGGGGTGCCGACGATTTCGCCCGCGCACGCCAGCGGATCGGCGAGGTCGAACCCGCCCGCCAACCCGGCGAGCGACAGCGGCTGAACGCGCTCGGCGCGCTGGTCGAGACCGCCGGCTGCCGCCGCGCGATGCTGCTGCGCCATTTCGGCGAGTCGCCACCCGAGTTCTGCGGCAATTGCGACAATTGCCTGACCCCGCCCAACGCGGTCGACGCGACACAGGTCGCGCAGAAATATCTGTCGGCGGTATTCCGCACCGGCATGATGTTCGGCGCGACCTATATCGAACAGGTGCTGACCGGCCAGTCGACCGAGCGCAGCCTGACGAACGGCCACGAAAACCTGTCGGTGTGGAACATCGTCGATGGCGACGAGATCGCGTTGCTCAAACCCGTCGGCCGCGCACTGCAACTGCGCGATGCGCTCCGCGCCAACGACCATGGCGGGCTGGAATTCGGCCCTGCCGCGCGCGGGTTGCTGAAGGGCGGCGACACGCTGTCGCTGATCGTCCCGCCCAAGCGCGAGCGGCGGCGGCGCGGCAGCGGCACGACGCCCAACCCGACCGGCGATCCGCTGTTCGAGGCACTGCGCGCCAAACGCCGCGAACTAGCGCAGGAGGCGGGCGTACCGCCCTATGTCATCTTCCACGACTCCGTGCTGCGCGACATGGCCACCGACCGCCCGCAGACGATCGGCGGCATGCGCCGGATCACCGGCGTCGGCGAAAAGAAACTGCAAGCCTATGGCGACGCGTTCCTCGCGGTAATCAAACAACACTAAATCCTCACCGCACTGCGGGGAGGGGGACCAGCGAAGCTGGTGGAGGGGGAGCGCGGCGAACGGAACGGCTGCGTATGCGGACGCCCCCCTCCACCAGCTTCGCTGGTCCCCCCTCCCCGTACCGGGAGGATTTGCCTGGCCCACCGAGGCTCGCTATCCTCCCCCCATGCAAATTCGCCGTATCGACGACCGCATCTCGGTCAGCCCGCAGATCACCGCCGACGATGTCGCGACGCTGAAGGCACAGGGCTTCACCACCATCGTCAACAACCGCCCCGATGGCGAGGAAGCCGGCCAGCCGGGCGGCGACCAAATTGCCGAAGCCGCAGCGGCCGCCGGCCTGGCCTATCACGCCATCCCGATCACCCATGCCGGGTTCAGCCACCCACAGCTCGACGCGATGGCCCATGTGCTCGCCGAGGCCGATGGCCCCATCCTCGCTTATTGCCGCTCGGGCACGCGGTCGTGCAACCTGTGGGCACTCGCCAGTGCGAAGGGTGGTCGCGACTCGGCCGAACTGGTCGCGGCAGGTCAGGCGGCGGGGTATGATCTGTCCGGCATCCGCCCGACGCTCGACGCACTTTCCGGGACTTAGATGGTTAAGGGCTGCGTACCTTAACGTACGTAACCTAAGTGGTTCTTCGCATTAACTAAATTGCAAGGGCCAGTGCCCCATTTCTCTGCCCGTACCAACAGGGATTGTGGATATGGGCATTGGTTTGGAAGGCGCCCGCTTTCTCCAGGAAAGCCGGGCAGAAGAAGCGCAACGCGATACCGGCGCCGCGTGGTTCGAACTCGGTATCTGCTATTCCAGCGGCACCGGCGGCACGGTCATCGACCTGGTCGAAGCGCATAAGTGGTTCAACCTCGCCGCGATGTCGGGGCTGGAGGACGCGCAGCACTGGCGCGCCGAGATCGCCTGCGACATGACGCCGCGTCAGATCGCCGACGCGCAAAAGGCCGCGCGCGCCTTCCTGCGGACCGAGGCCCGCGCCCACTGACCCGCTGTGGCCGGACATGCCGGCCGCAGGCGGATCGGTAGAGGAAGCGTATCCGTTCGTCCTGAGTAGCCATTGAGCTTGTCGAAATGGCGTATCGAAGGACCGTCGGTGGCTAATTGCTGCGATACGGGTCTTCGACTTCGCTCAGCCCCTACGCAGCACGAACGGTCCTGATACTATCGGGCCAAGGTTTAGTCCGCCGCCTTTTTCGGCGCAGCCTTCTTGGCCGCAGGCTTCTTCGCCGCCGGCTTGGCATCCTTCGCCGCCGCTTTCTTCGGTGCCGCCTTCTTCGCCGCGGGCTTCTTCTTGCCCTTGGCCGGCGCCGCCGCCGCGCGATCGTCGATCAGTTGCGCCGCTTCCTCCAGCGTCAGCGCCGCCGGCTCGATCGACTTCGGGATGGTCGCGTTGGTCGTGCCGTCGGTGACGTAGGGGCCATAGCGCCCTTCCATCAGCTTGATCTCGGCCTCGGTCCGCGGATGCGCGCCGAGCACCTTCAGCGGCTCCTTGGCAGCGCCCCGTGCCGGACGCCCGCCGCCCGCCGCCGCTTCGGCCAGCTTCACCACTGCCGCGTTCATGCCGGTTTCGAACACGTCAGCCGTCGACTGCAACCGCGCATATTTGCCGGCATGCTTGAGATACGGGCCATAGCGACCGATCGCGGCCTCGATCGGTTCGCCCGTTTCCGGATGATTGCCGATCGTGCGCGGCAGGCTCAGCAGCTTCAGCGCCCATTCGAGGTTCAGTTCGCCAATATCCTTGGGGATCGAGGCGCGCTTGGCATCCTTGCCCTCGCCCAGCTGGATATACGGCCCGAAGCGGCCCGACTTCCGCTCGACCTCCAGCCCCGTTGCCGGATCCTTGCCCAGCCCTTCCGGCCTGGCATCGCCGCCATCCTCGCCACCCGGCTGCGCGAAGCGGCGAGTATATTTGCACTCCGGATAGTTGGAGCAGGCGATGAACGCGCCGAACTTGCCGCCACGCAACGCAAGGCGCCCTTCACCGCAATTCGGACACAGCCGCGGGTCGGTCCCGTCCGCCTTCTCGGGAAACAGATAGCTGCCCAGAAACTGGTCCAGCTCGGCGGTGATCGCGCTAGGCTGCTGCTCCATCACCTCCGACGTGCGCGGTTTGAAATCGCGCCAGAACGCCTCGAGCACCGCCTGCCATTCGGCCCGCCC
The DNA here is from genome assembly GCF_039615155.1 of Sphingomonas epibiotica. NCBI lineage: Bacteria > Pseudomonadati > Pseudomonadota > Alphaproteobacteria > Sphingomonadales > Sphingomonadaceae > Sphingomonas > Sphingomonas epibiotica. Next base: position 29,961 of record NZ_JBDGHY010000007.1, on the reverse strand, counting down.
GCCCGACACGTCGTCCAGCTCTTCCTCAAGGCCGGCGGTGAAGTCGTAGCCGACATATTTCTCGAAGAAGCGTTCGAGGAATGCGGTCAGCAACCGCCCGGTCTCCTCGGCGAAGAACCGGTTCTTCTCGACGCGGACATACCCGCGATCCTTCAGCACCTGAATGATCGAGGCATAGGTCGACGGGCGACCGATCCCCAGTTCCTCCAGCCGCTTGACCAGCGACGCTTCGGAGAAACGCGGCGGCGGCTGGGTGAAATGCTGTTCGGAAACGACGTCCTTCTTGGCCGGGCTATCCCCCGAACGCAGCAGCGGCAGCCGGCGCGAATCCTCGTCCGCCGCGTCGTCGCGCCCCTCTTCGTACAGCGCGAGATAGCCGGGAAAGAGCACGACTTGCCCGGTGGCACGCAGCCCCGTCTGCCCGGTCTGGTCTTCCAGTTCGACCGCCGTCCGCTCCATTCTCGCGGAAGCCATCTGGCTGGCCAGCGCCCGCTTCCAGATCAGGTCGTACAGGCGCGCATGATCGCCGCTGCCTGCACGGTCTTTCGAAAAGTCGGTAGGCCGGATCGCCTCGTGCGCTTCCTGCGCATTCTTGGCCTTGGTCTGGTATTGCCGCGGCTTGTCGGGGACGTAGCTGCCGTCATAGCGGTTGGCGATGGCACCGCGCGCGGCATCGATCGCCGATCCGTCCATTTGCACGCCATCGGTCCGCATATAGGTGATCGCGCCGTCTTCGTAGAGCGACTGCGCCACCCGCATCGTGTGGCTGGCCGAGAAACCGAGCTTGCGCGCCGCTTCCTGTTGCAGCGTCGAGGTGGTGAAGGGCGGCGGCGGATTGCGCGTCGCGGGCTTCGTCTCGACATTCACGACCGTGAAGCGGCCATCGACCACTGCCGCCTTGGCGACCTCGGCCGACCCGGCATAGCCCAGCGACAGCTTGTCGAGCTTCTTGCCCTTCAACTTGATGAGGCGCGCGTCGAACGGCGTGCCATCGGCCTCCATCTTCGCGACGACCGACCAATATTCCTGCGCGACGAACGTCTCGATCTCGCGCTCGCGCTGGACCAGCAGGCGCAGCGCCACCGACTGGACGCGCCCCGCCGACTTGGCGCCCGGCAGCTTGCGCCACAGCACCGGCGACAGGGTGAACCCGACCAGATAGTCGAGCGCACGCCGCGCCCGGTACGCATCGATCAGATCGGTATCGAGGTCGCGCGGTGCCTTCATCGCCGCGAGGATCGCGGGCTTGGTGATCGCGTTGAACGTGACCCGCTCGACCTCCTTGGGCAGCGCGCGGCGCTTCTTCAGCACCTCCTGCACATGCCAGCTGATCGCTTCCCCCTCGCGATCGGGGTCGGTGGCGAGGATCAGGCGGTCGGCGGTCTTGGCGAGGTCGGTGATCGCCTTCAGCTGCTTCGTCTTGTCGGCATAGGTTTCCCAATCCATGGCAAAGCCCTCATCGGGATTCACCGACCCGTCCTTGGGCGGCAGGTCGCGGACATGGCCATAGGAAGCGAGGACGCGGTAGTCGGACCCCAGATATTTTTCGATGGTCTTCGCCTTGGCGGGCGATTCGACGATGACAAGCTGCATGATGTGGCGGTCGGTCCTTGTGCGTACGCGTACGAGAGTGGGGAGCGCCGGGGGGTGGCGTCAAGTCGGTGGGTGCGGTGAAGTAGCGCCGTTACGGTTTGATGGCAGGCGCTACCCCAGACTGACCCGCCCGCCGGCATGCCGGTCGAGCCACCCTGCCAGTTCCAGTTCGAGCAGCACCGTCTGCACCACCGTCGTCGGGCAGCCCGATTGCCGCACCAGTTCGTCGACCGCCACCGGCACCGGCCCGAGCAACCCGGTGAGCCGCGTCCGGTCGCCATCGCTCGCATCGGTGGCCACAGGTTCGGCGGCATAGCGTCCGCCCGGCGCCCGCACCGCCCGCGCATCGATCGGGCGCAGCATTTGGGCGACGTCGGCGGCATTCTGTACGAGCGTCGCGCCGTCGCGAATCAGCAGATTGCATCCCTGCGCACGCGGATCGAGCGGCGATCCCGGCACCGCCATCACCTCGCGCCCCGCCTCGCCCGCCAGCCGCGCGGTGATGAGCGATCCCGATCGCGGGGCCGCCTCGACCACCACCGTGCCCAGCGCCAGCCCGGCGATGATCCGGTTGCGCGACGGGAAATGGCGGGCGAGCGGCTGCGTACCCGGCGGCTGTTCGGCCACCAGCAGCCCGCGCGTCGCCACCTCCTCCTGCAACGCGGCATTTTCGGGCGGAAAGACCACGTCGATGCCGCTGGCGATGACACCGATCGTCGCATGGCCGATCGCCCCCTGATGCACCGCCGTGTCGATACCGCGGGCAAGGCCCGACACCACACAATATCCCGCCGCGCCCAGTTCCTCGGCCAGCCCGCGCGCGAAGCGACAGGCCGCCGCCGACGCATTGCGCGCCCCGACCATCGCCACCGCCGGGCGCGTCAGCAACGACAGGTCGCCGCGTACGATCAATGCGGGCGGCGCGCTGTCCAGTTCCGCCAACAACGCCGGATAGTCGGGATCGCCGAGCAACAGATACCGCCCGCCCGACGCCCGTACGCACGCGATTTCGCGCCGCACTGCGCCTTCGTCGGCCAGCACCGGCGCGCGTCCCCCGCCCCGCGCCGCCAGCACCGGCAACGCCTCGATCGCCGCCACCGCATCGCCATAGCGTTCGATCAGCGCGCGAAACGTGACCGGCCCTATATTGCTCGACCGGATCAGCCGCAGCGCCGCGAACCGCGCCGCCTGCGGATCAGTCACGCTTGCGACCGATCCTCGGCTCGGTCCCGGCGACCAGCCGTTCGATATTCTCGCGATGCTTCCACAGCACGATCAGCGCGAGGCCGAGGAACAACAGCACCAGATCGAACCGCCCGGCCCATGCCGCCGCCAGCGGCGCCGCGACCGCCGCCGCCATGCCCGCCACCGACGAGATCCGCAGGCCCGCCAGCAGCCCCAGCCACACGATCGCATAGACCAGCCCGGCGAACGGGCTGAGCGCCACGACCACGCCCATCATCGTCGCCACGCCCTTGCCCCCGCGAAACCGCAGCCAGACCGGGTAGCAATGGCCGATGAACGCCGCCGCCCCGGCGATCAGTTCCTCGCCCGGAAACAGCGCCGCGACGATCCACACCGCCGCCGCCCCTTTCAACAGGTCGAGCAGCAATGTCGCCGCCGCCAGCCCCTTGCGCCCGGTGCGCAGCACGTTGGTCGCGCCGATATTGCCCGATCCGATCGTACGCAAATCGCCCGCCCCGGCGATGCGGGTGAGCAATATGCCCCACGGAATCGATCCCAGCACATAACCGATCAGCAACGCCGCCGCCGGCGGGATCCAGAGTATTTCGCTCGGCAGGATAGCCCCCTGAACTTGCCGTCTGTCGCGCGGAGGGTAAGGGGTTCGGCGGCGGCATGCAACGCGGCCGGCTACGCCAAAGGGAGTATGCCCGTCATGGGCCAGACGACGCAACCGATCCTGTTCTTCGATTCGGGCGTCGGCGGCCTGTCGGTGGTCGCGCCGACTCGCGCGCTGCTGCCGACCGCGCCGATCGTCTATGCCGCCGACTCGGCCGGCTTCCCCTATGGGACCAAGAGCGAGGCGGAGATCGCGGCGCGCGTGCCGGCGCTGCTCGGGCGGCTGGTCGAACGCTATCGCCCGCGCCTCGTCGTCATCGCCTGCAACACCGCCTCGACCATCGCCCTGCCGGTGGTCCGCGCCGCGCTCGACGTGGCGGTGGTCGGCACGGTGCCGGCGATCAAGGTCGCGGCGGAACGCTCGCGCAGCCGGGTGATCGGCGTGCTGGGGACCGAGGCGACCGTCCGCCAACCCTATGTCGACGATCTCGCCGCGCGCTTCGCCGGGGACTGCACCGTGCTGCGCCACGGATCGGCGGCACTGGTCGAACTGGCCGAGAATGCGCTGGCCGGCACCCCGCCCCCACCCGCGACCGTCGCCGCCGAACTTGCCGGGCTGTTCGACCAGCCGGGGGGCGAGCGCATTGATGTGATCGTCAACGCCTGCACCCACTTCCCGCTGCTGGAGGACGCGATGCGCGCCGTCGCGCCGCAGGTCGCCTTCGTCGACGGCGGCCCCGGCATCGCCCGCCGCATCGCCGCGCTGACCGCAGGACAACCCTTCCCTGACGCCCCCTCCCCCGGGCGACTGGTCTTCACCCGCCTGGGCGAACGCGAACGCAGGGTCGCGGCGGGGCTGGAGTCGCAGGGATTCGGATCGGTCGAGGCGCTGTAGGTTCACGCGAAAGCGAAGCAGGTTATTTGCGCGCAAAGGCGCAAAGGACGCAAAGGGGTTACGACCGGGGTCCATCGTTTCGCGTAAACAAAACCTTGCCTCGCATTTCGAACGCCGGACGACGGATCGCTCCGCGATCGATGGCAACAAGTGCAACCCCTTTGCGTCCTTTGCGCCTTTGCGCGAACCAAAATCCTTTCGCGCCTTCGCCTGAACCTCCTCCCCGACCACCTGAGACAAAATGTCCAAGCCGGTCGATCACCGTAACCGTTTTTATTCGCTGGAAACGCAGCCTTTCAACAGGTACACCCCCGCCCCATGAGCATCGACGCAGTTCCGGCCCGCTCGGTCGATTACAACCGTGTCTTCGCACAGGCGATCGACCGCCTGCACGAGGAAGGGCGCTACCGCGTCTTCATCGACATCCTGCGCAACAAGGGGCAGTTCCCCAATGCGCGCTGCTTCGCCGGGCATAACGGGCCGAAGCCGATCACCGTGTGGTGCTCGAACGACTATCTGGCGATGGGCCAGCATCCCGCCGTCATCGCGGCGATGGAGGAAGCGCTGCACGATGTGGGCGCAGGCTCCGGCGGCACCCGCAACATCGGCGGCAACACGCATTATCACATCGACCTCGAGACCGAACTCGCCGACCTGCACGACAAGGAAGCGGCGCTGCTCTTCACCAGCGGTTATGTTTCGAACGAGGCGACGCTGTCGACCATCGCCCGTATCCTGCCGGGCTGCATCATCTTCTCGGACGAACTGAACCACGCGTCGATGATCGCGGGCATCCGCCATTCGGGATGCGAAAAGCGGGTGTTCCGCCACAACGACCTCGCCCATCTCGAGGAATTGCTGGCCGCCGAGGACCCGTCGGTGCCGAAGCTGATCGCGTTCGAAAGCGTCTATTCGATGGATGGCGACGTTGCGCCGATCCACGCGATCTGCGACCTCGCCGACAAATATAACGCGCTGACCTATCTCGACGAAGTCCATGCGGTCGGCATGTACGGCCTGCGCGGCGGCGGCATTTCCGAACGCGACGACGCGGCATCGCGCCTGACCATCGTCGAAGGGACGCTGGGTAAGGCGTTCGGGGTGATGGGCGGTTACATCGCCGCCGATCGCACCGTGATCGACGTGATCCGCTCCTATGCGCCGGGCTTCATCTTCACCACCAGCCTATCGCCCGTGCTGGTCGCCGGCGCGCTCGCCAGCGTCCGCCACCTGAAGGCGTCGACCGCCGAGCGCGAGGGGCAGCAGGCCGCCGCCGCGACGCTTAAGACGCTGTTCGCCGATGCCGGGCTGCCGGTGATGGACACGACTACCCATATCGTGCCGCTGATGGTCGGCGATCCGGTAAAGGCGAAGCGGATCAGCGACATATTGCTGCGCGAATATGGCGTGTACGTGCAGCCGATCAATTATCCGACCGTGCCGCGCGGCACCGAACGGCTGCGCTTCACCCCCGGCCCCGCGCACGACACGGCGATGATGCAGGAACTGACCGCCGCCCTGGTCGAAATTTGGGGCCGGCTGGAACTCCGCAAGGCGGCGTAACCCGATCCTCCCGGGCACCGGGAGGGGGACTGTCGGAACGCGGCGCGGAAACGTGGCGCGATGCCCCCCCTCCGCCATCGCCGTGCCGGGCACGCAAGCAACGCTACACTGCCACCCGGTTACCGCCGGACAGCATCGCGCCCTGCAACTTGGCGCGTGCTTCCTCGATCACCCATTGAACATCGTTATTCTGATCGGCCACGATCGCCGCCGACGCCGTCACCTTGCCGATCGCCTCGCCCGATCCGCGCAGCTTGAACTTGCGACGTTCGAGTAGCAGCAGCGCCTCTTCGGCCTGGGCGAGGACCGCGGCCCGGGTCTGCCCCGGCACGGCGACGATGAACTCGTTGCCCGACCAGCGGATCGCTTCATGCTCGGGAAAGCTATTCGCCAATTTGCTCGCGAAGGCGTTGAGAATATTGTCGCCGACCGAATTGCCATATTGCCGGTTGATCCCGACCAATTTGTCGATGCCGAACATCACCAGCACATAACGTTGATCCTGCGCGGCAATCTGATCGAGCACGCGGCGTGCGCCGGTCTGGTTGAGCGCATGGGTCAGTTCATCATGCTCGGCGTCGACTGCACCGCCGCGACCGCGTTCGACCGTGGCAAGCAATGCGGCGACCTGTTCGCGCAATTCTGCGACGTTGCGCTCGGTCGCGGCTAGTCGCCCGGCGATCGACGCCTCGTCCGTCGGCGCTTCCGCAGCTTGCGAACCTTCGCCGCGATCGGTGATTTCGGCAGCATGCCGACGGCCGATCTCCGCGAAGCGGGTATCGCTCAATTCGCCATTGTCGATCGACGTATTCACGTCCCCGGATAAGTTTCCGTACGCCCCGGACAGATGAGCGAGTGTCGTTGCGTAGTTGAGCGCGTTCGGCTCAAGTTGGTTATATTCTAAAAACGCCAGCGCTTCGCGCGCATGATCGAAACCTATCCGCATGAATCATGCAGATACTGCGTTGATTGCGTTTTGCAATCAGTAGTTTACCGGGGAAAGACAGAGATAGTTCAGAAACCGGCAATATGGTTCTTTTGCCCGCGTCACGGCTGGGCGAGCAACCCGGTGAGCAGCGTCAATGCCGCCAGCCCCACTGACAACGGCATCCGCAGTTTCATCCACCATGGCGGCACATGCCCGGCCCGGACGAGCGCCATGTCGACCAGCAGCGATCCCAGCAGTCCGGCCGCGACGATCGCCGCCGCCGACAGCACCGACGCGAACAGCACCGCCCCCGCCGCCAGCGCGACCAGGCTGGGCACTACGGCGATCGCCAGCCACAGCGTCAACGCCGCGCCGGTCACCCGCGCCGACACCGCGCCCCACCACATGCCGCCCAGAAAGCTCAGGATCAGCGCCGCATAGAACAGCGCGAGCGCCAGCATCATCCCGCCCTTGGCCGGATCGATCAGCCGGACCGCGACCGCGACGATCGGCGGCAACAACCCGGCATAGCCCAGCAGCAGCGCCGCGATCGGCGGGCGGACGACGGGTACCGGATCGATTGCGTCAGCCACGGCAATATCCCTCGCCCTGCTTGACGATCAGACAGTCCTGCTTGCCCGCCAGCCATTTCAGCCCGGTCGCATCGCCGCCCCCCGGCCGCAGCGTCAACGTCTCGCCGTTCCGCTGGAACCGGATACCCTCGGGCGTCACCGTCCCGACGAACGCGCCCTTGTTGTCGAGGTCGTACTGCATCTCCAGCTTCACATCGCCCTGCGCCGGATCGCTGACGACCAGATACATCCCTTCGACGCCCGTCCAGCGCCCCAGATAATGGTTCGCACCCGGCGTCGCCGTGGCGCTGGGCGTCGGTGTCGGGGTGGGCGTGACCGGCGGGGTCGGCGCCTTGGGCGCGGGCAGCGGCGTGGCGGCACTGTTCTCGATCGCGGCCTGGGTCGCGGCTCCTTCGCTGCGCCGTTCGGATGCGCCGCATGCGCTCAACGCAAGCGCCGCGACGATGATCGTTCCACGCATCCTTGCCATCCCCTTCGCCTATATCGTTGACCTCAGCCTAGCGCCCGGCGATCCCGACGGCTAGAAGCGACGCATGGCCCGTATCGCAATCGCATCCGACCACGCCGCCCTAGGGCTCAAGGCAGAACTCGCCACTTGGTTGCAAGACCAGGGGCACGAAGTCGCCGATCTCGGCCCCACAGAAGCGGCAAGCGTCGACTATCCCGACTATGGTTACAAGCTGGCACAAGCAGTTAGCGGCAAGAACGCTGATTTTGGCGTCGCGCTGTGCGGATCGGGCATCGGCATCTCGATCGCGGTCAATCGCGTCGCGTCATGCCGCTGCGCGCTGGTATCGGAGCCGTTGTCGGCCTCGCTCGCTCGCGAACATAATGACGCCAACGTCATCGCGATGGGCGCGCGGATGATCGGCAGCGAAATGGCGAAGGCGTGCCTGACCGCCTTCCTCACCACCCCGTTCGGCGGCGACCGCCACCAGCGCCGCGTCGACAAGCTCGGCAATCCGCCCGCCTGAAAACCCGATTCCCCGGGTGGCAATTATGTGACGTGGGCAGTAAAGCGCGCGCGACCTCTTTCTCAGCGGGAGCCGCGCCCCATGACCGACCAGTTCCGCCCCGACGGTTTCTTCGAAACCAGCCTTGCCGATGCCGATCCCGCCGTGTTCGCGGGCGTCACCCACGAACTGGAGCGCGAACGCTACCAGATCGAGCTGATCGCATCGGAAAACATCGTGTCGAAGGCGGTGTTGCAGGCACAGGGCTCGGTCTTCACGAACAAGTACGCCGAGGGCTATCCCGGCAAGCGTTACTATCAAGGCTGCCATCCCTCGGACGAGGTCGAGCAGCTGGCGATCGACCGCGCCAAGCAGCTGTTCGGCTGCGGCTTCGTCAACGTCCAGCCGCATTCGGGCGCGCAGGCGAACGGTGCGGTGATGCTGGCGCTGACCAAGCCCGGCGACACGATCATGGGCATGAGCCTCGACGCCGGCGGTCACCTGACGCACGGTGCCAAGGCGGCAATGTCGGGCAAGTGGTTCAACGCGGTCCAGTACGGCGTCGACCGCGAAACGCACCTGATCGATTACGATCAGGTCGCGGCCCTCGCGCGTGAACACCGCCCAACGCTGATCATCGCCGGCGGCTCGGCCTATCCGCGCCATATCGATTTCGCCAAGTTCCGCGCGATCGCCGATGAAGTCGGCGCGAAGTTCATGGTCGACATGGCGCATTTCGCCGGCATCGTCGCCGCCGGCCTGCACCCCACCCCGTTCGGCCATGCCGATGTCGTCACCACCACCACGCACAAGACGCTGCGCGGTCCCCGTGGCGGCATGGTGCTGACCAACGACGAAGCCATCGCGAAGAAGATCAACTCGGCGGTCTTCCCCGGCCTTCAGGGCGGCCCGCTGATGCACGTCATCGCCGCCAAGGCGGTCGCGTTCGGCGAAGCGCTGCGCCCCGAGTTCAAGGACTATATCCGCGCCGTCGTCGAAAACGCGCAGACGCTGGCCGCCACACTGAAGGATCGCGGCGCGAACGTCGTTGCCGGCGGCACCGACACGCATCTGGCGCTGATCGACCTCACGCCGCTCGGCGTTACCGGCAAGGACGCCGACGAGGCGCTGGAGCGCGCCGCGATCACCTGCAACAAGAACGGCATCCCGTTCGATCCCCTCCCCCCGGTCAAGACCAGCGGCATCCGCGTCGGGTCGCCCGCCGGCACCACCCGCGGCTTCGGCAAGGCCGAGTTCACCGAGATCGGCCATATGGTCGCCGACGTGCTCGACGGCCTGCGCGCCAAGGGCGAGGCCGGGGACCCGCAGGTCGAGGCGGACGTTAAGGCTCGTGTTCGGGCGCTGTGTGAGCGGTTCCTGATCTATCCGGGTCTGTAAGGAGGTCGCATGGTGAAGGACAAATCGGTCGGCAAGAGCATGGCGAAATGGGGCGCGCTGGGCGCGGTCGTCGCCATTCCGGTGCCGTTCGTCGGCCCGCTGATCGGCGCCGCCGCCGGTGCGGGCTATGCCTGGTACAAGGCGAACAAGAAGCCGCGCTACTGACGCGCCCCGCCCGCGCCGCTACCGGGTGGCGCGGGTGGTTTGACAGGATGACAAATGCGCTGCCCGTTCTGCGCCCATGACGACAGCCAGGTAAAGGACAGCCGCCCCAGCGACGACGGTGCGGCGATCCGTCGGCGGCGGCAATGCACCGGCTGCGGCGCGCGCTTCACGACGTTCGAGCGCATCCAGCTGCGCGACCTGACCGTCGTGAAGTCCGGCGACCGTCGCCAGCCGTTCGACCGCGACAAGCTGCTCCGCTCGGTCGCCACCGCCTGCCGCAAACGCCCGATCACGCCCGCGCAGGTCGAACGCCTCGTCTCGGGCATTCAGCGCCAGCTGGAAACCACCGGCGACAGCGAAATTCCCTCGGGCAGGATCGGCGAACTGGTGATGGAGGGGCTGCAGGGCCTTGATCCAGTCGCCTACATCCGCTTCGCCAGCGTCTACAAGGACTTCCGCGAAGCGAAGGATTTCGAGGAATTTGCCGGCACGGTCGGGGACGCGGCGAAGGGGTAAGGCCCCTTCCCCCCACCCCGTTCGGTTCGAGCAGCTTCGAGCCTGTCGAGAAGCGTCCGTCGAGAACGCAGTCGTTCGGGGCACCCCCTTCCCCCGATCCGGTTCGCCCAGTATCGAACGTGGCTGAAACCCGCCCGAGAAGGCCTCCCATGTTCCACGTCTACATCCTGAAATGCTCGGACGGCACCTACTATACCGGCCACACCGACGACCTCGACCGCCGCATCGCCGAGCATCAATCGGGTGCGATCCCCGGCTACACCGCCGATCGCCTGCCGATCGAACTGATGTGGAGCGAAACCTTCCAAAGCCGCACCGAAGCGCTGGATCGTGAAGCGCAGGTCAAGGACTGGTCGAAGAAGAAGAAGGAAGGACTGTTCCGCGGCGACTGGTCGACCGTGTCCACGGCGGCGAGTTCTCGACGGGCGGATCTCGACAAGCTCGATCCTGCTCGAACCGAACGGAATGAGAGCGGCGCCCCCGTCATCGTCCTCGTCCGCCCCCAACTCGGCCAGAATATCGGCAAGGCCGCGCGCGCCATGCTGAACTTCGGCCTCACCGAAATGCGCCTCGTCGCCCCGCGCGACGGCTGGCCCAATCCCGAAGCCGGCCCCGCCGCCAGCGGTGCCGACAGCGTCCTGCGCGACGCCACCGTCTACGACAGCGTTGCCGATGCCGTCGCCGACTGCGCGCATGTTTACGCCACCACCGTCCGCAAGCGCGGCATCACCAAGCCGGTCGTCACCCCCGAAGCCGCCGCGCAGGCGATCCGTGCCGAAGCCGGTCGCTCGGCGATCTTGTTCGGCCCCGAACGCTCGGGCCTCGAAACCGACGACGTGGCCCTCGCCCGCACGATCCTGACCGTGCCGATCAACCCCGAATTCGGCTCGCTCAACCTCGCGCAGGCGGTGATCCTCGTCGCCTATGAATGGTCGAAGGGGCAGGAGCTCGCCAGCCCGCCGGTCGTCGACCTCGGCGAACCCGCCCCGCACGAGGAGTTGGAGGGCATGATCGGCCAGTTGGACGACATGCTGGAGGCGGCACGCTTCTTCTTCCCGCCCGAACGCGCCGCCACATCGCGCCGGACGCTGCGCACGCTGCTGACCAAGCCCGGCTGGACGTCGCAGGAAGTGCGCACCATGCGCGGCGTGCTCTCGGCGCTCGATGGAGCCAAGCGGCGGCGCTGAGCGCGATTGAACGGCGGCGCAGACCGCGATAGCCTCGCGCGTCCGCTCCGTCCGAAAGAACCCCGTATGCGCTTAAAATTGCTCGCCCTTTTCGCCGCCGCGCTGATCGTGACACCGTTGTCGGCTGCCCCCGCCCAGACCCCGGAACCGGCATGGCAGGCGGCAGCGAAGCTGAAGCGCGGCGTCAACATCATCGGCTACGACCCGCTCTGGCGCGACCCGGCCAAGGCGCGGTTCCAGACAAAGCATTTCACGATCATCAAACAGGGCGGCTTCGATTTCGTCCGCGTGGTGTTGCAGGCGTTCGAGCATATGGACGCGCAGAACCGGCTGGATCCGCAATGGCTCGCAACGCTCGACCGGGTGGTGAAGGAGGCCACTGCCGCCGGCCTGACCGTCATCCTCGACGAACATGACTTTAATCGCTGTTCGGCAGCGCCCGATGCCTGCGAACCGAAACTGATCGCCTTCTGGCAACAGATCGGCGAGCGCTATCGGGGTGCCCCGACCACCGTCTTGTTCGAACTGCTCAACGAACCGCACGCGCCCCTCGACGCCGCGCGGTGGAATGCAATGCTTGGCCGACTGATTCCGGTCGTGCGCGCGACCAATCCGAACCGGACGCTCGTTATCGGCCCCACGCGCTGGAACAATCTGGAAGAACTGCCGACGCTCGACCTGCCGAAGGACGACCGGAACATCATCGTGACGTTCCATTCCTACGAACCCTTCCGGTTCACCCATCAGGGCGCGCCATGGGCTGAGGATATGGCCAAGGTCAGCGGCGTCCCCTTCACCGCTGCCGACGAAGCCCGGATTAGGGCCGATTACGACAAGGTCGCTGCATGGTCGAAGGCGAATAACCGCCCGATCCTGCTCGGCGAATTCGGCGCCTATGACAAAAGCGGCATCCCGATGGAGGCCCGCGTCCGCTACACCACCGCCGTCCGCCGCGAGGCGGAGGCGCATGCCTTCCCCTGGGCCTATTGGCAGTTCGACAGCGATTTCGTGGTGTACGACATCGACAAGGGCCAATGGGTCGAACCGATCCGGCAGGCGCTGGCGCCGAAGGGGAAGTAGGCGGTTCTTCTGCACTTGCGTCGCCCCGGGCTCGACCCGGGGCCCCGCTACTGCTGCCGCCAGCGCGCGACGAATATTCCGAACCGTTCGTGCTGAGTAGGGGCTGAGCTTGTCGAAGACCCGTATCGAAGCATCTGCCACCAGCGGTCCTTCGATACGCCCTTTCGACTTCGCGCAATGGCTACTCAGGACGAACGGACGAATTGGCTAACGTCACGTCATATTACTTTACGAAGGACGGGACACGGGGCGACGTTATCCGCCAGACAAACGCCCTCAACCAACCGCACTCGATTGCAGTCCACCTCAACCCCCACTAAACTTCCCCCGAACCGCGGCAAACGCGGACCGATGGAGAGTGCAGCGTGGACCAACCGCAATCGGCAATTCGCTCGATCCTGATCGTCGGCGGCGGCACGGCGGGGTGGATGACCGCGGCGGCCCTCTCGCACGCCCTTGGCAAACGCTGCGCGATCTCGCTGATCGAATCGGACGAAATCGGCACGGTCGGCGTGGGTGAGGCGACGATTCCGCCGATCAAGCTGTTCAACGACACGCTCGGCATCGATGAAGCTCAATTCCTGCGCGAGACGAAGGGCAGCTTCAAACTAGGCATCGAATTCGTCGACTGGGCACGGCGGGGGCATCGCTATTTCCACCCGTTCGGCACCTTCGGCAAACCATTCGACCTGGTCGCGGTGCATCAGCATTGGCTGGCGGCGCGTGCCGTCGGATCGCCCGTCCCGCTCGACGACCTGTCGATGGCATGGGGCGCGGCCAAGCACGGACGCTTTGCCCGACCGATGGCCGATCCGCGCAGCGTCGCCTCGACCTTCGACTATGCCTATCATTTCGATGCCGGCCTCTACGCCGCGTTCCTGCGCCGCTATGCCGAGGCACGCGGCGTCGTCCGGGTCGAGGGCAAGGTCGCCGACGCCGCGCTGGCGGGGGATAGCGGCAACGTCGCGTCCGTCACGCTGCACGACGGTCGCACCCTCGCCGCCGATCTGTTTGTCGACTGTTCGGGATTTCGCGGGCTGCTGATCGAGGGAGCACTGGCGACCGGCTATGACGACTGGACGCACTGGCTGCCCTGCGACCGGGCGGTGGCGGTCCCCTGCGTCACCGGCGGCGACGGCCTGACCCCCTTTACCCGATCGACCGCGCATGCGGCGGGCTGGCAATGGCGCATCCCGCTGCAACATCGCACCGGCAATGGCTATGTCTATTGCAGCCGCCATCTGTCCGACGACGAAGCGGCGACCACCTTGCTGGCCAACCTCGATGGGAAGGCGCTGGCCGACCCGCGCTTCCTGCGCTTCACCACCGGGCGGCGGCGGCGTTTCTGGAACCGCAACGTCGTCGCGATCGGGCTGTCGAGCGGGTTCATGGAGCCGCTCGAATCGACCAGCATCCACCTGATCCAGACCGGCATCGCCAAGCTGCTCGCCTATTTCCCGACGCGCGATTTCGACCCGCTGCTGATCGACGAGTATAACCGCGTCGCGATCACCGAATATGAACGCATCCGCGACTTCCTGATCCTGCATTACAAGCTGACCGCGCGCGACGATGCGCCGTTGTGGCGTGACTGCGCGGACATGGCGGTGCCCGATACGGTCGCGCTCAAGATCGCGCATTTCCGCCATGGCGGGCGTCTCGTCGCGCGCGACATGGACCTGTTCGGCCCGCCCAGTTGGCTGGCGGTGCATATTGGCCAGCTGAACGATCCCGTGTCGCTCGACCCGTTGCTCGACACCACCAACAGTGCCGGCTTCGTCGATCGGCTGGCCGGTGCGATCGAGTCGATGGCGCGATCGATGCCGATGCATGCGGCATTTCTGCAACAGATCGGCGCAACCACGCTTTAGTCCCAAACCGTTAATACAATCCTTTGCATTACCGCTTGCAAACGATTGCGGCGGGTATATGTAGCAGCCATAGGCCCCGTCAGGGAGGCCGTTCAGGAGGGTTGCCATGAAACTGCCGGTTCTGCTTGCGTGCTCGTCGCCGATTGCTCTGTTGGTCGCATCGCCGGCCATCGCCCAGGTCGGCGCGCCTCAGGCGCAGACGACCAGCGAAGCCCCCGGCGCGATCCCCGATCCGGCCGAGGCGACCGACGAAATCGTCGTCACCGCCAGCAGCGGCGAACGCTCGCGCTTCCGCAGCTCGATCTCGGTCACGCAGCTCAGCAACGACGCGATCACCAATTTCACGCCGCGCTCCGAAGCCGAAGTGTTGCGCAACATCCCCGGCCTGCAGCCCAGCGACACCGCCGGCCCCGGCGGTAACGCGAATATCGGCGTGCGCGGCATTCCGGTGTCGACCGGTGGTTCGGAATATGTGGCGTTGCAGGAAGACGGCCTGCCCACCGTCCTGTTCGGCGACATCAACTTCGGCAACAACGATTACTGGCTGCGCTTCGACCAGAATGTGCAGCGCGTCGAAGCGGTGCGCGGCGGTTCGGCCTCGACCTTCTCCAGCCAGGCGCCGGGCGCGGTCATCAACTATCTGAGCAAGACCGGCGACAAGGCCGGCGGCCAGGTCGCCTATTCGAACGGCATCGGCTTCCGCGAACACCGCGTCGATTTCGACTATGGTGCGCCGATCAACGATACGCTGCGCTTCCATGTCGGCGGCTATGCCCGCAACGGCGGCGGCCTGACCAACGAACGCTTCAACATCCTGCGCGGCTATCAGATCAAGGCGAACATCACCAAGGACCTGCCCGACGGCCGCGGCTTCGTCCGCCTGTATTTCAAGCGCCTCGACGAACAGGCCCCGACCAACACCACCACTCCGTCGATCGCGACGCTGGACGGGAACAAGGTCACCGGCTTCGCCCCGCTGCCGACCTTCGACGGGCGCGACGGGTCGTCCTATTCGATCTACAACCGCCGTTTCCAGTATCTCGACTATGACGGCGGCGGGCTGCGCAGCGCGGAGATCCAGGGCATCCATCCGCGCGTCACCGGTCTGGGCGCACAGTTCCACTACGACCTGACCGACAATCTGACGCTCGACAACGTCATCCGCTATCAGTGGATCAGCGGCAACTTCACGACCCAGTTCATCAATGTCGCAACGCGCACCGGTGCGGGCGGCGTGATCGGGTCGACCGTCAACGGACAGGTCGTCGGTTCGGTCCGCTATGCCGCGGGTCCGAACCAGGGTCAGCTCTACACCGGGACCTACATCAACAATAATCCGAACATCAACACGTTGATGAAGAACATGAACAACTTCGCCAACAACCTCGCGTTGAACGGCAAGTTCGATCTGGGCGGCGGCAAGGCGACCTTCTCGACCGGCGTGTTCGTCATGAAGCAGAACATCGAGCAGGACTGGCACGTCAACCGCAACTTCGCCGAGATCAACGGTGAGAATGCGGCGCCGCTCGACCTGTTCTCGACGATCGGCACGCAGTTGACCGCTGCCGGTCAGGCCGGGTTCAACGACAATTGGGGCAGCTGCTGCGCCCGTCGCGTTGATCTCAGCTACACCGACGTCGCCCCGTTCCTGCAGGTCGGCTATGAAACCGGCGGGCTGAACCTCGACGCCTCGGTCCGCTACGACAATGTCAGCGGCAAGGGCACGGCACAGGGCGGCGTCGCCGGCCCGACCGTCCGCGCCAGCGACGCACTGGGATCGGCGCTCCTCCCGTCGCTGGTCCTCAACCCGACGGTCGAGAATATCGATTACAGCGACAGCTATGTCAGCTGGTCGGTCGGTGCGCTCTATGCCTTTAGCGGCAATACCAGCGCCTTCGCCCGCGTCAGCCGCGGCGGCCGCTTCAACGCCGATCGTCGCGTCCTGTCGGGCAATTTTAACGCCGACGGCTCGCTCAACGCGCAAGGGGAACAGACCTCGGTCAACTTCCTCAACCAGCAGGAAATCGGCCTAAAGCAGCGCGGCAGCGTGATGGGCGATGCGTCCTACACCGTCGAGATCACCGGCTTCCGCTCGACGCTCACCGAAAACAACTACGACTTCACCCGCATCAACAATCCGGCCCCGAACAACGACCCGAACATCTCGAACGGCTATCGCTCGTTCGGCGTCGAGTTCTCCAGCCGCCTCAACTACGGCAACTTCCACCTCGCCGCCGATGCGACCTATTCGAATTCGAAGATCGTCAGCAGCGCGACCGCGGCGCTGGTCGGCAACCGCCCCGGCGGCCTGCCCGAATTCCTCTACGTCATCTCGCCGTCCTATGACGCCGGCGTGGTCGCGTTCGGCGTCAGCGTGAACGGACAGACCAGCACGCCCTCGGACGATTTCAACCTCTACACGATCAAGGGCTCGACCTTCGTCAACGGCTTCGTCACCGTGCGCCCGGTCGACCGGATCGAACTGGGGCTGAACGTCAACAACCTGTTCGACAAGCTCGGCTTCCGTGGCGGTGGCAACCTGAACCCGGTCCTGTCGTCGACCAGCGCCGTGTTCAACAACACCGCGCTTTATGGTCGGACCGTCACCGGCTCGATCCGCTACCGTTTCTAACCCCCTCCCAAGCCTGACGGGCGGCACGGCTTCGGCCGGGCCGCCCTTTTTTTGTGCGCGGCGCGTGGCGGCCTCCACGCCGCAAACGTCATCCCAGCGCAGGCTGGGATCTCCCAATGACAGCACGGAGCAGGAGCCGCGCGAGGCCCCAGCCTGCGCTGGGGCGACGCATTTGGCAAAAGGCCCATAACCGGACACAAAAAGGGCGCCGCCGGACCCAACCGGCGACGCCCCACGCCATCCAAAGCAAGACGACCTCACATCGTCCAGCGCGCCCTGTCCCCGTCGAGCACCAGCCGGAACCACGGCGCCGCCGTCCCGCCGAAATGCTTGCGCCGCGTCGCGCCATCAGCCGGCTCCACGCCGTTCAGCCCCACCGAATCGGCAAAGCTAATCACGTCCAACTCGCCGGTCACCCACCAGCAATAGGCCTGATAGGGTTCGGCCGCCGGATTGCCCGCGACCAGCCCCGACCCGTTGAGAGGCACCCACGGCCCGGCCATGCTGTCCGCGACCGCGCCGTACAGCCCGGTCGGCGCCCCGGCCCCGTCGACGAACCGCTTCGCCTGCGTCGACCAGAACAGATAATAGCGCCCGTCGACCAGCACGATATGCGGCCGTTCCAGCTCGCTATTGACCCCGATCGATTCGAGCAGCGGCGCGGCCAGCCGCCACGGCTGATCCGCCGCATCGCGCCGCGCGACGCCGATCACCCCGTCATGCACGTCGTCGACCCAGCCCGCCGATCCGACGAACAGCAGATATTCGGCGCCATCGGCGGGATCGCGGAAATAGCCCGGATCGCGAAATCCCTTGATCCGGCCTTCGATCGCTTCCGCCTGATCGGCGCGTAGATAGGTCGCGCCATCGGCGGCGATCGATTCGACCGGCACCGACCAGTCGCCGACCCGGCCATCGGCAAAGCGCCCGACGCTTTCGAACAGGCGCTGTTCGAACGTCCGCGCCTGCCCCCGCCGCCCCGATGCGGTGAAATACATGGTCAGCGTCTCGCCATCCTCGCCCAGCACCGCCGATCCCGACCATTCGCGGCTGCCCGGCGTGAACCCGTCGGGAAACGCATCGCCATGGTCGCGCCAGCCATCGGCGCCATGGCTGGTCAGCCGGATGCGCGCCGCATCGTGCCGGTCGTCAGGATCGGCGAATTGCGGCGTGATCAGAAAGAACCAGAAACTGCGCGCGTCGACGAACGCCGTCCGCCCATCGGCATAGGCGATCTGCCACATGTCCCACACATCATGCCCCGGCACCACCGGGACCAGATCGTCCAGCGAGAAGACCGGCAGCGCCAGTTCCGGCTGATCGGCGGCCTGTCGCGCGGCATCGATGCTCCAATGGGTCGGCAGCGGCTGATCGGCGGCGGAACGGCGGGCGGGCATGGTCATGGGTAGTGCTCTCGACAGGAAAGGGGTTCAGACGGCGGTGATGGCGAACAGCGCGACGCTCTCCGCCTTCATCGCCGGGATCGGCAGGCCGGCAGCGGCAAGCCAGTCGCCGTCGAGCACCACGCCCTCGCCGCGCATCGCGGCAAAGACGGGCGCATCGGGCAGCGGGTGACCGGGCACGGTGGCAAGATTGAGCAGACGCACCCGCACCCGCGCCGTGCCGGCCAAGGGCGGGACGGGCAGCGGCAGCGGGTGGCGCACCGTCATCGGCTGCACCTGCGTCACGCTCAGCAACAGGTCGCCCGGCACCCCGTGCATCTGCCAGAGCAGCCCGTCGCCGCCCTCGCCCATCCACAGCCGGCCATGGTGCAGCCGGTCGCGCAACGCCTTGTAGCGCTCGATCGCGGTCGCCAGCGTCACCGCATCGGCCGGCGCGATCGCCGCCGGGTCCAGCTCGACCCCGAAATGACCCGGCAGCGCCACGGCGGCGCGGAACGCCATGCTCTGGCTGCGCCCGGTCGAATGCGCCGGGCTGGCGCCGACATGCGACCCCATCATCTCGGGCGGCAGGAAATGCAGAAAACCGCGCTGCATCGCGACCCGGCTGACCGCGTCGATACAGTCGCTGGTCCACATCCGGTGCGTCCGCGTGGCGATGCCGGCATCGCTGCGCCCGCCGCCCCCGGCGCATGCCTCGATCTCGACCGCCGGATGCGCCGCGCGCAACCGGTCGATCAGCGCATAGGCACCGACGACTTGGGCATGATAGCCCGCCCGCCCCCGCGCATCGCCCGCCGGCGCCAGATCGCGGTTATGATCCCATTTCAGATAGGCGATCGGCAGGTCGCGCAGCAGCGCGTCGATCGCGTCGAACAGAAAGTTGCGAACCTCCGCCCGTCCCAGATCGAGCACGAGCTGGTTGCGCGACGTCAGTTTCGGCACCCCGTCCAGTTGCAACGCCCAATCGGGATGCGCGCGCGCGAGGTCGCTGTCGGGATTGACCATTTCGGGTTCGACCCACAGCCCGAACTCCATGCCGAGTGACACGACATGCTTGGCCAGCGGCTTCAACCCGCGCGGATATTTCACCGGATCGGCGACCCAGTCGCCCAGCGCGGCCGTATCGTCGCCGCGCCCGGTGAACCAGCCGTCGTCGAGCACGAACCGCTCGACCCCCAGCCCCGCCGACCGATCGGCTAGCGCCATCAGCGCCGCCTCGTCATGGTCGAAATAGAAACCTTCCCAGCTATTCACATGCACCGGGCGCGGGCGCATCGCCCCGCCCCATGGCGCGCGCGCACGGACGGCGGCGTGGAATGCCTGCACGGCCCCGTTCAACCCGGCGGTCGAACAGGTCGCCAGCATCTCCGGCGTCGCATAGGTCTCGCCCGGCGCCAGCCGGATCTCGCCCGGGGCCAGCGCCTCGCCCATCTGCAATACCCAGAACCCGTCATCGTCGCGCTCGATCGACAGCCGGTGATTGCCCGACCATGCCAGTTGCGCGCCATGCACCCGGCCATGGTGCCAGCCCGCATTCGGCCCGACTACGAACAGCCCCGGCGGCCCGGCATGGCCGGTCAGCCCGCGCCGGTTCTCACGGACCCAGCCATGCGCCGGCATCGCCTCGTCGTTGCACACGAACTCGGCATTGTGTCGCCCGGTGAAGCTGCGGATCGTGGCGCTGTCGCCGGGCAGCGGCAGCGTCCCCGCCGCCAGCCATTCGATGTCGAGCACCTCGTCACCGTCATTGGTGACGCTCGCCGACAGGGTCAGCACGTCGCCGGCCAGCACGATGCGCTGCACGACGGTCACCCGCGCAGTCCGGTCGGTCAGCGTGACGGTGACGCGGTCCGACTCCTCGGCGATGGCGACATCGTCGAACCATTGCGCGAACGCCTGCCCCCCGCGATGTGCGCGCAGCGCCGCCGGTCCGAACCAGTCGGTGCCATAGCTCGGCACCAGCGTCAGCGGCTGGTCGCGATCGAGCGAGAAGGACGCCTGCGGTCGCGTGTCAGCCAGCGGCGGCAGCGTGTCGGCATCGACCCGCGGCCCCCACCATCGCCACAGCGGCGCGGCATCCGGCTGCGCTTCGAGGATCAGGCTCGACGCGTCGCCGTGCAGTGCGATGGTCACGCCGCCGCCTTGTGCGTCGCGCCGACCGGCAGCCCTTGCGCATTGCGTTCACGCACCGTCCACACCGCCGCCGCCGCCGCGAACATCAGCACCCCGCACAGCGTCAGCACGTTGCGCGGATCGCTGCCCAGCAGGCTGTCGTAGAACAGCCACATCGTCCCCGAGAAGATCAGCATCGGGATGACGATCATCATGTTGAAGATGCCCATATAGACCCCGGTCCGCTCGGGCGGGATCGATCCGGCGAGGATCACGTAAGGGTTGCCCATGATGCTGGCCCAGCCGATGCCGATGCCGATCGCGGGCAGGAACAACATCCATTTTTGGGTGACATGCGGCAGCCAGACCATGCCGATCCCGGCGAGAATCAGGCAGATGGCGTGCAGCCCGGCCGCGCCCATCCGCTTGGCCAGCGGCACCATCGCGAACGCGGCAAGGAACGCGACGCCGTTATAGAATGCCGCCATCTCGCCATTGGTCAGCACCGCCGAATGGAAACCCGTCGATGTTGCCTCGGCCGTGCCATAGACCGACCGGCCGATCGAATAGATGACGTACGCCCAATAGGCGGCCATCGCATACCATTGGAACAGGCTCATCAGCGCCAGCTTGCGCATCGCCAGCGGCATGTCGCGGATCGCCGATCCGATCTCCTTCAACATCGCGCCCAGCCCCTTCGGCTCGGCAGCAATGCGGGCGCGCTCTTCCGGGGCCAGCGGCAATTCGGGCACGCGCCAGATCGACCACAGGATCGTCGAGAAGCTCAGCACCGCCCCAACCATGAACGCGATCCGCGCGGTATAGGGGATGTTGTGGGCGTCGACCCAGTCCTGGTTCATCCCCGCCCACACCAGCAGCGACGGGGTCAGGAACGCCAGCATCTGCGCCGCGCCGGTAAACGCGCTCTGCGTCAGGAACCCGACCTGATGCTGGTTCTCGTTCAGCCGGTCGCTGACATAGGCACGATACGGCTCCATCGTGATGTTGTTGCCGGCGTCGAGGATCCACAGCAGCGACACCGCCATCAACAGCGATGAACTGAGCGGCATGAAGAACAGCCCCAGCGCGCACAGCACCGCGCCGAGCAGGAAATAGGGGGTTCGCCGCCCCCAGCGACTGTCGGTCCGGTCGCTCAGCGCGCCAATCAACGGCTGTACCAGCAGGCCGGTCATCGGTCCGGCCAGTTGCAGCATCGGGATCGTCGCCTCCGACGCGCCGAGGTAACTGTAGATCGGCGCCATATTCCCCTGCTGCAACCCGAACGAGAATTGCAGGCCGAGAAAGCCCAGATTCATCTCTAGGATGCGGGGGAGCGACAAATGGGGTTTGGAAGCGGGTACGCGCATCGGACATCCTCATGGCTGACGCCCGTCTTCGCGAGCCTGGCCACCCGCTATACCAGCTTTGCCGGCGCTGACAACAATCGATTGCGGAACTGCCGACAAATGGCGTTACGTGGCACCTTCGTCACCTTCGAAGCCCGACAGGAACGCCGCGACATTCGCCCCCAGCGCCTCGACGGCATAGCCGCCCTCCATGACGATCGCCGCCGGCAGCCCCGCCGCGCCGATCATCCGCCCCATTTCGGCGAAGTCCCCGGTCTCCAGCGCAAAACCGGCAATCGGATCATGGGCATAGGTATCGGCGCCGAACGACACGACCAGCGTTTTGGCACCCCACTCCGCAATCGCCGTCAGCGCCTGCGCCAATGCCGGGCGATATGCCGACCAGTCGGTCCCTCGCGACAAGGGCAGGTTAAGCGTAGCGCCCGCCCCGGCCCCCTCGCCCCGCTCGTCGCCATGCCCCCAGTAAAAGGGATAGTCGGTGCGCGGATCGGCATGGATCGACGCGAAGAACACGCTGCCGTCGCCGAGGAAAATGTCCTGCGTGCCATTGCCGTGATGATAATCGACGTCCAGCACCGCGACTGGCCCTAGCCCTTTGGCCGTCGCCCGCCGCGCCGCGATCGCGGCGTTGTTCAGGAAGCAATAGCCCCCCAGATAATCGGCACCCGCGTGATGTCCCGGCGGCCGGCACAGCGCGAAACTGCTGCGTGCCCCCTCCGCCAGCGCATCGACGGCGCTGACTGCGCATTGCGCACCCCAATAGGCTGCGTCCCAGCTTCCAGCGGTGATCGGCGTCGAGGCATCCATGCTGAACGCGCCCAGCCGCGCTTCGATACGCGTGAGGTCCAGCGCCCGCCGATGCCGCACCGGAAAGGCATAGCCGATCGCCTCGCCCTCGCGCCCTTCCCGAACCCAGTCGTCCCACGCGGTCCGCAGGAACGCCAGATAGCGTGCATCATGCACCGCCGCGATCGGCTCCGCTCCATGGTCGCGCGGCGCTTCCCATCGTCCCAGCGCACCCGCTATCGACCGCGCGCGCCCCGGCGTCTCGGCATGGACCGCCCAACCGCCATTGTGGAACTCCCGCCCGGGCGCATGGGCGAGCTGGCGATCGTCGAAGAAGCATCTCATCCCACCTTGTTCCGCAGCATGGGGAGATGGGCAAGGAAATTGGCGATCTCGCGCCGCCGGTTGGCCTCGACTGCCAGTTCGTCGCCGACGCCCAGCTTCCACCGCGTCGGGCCATGGTCCGGATCGGCATGCAGCCGTTCGAGCAGATCCGCCTGATCGGCGACGTCGCCCGCGTCCGCCGCCAGCCCTTGCGCGACCAGTTCCTCCGCCTGCGCCCGCAGCGCGACCGCAATCTCTTCCAGCGACAATTCGGGGTGATATTGCACGCCCCAGAACACGCCACCGGCAAAGCGTATCTCCGCCGCCTGCACGCCGGTGACAGAATTTCCCGCTAACAGAACAGCATCCGGCGGCAGGACTTCAACCTCATCGCCATGAATCGCCCCAGCCTCCCAAACCCTCCCCCGTCCGGCCAGAAGCGGATGGTGCCGCCCGGCCTCGGTCGCGAGGATGCTACGGGCGACGCCTGCCTCCATGCGCCGCGGCATCCGACGGACCTTCCCGCCCGCCGCCGCCACCGCGATCTGCAGCCCGGCGCACGACCCGAACGACGGCACGCCCGCCCCGAACACCGCGCGCATGAACGCCAATTGCCGCGCAACCTCGGGCGTCTCGTCATAAACATGCATCGGCGAGCCGGTGAGGAACACGCCTTCGAATGTCCGGAAGTCGTCTTCCGAGAATATCGGCGCGTCGTCATCGGCGGGTGCGACGATGGTCACATCGGCATCCGGCGCCATCTGCCGAAGCGTGGCCGCATAGGTTTCGCCTGCGCTTTTCCCCGTCCTGCGTCGACGCGCCTCGCGCTCGTCCGGTAATTCGCTCTGCGCGATAAGATATTGGGGCAAATGGCATCCTTTGGCGACCTGTCAGCCGCTGAACGCGCGCACGACCGGATCGTCGCATTGTCCGGAAGCGGGCTGCCGATATGGTTCCGCCGAACCGCTCGCCTTGATCTAGAGGTTGCATGATGGTTTCTACGACGCATGACGCCGCAGCAGCCATTGCCCCCCTACCCCCGATGGCATCCCCGTCTGGTCGATGCTGCGCTGGCACTGCACGACAATCGTCTGAACGAAGCCGAGCCGCTGCTGCGTCAGCATCTGAAGGCCAACCCGTTCGACGCGCGCGCCATCCGGATGCTCGCCGAACTCGCCGGTCGGATCGGGCGCTACAAGGATGCCGAGACGCTGCTGCGGCGGGCGCTGGAATTGTCGCCGACCTTTCATGCGGCGCGGGCCAATCTCGCGATCGTATTGTACCGCCTCAATCGCCCGATGGACGCGATCGCCGAACTCGATCTGCTGCTCGAGGAGGAACCCGATCATGTCGGCCACGCCAATCTGAAGGCGGCGGCGCTCGGCCGGATCGGCGGGTTCGAAGAGGCGATTTCGCTGTACGAAACCGTGCTGCGCGATGCGCCGCAGCAGCCGCGCGTGTGGATGAGCTATGGCCATATGCTCAAGACCGTCGGGCGGCAGGCAGACGGCGTCGCCGCCTATCGCCGCGCAGTCGCGATCACGCCGTCGCTCGGGGAGGCATGGTGGAGCCTCGCGAACCTTAAAACCGTCGCGTTCGACGACGCCGATATCACCGCGATGACCGATGCGCTGGCCCGCGACGATGTCAGCGTGGAGGATCGCTTCCACCTCGATTTCGCGCTCGGAAAGGCGTTCGAGGACCGCCGCCGGGCCGAGGCAGCGTTCGCGCATTATGAAGCGGGCAACCGGCTACGGCGCACCCGCATCGTCTATGACGCCGACGAGACGGAGCGCTTTGTCGACGACAGCATCGCAACCTTCGACACCGCCCTGATCGCGGCGCGCGCGGGGATGGGATCGATGGCCTCGGATCCGATCTTCATCCTCGGCATGCCTCGTGCCGGATCGACGCTGATCGAACAGATATTGTCGAGCCATCCTTTGGTGGAGGGTACGTCAGAACTGCCCGACGTACCCGCCCTTGCGCGGAGCGTCACCGAGTATCCACGAGGGTTGTCGGCGCTGGATGGCGAACGATTGCGCGCGATGGGCGACGACTATCTCCGCCGTGCTGCGGTGCAACGTCGATCCGACCGGCCCTTCTTCATCGACAAACTGCCCAACAACTGGGCGCACCTGCCGCTGATCTTGCTGATGCTGCCCAATGCGCGTGTCATCGATGCCCGTCGCCATCCGCTCGGCTGCTGCTTCTCCAACTACAAACAGCATTTCGCGCGTGGTCAGGCCTTCAGCTACGACCTTGTCGATATGGGGCGTTACTACCGCGACTATGTGCGGTTGATGGCGCATGTTGACCGGGTCGCTCCCGGACGCGTCCACCGCGTTTTTTACGAGCAGATGGTGGACGATACCGAGGGGGAGGTGCGGCGCCTGCTTGCGGCCTGTGGGCTCGACTGGGACCCGGCCTGCCTCGCCTTTCACGAAACGCGCCGCGCCGTGCGCACGGCCAGTTCCGAACAGGTGCGCCGACCGATCTATCGCGACGGGACGGAGGCGTGGAAACCCTTCGATCGTTGGCTGGAGCCGCTGCGCGACAGCCTCGGCCCGGTGCTGACCACCTACCCGGCGATACCGCCGTTCGACTGAGCGGTACGCGCGAGCGTGGTAAAACTGTCACGCTGCACCTGCGAAATGATGGTGGGAAATGGCGTGATATTGACGTCCGGAAGCCGCTTGTTAGCGTTGCGTAACTTTATGTTACAACGGGGGCTTTGATGCGGTCGATCTGTCGTGGAACGCTTGCAACGGCTTTGCTTGTTTCGTCGGCGCTGACGTCCGCAGCGGCCCTTGCCCAGTCAACCGACAGCCCGGCCTCGACACCGACCGCAGACGCGGCAGCTGGCGAACCAGAGCAGGATGAGATCATCGTCACCGCGCAGAAGCGCGACGAAAGCATCCAGACGGTACCGCTCAGCATCCAGGCGATCGGGACGCGCCGGCTCGATCAGCTGAACGTCACCAGCTTCGCCGATTATTCGCAACTGCTACCGTCGGTCGCGTTCCAGAGTTCGCAGCCGGGGGTCACCACCGTCTATATGCGCGGTGTCGCCAGTGGCGGCGACGGCAATCATTCGGGCTCGCTCCCTTCCGTCGGCGTCTATCTCGACGAACAGCCGGTGACGACGATCGGCGGCACCCCCGACATCCATATCTACGACGTCGCCCGTATCGAGAGCCTCGCCGGACCGCAGGGGACGTTGTACGGCGCATCGTCCGAAGCCGGTACGATCCGCATCATCACCAACAAGCCCGATACCAGCGGCTTCTACGGCCGGATCGATGGCGAGGCGAACACCGTGAAATCGGGCGGTCAGGGCGGCCGGCTGGAGGGGATGCTCAACATTCCCCTGTCACAGAGTGCGGCCCTGCGCGTGGTCGGTTTCTATCAGCATGACGCGGGCTTCATCGACAACGTCCCCGGCACCCGCAGCTTCACCGGCGACATCACCGTCGACAATGCCGAGTTCGTCGAGAAGAACTATAACGACGCCGACATCTGGGGCGGTCGCGCGGCGCTGAAGATCGATCTCGACGATAGCTGGACGGTAACGCCGACCATTCTCTATCAGGAACAGCGCAATCACGGCAGCTTCGGCTATGATCCGAAGGTCGGCGATCTTCAGGTCCAGCATTTCTTCCCGGAATATCGCCGCGACCGTTTTGCGCAGGCGGCACTGACGATCGAAGGCAAGCTGGGCAATTGGGACCTAACCTATGCCGGCGCCTATTTCGATCGGCGCGCGCTGCAGTCGTCGGACTATACCGATTATGCCGAAGCGTATGATTCGCTCTACGCGTCGGTAGGCGGCATCGCGGGCTATTTCTACTTCCTCAACAATGCCGGGCAACAGATCGATTCGCGTCAGCGGATCATCGGCACCGACCACTTCAGGAAGATGAGCCAGGAGCTTCGCATCGCTTCGCCGCAGGACGAACGGCTCCGGCTGGTGGCGGGTGCCTTTTATCAAAGGCAGAGCAACCGCATCGGGCAAGATTATCGCGTCGCCGGCCTTGCCGACAATCTGTCGGTGAATGGTCGTCCCGGCACGCTGTGGCTGACCGAGCAATATCGCGTCGACAAGGATTATGCCGTTTTCGGAGAAGCCAGCTACGACCTGTTGCCGAAGCTGACACTGACCGCCGGTGCGCGTGCCTATATCTTCGACAATTCGCTGATCGGCTTCTTCGGCTTCGGTCGCGACCTCGACGGTCCGCCCTATAATGCGGCGGGTAGTTCGCGGACGGGCGTCGCCGGATGCTATACGACGACCGGCGCGCTGTTGCGTGACAACCCCGGCGGAACATTGTTTCCCGCCGCCGTCAGCGGCAGCCCCTGTACGAACCTCGCCCAGTTCGATGGGCGTTCGCTGTCGCCGCGAAGCGTCGATGGGCAGGGCGTCACCTATCGTCTGAATCTAAGCTGGAAGCCGGCTGACGGGCTGTTATTCTACGGTACCTGGTCCAAAGGCTTCCGACCCGGCGGTATCAATCGTCGCGCGACGGTTGCACCCTACGCACCCGATTTCTTGACCAATTACGAGGCGGGGTGGAAGACGACGTTGCTCGACGGTCGGTTGCGCTGGAATGGTGCGGTCTATCAGCAGAATTGGGACGCATTCCAATTCTCGTTCCTCGGCGCCAACAGTTTTACCGAAATCCATAATGGTCCCGACGCCCGTATCCGTGGCATCGAAAGCGATATCAGCGCCTATCTCGGCGGGCTGGCGCTGACTGCCGCGGGGTCGTACACCGATGCGAAGACGAAGCGGAACCTCTGCGCGATCGACGATCCGACCTTCACCTGCGCCGGTGAGGGTAATTTCATCGCCGCGCCGAC
Organism: Sphingomonas epibiotica; assembly: GCF_039615155.1. Classification (NCBI taxonomy): domain Bacteria; kingdom Pseudomonadati; phylum Pseudomonadota; class Alphaproteobacteria; order Sphingomonadales; family Sphingomonadaceae; genus Sphingomonas; species Sphingomonas epibiotica. Next base: position 1,935 of record NZ_JBDGHY010000007.1, on the reverse strand, counting down.
CGGCACCCGGTTGCCGATCACACCGCGTTTCAAGATCAGCGGGAATGCGCGCTACACGGTCCCGATCGGTAGTGCCAAAGGCTATGTGCAAGCGTTGGTAACGCATCAAAGTTCGGCGTCGTCCGACATCCGCACCGCCGTCGTCGAAACCGGGACCGGCGATATCGTCAATCCGGCGTTGCTTACCGGCCGGCTGGCCGCATTCACGACCGCCAATTTCTCGGTCGGGCTCGATCTGAAGACCTATACGTTCGAAATTTATCTTCAGAACGCCTTCGACGAACGCGCGCAATTGTCGCGCTTTCAGCAGTGCGGCAGTTGCTATCAGCGGCCTTACATCGTGACGAACACCCCCCGGACGATCGGCATCCGCGCCGGCGCTCGCTTCTGACCGCTTTCGAAAGAACGTTGATGCGCACCCTAGCCTGTCTTTCGCTGGTTTTCGCTCTGATTGCAGCGCCCGCGGAAGCGAAAACGGTGGTGGTCACCGCGGCGCATATGGTCGACGTCCTGTCGGGAAAGCGCGTCGACGATCCGCAGGTGACGATCGTCGACGGTCGCATCCGCACCGTCGGCCGCCGCGGCGATCCGGTTCCGGCGGGGGCGGAGCGGATCGATCTCGGTGCGCGCACCTTGCTGCCCGGGTTGATCGACATGCACGTCCATCTGACCAGCGACCCGACCCTCAGCGGGTACAAGGTGCTGGAATTCACCGACAGCTACTGGACGGTCGTCGGGGTTGCCAACGCCCGCCGGACCCTGAATGCCGGGTTCACCACCGTGCGCAACGTCGGATCGAGCGACTATGCCGATGTCGGGTTGAAACAGGGGATCGATCGCGGCGAGATACCCGGACCCCGCATCGTACCTGCAACCTACGCGCTCGGCGTGACTGGTGGCCATTGCGACGCGACCGAGTTCCCGCCATCCGTCAGCGTCCCGCAGCCGCAGATCGCCAATTCGCCCGACGGCTTCCGCGCGGCCGTGCGGACCGTCCGCAAATATGGCGCTGAGGTCATCAAAGTGTGCATGACCGGGGGCGTGCTGTCGAAGACCGACTCGGTCGGCGCGCAGCAGCTCCGCTATGACGAGATCAAGGCGATCGTCGACGAAGCGCATATGCTGGGCATGCGGGTCGCGATCCACGCACACGGTACCGAGGGTATCAATACCGGCCTGCGCGCTGGCGTCGACACGGTCGAGCATGCCAGCCTCGCCGATGCGACCTCGTTCAAGCTCGCCAAGGACCATGGCGCGTGGTTCGTCATGGATATTTACGACGACGATTATATCCTCGCCGAAGGGGCCAAGAACGGCGTCTTTGCCGAAAGCCTCGAAAAGGAACGCCAGATCGGTCGCAAGCAACGCGAAACCTTCCGCGCTGCGCATGCTGCGGGCGTGAAGATGCTGTTCGGGACCGACGCGGGCGTCTACCCCAATGGCAACAACGCGCTGCAATTCGCCAAGATGGTCGAATGGGGTATGACCCCGATGGAAGCGATCCAATCGTCGACCAGTAGCGCTGCGCAAGCGCTAGATCGCACCACCGACGTCGGCGCTATCGCAGTGGGCCGGTATGGCGATCTGATTGCCGTGGATGGCGACCCCCTGACCGACGTGCGGACCCTTGAGCATGTCGCGTTCGTCATGAAGGGTGGCGATGTCGTCGTTCGGCCGGGTGAACCTACCCGCTGAGAGCATCGACAATCGCGGTGAGGCCTGATGCGGTCGCTGTTCGGCTGCCGAAACGCTGCGCTGCGTTGCGATGTTTGTGCTCGAGACGCGTTGCGACGAGTTCGCTATGGGGTGGTGGGGTGCGGACGTGATGCTGTGCTTTGCCCCTGTGCTGCGGTGCTGATCCGGACGAGTGGGCCGATGCGCGGAGCGGCAAGGCGTTTTCCGACATCGTCTGGGTTGGGCATTGTGCGCTGCTGC